>NZ_BAAARW010000005.1:0-440372 GCF_039532545.1 Actinomadura vinacea | reverse complement strand
TGCCGCGCGGGCCTCGCGCAGGGCCAGGCCCCACCAGGCGAGCTGGTCGAGCATGGCCTCCGCGTCCCGGGCCGGGCCGCCGCCGCCAGGCGGCGGCCCGGGGGCGCCGGCGAGCAGGTCGAAGGTCACGCGGGCGCGCACCGTCGCCATGTGCAGCTCGGTGAAGACCGTCCGCAGGTGCTCGACCGCGTACAGCCCCTCGGAGCCGTGCCCGTAGGCGACGAACCCGACGGGCTTGGCCCGCCACTCGTCGTAGGCGTAGTCGATCGCCTGCTTGAGCGAGGCCGGGAAGCTGTGGTTGTACTCGGGGGTGACGACTGCGAACGCTTCGGCCCGTTCCACCCGTCCGGTGAACGCGGCCACGTCGGGGGTGACCGCGCACAGGTAGCGGTCCGGGAGTTCGAAGTCGGCCAGGTCGACGACGTCGACGTCCAGGTCGCCGCGCCCGCGTGCGAGGTCGGCGAACCAGCGCGCGACGGCCTCGCCGGACCGGCCCTCCCGGGTGCTGCCGATGATCACCGCGAGGCGCACCGGGGCGTCCCGGTCCGGCCCGCCGGCGCCCGCACGCGCGGTACGGCGCATCGCGCACCTCCAGGTCTCCCGCCGGCTCCGCCCATCGGAGCCGGCCCTCACCCTGAAGGCGCGAGATCCCGCCGGGTCCCCGCCAGGTCGGATCTAGCGGCGTCCGCGCGGTCAGTGGTGGATGAGCGGGAGTTCGGGCGCGTCGGTGTCCAGCGGCACCAGCGGGGAGCGGACCAGCCCGAGCTGGACGGCCTGCCGGCCCAGCACGGCGTTCAGGAGCCAGTCGGCGGCGATGCGGGTCCGGTTGCCCGGCAGCGACAGCAGGTGGTAGCCGCGGGTGACGACCTTGGCCGGCACTCCCGACAGCGGGATCCGCAGCGGGTTCGCCGCGGCCTGCGCGCCGCCGAGGTCGACGACGAAGCCCAGGTCGCGGTGCCTGTAGGGGCGGCGCACGCCCTGCCCGTAGGACGCGGCGATGTTGCGCGCGGCCCGGTCGCCCTGCCGCACGGCGTGCTGCGCCGTCATGGGGGTGACCGCGCCCGGCGGCCCTGTCGCGTCGGGCACGGCGGCGGCGTCCCCACACGCGTAGATCTCGGGATGGCCCGGGACGGTCAGGTCCTCCTCCACGATCAGCCTGCCCCTGGCGGTCTCCAGGCCGAGACCGTCCACCAGCGGATCGGGGCGCACCCCCACGCACCAGATGATCGAACGGGTGGGGACGAACCGGCCGTCGGTGAGCCGGACGCCGTCGGAGGCCGCCTCCTCGATGGAGGTGCCGGTCCGCACGTCGACGCCGCGGCGGCGCAGTACCCGCTCCGCCGTGCGCGACATGCGCTCGTCGAGCTCGGGCAGCACCCGCCGGGCCACGTCCAGCAGCAGCCAGCGCGGACGGCGGTCCAGCCCCGGGCGGTCGCGCGTCAGGGCGTCGGTGAGCAGCACGCCGTGCGCGGCGACCTCGGTACCGGTGTATCCGGCCCCGACGACCACGAACGTGCAGCGCGCCGCCCGCTCGGCCGGATCGTCGGCGGCGTCGGCCAGCTCGATCTGCCGGATCACGTGGTCGCGCAGGTAGAGCGCCTCGGGGACGCCGCGGAACCCGTGCGCGTGCTCGGCCGCGCCCGGGATCGGCAGCAGCTTGTTGACGCTGCCCACCGCCAGCACCAGCCGGTCGTAGCCGGTCTCGCCGCGCACGCCCTCGGGGTCCATGTAGCGGACCCGGCGGCCGTCCACGTCGATGTGCTCGGCCTCGCCGAGCAGCAGCCGCACCCCGGGCAGCGCGGCGGCCAGCGGCACGGTGACCCGGCGCGGGTCGAGCAGGCCGCCGGCGACCTCCGGGAGCAGCGGCACGTACAGGAGGTGGTCGGTCGGGTTGATCACGACGATCTCCGCCCGGCCCCGGGCGAGCCGCGACAGCGTGCGGGCGGCGTGGAAGCCGGCGAACCCCGCTCCGACGATCACGATCCTGGGACGCCGCATCGCCCGTCCCTACCCGCCGCGCCACCCGGAAAACCGAGGGCGCCGGCTCGGCCACCAGGGTGATCGAGCCGGCGTCCGCCGTGGGTGCCGCCTCTCAGGACGGGGCGGAGGCGGCGAAACCGCGCTCGCGTGCGTAGTCCTCCAGCTGCTCGCGCATCCGGTGGCGGCCCCGGTGCAACCGCGACATGACCGTCCCGATCGGGATGCCCAGGATGTTCGCGATCTCCTTGTAGGCGAACCCCTCCACGTCGGCGAGGTAGATCGGCAGCTGGAACTCCTCCGGAAGGGTGCCCAGGGCCCGTTTCACCTCCGTGTCCGGGAGGCGCTCAAGCGCGGCCGTCTCCGCCGACTTCAGCCCGGCGGGCGTGTGCGAGGCCACCTCGGCGAGCTGCCAGTCCTCGATCGTCTCGGCCGTCGACTGGGCGGGCCGCCGCTGCTTCTTGCGGTACTCGTTGATGAAGGTGTTGGTCAGGATGCGGTACAGCCAGGCCCTCAAGTTGGTGCCCTCCTCGAACCGGTGGAATGAGGCGAACGCCTTGGCGTAGGCGTCCTGGACGAGGTCCTCGGCGTCCGCGGGGTTGCGGGTCATCCGCAGCGCGGCGGCGTACAGCTGGTCGAGGTAGGGGACCGCGTCCCGTTCGAAACGCCACCGCTGCCGGTCGGCACCAGGATCGGTCATGAGCATCCGGGGCTCCGTTCACGCGCTCCGGGGAATGCCGCGTTCATTTCGTCCCCCCTCCGCTATATGTCCCGAACAACCCCTATGCCCGACAATCGACACTTTTAACGGGCATCGTCCCGGAACCCGTCCGGCCACCGCGCGGACCGTTTCGTTCCAGGGGGCCGGGTAGGGCGGTATCGACCATGGACACGGGGGGCCATGGGGCACGTGAGGGGGAACATCACATGCGTCCGCACGGGGAAGACGTCATCAGTGTCCTCACCCAAGACCACCGCGAGCTCCAGGACATGTTCGACGACCTCCAGCTGGCGGCCACGGCGGGCGAGAAGCGCCGCCGGGCCGACGCGGTGACCGTCGCGCTGGTCCGCCACTCGGTGGCCGAGGAACGGTACCTGTACCCGGCCGCCCGCAGGCTCGTCCCGGACGGCGAGAGCCTCGCCGACCGCGAGATCGGCGACCACGCGGAGGTGGAGAAGCTGCTCGGCAGGATCGGGCGGACCGACGCCCGCGACCCCGACTTCGACCGGCTCGTCACGGCCCTGGTCCGCGACGTCCTCGAGCACGTGCAGGACGAGGAGTCCTCCCTCCTCCCCCGGCTCGCCCGCCACGCCGGCCCCGGGGAACTGGCCGAACTCGGCAGGCTGGTCCGGTCGGTGGGCACCGGCATGCCCGCCGGACCGCGTCCTTCACCGTCCGCCCGCCCGTCCCGGAGGCCCGCCGCGGACGGCAGGCCGGACTCCGGCTCCGGCCTGGTCGACCGCGTCCGCGACCACCTCTCCGGCAGACCGTGAACCGGCGCGCTATCGGCCCGGCTAGGCGACCATTTCCGTGAGCAATCCCACAAGGCCGATGGAAACGATCTGGGTGGCCAGGAGCTTCGCCAGGAGCCGGGGATCGAAACGATTCTCGTAAAAGCGCCGCACACCCGCTCTGGCCTGCCCGGTGAAGGTCACCCGCGGCATCGAGTGACGTGGCCGCATGTCTCCGGGAACGGGTGTCGTGACGCTCGGCCGGGTGGGCATCTCCGGCCGGTCGGCGGGCCGGATCAGGACGCTGGTGATGGAACGCGTCGGCACCACCATGTGGTCCCAGTGCAGCGCGTCCAAGGGCAGCGGCTTCCCGTGCCCGTCGACCTCGAAGATGGGGCCGTTCAGCGTGATGTAATGCACCCCCTGCTCCCGGTCGACCGCGCGGTTCCCGTACAGGCCGCGATAGGTGTCCCCGCCGCTCAGCTTGACCTCCAACTCGACGTCGAGATCGCCGAGCTCCAGCCGGCGCCACCGGTCCCGGCCGTCGGGCGGACGGGCGCGGCGCCAGGGGCCGGAGCCGTCCTCCAGCCGCAGCAGGACGGCGGCCGCCAGCGACGCCAGCGTCAGGGAGATCATGAGGAAGCAGGCCACCGACCAGGTCATGACGCCGGGCGAGGCCACCGGCAGGGCGCCGTCCCCGGTCACCTGGCCCAGGCTGAGCAACGACCCCGGGCCCAGTTGCCGCAACAGTTCAAGAACGGTCAGTGTCGCAGCGGTGACAAGGGTGCTGGAAATGACCACCCGGGCGTACTGCGCGGTAACCGTCGAGCGCCGTATCCGGGCCAAGTCGCCGCGCCGCCACCGGTCATAATGCAACCCGGGAAGCACGGCGAGGACCAGCGGAACAATATGCGCGAGGAGCGACAGATCCATTGAGAGGCGTACCCTCCAGAGCGCACGGCATTACAAAAGCTCCCCCGGTTCCTGGGGGCCAAATCCTTCCAGCAGATTGGACAGATTTCAACAGCAGCCACTTTATCGACGGGCGGTCCAATTCGAGCGCCGCCGCCGCGCCGGCCGTGAGCCGGCCCGCCCGGCGGGGCCGCGGAGTCAGAGATCCCGGATCTGGGTGACCACCATCGCGATGGCGAAGAACCCGTAGAACCCGATGGCGACGAGCATCCCGGCCAGCCGGACGCCGCGGATGCGGACCGATCCGGGCAGGTCGCGCAGGTTCAGCCGGACCAGCAGGACCGAGTAGAGCAGCGTGACGACCGACGCGGCGCAGGTGGACACCAGCAGCAGCGCGATCGGCTGGTCGAAGCCGGCCAGCAGGATGATCGAGCCCAGCACGATCTCGGCCCAGACCACGGCCAGGTAGATCCGCGCCTCGGTCCAGCGGGCGGAGCCCATCAGGTAGTAGCGCCGCAGGAAGTCCGACGCCACCCGGCCGATGACGTCCAGCAGCCCCATCGCCGCCGCCCAGAGCGACACCGCGGCGATCGCGAAGAACAGGAGCTTGAGCCACTCCCCGACCTCGGCGGCCAGCACCTCGCCCTCGATCCGCAGGAAGGAGGGGTCGGACTCCAGGTCGTCCCTGCCGAACAGGGTCTCGTACGCCAGCAGGCTCATCACGCCGATCGTGACCATGCAGACCAGGACGAACGTGGTGAGGTGCTCGATGTTGGCGCGCCTCCACCAGACCCGCCAGCGCGCCAGGTTCGCCTCGTCCTCCGGGAAGGCGTAGCGGTCGCCGCCCGCGGCCTCCTCCCGGCCGGTGATCGGGGAGACCAGGCGGGGCACATGCGCGCCCATGCCGTAGCGCTTGTCCCTGATCCAGTTGCTGAGCACCAGGTTGTGCACGCCGCCGGCGCCGGCCGCGCCCAGCGCGCTCAGGATCATGGTGAAGGTGATGCCGTCCGGGATCCGCCCGAACCCGGTCACCGTCTTCTCCGCGCCCTCGCCCCAGGTGGCCACGGAGATCACGAAGACGGCCGCGACGGCGAGGAAGAACAGGGTGAGCGCCACCTTGACCGCCTCGACCCGCTCCACCGTCCGGTAGATGACCTTGGGGAAGGTGAGCAGGGCGCCGATGACGACCAGGACCGCCACCGAGATCCAGACCGGGTCGCCGCCGCCCGCCAGGTAGGTGAACACGGTCGAGCCGCTGGTGGCCCAGCCGGGCCAGACGTACTGGAACGCGCCGGCCAGGCAGATCAGGATGCCCCAGCCCTTCCACCAGCGGGAGAACCCGGCCACGACGGTCTGCCCGGTGGCCAGCGTGTAGCGCTCGATCTCCATGTTGATGACGAGCTGGACGACCAGCGTGGCCAGGGCCAGCCAGAGCAGCCCGAGCCCGCCGATCGAGGTGAGGTACGGCCAGAGGATGATCTCGCCGGCGGCCATGCCGATGCCGACCGCCACGATGCCCGGGCCGACCATGCGGCGCAGCGGCATCGGTTCGGGCAGGTCCCGGACGGCCGCGGACTCCGCGCCGGGGACCTCGGTGTGCTGGCTCATGCTGACTCTCCGGGGGACGCGTCAGGGGTGGGTGTCAGGGGTGGGCCGGCCGCCGCTCGTCGAGCAGCCGCCGCAGGTGGCGGTACATCCGGCCGGTGTCGGGCGTCCGGCCGGTGAACAGCTCGAACGCCTCGGCCGCCTGGTACAGGCACATCGCCGCGCCGCCGAGGGCGCGCAGGCCGCGGGCGCGCGCGGCCTCCAGCAGCGGGGTGTTCAGGGGCATGTAGACGACATCGACGAGCCACAGGCGGGGGTGCAGCAGCTCGACGGGCAGCGGCGTGCCGGGATGGGCCCGCATGCCGACCGGGCTGGCGTTGACCACACCGTCGGCCGAGCGCAGCGCCTCCTCCAGGCCGTCCCGGGCGACGCCGCCGATCCGGCCGGGGCCGAACGAGCGGGCGAAGGTCCGCACCAGGTCGTCCCGGCGGCGCGGATCGGGGTCGGCGACCGTCAGCCGTTCCGTGCCCGAGGTGAGCTGGGCGTACGCGCAGGCCGCCCCGGCGCCGCCGGCGCCGAGCTGCACGACGTGCCCGGTCGCGGCCTCCGGAAGGCCGCGCCGGAACGACTCGGCGAAGCCGAACACGTCGGTGTTGTGCCCGGTCCCGCGGCCGCCGTCGAAGACGACCGTGTTCACGGCCCCGACGGCCGCGGCCTGCGGGGACAGCCGGTCCAGCTCGGCGATCACCTGCTGCTTGAACGGATGTGTGACGTTGACTCCCGCGAAGCCCGCCGCCGCGGCCTCGCGCAGCAGCCGGCCGAGCCCGGCGGGCGTTCCCGGTCGCTCGACGTCGATCAGCTCGTACGACAGGTCGAGGCCGTGGTGGGCGCCCTCGGCCTCGTGCAGGGCGGGCGACAGGGACGCCCCGATGCCCGCGCCGATGAGGCCGTACCGGCAGGGTCGCATCGCATCCCTTCCTGTGAGACGGAGGCCTGTGACGTGGAGCACAACTGTAATGGACGAACTAGTACGTTCCTAGACCCTGGCGCTAACGTACTGGTTAGTCCACTGATGTCGTCCATGAGTGGAGGCGTACGGAAAGATGCGCAGATCCATCGCCACGGTGTCGCTCAGCGGCCCCCTCGCCGACAAGCTGACCGCGATCGGCGCGGCCGGGTTCGACGGCGTGGAGATCTTCGAGAACGATCTGGTCGCTGCCCCGATGAGCCCCGAGGAGGTCCGCGCCCGGGCCGCCGACCTCGGGCTGGCCATCGACCTCTACCAGCCGTTCCGCGACTTCGAGGCGGTGCCGCCCGCGCCGCTCGCACGCGCCCTGCGCCGCGCCGAGCACCGGTTCGCGGTGATGGAGCGGCTGGGCGCCACGCGGCTGCTGGTCTGCTCGAACGTCTCCCCCGCCGCGATCGACGACGACGCGCTGGCCGCCGAGCAGCTGCGGCTGCTGGCCGAGCGGGCCGCCCAGCACGGTGTCGAGATCGCCTACGAGGCCCTCGCCTGGGGCCGGCACGTCGACGACCACCTGCACGCCTGGCGGATCGTGCGGATGGCCGACCATCCGAACCTGGGCGTCTGCCTGGACAGCTTCCACATCCTGTCCCGGGACGCCGACCCGTACGCGATCGAGGCCATCCCCGCCGAGAAGATCTTCTTCCTCCAGCTCGCCGACGCGCCCCGGCTCCCGATGGACGTCCTGCACTGGAGCCGGCACTACCGCTGCTTCCCCGGCCAGGGCGACTTCGACGTGGCCGGGCTGGTCGCGCACGTCCTGCGGACCGGGTACGACGGGCCGCTGTCGCTGGAGGTGTTCAACGACATCTTCCGGCAGGCCGCCGCGATGCGCACCGCGCGCGACGCCATGCGCTCCCTGATCCACCTGGAGGAGCAGACCGCCGAGCGTCTCGGCGACGTCCCCGAAGAGGCGCCCGCACGCGCGGCGCTCACCCTGCCGCCCGCGCCCGTGGTGCCGACGGGGTTCGCCTTCACCGAACTCGCCGCGCCCGGGGCGCGGCCGCTGGGCGGACTGCTGACCGCGCTCGGCTTCACCCGTACAGGCACGCACGCGAGCAAACCGGTCGAGTTGTGGGAGCAGGGCGAGGCCCGTGTCCTGCTCAACACCGGGAGCGCGGAGAGCGGGGACGGCCCGGCGCTCGGCGCGATCGGGCTGGAGTCGCCCGACCCGGCCGCCTCGGTCAAGCGCGCGGAGGCGCTCCTATCCCCCGTACTGCCCAGGGTGCGCGCCCCGGGCGATGCCCCGCTGGACGCCGTCGCCGCGCCCGACGGCACCGAACTGTTCTTCTGCCGGACCGCCCACCCCGACCATCCCAGCTGGACCGGCGACTTCGACCGGAACCGCCGCGACCCGGCCGAGCCGCCGGGGGAGATCACGCACATCGACCACGTCGCGCTCACCCAGCCCTGGCACCACTTCGACGAGGCGTCGCTGTTCTACCGCGCCGTCCTCGGGCTGCGCCCGCACGAGAGCCTGGAACTGCCCGACCCCTACGGCCTGCTGCGCAGCCGGGCGTTCTCCACCGAGGACGGCCGCATGCGGGTGGCCCTGAACGTCGCCTACGTCGGCGCCCACGACCACGCACCCGACGTGGCCTGGCAGCATGTCGCGCTGGCCAGCCGGGACATCGCCGCCACCATCGGCCGCCTGCGCACCGCCGGGACCGACCCGCTCCCCATCCCGGACAACTACTACGACGACCTGGAGGCCCGCCACGACCTCGGCGCGGAGCGCCATCGGACGCTGCGCGAACTGGGCCTGCTCTACGACCGCGACGAGCACGGCGAGTTCCTGCACTTCTACACCCTCACCATGGGCCGGGTGTTCGTGGAGATCGTCCAGCGGTTTGGCGGCTACCGCGGTTACGGCGCGGTCAACGCGCCGATCCGGCTGGCCGCCCAGCACTCGCGGCCGCTGCCGCGCCTAGGATGAGGCGCAACCCGTCCCCGTGGAGCCTCATGTCGACGCAGCCCGTCACCCCCGAGTCCGGCGAACGCCGCCGCGACGCCGGACGCACCCGCGCGGAGATCCTCGAGGTCGCCCAGCGCGAGTTCGCGCGGCACGGGTACGCCGGGGCCCGGGTGGACGACATGGCCGCGCTCATGCGCACCACCAAGCGGATGATCTACTACTACTTCGGCAACAAGGAGAAGCTGTACATCGCCGTCCTGGAGAAGGCCTACACCGAGGTCAGGACGGCCGAGTCGGCCATCGACGTGCGGCATCTGGCGCCGGTGGAGGCGATCCGCACGCTGGCCGAGCTGACCTTCGACCACCATGACGCCCACCAGGACTTCATCAAGCTGGTCAGCATCGAGAACATCCACCGGGCCGAGCATCTGCGCAAGTCGGAGGCGCTGACCAACCTCGGCACGCCGGTGACCGGGCTCATCTCCCAGATCCTGGACGCCGGGCGCGCCCGCGGCGACTTCACCACGAGCGCGGACGCGGTCGACGTGCACATGATGATCAGCTCGTTGTGCTTCTTCCGGATCTCCAACCGGCATACCTTCGGCGCCCTGTTCGGCCGCGACCCGGCCGCGCCCGAGCACCGCGACCGGCACCGGGAGATGGTCGGCGAGATGGTCGTCGCCTACCTCACCGGCGCGGGCGCCCGTCACATGTAGCGGAGCGCTCCGGGGGCCGGGCCGGTGCTGCCGCGCACCTCGAGCCGGGGCGTGAACCGCACGTCCGGTTCCGGTGTGCGGCGCTCGAGCAGGGCCCAGAGCCGGTGCCACGCCTGGTGCCCCAGCTCGACCTGCGGCACCGAGGCCGTCGTCAGCGGCGGGGTGGTGTAGCGGGCGAACGGGATGTCGTCGAACCCGACCACCGACACCTGTCCGGGCACCTCGACGCCCAGCTCGTGCAGGCGGCCCAGTGCCCCGAAGGCCACCAGGTCGTTGTAGGCGACGATGGCCGTGGCGCGTTCCCGCAGCACCTGGTCGGCGACCGCGTGCCCGTCGGCGAAGGTCGCTCCGCACTCCAGCTCGACCAGCTCGAACCGGCCGGCCGGGTAGCCGCGCAGGGCGTCCAGGCGGTCCCGGTTGGACGCGCTGGTCGGCGGGCCCGCCAGGTAGGCCAGCCGCTGGTGGCCGAGGGCGAGCAGATGGGCGACGATGTCGCGGATCCCGGCGGCGTGGTCGACCAGGAGCGAGGGCGCGCCGATCCCCGGCACCTCCCGGTTGACCAGCACGAACGGGGCGAGCTTGGCGGCCATCCCGGCCAGCTGCCCGGTGCCCATCCGCGGGGCGCACAGCACCAGCCCGTCGCAGCGGCGCCGGGCCTCCGCGGCCAGGACGACCTCCTCACGGACGTCCTCGTTGGAGCCGGCGACCAGCAGCCGGTGCCCCCGCTCGCCCGCCGCGTCGGTGAGGCCGTGCAGGACCCGCTGGAACATGGGGTTCTCCAGGTCGGGCACGACGATGGCGACCATGCCGGTGCGGCCCAGCGCCAGGCTCCGGGCCACGGTGCTCGGCTCGTAGCCCAGGCGCGCGGCGGCCTCCCGCACCCGGCCGGCCAGCTCGGGGTCGACGCTGGCCAGGCCGTTCATGACGCGGGAGACGGTGGCGCGGGAGACGCCCGCCGCCTCGGCGACCCTCCCGATGGTGACGGGGGCTCCGGGGCGGCCGGGCCTTGACGTGTCCATGAGCGTGGGTTTGACTCTCTCTCCGAGAGTAGAAAGCGGTTTCTCAGCCACCCTATCGATCCCCCGTCCCGCATGCGAGAGTTCCTCGCCAGCTGCCTAGAAACCGGTTTCCTGCTGTTCCCGCCCCCGAGGAGAACGCCATGCGCAGAATCCTGACCTCCGTCACGGCGGTGCTGCTCACCGCGGTCACGGCGGTGTCCGTCCCCGCCGCGGCCCGGGAGGCCGGCGCGCAGGACAGGCCCCCCGCCGCCACCGGCCGCACCGCGGAACCGGCACAGGGCTGGAAGCTCGCGGACCGGATCCGGCAACGCGTCCGGCCGCCGCAGATCCCCCGCCGCACGTTCACCATCACCGACTTCGGCGCCGACCCGACCGGCGCGCGGGAGAGCACCGCCGCGTTCCGGAAGGCGATCAATACCGCCGCCGGACGGGGCGGCGGACGGGTCGTGGTGCCCGCCGGCACCTTCCGCACCGGCGCGATCCACCTGCGCAGCAACATCGACCTGCACCTGGCCGAGGGCTCGGTCGTGAAGTTCAGCCAGGACCCGGCCGACTACCTGCCCGCGGTGTTCACCCGCTGGGAGGGCGTGGAGCTCTACAACTACTCGCCGTTCGTGTACGCGCGGAAGGCGCGCAACGTGGCGATCACCGGCAGCGGGACGCTGGACGGCCAGGGCGACGCGGACCACTGGTGGAACTGGGCCGGCGCCACGCAGGCCGCCGATCGCGCCGAGCTGTTCCGGATGGGCGAGAGCGGGGTGCCGGTGAAGCAGCGCCGGTTCGGCGGGGGCCACTACCTCCGGCCCAACTTCGTGCAGTTCTACGAGAGCGAGAACATCCTCGTCCAGGGCGTGCGGATCGTCGGGTCCCCGATGTGGATGGTGCACCCGGTGCTGTCCCGGAACGTGCTCGTCGACCGGGTCACCCTCGACAGCCACGGCCCCAACAACGACGGCGTGAACCCCGAGTCCAGCAGGGACGTGGTCATCCGCGACTCCGACTTCGACAACGGCGACGACTGCATCGCCATCAAGTCCGGCCGCAACAACGACGGCCGCCGCGTCAACGTGCCCAGCGAGAACATCGTCGTGGACGGCAACACGATGCGGGACGGGCACGGCGGCGTCGTCATCGGCAGCGAGATGTCGGGGTCGGTGCGCAACGTGTTCGCCGAGGACAACGTGATGAACAGCCCCAACCTCGACCGGGCGCTGCGCATCAAGACCAACTCGGTGCGCGGCGGCGTGGTGGAGCAGGTGTACTTCCGCCGCAACACCGTCCTGGAGGTCGGCCAGGAGGTCATCTGGATCAACTTCTTCTACGAGGAGGGCGACGCCGGCGCCTTCACCCCCACCGTGCGCGACGTCCACGTCGAGGACCTGACCAGCAACGGCGGGAAGTACGCGCTGTACCTGCGCGGGTACGAGCGCTCCCCGATCACGAACGTCACCATCACCGACGCCACGTTCGACGACGTCGAGACGCCCATGCTGCTGGAGCACGTCCAGGGGCTGCGGCTGACCAACGTGCTCATCAACGGCGTCCCGCAGGACAACAACTGAACAAGGTTCCGTCCCCACCCCGCACCCCAGGAGACCTGCTTGCTCAAGCGCAGAACGGTGTTGAAGGGAGCCGGCGGCACCACCGCCGCCTCCCTGCTCGCCTCCCCCGCCGCGCACGCCGACGAGACCGCCCCGGCCGGACGCCCCGGCCATGAACGGATCGACCGCGAGAAGGTCGTGGCCCGGCACGCCATCGAGCGCACCGCCAGCGACCCCGGACTCCCCCTCCAGGTCGGCAACGGCAACATCGCCTTCGGAGCCGACATCACAGGCCTGCAGACGTTCCTGCCGTTCGCGACCATGTCCCAATGGGGCTGGCACGAGGACCCCTTGCCCGAAGGGCAGAAGCTGGAGGACTACCAGGGCACGGCCTGGGACACCTACGGCCGTCCCATCCGGTACTGGACGGACGAGGCCGGGCACCCCGACCTCTACAACTGGCTGCGCGGCAACCCGCACCGGATCAACCTGGGACGCATCGGCCTGTCGCTGCGGACCTCCGGCGGACGGGAGGCCACCGAGGCCGACCTGACCGGCCGCCACCAGCGCCTCGACCTGTGGACCGGCATCCTCACCAGCCGGTTCACCTTCGACGGCGCGCCGGTGACGGTGGAGACCGCCTGCCATCCGACGCTGGACGCGATCGCGGTCCGGGTCGACTCCCCGCTGGTGGAGACGGGGCGGCTCACCGTGTACGTGGACTTCCCGTACGCGACGGCGGAGGGGCAGGGGAAGTTCTCGGCGCCGTTCGTCGGGTTCTGGGACCGTCCGGACGCGCACAGCACCGAACTGCGTCCCCAGGGCGCGGCACGGGCCCGGATCACGCACCGCATGGACGACACCGCCTATCACGTCGCGCTGACCTGGAACGCGGCGGCCGGGAAGCTGAAGCGGAACGGCGGCGGTCACCGCCGCACCCTCACCGGCGCCCGTGGCCGGCGGATCGAGCTGACCTGCCTGTTCTACCCCGACGACCCGCGCGGCGACGGGGCCCGGACGGGCGCGCCGCCCGCCGCGTCCGTCGCCCGCGCGGCCGCCGGGTGGTGGCCGGAGTTCTGGCGGTCCGGCGGCGCGGTCGACCTGTCCGGCAGCCGCGACCCGCGCTGGAGGGAACTGGAACGCCGCATCGTGCACAGCCAGTTCTCGATGGCGGTCAACGAGAGCGGTCAGCATCCGCCGCAGGAGTCCGGCCTGGTCAACAACGGCTGGTTCGGCAAGTTCCACATGGAGATGATCGTGTGGCACAGCGCCCACCACGCGCTGTGGAAACGCTGGCCGCTGCTGGACCGCAGCCTGGGCGTGTACCGCGACCAGCTGCCGTCGGCGCTGGAGCGGGCGCGGCGGCAGGGTTTCCGCGGCGCCCGGTGGACCAAGATGACCTCGCCCGAGGGTCGGGACTCGCCGGGTCTGCAGAACGCGCTGCTGCTCTGGCAGATGCCGCATCCGATCTTCTTCGCCGAGCTGGAGTACCGGGCCCGCCCCGACCCGGGCCACGCTCCACAAGTGGCGCGACGTCGTCTTCGCCACGGCCGACTTCCTCGCCTCGTTCGCCTTCCGCGAGGAGGCGACGGGGCGGTACGTGCTCGGCCCGCCGGTGGTCCCCGCGAACGAGCAGAGCGATCCGAAGGTCACCGAGAACCCTGTGCTGGAGCTGTCGTACTGGCGTTTCGGGCTGCGGACGGCGGCGGCGTGGCGCAGGCGGCTCGGCCTGGGCCGCGACCGCCGCTGGGACGAGGTGCTGGCAGGCCTGGCCCCGCTGCCCGTCCAGGACGGCAAGTACGTGCTGTACGAGGGCGTCCGGGACATGTGGACCGCGCACGCCACCGACCATCCGGACCCGATCGCCCCGCTCGCGATGCTGCCGGGCGACGGTGTGGACGTCCCGACGATGCGGGCGACGGCGCGGCAGGTGTACGAGAGCTGGCCGGTCGACGACCTCTACAGCTGGGACTTTCCGGTGCTGGCGATGAACGCCGCGCGCCTGGGCGACCCGGCCCGGGCCGTCGACTTCCTGCTGCACCCGAGGTTCGGCTTCACCGCCGAGGGCCTCCCGGCGAGCGGGAGGGAGGGCGTGCCGTCGCCGTACTTCCCGGGCGCGGGCGGGCTGCTGTACGCGGTCGCGCTGATGTGCGCGGGCTGGGACGGCGCCCCGGATCGGAACGCTCCAGGCTTCCCCGACGGCGCCTGGACCGTGCGGTGGGAGGGACTCGCCAAGGCCATCTGACGGGTCGTCCGCTCCTCGGGAGGGGCGGGGCGACCCGCCCCTCCCGAGGCTCACCTGGACACACGGGTGGGCGGGGTCCACGCGAGACGGGTAGCGTGACACCGTGCGTGTAGCGTGACACCGTGCATGACTCCCCGGTCGGCCGTCGGTCGGGGCCGTGGGCGGTCGCGCGCGTAGAAGGGGACATGGGCGCTCTCACTGACGAACACCCGGGCGATCATCTGCCGGCGGCCGGCGATCCGGGGCCCGCGCTGCACCGGATGCTGCTCGGGGCGCGGTTGCGGCGGCTGCGGGAGACCAGCGGGCTGACGCCCTTGCAGGCGGGCGCGGCCATCCAGGTGGGTGCCGCCGAGATCGCCGAGCTGGAACGCGGTGGGACGGGCTGCCGGCTGCGCGAGGTCATCGGCCTGTGCGACCGCTACGGCGTCACCGACCAGGCCGAGCGGGTGACGCTGCTGCAGCTGGCCCGGCAGGCCAACAGCCCCGGCTGGTGGGCGGCCTACGCCGATGTGATCCCGTCCTGGTTCGAGCGGCTGGTCGGCCTGGAGCAGGCGGCCGGGTGCGTCCGCGGGTTCGAGGTGCAGCGGGTGCCGGGTCTGCTGCAGACGCCCGAGTACGCCGCCGCGGCGATCCGTCTCGGGCACGGCGGCGAGCCGGCCCGGTCCCTGGAACGGCGGCTGGAGGTGCGGTTGCTGCGGCAGCGGGTCCTCCGGCAGAGGCCTCCGCTCCGGCTGTGGGCGATCATCGACGAGTCGGTGCTGCGCCGCCCCATCGGGGGACGCGCCACGCTCTTCCGCCAGTTGCAGCACTTGATCGACATGTCCGAACTGCCGAACGTCACCGTTCAGGTGCTGCCGTTCCGCGCCGCCGGGCCCGCCGCCGGAGGCCCGATCGTGCTCCTCGACATGCGCCAGGGCCAGCTGGGCGACATCGTCTTCCTCGAGCAGCTCGCCTCCGCCCGCTACGTCGACGGCGCCGACGAGGTCTCCTTCTACCGGCAGGCCCTCGACCTCCTGGCCGTTCGGGCGGCACCGCCCGAGGCCAGCCGCACGATCCTGCGCGACCTCGCCCGGGATCTGTGAAAGTTACGGCGAGAGTGGCAGATGACGCATAACCGCCGCGGGACGCGTGGGATGCTGGGACCGCTCTGAAGGAAGGTCCTCGAACGGCATCCGTTCCCCCTTCGAGAGGGCCGTTACCCGGCGACGACGATGGAACGCCATGGCCAGAAAGAAGTACCCGCACCACCCGGTGCGCGACCGGTTTCTGCGCGACCTGCTGGCGCTTCACCAGGCCTGCGGCTCCCCCGCGTACTCGCTGATCGTCAAGACCTCGGCCCGGCTGGAGCAGACCTACCCGGTCCCCGGCGGCGTGGCGAGCCTGCCGCCGCTCTCCAAGACCGCGCTCAGCGAGACGCTCAACGGGCACCGCAAGGGCCTCCCCGACCACGGGTTCGTGGCCACCTTCGTGCTGTCCTGCTACCGGATCGCGCACGAGCAGGGCATCATCGCCGACGATCCGGGCCGTGACGCGCTGCCCCGCTGGCAGGAGATGCTCCGCGAGGCCGAGGAGGAGGCCGAACGGCTCGGGCTGGCGCAGCGGCGCCGTCCGGCCGGGCCACGCGGCCCGTCCGCTGCGTCGTCGCGTACCGGGGCCGCGCCGGCCCGCCTCGTGTTCCCCGACGCCCCGCCGCCCTCGCCCGAGCCGGACGGGTACGGCACGGCGGACGGGCCCGTCCCCCAGGGCGGCGGGCTCACCGGGCCGATCCTGCTGACCGCCGTCCAGCACGATGTGCTCGCGGCGCACGGCCCCGTCGGCAGCGCGCTCGTCCGCCGCGTCCAGGCCCGCGATCCGCACGCTGTCTACCAGGCGGCGGTGCTGATAGCCGCCGCGCCCGGCCGGGACGAGGACGCGATCTCCCTGCTCACGGTCGCCGCGGCCGCCGGGCATCCGGACGCGCTGGAGCTGCTCCAGGCCAGCCCGCGAGAGCTGGACCGGCCGACCGCGGCCCTGCACGCCGACGACCTGGCGAGGGCCGCGTACACGACCGGCCATCCACGGGCGGCGCGCGTGTTCGCCACGTGCGCCGAGGCCCTGCGCTCCGCGGACGACGCGCGTCCCGCCGGTGACAGGCCCGGCAGGGTCGCGGCACCCGACGTCGCGAGCACCTGAGCCCCGGCGGCCTCAGGCCAGGTGCACGTAGTCGTAGTCGAACGGGCGGCCGTTGATGCCGTTGCGGGGCGGGGCGATCCAGCTCGCGATCCTGCCGCGTTCGTGGACGGGCCGCATCAGCGACCGCACGTGCGCCTTGTCGACGTCGTCGGGCAGCCAGGCGCCCTTCTGCGCCGCCCACTCTTCCGCCGTGAGCGGCTCCCCGTCGGGCGTGGCCTCGATCCCGGCGAACGCGCCGACCTGGCGGTTGAACGCGACGCTGGGCAGCTTGAGCCGCTGGGGCAGCCCGGCGTCGGCCAGGATCCGGTTCCACCGGTTCACGCCGCTCTGGCAGTCGGCGACGTACTCGCGGCGCAGGTCGGTGTTGAGCCCGACCAGGGCGGCCACCTCGGTCTGCCCGATCGTCCCGTCGACCAGGGCGTCCACCATGACCGCGTCGTCGGTGAGGCGGTGGTCGTCCTTGCGCCGGCCCTCCATCCAGCGCCCCTTCAGCCCGGCGGTGTAATAGTTGGCGACGTTGCTGGAGGTCTCGCCGCCGAACAGGTCGAGCGACACCGAGTAGTGGAAGTTGAGGTACTTCTGCACGACCCCGAGCGGGATGCCCCCGTACGGGGCGATGTCGTCGGTGTCGTGCTCCAGCATCAACTGGACGGTCCGCTCGACGACCCGGTCGATGCCCGTCGTCCCCACCATCATGTGGTGGGCCTCCTCCTTGAGCATGAACTCGCAGGTGCGGCTCAGCGGGTCGAAGCCGGACTCCTTCAGCGTGCCGAGCTGGTACTTGCCGTCCCGGTCGGTGAAGTAGGTGAACATGAAGAACGACAGCCAGTCGGGCGTCTCCTCGTTGAACGCGCCGAGGATGCGCGGCGACTCCTCGCTGCCGGAGTTGCGGTGCAGCAGCTCCTCGGCCTCCTCGCGGCCCTCGCGCCCGAAGTGGGCGTGCAGCAGGTAGACCATCGCCCAGAGGTGACGGCCCTCCTCGACGTTCACCTGGAACAGGTTGCGCAGGTCGTACAGGCTCGGCGCGGTGGCGCCCAGGTTGCGCTGCTGCTCGACACTGGCGGGCTCGGTGTCGCCCTGGATGACGATGAGCCGCCGCAGGTCGGCGCGGTACTCGCCGGGCACCTTCTGCCAGGCGGGCTCGCCCTTGTGGGCGCCGAAGCCGATGCGGCGGTCGGGATCGCGCTCGGACAGGAAGATGCCCCAGCGGTAGTCGCGCATGGCCACGTGCCCGAAGTGCGCCCAGCCTTCGCGGCCGACGTCGACGGCGGTGCGAAGGTAGACGTCCTGGGTGGGCAGGGTGGGGCCCATGGACTCCCACCAGGAGAGGAAGTTGGGCTGCCACGACTCCAGCGCGCGCTGGAGCCGGCGGTCCTCGTGCAGGTCGACGTTATTGGGAATCTTCTCGCCGTAGTCGGCGGAGGCGGTCATCTCAGACTCGCTTTCGGTCGAAGTCGGCGCGCCGGCCGGTGCCGTAGCGGCGCAGCGCGCCGTCGGGGCCGGAGGCGTTGGGACGGTTGAAGATCCAGTTCTGCCAGGCGGCCAGCCGGCCGAAGATCTTGGTCTCCAGCGTCTCCGGGCCGGCGAACCGGACATTGGCCTCCAGCCCGGTCAGCGCGTCGGGGCTGAAGCCGGCCCGCTCCTCGATCGCGATCCGGACCTCGTCGTCCCAGTCGATGTCGTCGGGCGCGAAGGTGACCAGGCCGAGCCGCTCGGCGGCCGCGGCCTCCAGCGGTTCGCCGGCGGCCTCGCGGACGGCGGCGTGCGCCGCCTCGTCGCCCGCGAAGCGGGTGGCCAGGCGGGTGAGGCCGTTGCCCATCGGCAGCGGGCCCAGGTTCATCGCGTCCACGGTGACGGCGGCGGGCGCGGCGCCGGGGTCGACGTCCTCGAACACCCCGGCCAGGTGGAACGTGCGGTCGGCGGCCAGCGCGACCTCCAGCAGCGATCCGGCGAAGCAGCTTCCCGGCTCGATCAGCGCGATCAGGCTGCGGCTGGTGACGTCGAGTCGCTTCAGCGTGCGCTTGAGGTAGTGCAGGATCTCGTTGGCCAGCCAGTCCTGGCCGGCGTTGTCCAGGAGCAGCCGGTCGTGGGCCAGCACCTGCCGAACGTCCCCGGCGGTGCGGAACACCCAGCTGCCCAGGTCGAGCTCGTTGGTGCGCAGGTCGAGGATGAGATCGTCCAGCTCGCGGGCGAGGGCGAGGGTCCAGAAGCCGGCGCCCTGGGCGTGGATCGCGGCGGCGTCCGCGGGCGCGTCGGTGTCGGGGCCCTTGACCGTGATGCGGACGGCGCGGGCGTCACGGTCCAGCTCGGCCGACACGTACCGGTAGGCGATCTCCGTGTCGGTGCGGGTCTTGGCCAGCGGTGTCAGCGCGATGCCGGTCGCGCCCGCGGGACGGGACGACCGCCCGGCCAGCTCGGCCGCGCGCGCGGCGACCTTCTCCCGCCACGCCGTGCGGGAGACGACCTCGTCCACCAGCCGCCAGGCCACCGCCTTCCCGCCGCCGACGCCCTCGGCCTTGGTGGCGAAGTGGTCGGCCAGGTCGCGGCGGACGTGCCGCTTGTCGACGACCCGGGTGAGCCCGCCGGTGCCCGGGAGCACGCCCAGCAGCGGCAGCTCCGGCAGCGACACCGTCGAGGAGCGGTCGTCGACCAGCATGATGTGCTCGCACGCCAGCGCCAGCTCGTACCCGCCGCCCGACGCGGTGCCGTTGACGGCCGCCAGGTAGGTCTGGCCGGAGTTGGCGGTGGCGTCCTCGATGCCGTTGCGGGTCTCGTTGGTGAACTTGCAGAAGTTCACCTTCCAGGAGTGCGGCGCCGCCGCGAGCATCCTGATGTTCGCCCCGGCGCAGAAGACCTTCTCCTTGCCGCTGGTGATCACCACGGTGCGGACCCCGGGGTGCTCGAACCGCAGCCGCTGGACGGCGTCGTACAGCTCGATGTCCACGCCCAGGTCGTAGGAGTTCAGCTTCAGCTCGTAGCCGGGGACCAGGCCGCCGTCCTCGTCGACGTCCATGGTCAGCGTGGCGACCTGGCCGTCGACACCGATCCGCCAGTGGCGGTAGCGCGACGGTTCGACCCGGAACTCGACCCGGGGCCCGGCCGGCGGATCGGCGCCGGTGGGCTGGTCGGTCGTGGGCCGCTCGGTCCCGAGGCTGGTCATGAGGTCGTCCTCCCGCCGGTTGCGAACTCCATGCTCCACAAATACAGCTCTCAACGTCAAGACTCTGTAGAGTGTTTACGACGGCGGCGAGCAGAGGGGTGACATGAGCGCGACCACGGAGGCCGCTCGCGGCGCGGCGGCGGAGGCGTACGCGCCCGCGGAGCCGGAGTTCCGGCGCCGGAGGGAACTCGGCGCGGCCAGCGCCCGGTCGCTGCTGCTGACCGTCCTGGGCGAGTTCGCACTGCCCGCCGGGCAGCCGGTGTGGACGGCCGCGTTCCTGGAGGCGCTCGGGCTGCTCGGCGTGGAGGAGAAGGCCGTCCGGCAGGCGCTGGCCCGCAGCGCCACCGAGGGCTGGCTCGCCGGCGAGCGGCACGGCCGCCGCACCCGGTGGCACCTCACCCCGTCCGGCCGCCGCCTCCTCACCGACGGCACCGAGCGGATCTACGGCTTCGGCCGGCCCATGGAGGACTGGGACGCCCGCTGGCTGCTGGTCCTGGCCGGCGTCCCGGAGACCAACCGCAAGCTGCGCCACCTGCTGCGCACGCGGCTGGCCTGGAACGGCCTGGGCAACCTCGCCCCCGGCGTGTGGGTCACCCCGCATCCCGAGCGGGAAGGCGACGTCCGCGACATGCTGGAGGAGATCGGCGTCGCGGAGACCTCCACCCTCTTCGTCGGCCGCCTCGGCGATCTGACCGAGGCGCGCCGCGTCGCCCGCCAGGCGTGGAACCTGGACGAGATCGAGCCCGCCTACGAGGACTTCCTCGACGCGGTCGGCGCGCTGCGGCCCTCGGACGACGCCGAGACGTTCGCCGCGCACACCCGGCTCGTCCAGGAATGGCGCCGTTTCCCCTTCCTCGACCCCGGGCTGCCGGTCGAGCTGCTCCCCGAGGGCTGGACCGGCGCCAGGGCCTTCGCCCTCTTCCACGAGCGCCACGACGCCTGGCGGCCCGCCGCCGACCGGCGATGGCGCGCCATGACCGGCGACTGAGTCCCGCGGCACCCGCCGCCGTCTTGATGGAATTACGTTTCTACGTAATTATGAAGTCATGACGGTGAACGGCGACGCGGCGAGCGAGTCGCTCGCGGAACGGCTCGCCCGGCTCGAAGAGCGCGTGGCGCGTCTGGAAGAGGGCCTGGAAGAGGGCGCTGAGAAGAGCATCGAAAGGGGCCCCGGCCCGTCCGGGGCCGAAGAGGCCGCCCCGGACGCGTTCTGGGCCTTGACCGCCTTGAAGGAGCGCCTCGACGACGCCGTGCTGTTCACAGGGTCGGTGACGCTGCCCGCCGGCGAGCACTACGAGTGGCAGCAGGCCCGCCCGGCGGCCGGCCTGCTCGCCGACGACTGGTCGCAGGCCGCCGACACGCTCTCCGCCCTGGCCCACCCGGTCCGGCTGCTGCTGCTCAGGGAGATCCTGTGCGGCGCCCGCACCACCGCCGAGCTCGCCGCGCACGAGCGGCTCGGCACCACCGGGCAGCTCTACCACCACCTGCGCCAGCTGGTCGCGGCCGGCTGGCTGCGCACCACCGCGCGCGGCCAGTACGCCGTGCCGGGCGAACGGGTGGTGCCCCTCCTCACCGTGCTCGCCGCGGCCCGCCGCTGAACGCCCCCCGCCCTTGGAGGAAGACCGCATGTTCTCGAAGCTGATAAGGACCAGGACTCCGCTCACCCTGCTCGGCATACTGATGGTGCTGAGCGAGTTCGTCCACGGGATCGGGTTGGTCGCGCTGGCGGGTGCGGTGCCGCTGGTCCTCGGCGTCGCGCTGTCCTTCGCCCCCGTCCGGGTGACCGAACGCGAGCCGATCGAGCTGCGCGGCCCCGTGACGGGCCGCTGCCCCCTACGAGAGCGACGGCGAATCCCACACCGGTGTTCCGGGCGGGCAACGCCCCTTCATCGCGACGCGGACACGGGAACCACCGTCCACGCGGCCTGACCGCGGCCGCTTCAGGCCGATCTTCGGGCACCGTTCCAGGGTAGGAACCAAGCGGAGTCCCCATCCTCGGAACGGCGGGAAGGCCGGTGCAGGCGGACGCGATCGAGATCGTCTACTTCAAGCGGCTCTGGGAGCTGATGCCGGTCCACGAGCCGAACGCGACCGGCCCGGAGGTCTCGGCGATCAGGGACCTGTACTGCGCGGTCGACCAGGAAACGCGCCGGTACGGGACCGAGTCCGTCCTGGCCTCGGCCGCCGACGCGGCACGCCGGCACGCCGCCCGCCGGGCGGTCCAGGAGGCGATGGCGGAGGCCCGCACTTCGGCGATGTCCGCCGCCGACGGGTCCGTCTGGGGTTACGGGCGGTCCGACGGGGAGGGCCGGTACCTCTGACCCTGCCGCGCGCGCTCACACACGCTCACCAGCGACGGAATGTTCGCGCTATCACGAGTCTGGCCGGGGGTATTGACATACACCCGCGTTAGCGCAAACATCAGGCCACCCGATCAGGTGTGGAGGAGATCACATGACCGCCCCCCCGGCCCCGCCGCCCGCCGATGCCGCGGGCACCGGCGGGAGCACGGGCGGAAGCGCGGGTATGGGCGGGCCGTCCGCGCCGCGCCCGCGGGCGGCGGTGATGGAGGACGTCGCCACGCTCGCCGGGGTCTCGGCGATGACGGTCTCCCGGGTGCTCAACTCCCCCGAGAAGGTGCGGCCGGAGACCCGCGGCCGGGTGCTGGCGGCGATGCGCGAGCTGGACTACCGGCCCAACTCGGCCGCGCGGGTACTGGTCACCGGCCGGTCCCAGGTGCTGGGCGTGGTCTCGTTCGACACCACGCTCTACGGGCCCGCCTCGACCCTTTACGGGATCGAGCGGGCGGCCCGCGGCGCCGAGCACATGGTCAGCATCGCCAGCGTCAGCTCGCTCACCCGCCGGTCCATCCAGGACGCGGTGGAACGGCTGCGCTCGCAGTCGGTCGACGGGATCGTGGTGATCTCGCCGCACCGGTCGGCGGCCGACGGGCTGCGCGGACTGCCGCCGGACTTCCCCGCGGTGGTGGTCGGCGCGGGCGACGACCTGCCGGTCCCGGTGGCGGCGGTGGACCACCGCGCGGGCGCCGAACGGGTGACCCGCCATCTGCTCAGCCTCGGCCACCGGACGGTCTGGCACGTGGCCGGCCCGATCGACTGGATCGACGCCAGCGAGCGGGTGGCCGGGTGGCGCGCGGCGCTGGAGGCCGAGGGCCGCCGGGTGCCCGATCCGCTGCCGGGCGACTGGAGCGCCCGGTCCGGCTACGAGCAGGGCCGGCTGCTGGCGGCCGACCCGGAGGTGACGGCGGTGTTCGCCGCCAACGACCCGATGGCGCTGGGGCTGCTGCGCGCGCTGCGCGAGGCGGGCCGGCGCGTGCCCGAGGAGGTGAGCGTGGCCGGCTTCGACGACGTTCCGGAGGCGCCGTACTTCGCACCCCCGCTGACCAGCGTCCGGCAGCCGTTCGGGGAGGTGGGACGGTACGCCTTCCAGCTGCTGATGGAGCGCATCGCGGGCGCGGAGGGGGCGCCGCGCCGCACCGTCGAACCTGAGCTGGTCGTCCGGGAGAGCACCGCCGTGATGCCCGCCCGCTGACCCCCGCCGACCCCGACCACCGCGAGCCGAGCCCTGTCCGAGGAGGAGTGATCCCAGCTGTGTTAGCGCTAACGCAAGCAAGTGCTAGCTGAAGACCATCCGCGGAGTCCAAGGAAGCAGAGCCGTGCGCATCACCAAGATCGGTACCCATGTCGTGGGCACCCCCTGGCGGAACCTCACCTACGTGACCGTCCACACCGACGAGGGCCTCACCGGGGTCGGCGAGGCCCGGATGCTGGGCCACACCGACGCCCTGCTCGGCTACCTGGCCGAGGCCGGGCGGCGGCACGTCGTCGGCAGCGACCCGTTCGACATCGAGGACCTGGTCCACCGGATGAAGTACGGCGACTTCGGCCGCGCCGGGGAGATCGTGATGTCCGGCATCGCCTGCGTGGAGACGGCCTGCTGGGACATCGTCGGCAAGGCCTTGGCCCAGCCGGTGTGGCGGCTGCTGGGCGGCAAGGTGCGCGACCGGGTGAAGGCGTACGCCAACGGCTGGTACACCGTCGACCGCACCCCCGAGGAGTTCCACGTCGCGGCCCGGCGGGTGGTGGAGCGCGGCTACCGGGCGCTCAAGCTCGACCCGTTCGGCGCGGGCCGGCTGGAACTCGACCACGCCGAGACGATGCGCTCGATCTCGCTGGTCGAGGCGGTCCGGGACGCCATCGGCCCCGAGTGCGAGCTGCTGGTGGAGATGCACGGCCGCTTCTCCCCCGCCACCGCGATCCGGCTCGCCCGGCTGCTCGAACCCTACGATCCGGCCTGGCTGGAGGAGCCGTGCCCGCCGGAGAACCTCAAGGCCCTGGCCAAGGTGTCCGCGCACACCGGCCTGCCGATCGCGACCGGCGAGCGGATCCACGACCGGATCGAGTTCCGCGAGCTGCTGGAGCTGCAGGCCGCGGACGTGATCCAGCCGGACGTCGGGCATCTGGGCGGGATCGCCGAGACGCGCAAGCTCGCCGCCACCGCCGAGACCTACTACGTGCAGCTCGCGCCGCACAACGTGGGCGGTCCCGTGCTCACCGCCGCCAGCCTCCAGCTGGGCGTCTGCGTGCCCAACTTCAAGATCCTGGAGCACTTCAACGACTTCGCCGACGCCGAGATCGCGGGCATCGCGCACGGCGCGCCCGAGGTGGTGGACGGCTACTTCGCCGTGCCCACCGAGCCCGGCCTGGGCGTCTCGCTCGACCTCGACGCGGTCGCCGAGTTCCCCCGCCGCGACGCAGACTTCGACCTCTTCGCCGACGACTGGCATCTGCGCGACGGCACCGCCAAGCGCGCCGCCGGCCGCGCCGGGGAGCACCGGTGAACCGATCGGTGCTGGTGGACGAGCCGGGCCGGTTCCGGATGGTCCGGTCGGAGCGGCCCGAGCCCGGCCCCGGCGAGGCGCTCGTCCGGGTCGCCGCGGCCGGGCTCTGCGGCAGCGACCGGGAGCTGTACGAGGGCGCCCGGCCGCCGGAGTTCGTCTCGTACCCGATCACCCCGGGGCACGAGTGGTCCGGGACGGTCGCGGCGGTCGGCCCTGGAACCGACCCGGCCCTGGTCGGGGCCAAGGTGGTCGGCGAGGGCTTCCGCGGCTGCCAGGGCTGCGCGCACTGCCGCAACGGCGCCCCCAACCTGTGCCTGGACCGCTACGACGAGACCGGGTTCACCCGTCCCGGCGCGTTCGCCGACCACCTGCTGGTGCCGGCGCGGCTGCTGCACGTCCTGCCGCCGGACGCCGACCTGCGCGCCGCGGCGCTGCTCGAGCCCGCAGCGGTGATCGCCTCCGCGGTGCGGCACGCGGCGCTGCGGCCCGGCGAGACCGCCGCGGTGGTCGGCGCCGGCACCCTCGGCATGCTCGCGCTCCAGCTGCTGGCCGCCGCCTCGCCGGCGCGGCTGGCCGCGATCGACCCGCGCGCCGAACGGGCCGAGGCCGCGCTGGCCGCCGGGGCGACGGTCGCGCACCGGCCGGGCGAGGCGGCCGAGGGCGCGTTCGACGTGGTCGTCGAGACCGCGGGCGCGTCCGGGACCGCGCACGCGGCGGTGGCGCTGGTACGGCGCGGCGGCCGGGCCGTGCTCACCGGGATCCCCGGCGATCCGGCCGACGCGGTGCCCGCCACGCTGCTGGTCACCCGGGCGCTCACGCTGCACACGGTGTTCGGCGCGGGCCCGGCCGACTGGGCGTACGCGGTGCGCGCGTTCGGCAGCGGGGTGCTGCGCCCCGCCGCGCTGATCACGCACGAGCTGCCGCTGGCCGAGTTCGAGACGGCGCTCAAGCTCAGCGCCGCGCCGGACGCGGGCAAGGTGCTGCTCCGCCCGGATCTCGACAGATGACTGGAGGAACGATGGACCCGATCCCCGCCGACGACGGCGCGGGCGCCCGGCCGCCGGGCGAGCACGCGCTGCTCGACCTGGGGTTCCCGGCCCGGCCGCGGCCCGCGCCGTCCTCGGCCCGGCGGTTCCCCGACGGCGGCGCCTGGCGCACCGAGCTGCCGTCGTGCGAGGGCCCGGCCGTGCTCGCGGCCGTGCTGGAGGAGAGCGAGCGGCTGGCGGTCCCGCTGCACCGCATCAGCCAGGGCAGCGGCGTGTGGATGCTCACCGACGCCGAGATCGGCGAGATGGTGTCCGGCTGCGCGGACCGCGACATCGAGCTGTGCCTGTTCCTCGGCCCGCGCGGCTCGTGGGAGCCGGGCGCGGGCGCCCGCGCGTACCCCGGCTCGGGGCCGCGCGCCCGGGGCCGCGACCAGCTCGCCCAGTGCGTGGAGGACGCCGAGCGCGCGACCGCCCTCGGGGTGCGCTCGCTGCTGGTGGCCGACGAGGGCGTGCTGTGGACGCTGCACCGGATGCGCGCGGCCGGACGGCTGCCGGCCGACACCACGTTCAAGGTGTCCGCGCTGGTCGGCCCGGTCAACCCCGCCTCGTTCGGCGTGTGGGAGCGGCTCGGCGCCGACTCGGTCAACGTGCCCAGCGACCTCACGATCGCGCAGCTCGCCGAGATCCGCGCGCTCAGCGCCGCGCCCATGGACTTCTACGTCGAGGCGCCCGACGACCTCGGCGGATACGTGCGGCTCTATGACGCCGCGGAGCTGATCCGCTGCGGCGCGCCGATCTACCTCAAGTTCGGGCTGCGGAACGCGCCCGGCATCTACCCGGTCGGCCGCCACCTGCTGACCGCGGCGGTCGAGTCGGGCCGGGAGCGGGTCCGGCGCGGCCGGCTCGTCCTGGACACCCTCGACCGGCTCGGCGCGGCGGACGGCATGTCCCCCGCCGGCTCCCGCGACCCGGGTCCGCTCCAGCGGTTCCCGCTCAACACCTGACGCATGTCACCCACCCCCACAAAGGAGAACGGCATGAGATTCGGGCGACTCACCACGGCGGTCTCCGCCCTCGCGATCGCCGCCGCGCTGACCGGTTGCGGTTCCAGCGAGAAGACCGTCGACAAGGAGGCCCGGTCCGGTGACACCAAGGGCGCGCTGATCGGCATCACCATGCCGACCAAGTCGTCCGAGCGCTGGATCCACGACGGCGACAACGTCAAGGCCGGGTTGGAGAAGCTCGGCTACAAGGTGGACCTGCAGTACGCGCAGGACGACATCCCCACCCAGGCCAGCCAGATCGAGAACCAGATCACCAAGGGGGCGCGGCTGCTGGTCGTCGCCTCCATCGACGGCACCGCGCTGACCAGCCAGCTCCAGCAGGCCGGCGACAAGAAGATCCCGGTGATCGCCTACGACCGGCTGATCCGGCAGAGCCCGAACGTCGACTACTACGCCACCTTCGACAACTTCAAGGTCGGCGTGCAGCAGGCGACCTCGCTGCTGATCGGGCTGAAGCTGAAGAACGCCGACGGCTCGGAGGGCTCCGCCAAGGGCCCGTTCAACATCGAGCTGTTCGCCGGCTCGCCGGACGACAACAACGCCACGTTCTTCTACAACGGCGCGATGTCGGTGCTCAAGCCGTACATCGACAAGGGCACCCTGGTGGTGAAGAGCGGGCAGACCGACTTCAAGCCCATCGCCATCCTGCGCTGGGACGCGGAGACCGCGCAGAGGCGGATGGAGGACCTGCTCACCAAGACCTACAAGGGCGGCACGAAGGTGCAGGGCGTGCTGTCGCCGTTCGACGGGATCTCCAGGGGCATCCTGTCGGCACTGAAGAGCAACGGCTACGGCACCGGGGGCCAGCCGTACCCGGTCGTGACCGGGCAGGACGCCGAGGTGCTCTCGGTCAAGTCGATCCTGGCCGGTGAGCAGTACTCCACCATCTTCAAGGACACCCGGCAGCTGGCCGCCGAGACGGTCAAGATGGCCGACACCACGCTCAAGGGCGGCAAGCCGGCGGTGAACAACACCACCGACTACAACAACGGCGTCAAGGTCGTCCCGTCGCAGCTGCTCCAGCCGGTGATCGTGGAGAAGTCGAACGTGAAGTCGGCGCTGGTGGACAGCGGCTACTACACGCAGGCGCAGGTCGGCTGACCCGACATGACCGACGACGAGACCAACGGCGAGATCCTGCGGATGCGGGGGATCACCAAGACCTTCCCGGGCGTCAACGCGCTCCAGGACGTCGACCTGTCGGTGCGCCGCGGCGAGATCCACGCGATCTGCGGGGAGAACGGCGCGGGCAAGTCCACGCTGATGAAGGTGCTGTCGGGGGTGTACCCGCACGGCTCGTACGAGGGCGACGTCCTCTTCGACGGCGAGCCGTGCCGGTTCGCCGGGATCAACGACAGCGAGCGGCACGGGATCGTCATCATCCACCAGGAGCTGGCGCTGTGCCCGCAGCTGTCGATCGCGGAGAACATCTTCCTCGGCAACGAGCTGGCGGGCCGGACCAAGGACGCGGCCGCGTCGGGCCGCCTCCTTGACGGGCGCCGCGGCGGGCGCAGAAGCGGGTGGCGGGGCCTGCCGTTCGGGCTGAGCCTGGTCGACTGGAACCGCACCAACCACGAGGCCGCCCGGCTGCTGGACCGGGTCGGGTTGCCCGAACAGCCGGTGACGCCGATCGCCGACCTCGGAGTCGGCAAGCAGCAGCTGGTCGAGATCGCCAAGGCGCTGTCCAAGGAGGTGCGGCTGCTGATCCTGGACGAGCCGACCGCCGCGCTCAACGACGAGGACTCCGCGCACCTGCTCGACCTGGTGCGCGGGCTGCGCGACGAGGGCATCACCTGCGTGATCATCTCGCACAAGCTGAACGAGGTGCTGGCCATCGCCGACTCGGTGTCGATCCTGCGCGACGGGCGGATGATCGAGACGCTGGACCCGTCCCGGGAGGACGTCGGCGAGGACCGGATCATCTCCGGGATGGTCGGCCGCGACCTGGAGCACCGCTACCCGCCGCACGAGCCCGCGATCGGCGAGGAGGTGCTGCGGATCGAGGACTGGACCGTGCACAGCCCCACCCAGCACGGCCGGGTGGTGGTCGCCGGGGCGGGGCTGACGCTGCGCCGCGGCGAGATCGTGGGGCTGGCCGGGCTGATGGGCGCGGGCCGTACCGAGCTGGCGATGAGCGTGTTCGGCCGCTCGTACGGGACGGGCATCTCCGGCCGGCTCTTCAAGGACGGCGAGCCGATCGAGGCGCGCACCGTCCGGGAGGCGATCCGGCACGGCATCGCCTACGCCACCGAGGACCGCAAGCGCTACGGCCTCAACCTGATCGAGGACGTCAAGCGGAACGTGTCCGCGGCCGGGCTGGGCCGGCTGGCCCGCCGCGGCTGGGTGAACGCGAACGAGGAGTACAAGGTCGCCGAGGGGTTCCGCGGCGAGTTGAACATCAAGGCGCCCAGCGTGCTCAGCGAGACCGGCAAGCTCAGCGGCGGCAACCAGCAGAAGGTCGTGCTGTCCAAGTGGATCTTCACCGATCCGGACGTGCTGATCCTGGACGAGCCGACCCGCGGCATCGACGTGGGCGCCAAGTACGAGATCTACTCGATCATCAACCGGCTGGCCGAGCAGGGCAAGGCGATCCTGCTGATCTCCTCCGAACTGCCGGAGCTGCTGGGGATGTGCGACCGGATCTACACGATGGCGGCGGGCCGGATCACCGCCGAGGTGCCGCGCGCCGAGGCCACCCAGGAGCGCCTCATGACCTACATGACCATGGACCGCAACGGCCGGGACGGGGCCGGCCCGCGGCGGGACGCCACGCGACAGGACAAGGAGCAGGTCGGATGAGCACCGCGCCCGCGAACGCCGGCACCGGCACCGGCGGCGAGACCGACGGGGCCGGACCGGGCGGTGTGAACGTGAGGAAGGCCGGCCCGGCGGACGGCGGCGGATCGCCGTACCGGCTGTCGATCAACATCAGGCAGAGCGGCATCTACGTCGCGTTCGCGCTGATCGTGGTGCTGTTCACCGCGCTGACGGGGGGCGACCTCCTGCAGCCGCAGAACATCTCCAACATCATCGTGCAGAACTCCTACATCCTGATCCTGGCGATCGGGATGATCCTGGTGATCATCTCCGGGCACATCGACCTGTCGGTGGGCTCGGTGGTGGCCGTCACGGGGGCGATCGCGGCGGTGCTGATGGTCAACCAGGACGTGGCCTGGCCGCTGGCGCTGGTGATCACGCTGGCCGCGGGGGCGCTGATCGGCGCCTGGCAGGGGTACTGGATCGCCTATTTCGGCATCCCGTCGTTCATCGTCACGCTGGCCGGGATGCTGCTGTTCCGCGCGCTGACCCTCACCGTGCTGGGCAACCAGGGCATCGGCCCGTTCCCGTCGGAGATCCGGACGCTGTCGAACGGCTTCACCGCCGGCTATCTCGGCAACATCGGGCTCGGCGCGCTGGGCGGGGCGGACCTGTTCAGCCTGCTGGCCGGGATCGCCGCGGTCGCCGGGCTGGCGACCGCGCAGTGGCGGACCCGGGCCGCACGGCTGGGGTACGGGCAGACGGTCGACCCGTTCCCGGTGTTCGTGCTCAAGATCGCCGCGGCCGGTGCGCTGATCATGGCGGTGACCGTGCAGCTGGCCCGGTTCCGCAACCTGCCCTGGGTGCTGGTGCTGCTGGCGGCGCTGGTGCTGGGCTACACGCTGCTGACCAACCGGGCGGTGTTCGGCCGCCGGATCTACGCGGTGGGCGGCAACCTGCAGGCCGCCACGCTGTCCGGGGTCAAGGTCAAGTCGGTGGTCTTCTGGATCTTCGTCAACATGGGCGTGCTGTCCGCGCTGGCCGGGATCATCTTCGCCGGCCGGCTCAACCAGGCCGGTCCCACCGCGGGCGTCAACTTCGAGCTGGACGCGATCGCCGCCGCGTTCATCGGCGGCGCCGCCGTGCAGGGCGGGGTCGGCAAGGTGGTCGGCGCGATCACCGGCGGCCTGATCATGGGCGTGATCAACAACGGCATGTCGCTGATCGGCGCGCCCAGCGAGCGGGTGATGCTGGTCAAGGGCATCGTGCTGCTGGCCGCCGTCGCGTTCGACGTCTGGACCAAGCGCCGCGCGGGCGCGCCCATCCTGCGCTGAACGCCCCCTCCCCCTCCCCGCCAACGTTCCTCCCCGCTCCGCCTCTGAGAGGAGAGTCATGAGGTTCATCCCACCCCTGGCCGGCACGGCGGTGCTGGCCACCGCCCTGGTGGCGGTCTCCGCCGGGGCCGCCGCCGGTTCGGCGCCGGCGCCGCCCGGCGACGGCCGCCCCGAGATCGGCAAGGAGCCGTTCGGCGCGCTCGCCGACGGCACGAAGATCGAGCGGTACACGCTGAGCAACGGCCGCGGCATGAAGGTCCGGGTGCTCACCTACGGCGGCATCGTGCAGAGCCTGGAGGCGCCCGACCGCAAGGGGCGGCCGGGCAACGTCGCGCTCGGCTTCGGAGCGCTGTCGGGCTACCTCAGCGACGCCTACACCGACGCCAATCCCTACTTCGGCGCGATCATCGGCCGGTACGGGAACCGGATCGGCGGCGCGCGGTTCACGCTCGACGGCAAGACCTACCAACTGGCGGCCAACAACGGGCCGAACAGCCTGCACGGCGGCGACAAGGGCTTCGACAAGAGGGTCTGGAAGGCCGAACCGGTGCGGCGGAACGGCGAGGTCGGGCTGCGCATGACCCGTACCAGCCCCGACGGCGAGGAGGGCTACCCCGGAACGCTGAAGACCACCGTCACCTACACGCTCACGCAGAAGAACGAGCTGCGGATCGGCTACCAGGCCACCACCGACAAGCCCACGGTGGTGAACCTGACCAACCACACCTACTTCAACCTTGCCGGGGAAGGGTCGGGTGACGTCTACGACCACCGGCTCCACGTCGAGGCGAGCCGGTACACGCCGGTCGACTCCACGCTCATCCCGACCGGCGAACTGGCCTCCGTGCGGGGCACGCCGTTCGACTTCACGGCCCCGCACGCGATCGGCGAGCGGATCCGCGACGGCCATCCGCAGATCCTGATCGGCCAGGGCTACGACCACAACTTCGTCCTGGACCGGCAGGGGTCGGGCCTGTCGCGGGCCGCGCGGGTCGCCGAGCCCCGCTCCGGCCGGGTCATGGACGTCTACACGACCGAGCCGGGCATCCAGTTCTACTCGGGCAACTTCCTGACCGGCACCCTCGCCGGGACGAGCGGGAGGGTGTACCGGCAGGGCGACGGGTTCTGCCTGGAGACCCAGCACTTCCCCGACTCCCCGAACCAGCCGCGGTTCCCGTCCACGACACTGCGGCCCGGCCAGGTGTACGACACGACGACCGTCTACGCGTTCAGCGCCCGCTGATCCAGGCGGACACGATCACAATGGGAACGGCCGGGCCGGCCGCATGCCGCCCGGCCGTTCCTTCACCGACTGGAGCGTGACGATGACCAGTGCCGAAGTGGCCCTCGAATCCGGGGCGACGCTGGGCGAGGGCCCCACCTGGGACGCGGCCGGCGAGCGGCTGCTGTGGGTGGACATCCTCGCCGCCGAGGTGCACGCCTTTGACCCGGTCACCGCGGCCGACACCGTGCTGCAGCCGACGTCCCAGCATGTGGGCTCCGCCAAGCCCCGCACCGGCGGCGGACTGGTGGCCAACCTGCGCGACGGCGTCGGCCTGTACGACCCGGACGGCGCGTTCCGCTGGCTGGCCGAATACCCGGCGGAGGGCGTCCGGGGCAACGACGCCGCCGTCGGCCCGGACGGCTCGCTGTGGGCCGGGACCATGCGCTACGACGAGCGGCCGGGCGGCGGGACGCTGCGCCGCGTCCGCCCGGACGGCGAGACCACCGCGGTCCTGGACGGCGTGACGGTCAGCAACGGCATCGGCTGGAGCCCGGACGGGCGGCTGATGTACTACATCGACACCCCGACCGGCCGGATCGACGTCTTCGACGTGGACCCCGAGACGTCCCTGCCCCGCGCCCGCCGCCCGTTCGCGGACGTGCCCGGTCCGGGCAAGCCGGACGGCATGGCGGTGGACGCCGACGGCCGCCTCTGGGTGGCCGTGTGGAACGGCGGGCGCGTGCTGCGCTACGCCCCGGACGGGAGACCGGACGGCGAGATCGCGCTCCCGGTCGCCCTGACCACCGCGTGCGCGTTCGGCGGTCCCGGCCTGCGCGACCTCTACATCACCACCGCCGCCGTGGCCACCCCGCCCGGCACGGCGCACGCGGGCGCGCTCTTCGTCGTCCCCGACGCCGGCCAGGGCCTGCCCACTCCCGCCTTCCCCGGCTGAGCTGTGTTTATTTCAATCCCGGCCCAGGGCACTCGCCTGGCGGCTCGCACCCTGACCGTGCTTGGGCGAGCGCGACATCGCTTCGCGATCTGGCCGGTGAGGCTCGCCTTCGGCTTTGCCTCACCGGCCAGGTAGCGCGCTCGCGTGCTACCTGAGGCCTCTACACCTGGATGCGCGTTTCGGATGCCCTGGGCCTCGCGCAGGGCGCTTCTGAGCTCGTCCCGGACGGCCTCCATACCGGCGATCCGCTCGTCCAGCGCGGCGGGGGCCGTGAGCCCGGGGTCAAGGTCAAGGCGGGGAATGCGGCGGGGCGCCGGGAAGGTTGGCCTGGTAAAGGGTCGCCAGGGAGGTTTCGGTTGCTGGACGCGGGGCTGTTCGAGCAGGTCGGCGAGGTCGTTCGGGGCGCGGCCCCGCGCGCCGGGGGCGGGCCGCGCCTGCTCGTCCGGCGGAACGGGGTGAAGGTCTGGTACGGCGCGCCCGAGGCGGCCCGCGAGCACTACGAGGCGCAGGTCGTCGACGCGGAGATCGCCGGCGGAGCCCGCGCGTTCGCGGTGGAGATCGGCTTCCATGCCGAGCATCCGAAGGAGTCCGAGAACGCCGCGGCGCTCGCCCGGCTGTGCGAGCGCGAGGCGCGGTGGCGTCCGGAACTGGGCGAGGACGCCGTGGCGGGCGCGTTCCTCGGCCGCGGATCCTGGCGGCGCGTCTCGGAGACCTGGCCCGACCCCGACCTGGACGACCCGGATCTGGCCTTCGACATCGGCGTCCGGCTGGTCGAGTACATCCGCGTCCTCGAACCGCTCCGGTGAGGACGGAAGGTTTGCCGGTAGCGGGTGCACGGGAAGGGACGTTTCGGGCATACCGCGAGAAAGGAAACCTCGTCATCGACGTCACCGACGAGCACTACCAGCGCATCGCCGAGACCTACGAACGCAACTGGGCCGACCGTCCGGAGTACGTCGCCTGGATGGCCGACCGCATCATGTCGTGGCTACGGCCCGCGTCCGGCGACCGCATCGCCGACATCGGCTCTGGCACCGGTCTCTTCCTCAGCAGGCTCCTGGACTCGGCGTCCGCGCAGACGCCGATCCTGTGCATCGACCCGTCCCAGCACATGCTGGACCTGCTTCCCGACGACCCCCGGCTCTCCCCGGTCCGGGCCACCGCCGAGCAGATCGCCTCGGGGCAGGTACCGCTCCCGTACGAGGAAGTGGACGCTTTCGTCTTCAAGGAGGCGGTGCACCACGTCCAGGACATCCCCGCGACGCTGCGCGGTCTGGCCGGCCGGCTCGCCCCGGGCGGGCGGATCCTCATCGTGACGCTGCCGGCCCGGCTGGACTACCCGCTGTTCCCCGAGGCCCTCGAAAGGTTCGCCCGCAACCAGCCCGACCCGGACGGCATCGCCGCCGCCATGCGCGCGGCCGGGCTCCGCACCGAGCACCGCCACGAGGAGTACGCGGTGACGATCGACCGCGAGCAGTGGATCTCGCTGGTCCGCAACCAGTGGATGTCGGTGCTGTCGACGTTCTCCGCCGAGGAGATCGACGCGGGCATCGACACCATCCGCCTCCGCCACCCCGAACACGAGATCACCTACACCGACCGCTTCGCCTTCATCCAGGGCTTCCGGGACTGAACGCCCGTACCAGACCGTCCGTGCGGCCGGCGGCGGCCACCTCGTCGCCCAGCGCGACCCGCCCCGGCCGCACGACGGAGAACTTGGCCCCGAACGCGACGCCGCCCCGGGCCACCCGCCGGTAGGCGGCGAGCGTCCGGAGCGGCTCGGGTCCGGTCTTCACGCCGCCGTCCTGGTCGACGGTCGTGACGGCGCACCGGAGGGCGAGCTTGGCGAACGCGAGCACGGCACCGCCGATGCGAACGCCGCGCAGCTCGTCCTCCAGGTGCGGCCCGCCGGTGCCGTCGATCACGATGTTGGGCCGGAACCGGTCCATGGGCAGGGCCGGGTGCCCGGCTGCGGCCAGCCGCCGGTTCAGCTCGTCCAGGCTCGCCGTCGACACGAGATGGACAGCACCGCTGTCGGCGTAACCGGCCTGGCCGGGCGTCAGGCCGTCGGTGACCCGGTCGTGCTCGGGCGGGACCCGCACCAGCCGGCTCGGCGCGCCGAGGAACTCCGACAGCCAGCCCGCCGCGTCCGGCCCCTGGTCGATGCCCTGGTAGGGAAGGCCGAACAGCTCCACGTCGCGGCGGGCGGAGTCGGTGTCCACCTCGATGTCCACGGCCCCGAAGCCCGCCGCGTCCAGCGTGATGCGCCGGCCCCGCTCGCCTACCACAGGACGGATCAGCGCCAGCCTCGGGTCGCGCCGCTGGCTGCGGAACGTGCCGTCGCCGTCCACGACCATGAAGGACCGGTCGTGCTCCAACCCCGGTTCGTCCGCCCGCACCCCGTCCAGCGGCGTGCCCGCGCAGCCCTTGATCGGATACGACACCAGTTGCACGACGACGGCCAAGACTCCCCCTGCTCCACTCGGCGACAAGCCGGACGCTACGGCCCGCCTCCCACCGGGGGCCAGGGTTCTCCCGTGTATCTGACACGAATCCGTGAGGTTCACCCGGCCGCTCGGCGGCACACGCCGCGAGCGTTCACTCACGGCACATGAGTGAATACTCTTAGTCACGCATCGAGTGCTGGACCCTCACCTACCCCGAGGAGGAACACCCATGGGGCTCGTCATGCGAACCGTGGTCGTCACCTGCACAGCCGCAACCGCCCTACTGGCCGGCGCGGGCCTCCGCCGCCCCGGTCAGCCCCGCACATGTCAGCGCTCCTGCGGACCTGCTCGACCCTGACGACAAGTTCGACGACATCGAGGACACCTTGGGCGCGTGAGCATCTGACAGAGGCGCACCACGGGGCACCGTCTGCCAACGGCAGACGGTGCCTTTCCATGTACCTGACACGAATCCGCCATATTCGCGCGGGTCAGGCCTTGCCGGTGCGGGCGAACAGGCGGGCGCCCAAGAACAGGCAGAGGGCCGCCAGCGCGAGGGTGACGGCGGCGCCCAGGGCCACCGTGCCGTTGGCGTAATGCCCGAGGAACGCCTCCCGCACGGCGTCGACCGTGTAGCGGAAGGGCACGGCGTGCGAGGCGGCGTCCAGCCAGGCAGGGCCCAGGCTCATCGGGAGCAGGACGCCCGACAGCAGCATCAGCGGCAGCATCGCCGTGTTGGCGATCGCCGCGAACTCGGGCGTCGAGCCCACGTTCATCGCCAGGCCGTACGAGAGCGCCGACAGTGCCGCCGACAGCCCGGCGACGAACGCGAAGCCGAGCAGAACGCCCGGCAGCGGCGCGCGCAGTCCGAGGGCCAGCCCGAGCAGGACGAGCAGGACCGACTGCGCGACGAGCTGCACCACGTCCCGCAACACGCGGCCGAGCAGCAGCGCGAGGGAGCTGACCTGGGTGACGCGCATGCGGTCGATGACGCCGAGGGTGCGGTCCATCATGATGCCCAGCCCCACGAAAGAGCCGCCGAGCAGGGCGAGCTGGACGAGCAGGCCGGGGACGAGCACCTGCCAGGACGACCCGTCGACGCCCAGGGTGACCTCGGTCAGCAAGGGGCCGAAGAGCGCGAGGAACAGGAGCGGCTGCAGCATGCCGAAGAGCAGGTTGGTCTTCGAGCGCAGCGTGGCGCGCAGGTAGCGGCCGAAGATGACGCCGGTGTCGGCGAGAAGGTGAGACATCGGTGCTTCCGGGAGACGGTACGGGTCAGATCGCGATGGGGGCCTGCTCCTGGGCGCCGGTCCGGCCGGTGATGGCGAGGAAGGCGTCCTGGAGGCTGGCGGCGGGTCCGCCGGCGTGGCGGCTCTTGAGCTCGGCGGGCGTGCCCTCGGCGACGACCGCGCCGGCGTCCACGATCACCACCCGGTCGGCGAGGGCGTCGGCCTCGTCCAGGTGGTGGGTGGTGAGCAGGATCGCGGTGCCGTGCTCGGCGCGGATCCGGCGCACCAGGTCCCAAACGTCGGTGCGGCTGCCGGGATCCAGGCCGGTGGTCGGCTCGTCGAGGAAGAGCACCTCGGGACGGTTGACCAGGCCGAGCGCGATCTCCAGGCGGCGGCGCTGCCCGCCCGACAGCGCGGCGGTGGGGCGGTCCATGAGGTCGTCCAGGCCGAGGTCGGCGGCCAGTTCGCCGGCACGGCGGCGCGCGGCGTCCTTGGACAGGCGGTGCAGGCGGCCCTGGGTGACCAGTTCCTCGCGCACGGCGCACGCCGGGTCGAGGCCGCCCGACTGCGCGACGTACCCGATCCGGCCGCGCACACCGGACGGGTCGCGGAGCAGGTCGTGCCCGGCGACGGCGGCCTCGCCGCCGGTGGGCGGCAGCAGGGTGGTGAGCATGCGCAGGGTGGTGGTCTTCCCGGCTCCGTTGGGGCCGAGGAGGCCGAGTATCTCGCCGTGCCCGACGGTCAGGTCGATGCCGCGGACGGCGTGCACCGGCCCGCTCTTGAGGTCGTAGGTGCGGGACAGGCCCCGGGCGCGGATGGCGACCGGGGGTGCTGGTGTGGACATGCCGGCGATAAAATCATACTCGACTCCAAAATTGCAATCCACTTAAAGTTTGGAGTGCGATTAGACTGCCGCCATGGCGGAAGGGCTGCGGGAGCGCAAGAAGCGGCAGACCCGGCGGCGCATCGGCGAGGTGGCCACCGGGCTGTTCGTGGAGCGCGGGTTCGCCGAGGTGACGATCGCCGAGATCGCCGCGGCGGCGGAGGTGTCGGTCAACACCGTCTACAACTACTTCGAGGCCAAGGAGGACCTGGTCCTCCCGCCGGACCAGGCGTCCGCGCTGCGGCTGGCGGAGATCGCGCGGAACCGGCCGGCCGGGCTGTCCCCCGCGCGGGCGGTACTGGCCTGGCTGCGCGCGGAGGTGCATGCCCGGGAGCGCAACGTCGGCCTGACCGAGGGGTTCGGGCGCGTCTTCGAGATGATGCGGGCCGCGCCGACGCTGATGGCGCGGCTGGAGGAGCTGGGCGAGCAGATGGTCGACCGGCTCGCCGAGGTCCTGGCGGAGGAGGCCGGGGCCGCGCCGGACGACCCGCTCCCCCGCCTGGTCGCCGGCCAGATCGGCTGGTGCCACGCGCAGGTCTTCGCGGAGATCGGCCGGCGGACCGTGGCGGGCGAGGACCCCGACACGATCGCCGCCGCGGTGCTGGACCTCCTCGACGCGATCGAAGGCCTGCTCGGCGGCCGCGTGCTCGCCTACCCCGAGCCGGGCTGAACGCACGGGCTGAACGCACGGGCGGCCCGCCGCCTTGCGGCGGCGGGCCGTGCGCGTCCGGGGATCGGCGGGTTCAGGGCGCCGCGGGCGCACCGTCCCGTTCGGCGGCCAACTGCAGGGCGACATCGATGATCATGTCTTCCTGGCCGCCCACGTACCCGGCCTCGCCGACCTTCTGCAGGATCGCGTGCGCGGGCACGTCGTAGCGTTCGGCGGCGCGCTCGGCGTGCAGCAGGAAGCTGGAGTAGACCCCGGCGTACCCCTGCGTGATCGCGGACCGGTCGGCGAACGGCAGCCGCGGCAGGAACGGCTGCACCACGTCCTGCGCGGCGGCCATGACGCCCTGCACGTCCACGCCGGTGGCGATGCCCATCCGGTCGAACGTGGCGGCCACCACCTCGGTCGGCGCGTTGCCCGCGCCCGCACCGAGCGCGCACAGCGCCCCGTCGATCTGGCGGGCGCCGTTCTGCACCGCCAGGACGGAGTTGGCCACCCCGAGCGAGAGGTTCTGGTGGCCGTGGAAGCCGACCTGCGCCTCCTGCCCGACCTCCTTGACCAGCGCGGCGACCCGTTCCTGGGCCTCGCCGAGCACCAGCGCCCCGGCCGAGTCGACCACGTACACGCACTGCGCGCCCGCGTCCACCATGATCCGGGCCTGCGCGGCCAGCTCGGCGGGGCCGATGCGGTGCGAGAGCATCAGGAAGCCGACCGTCTCCATGCCCAGGTCGCGGGCGGCGGCGAAGTGCTGCGCCGAGACGTCGGCCTCGGTGCAGTGCGTCGCGATCCGGGCGACGGACGCGCCGACGCCGTGCGCCTGCCGCAGGTCCTCGACCGTGCCGAGGCCGGGCAGCAGCAGTACCGCGATCCGGGCCTGCTCGGCCTCGTCGACGGCGGCGCCGATCAGCTTGATCTCGTCCTCGAGCGAGAACCCGTAGTTGAACGACGACCCGCCCAGGCCGTCGCCGTGCGCCACCTCGATGACCTCCACCCCGGCGCGGTCGAGGGCGTGCACGACGCCGCGCACCTCGCCCTCGGTGAACCGGTGCGCCATGGCGTGGCTGCCGTCGCGCAGCGTGGAGTCGGTAAGCCTGATCTTCTCGTCGGCGCTCACGCGGTCACCCGTCCTTCCGCGAGCCGCTCGCCCACGCGGGCCGCGGCGGCGGTCATGATGTCGAGGTTGCCGGCCCACGGCGGCAGATAGTCGCCGTTGCCGCGGACCTCCAGGAACACCGCGACGCGGGCGTGCCCGTTCCAGATGTCGCGGGGCTCGTCGAACTGCGGCTCGGCGCGCAGCGTGTATCCAGGGACGTAGGCCGCCACCCGCTCCACCATGGCGTGCACGGACGCGGCGATCGCGTCGGTGTCGGCGTCGGCCGGAATGGCGCAGAACACCGTGTCCCGCATGATCATCGGCGGGTCCACCGGGTTCAGGATGATGATCGCCTTGCCCCGTTCGGCGCCGCCGACGGCCTCGATCGCGCGCGCCGTGGTCTGGGTGAACTCGTCGATGTTGGCGCGGGTGCCCGGGCCGGCCGAACGGGACGCGATGGAGGCGACGATCTCGGCGTAGGCGACCGGCGCCGCCGCCGCGACCGCGTGCACGATCGGGATGGTGGCCTGCCCGCCACAGGTGATCATGTTCAGGTTGGGCGCGTCGGCCAGCGTGTCCAGGTTGACCGGCGGGCACACGAACGGTCCGGCGGCGGCCGGGGTGAGGTCGATCGCCTGGATGCCCGCCGCGGCGTAGCGCGGGGCGTTGGCCAGGTGCGCCTTGGCCGAGGTCGCCTCGAAGACCAGGTCGGGCAGGGTGTCCTGGGCCAGCAGCCAGTCGACGCCGGCCGCGGACGCCTCGACGCCCAGGGCGCGGGCCCGCGCCAGCCCCTCCGACTCCGGGTCCACCCCGACCATGGAGTGCACCTCGATCGCGTCGCTGCGCAGCAGCTTGACCAGCAGGTCGGTGCCGATGTTGCCGGGCCCGACGATGGCGGCGGTGAGCGCGCTCACGAGCCCTCCCCCCGGAACCGCGCGGTGACGGTGCCGATGCCGGCGAAGGTCGCGGTGACGGTGTCCCCGGCGGCGACCGGGACGGCCGCGGTGACCGAACCGGGCAGCACCACGTGCCCGGCCTGCAGCGTGACGCCCATCGGGCCGAGCACGTTGGCCAGCCAGATCAGCGCGTTGAGCGGAGAGCCGAGCACCGCGCCGCCGGCGCCGGTCTGCACCAGCTCGCCGCCGCGGTGCAGCAGGCAGCCGGTCAGCGACAGGTCCAGGCCGTCCGGCCGGACGGGGGTGGTGCCGAGCACGACCCCGCCGCTGGAGGCGTTGTCGGCCACGGTGTCGGGCAGCGTGATCTTCCAGTCCGCGATCCGGGAGTCGATGATCTCCAGCGCGGGCAGCACGAAGTCCACCGCCGCGGCCGCGTCCGCCGCGGTCACCCCGGGCCCGGCCAGCGGCCGGCCGAGCACGAAGGCGATCTCCGGCTCGATCCGCGGCTGCAGGAAGCGGCCGGTGTCGATGGGGGCGCCGTCGGTGTGGAACATCGTGTCCAGCAGGTGCCCGTAGTCCGGCTGGTCGACGCCGAGCTGCCGCTGCATCACCGCCGAGGTCAGCCCCACCTTGTGGCCCTTGATCAGCGCACCGCCCGCGACCCAGTGCTCGACCTGGGCGAGCTGGATCGCGTACGCCGCCTCCAGCGACAGGTCCGGGTGCGTCTCGGTCAGGGGCCGGACCGGGACGCGGGACGCGTACGCCTCCAGCAGTCCCGCGGCCGCCTTCTCCGCGGATTGGGGGTCCATGGTCGTCCTTTCGTCGTTTCCGCAGGTGAATCCTTCTCCGCGGGAGCCGTCCGGGCCAACCGTCGCGTCCCACGTGGCGGGACGCGGCGCGGGAAATCCGCTTAGGGTGGGGTCATGGCCGCGGTGACCGACGACACCTACCTGCATCGGGTGGTGGCCGTGCTGAACGCCTTCCGCGCCGAGGAGAACGCGGTCGGCGCGGCCGAACTGGCCCGCCGGACCGGCCTGCCGAAGTCCACCGTGCACCGCATCGCCCTGTCGCTGGTGGCGGAGGGGCTGCTGGAACGGCACGGCTCGGGGGTACGGCTCGGGCTGCGGATGTTCGAGATCGGGCAGCGGGTGCCCCGGCAGCGCGCCCTCCGCGACGCCGCGCTGCCCTACATGTCCGACCTGCGCGAGGCGACGGGGCACACCGTCCATCTGGCGGTGCTGGAGGGCCGCGAGGTCGTGTACGTGGAGATCCTCAGGGCGCCGGGCGGCCCGCCGCTCCCGTCCAGGGTGGGCGGCCGGCTGCCCGCGCACGCGACCGGCGTCGGGAAGGCGATCCTGGCCTTCTCGCCGCCCGAGGTGGCCCGCGCCGTGCTGGACGGGGAACTGCCCAGGCTCAGCGAGCGCAGCACCGTCGCGCCCGGGCTGCTGGCCAGGGAACTGGTGGGGATCCGCCGCGCCGGGGTGGCCTTCGACCACGAGGAGTCCGGCCACGGCGTGGTCTGCGCGGCGAGCCCGGTCCTGGGCCGGGGCGGCGAGGTGCTGGCGGCGCTTTCGGTGTCGGGCCGGAGCAGCCGGGTGCGCCTCAACCGCGTCGCCCCCGCCGTGCACACGGCGGCGCTCGCGCTCTCCCGGACGCTGGGCCACCGCGACGCGGCCGCCGGCGCTCCCCGCTGACCTGCGTCCCTTGACTGTTGGACGGCGTGTTGTATATCACCAAGAGGTTACTTGTCAGTAAGTGAGTATGGACCGCCGGCCCAGGAGGCGACCTTGAGCGAGCGAACGGGACCGGGGGTCCGGGACGTCCCCGAGATCCCCTGGGGGACCCTGCCGCCGGAGGTGGTCGACCCGATCCGCCCCTACGTGGACGACGTCGCGCACGAGATGATCGACGCGATCCGGCGGCGCATCCCCGAGTACGCGCGCCCGCTGGGCAGCAACTACGGGCAGAAGATGTGGAACGCGGTGCGGCGCGCGGTCTCCGACTTCCTGGTCGTGGTCTCCAGCCCGGACGCCTCCTGGGAGCCGCTGCGCCGGATCTACGCCGAGATCGGCGCGTACGAGGCGCGCAAGGGCCGCAGCCTGGAAGGGCTGCAGACGGCGGTGCGGCTGTGCGGCCAGGTCGCCGCCCGCCGGTTCACCACCGACGCGGCGCGGATGGACTGGCCGCACGAGACGCTGGGCCGGCTGATCGAGGCGCTGTTCGCCTTCCTGGACGCGATCTCCGAGGCGGCCGCCGCCGGGTACGCCGGCGTGCACGACCGTCCCGGCAGCCAGCGCGAGCACCTGCGCGCCCGGCTGCACGCCATGCTCACCGGCGACGGGCTCGCGGACCGGGTGGCGATCACGCAGCTGGCACGGTCCACGGGATGGGGCACGCCGTCCACGATCGCGGTGGTGGCGGTGCGCGGCCTCGGCGACCAGGCCCCGCCGCTGCTGCCCCCGCCGGTGCTGGCCGACTGGCACAGCCAGGTGCCGTCGCTGGTCGTGCCCGATCCCGACGGCCCGGGGCACCGCGACCTGCTCGTGGCGCTGCGCGGCACGCCCGCCGCGATCGGCCCGACCGTCGACCTGTCCCGGGGCAGCGTGTCGCTGCTGTGGGCGCGGCGCGCGCTGGCGCTGGCCGAGGCGGGACGGATCCCCGGCGACGGCCTGGTGCGCTGCGTCGACCACCTGCCCACGCTGGTCGCCTCGGTGGGACTCGACCTGATCGAGGCGGCGATCCCGCAACGGCTGGGCCCGCTGCTGGAACTCAACCCCAACCAGCGGCGGCGCCTGGTGTCGACGCTGCTCGCCTACCTGGAGCACGGCCGCAACGCCGCCGCTGCCGCCCAGCACCTCAACGTCCACACGCAGACCGTGCGGTACCGGCTGTCCAACCTGGAGGAGCTGTTCTCCGGGGAGCTGAACGCCCCCGAGCGCCATCTGGAGTTGCTCCTGCTGCTGCACAGCTGGCAGCACCTGGTCGGGCCGCGCGCCGAATGACCGGTCGCCGGGCGGGCATGCCCGCCATCGACCGGCATCGACCGGGTGGTCGGGCCGATCCCGCTGGTCTAGCCTGACCAGCACCTATCGGGTTGCGGGGAAGGGAACAGCGGATGAACAAGAGCGAACTCATCGAGGCCGTGGCGGAGCGGACGGGCAGCGAGCGCGCCGTGGCGCGCCGCCACGTCGACGCGGTGTTCGACGCCATCATCGACAGCGTCACCGCAGGTGAGCGCGTGCTGGTGACCGGGTTCGGCACCTTCGACAGGCACGCCCGGCCGGCCCGGACGGCCCGCAACCCGCGCACCGGCCAGGCGGTCGAGGTGGCCGCCGGCGAGGTGCCGACGTTCCGGTTCGGCCAGACCTTCCGCAACCGCGTCGCCGAAGGCGGCGAGGTCGCACCCGCACCGGCGAAGGCGAAGGCCGCCGAGAAGAGCACGGCGGCGACGGCCGTCGAGGTGGAGGAGCCCAAGCCGCCGAAGAAGGCCAAGAACGGCAAGAAGGACGCCGCCGCCGGGAAGAAGGCCCGCAAGGAGGCCAAGGTCTCCACGAAGGACTCCGCCAAGAAGCCCGGCCGGAAGGGCGGCAAGAAGAGCGGTACCGGGAAGAAGGCCGCCAAGACCCGCTGACCGTCCTGCCACCGACTTCCGGGCCCGGCCGCGCTCCGTGACGCGCAGGCGCCCGGCGACTCCCTGACGCGGCCCGCCGTCCGTCTCTGACGCCCCCTCACCGGCCGCCCTTCTCGCATGCCCTCCTTCCGCCGGCCGTCCTCCGGCGCGCGCGTTCCTGTGTGATCCGCCCCACCTTTATTGCCGTTCGGGTCTTGACCCCGGACATGCACGGGCGTAAACAAAAGGGAACCCACGCAAACGGGAAGGAAACAACATGCCGGGTGCGGAGCGGCGGACGGCCTCCACATGATCGTCACGGTGACCCTCAACCCGAGCCTGGACCGGACGATCGAAGTCGACGTCCTGACCCGGGGCGAGATGATCCGGGCGCGGTCGGCGCGGCTCGACCCCGGCGGCAAGGGCGTCAACGTCTCCCGCGCGCTGCTGGCCGGGCACGTCACCTCCACCGCGGTCGTCACCGTCGGCGGCCCCGAGGGCGACCAGCTGAGGCGGCTGCTGGCCGCCGAGGGGCTGGCCGTCCGCGCGGTGCCGGTGGCCGGGCGCACCCGCTCCAACGTGACCATCGCCGAGCCGGGCGGGGTGGTCACCAAGCTGAACGAGCCCGGCGGCCGGCTCTCCGACGCCGAGCTGGCCGAGGTGGCCGAGGCGGTGGCCGCCGAGTCGGCGGCGGCGAGCTGGGTGGCCGGCTGCGGCAGCCTGCCGCCGGGCGTGCCCGACGGGATCTACGCCGAGCTGTGCCGCCGGGTCGCCGCGGCCGGGATCCGGGTCGCGATCGACTCCAGCGGCCCGGCGCTGCTGGCCGCGCTGCCCGCCCGTCCCGACCTGGTCAAGCCCAACCGGGAGGAGCTGGCCGAGGCGGTCGGCCGTCCGGTCGACCGGCTGGCCGACGTCGTCGAGGCGGCGCACGAGCTGCGCGCCCGCGGCGCCCGCGGCGTGCTGGTGAGCCTGGGCGCGGACGGCGCGTTGCTCGTCGACGACGACGGCGTCATCGCCGGCGACGCCCCGGTCGAGCGGCCGCGGAGCACGGTCGGCGCCGGCGACGCCCTGCTCGCCGGGTTCCTGGCCGCCGGCGCCCGCGGGCCCCGCGCGCTCGCCGCGGCGCTGGCCTGGGGCGCCGCCGCGGTGCGGCTGCCCGCCAGCCGGATGCCGCGGCACTCCGACATCCGCCACGACATCGTCCGCATCCGCTCCCGGCCCGACCTCGACAAGCCCCTCGTGACCTGACCCCCAGCCCCGAACGTCACACCCCCCGGACCATCAGGAGGCCGCCATGGCCACTGCGTACACCCCCGAACCGACCGGCGACGGAGCCAGGGCGCGCGTCCAGCGCCTGGGCGGTCATCTGGCCGGCATGGTCATGCCCAACATCGGCGCGTTCATCGCCTGGGGCCTGATCACCGCGCTGTTCATCCCGACCGGCTGGCTGCCGAACAAGGACCTGGGCGAGCTGTCCGAGCCGATGATCAAGGTCCTGCTGCCGCTGCTCATCGGCTACACCGGCGGCCGGATGGTGCACGGCCAGCGCGGCGCGGTGGTCGGCGCCGTGGCCACCATGGGACTGGTGGCGGGCGCCGACGTGCCGATGTTCCTCGGCGCCATGATCATCGGCCCGCTGGCCGCGTACCTGATGAAGCTGTTCGACGGGCTGATCGAGGACCGGGTGCGCACCGGCTTCGAGATGCTGGTCGACAACTTCTCCGCCGGCATCCTGGCCGCGGCGATGGCGGTCGTGGGCAACCTGGCGATCGGCCCGGTCGTGCGCGCCTGCACCGACGCCGCCGGGGAGGCGGTCGGCTGGCTGGTCGACCACGACGTGCTGCCGCTGACCTCGGTGCTGATCGAGCCGGCCAAGGTGCTGTTCCTGAACAACGCCGTCAACCACGGCGTGCTCGGGCCGCTGGGCGTCCAGCAGGCCGCCGAGACCGGCAAGTCGGTGCTGTTCATGCTGGAGTCCAACCCCGGTCCCGGGCTCGGGGTGCTGCTGGCCTACATGTTCTTCGGGCCGCGCCGGCTGCGCCCCAGCACCCCGGCCGCCGCGATCATCCACTTCTTCGGCGGGATCCACGAGATCTACTTCCCCTACATCCTGATGAAGCCGCGGATGATCCTGGCCGCCATGGCCGGCGGCGCCACCGGCATCGCGATCTTCCTGGCCGCGGGCACCGGGCTGGTCGCCACGCCCTCGCCCGGCAGCATCTTCGCCTACCTCGCCCAGACCCCGCGCGGTGCGGGCAACTGGATCGGCGTCTACACCGGGCTGCTGGCCTCGGCCGCGGTCTCGTTCGCGGTCGGCGCGGCGCTGCTGGGCTTCGGCAGGCTCGCCGAGGACGGCGCCGAGGAGCAGGGCTCCGGCGACGCGGGGGACGCCGGGAACGAGAAGGACGCCGGCGACGCGATCACCGACGAGAGCAAGGGCACGGGTGCGGAGACCGCCGGGACCGGCGGCGACGGCACCGCCCAGCAACCGGCGGCACGCTAGGCCGCCCACCCCTCAATCCACCCCATCGGAGGACCCGACATGGGCAGCACCATCGAAGGCAAGGACATCCGCAAGCTCGTCATCGCCTGCGACGCGGGCATGGGCAGCAGCGTGATGCTGGCCGGGCAGCTGCGCAAGACCCTGAAGAAGCAGCCGGTCGCGGTCGAGCACACCCCGGTCGACGCCATCCCGGCGGACGCCGACGTGATCGTCTGCCACGCCGGGCTGGCCGAGCGGGCCCGGCGCGGCGCGCCCGACGGCGCCGTGGTCGTCCCGTTCCAGGTCTTCATCGGCGACCCCGCCGTCGACCGGGTCGTCAAGGCGATCAAGGACGGCGGTGCGGTCGGTGCCTAGCGACGTGGAGCCCGCCGCGATCCGGCTCGACGCCCGGGCCGAGGGCCGCGACGACGCCGTCCGGCAGTGCGGCCGGCTGCTGGTCGAGATCGGCGCGGTCGAGGAGGAGTACATCGCCGGCATGCTCGACCGGGAGCGGTCGATCTCGACCTACCTGGCCGAGGGCGTGGCCATCCCGCACGGGACGAACGCGAGCAAGGACTCGGTGCTGCGGGACGCGCTGGCGGTCGTGCGCTTCCCGGACGGGGTCGACTGGAACGGCGACGAAGTCACCCTCGCGATCGCGATCGCGGCCCGCGGCGACGGCCACATCGCCGTCCTGACCGAGCTGGCGCAGATCCTGCTCGATGCCGACCGGGCCCGCGACCTGCGCGAGGCCACCACCGCCGAGGAGATCGTCCGGCTGCTCCGCCCGGCCGGACCGGACGAAGCAGCACACGCACCCGAAAAGGAAGAGGAAGCCGCTCAATGAAGGTCGCCCGTTTCCACGCTCCCGGGGACATCCGCCTGGAGGACGCCCCCGAGCCCGAGCCCGGCCCGGGCGAGCTGAAGATCCGCGTCCGCAACTGCTCCACCTGCGGCACCGACGTCAAGATCTCCAGGTTCGGGCACCACCACATCGTGCCGCCCCGGGTGATGGGGCACGAGATCGCCGGCGAGGTGGTGGCCGCCGGGGACGGGACGGCCGGCTGGGCGCCCGGCGACCGGGTCCAGGTGATCGCCGCGATCCCGTGCGGGAGCTGCGCGGAGTGCTCGCGCGGGCGGATGACCGTCTGCTCCCGGCAGGAGTCGATGGGCTACCACTACGACGGCGGCTTCGCCGAGTACATGACGGTCCCGGCCAAGGTCCTGGCCGTCGACGGGGTGCACCGGATCCCCGAGGGCGTCTCGTTCGCCGAGGCGTCGGTGGCCGAGCCGCTGGCGTGCGTGCTGAACGGGCAGGAGCTGGCCCGGGTCGGCGCGGGCGACGACGTGGTGGTGTTCGGCTCCGGCCCGATCGGCTGCCTGCACGTGCGGGTGGCGCGGGCGCGCGGCGCGGGCCGGGTGTTCCTGGTCGAGCTGAACCGCGACCGGCTGGGCCGGGCCGCCGAGCTGGTCAAGCCGGACGCGGCGATCCTGGCCGGCGAGACCGACCCGGTGGAGGCGGTCAAGGACCTCACCGGCGGCCGCGGCGCCGATGTGGTCATCACCGCGGCGGCGGCGCACGCCCCGCAGACGCAGGCGCAGTGGATGGCCGCGCCGGGCGGCCGGATCAGCTTCTTCGGCGGCCTGCCCAAGGACGACCCGGTCATCTCCTGCGACTCCAACCAGGTGCACTACCGGGAGCTGACCATCGTCGGCGCCAACGGCTCCAGCCCGGCGCACAACGCCCGCGCGCTGGAGCTGATCGGCTCGGCCGAGGTGCCCGTGCAGGACCTGGTCACGCACCGGGTGCCGCTGGCGGACGTCCACCGCGCGCTGGACCTCGTCGCGCGCGGCGAGGCGATCAAGGTGACCGTCGAGCCCTGAGCCCCGGGGTCCGGCACGAGCGGGGAGGATCCCCGGAAGGCAGGGAGAACGTGGCCGAACGCACCGTCGTCGTCGGGTCGGCGCAGGGACTGCACGCGCGGCCCGCCAAGATCTTCGTGGGAGAGGCGGCGCGGCAGCCCGTGCCGGTCCTCATCAGCACCGGCGGCAAGCCGCCAGTGCCGGCCGCCAGCATCCTGGCGGTGCTGGCGCTGGGCGCCGGCCACGGCGCGGAGGTGACCCTCAGCGCCGAGGGCGAGCAGGCCGAGCGGGTGCTGGACGAGCTGGCCGCGCTGATCGCCCGCGATCTGGACGCCGAGGAGCCCGATCACGCCGAGCCCGCTTGATCGGCCCGCTTGACCGGCCCGCCTGATCGGCCCGTGCGGCCGCGCGCCGGGCCCCGCGGTGTACGACAATGAGGGACGTCATGACGACGTCCGGAACGGGTGAGCCGACCATGTACGCCGAGGAACGGCAGCAGGCGATCCTGGCGCGGGCCCGCGCCGACGGCCGCGTCGACGTGGTCGCGCTGTCGGAGGAGTTCGCGGTCACCACCGAGACGATCCGGCGCGACCTGACCGTCCTGGAGCGGGCGGGCACGCTGCGCCGGGTGCACGGCGGCGCGATCCCCGTGGAGCGGCTGGGCTTCGAGCCCGCGCTGGCGGCGCGCGACGCCGTGCTCACCGAGGAGAAGGAGCGGATCGCCAAGGCCGCGCTCGCCGAGCTGCCCGACGAGGGCTCGGTGATCATCGATGCCGGGACCACCACGGCCCGGCTGGTGCAGCTGCTCCCCGGCGACCGCGAGCTGACCGTGATCGTGAACTCGCCGCCGCACGCCACCGCGCTGGCCGCCCGCGCCAACCTGACCGTGATCATGCTGGGCGGGCGGGTGCGGGCGCGCACCCTGGCCACGGTGGACGACTGGGTGCTGCGCCCGCTGGCCGACCTGTGGGTGGACGTGGCGTTCATGGCCACCAACGGCTGCTCGGCCGCGCACGGGCTGACCACCTCCGACCAGGCGGAGGCGGCGGTCAAGCGGGCGATGATCGCCTCGTCCCGGCGGCGGGTGCTGCTGACCGACCGCACCAAGATCGGCAATGACAACCTGGTGCGGTTCGCGGCGCTGTCGGAGATCGACGTGCTGATCACCGACACCGGGCTGGACACCGAGGTGGCCGCCGAGCTGGCCGCCGCGGGCCCCGAGGTCGTCCGCGCCTGAACCACCTCTGTACGGTTGGAGGGGCTTTGCGGAGGATCGCGCGTGGGAGGCACCCCTGTGAGCCATCGGACGGACGGGGAGTCCCCGCCCGAGATCGTGCGGATGCTCGACCTGACCCCGCTGGACGAGGACACCTACCTGGTCACGGCGCGCCCGGTGGCCGGCCGGGAGCGGCTGTTCGGCGGGCAGGTGGCGGCGCAGAGCCTGCGCGCGGCCTGCCTGACCGTCCCGCCCGGGCGGCTCCCCCACTCGCTGCACGCCTACTTCATCAGGCCCGGCATGCCCGATGAGCCGCTGCGGCTGGAGGTCGCGCGCACCCGGGACGGCCGGTCGTTCGCCACCCGGCACGTCACGGCGAGCCAGGGCGGCAAGCCCATCTTCGAGATGATCGCCTCGTTCCACGATCCGGAGCCGGGCTTCGACTGGCAGCCCGCGGGCCTGCCGGACGTCCCGCCGCCCGAGGAGCTGCCGACGCCCACCTTGCCCGCGCTGATCCGCCACCCGGCCGGGTTCGACGTGCGCGCGGTGAAGCCGCCGCGGCCGCACGGCTTCCCGATCCCGCATCCGTTCTGGATCCGGTGCCGCGGCCCCGTGGGCGACGATCTGGCGCTGCACGCGTGCCTGATCACCTACCTGTCGGACATGGCCGTGGTCAGCAGCGCGCGGGCGCCGGGCTCGCCGCGCGAGCTGGCGGCGGCCGTCAGCATCGACCACGCGCTCTGGTTCAACCGGCCCGCGCGCGTGGACGAATGGCTGCTGTTCTCCGTCGAGCCGATGAGCAACTTCGGCGCGCGCGGACTGGCCCGCGGCACGCTGCACGCCGAGGACGGCACGCTGGTCGCCTCGATCGCGCAAGAGGCCCTGCTGCGCCCCGCCCGCGACTCCACTTTCTGAGGGGAAGGCGCGGGGCTGTTCAGGGGGCCAGGGCGTGTCCGGCGCGCACGGCGCCGCCGACCGCCTCGCGGAGCATGTCCCGGGCCGTGCGGGCGCCGTCGTCCAGGCGCTCGATCTCCTCGCGGGCCAGATCGTCGCGCACGGTCGCGGCCAGCAGTTCGCGGTAGCGTTCGTTCTGCTCGGGCAACCGCCGCACGAACTCCCATTCGCGGTAGGCGTCGTCCAGTTCGCGTGTGTGCTCCGCGTACGCCTCCAGCGCCTCGATGCGTTCGACGATGGAGGCGACCGACAGTTCCAGGGCGCGGCGCTGCGGCTCCAGCAGCGCCCGCACCCGCGGGGAGAGCCGTTCGGGACGCTCGGCGCGGCGCAGGCGGGTTTGCTCGGCCAGCGCGCTCGCGATCGCCCACTCCTGACGGGGCAGCACGACCGTGTTCTCGACGTCGTCCAGCAGCCCTTCGGTATGCGCCGCCGAGCCCAGTACGGCGTCACTCGCCCGCTGCGCGCGCAGCAGCAGCCGGGCGGCGGGCCGGTCGAAGTCGCCCGGCAGCAGGTAGCGGCCGTGCCGCTCGCGGGCGGCGCGCGCGGCGGCGGGCTCGCGCAGGTGCCGCAGCGTCCCCGCCACCCAGCCGGTGAAGCTCGCCGCGGCCAGCAGCGCCGCGGCCTCGCCCTGGCCGAGCAGGATCAGCGCGAACTGGACGGCCGGGGTGACCATCATCGCCAGCATGGAGGCGCGGCCCCACCGGAAGACGTTGTCGTCGTCCTGGTCGAGCGAGGCGATGAAGAACGCGCGGATCCAGCCGCCGGGCAGCACGCCGTAGAAGAAGGCGAACGGCGGGATCCACAGGACGCGCGCGGCGATCGTCGCGCGGCCGGGCCGCGGGCGCGGCGGGACCGGCAGGTGGGCGGCGACCAGCCGTTCGGGGGCGGTGTCCAGCAGCGCGCGGTCGGCGGCCGGGATCTCGGGGTCGAAGACGGCACGGGGGCATCCGTCTTTGCTCAAGGGCACTCCCATCACTTGTGCCTATCACGGGGACGAGGAGCGCTCCAGGGCGTCTCCGCGATCTTCACGATTCCCGCACACCGAGGGCCGTGCGGTAGGCGGCGGCAAGCGTCTCCGGGCGGGGGCGCGGCAGGATCGCGGCCAGGTGCGCGTCCGGACGGACCAGCCACGCCTCACCGGGCCGCACGTCCAGGGCGCGGGCCAGCTCGCCGCGCGGGTCGATCCGGGCCAGGTCGAGGACGCGCAGCGGCGCCTCCGACTCGGCCCGGGCCGCGGCGGCGAGCTCGTCCCCGGCGCCCAGATCGGGGGCGAGGAGGAGCGTGAATCCGTCGCGGAGCGACTCGCGGAGGCGGGTCGCGCCGAGGGGCGCGTCCGGCACGATCACCCCGGGCGCGGGCGGCTGCACGGCGCCCTTCGGCGGACGGCCCGCGGGCGGCGGCCGGGACGGCTCGGCGGTGGTGAGCGGGGACGCGTCGTACCAGTACGGCTCGGCGAACCGGCCCGAGTCGACGCCGCCGATCGCCGCGGGGTCGGCCGCCGCGCGGTCCAGCGCGGCGACCCGGTGCGCCCGCGCCGACTCGTCCGGCGGCACGAGGAAGCGCATGGTCGCGGCCGTGACGTCGAGGTTCTCCCGGGCGGCCGCGTGCCGTTCCGCGTGGTAGGTCTCCAGCAGTGCGGGCGGCGCCCAGCCGCGCGCCACGAACGCGATCTTCCAGGCGGCGTTCTCCGCGTCCGGCACCCCGGAGTTGAGGCCCCGCGCGCCGAACGGCGCGTACAGGTGCGCGCAGTCGCCCGCCAGCAGCACCCGCCCGGCCCGCATCCGGTCGGCGACGCGGGACTGGAAGCGGTACACCGAGTGCCACACCAGCGTGTACGGGCGGTCCCCGATGATCTGCCGCACCCGCCGGTCGAGGCCGCCGGCCTCCTCCTCGTCCAGCGCGAACTCGGGCGGGACCTGCCAGTCGATCCGGTAGCGGGAGCCGGGGCACGGGTGGATGAGCACCTGGCGGCCGGGGTTCCAGGGCGGGTCGAAGTAGAACCGCCGCTCGCGCTCCCAGCCCGGCAGCTCGGCCTCCAGGTCGACGATGAGGAACCGGTCGTCGAAGCTCTCCCCCGGGAAGCCGATGCCGAGCGCGTCCCGGACGGCGCCGGACCGCCCGCCCGAGCACGCCACCACGTACGGGGCCCTGACCTCCCGGCCGTCGGCGCAGCGCAGGGTGACGCCGTCGGCGTCCTGTTCCAGCCCGGTCACCTCGCATCCCCGCCGCACCTCGATCAGGTCCCGGCGGGCGGCGGCGCACGCGTCCAGGATCTCCTCGGTGCGGGACTGCGAGATGTTGACGCACGGCGGCAGCGTCCCCGCCTCGGCGAACTGCCACGAGAACAGCTCCCGGTCGCGGTAGTAGGTGCGCGCGGTCGTCCAGGCCAGCCCCTCCGCGGCCACCGCGCCCGCGCCCGCGTGGCACCAGATGTCCAGGACGTCCCGCTGCTGGCAGATCGAGCGGGACCCGATCGGCTCCCGCGCCCGATGCCGTTCCAGTACCAGCACGGGCAGCCCCCAGCGGGCCAGGAGCAGCGCGGCGGTCAGCCCCACCGGCCCGGCCCCGATCACCACCACCCTGTCCATCGGCTGGTCCACGCCCTAGCTCTGCAGTTCGGCCCACACCTCGCGGTCGCGGTCGGCGGTCCAGATCCGGGGGCGTTCGACGCCGTCCAGCTCGTCCCAGAGCCGGGAGACGTTGAACGGGAGGCAGTGCTCGAAGATCGGCCAGGGGCCGTAGGCGGGGGCCAGCACGGCGTGCACCGCCTCGAAGGCGTCCTTGAGCGTGCCGCCGCGGTCGTGGACCCGGCCGACCTCGGCGGTCATCACGTCCAGGAAGTCGCGGGTCTGCGCGATGGCGGCGCGCACCGCCTCCCGCCCGTGCGCGACCGCGCCGCGCCCGCCGACCAGTGTGCGGGCGCCGAACGACTCGACGTGGTCGAGGGTGCCGGCGGCCCACTCGCGGTGGAAGGCGTCGCCGGTGTAGAGGGCGGCCTGCGTCTCGACCAGGTCGCCGGCGAACAGGATGTGCCGCCGGGGCAGCCAGGCCACGATGTCGCCCTCGGTGTGGCCGCGCCCGCAGTAGGCCAGGTCGAGGTCGCCGCGGTCGCCGCCCAGGTCGATGGTGAGGGTGCCGGCGAAGGTCACCGCCGGCCAGGTGAGCCCCGGAATGCCCTCGGGCTCCTTGAACAGCCGCGGCATCCGCCCGTACTCCGACTCCCAGTCCTCCCGGCCGCGCTCGGCGATCAGCGCGCGGGTGCGGTCGTGCGCGATGATCGTGGTGGCGCCGAACGCGCTCGCGCCCAGCGTGCGGACGGCGTGGTAGTGCGACAGCACCAGGTAGCGGATCGGCTTGTCGGTGTGCTGCCGCAGCACCGCGAGCCAGTCGCGGGCGGCGGCGGGGGTGGCGAGCGCCTCGAAGCAGACCAGGAAGTCCTCGCCCTCGACGGCCCCGACGTTGGGATCCCCTTCGGCGGTGAGCGCGTACACCCCGTCGGCGAGTACTTCGAGGGTCTGCTCCTTGTCCGCCAGATCGGCGGACGACGCGAACGGCCTGGGCATCGTTGCCCCCTCACCTTCCGGTTCGTGGATCACGGCGGTCAACGGCGGCGCAGGGTTTCATTCCACCGCGAGGCGCCCGGCAATCCCGGGTGAGAAAGGATCTTGCGCGGGGAAGGGATTGAGCGTGGACGTAGCGCTCGGACTGCTGGCCGTCGTGCTGCTGACCGCCGCGACGGGATGGTTCGTCGCACAGGAGTTCGCCTTCGTCACCGCCGACCGGCCGGAGCTGGAGCGGCTGGCCCGGGAGGGCGACCGGAACGCCGCCCGCGCGGTGCGGGTGATGGAGCGGGTGTCGTTCATGCTGTCCGGCGCCCAGCTCGGCATCACGGTGACCGCCCTGGTCGTCGGGTTCATCGCCAAGCCCGCGCTGGCCGACCTGATCGCGCCGGGCCTGGCGACGGCCGGGGTGCCGGACGCGGCGGCCGGCGGGATCGCGGTGGCGACCGGGTTCGCGCTGGCCACGATCGTGCAGATGCTGCTGGGCGAGCTGTTCCCCAAGAACCTGGCGCTGGCCCGGGCGGAGCCGCTGGCGCGGGCGCTGGCGCCGTCCACCCTGGTCTACCTGGCGGTGGCGGCACCGGTGATCCGGCTGTTCGACACCGCGGCGGACCGGCTGCTGCGGGCGGTGGGCATCGAGCCGGTGGAGGAGCTGCACCACGGCGCGACGCTGGAAGAGCTGGGCCACATCATCGGCGAGTCCGGCGAGGAGCTGCAGGAGGGCCACGCGGACCTGCTGGAGCGGGCGCTGGTGTTCTCCGAGCGCACCGCCGAGGAGGTGATGGTGCCCCGGGTGGACGTGGTGACCGTCCCGGCCGCGGCGTGGGCGGCCGACCTCAGCGAGATCATCACCGCCTGCGGGCACACCCGCTACCCGGTGGTCGGCGAGAGCGTGGACGACCTGGTCGGCGTGGTCGGCCTGGAGGAGCTGGTCGGGCTGCCGCCCGAGGAGGCCGCCCGCACGCCGGTGCGCGACATCGCCCGTCCCGCGCCGCTGCTGCCGACGACGCTGCCGCTGCCGGACGTGGTGGCGCGGCTGCGCGACGGCGAGCGCTCGATCGCCTGCGTGGTGGACGAGTACGGCGGCTTCGCGGGCCTGATCACCTGGGAGGACGTGGCCGAGGAGCTGGTCGGTGAGATCGCCGACGAGAAGGAGGTGGACGAGGACCTGGCGGTGCGCCGCGGCGACTGGTGGACGGTCGACGCCGGCCTGCGGGTGGACGAGGTCGAGCACGAGACCGGGATCGAGCTGCCCGCGGGCGAGGACTACGAGACGGTCGCCGGGCTGCTGCTCAAGCGGCTGGGCCGGATCGCCGAGCCGGGCGACGTGGTGGCGGTCGAGCTGCCGCGGCGCAGGCTGGACGAGCCGCCGCGGCGGGCGGTGGTGGAGGTGCTGACGGTGCGCCGGCACGTGCCGGAGCTGATCCGGCTGCGGGCCGCCGGCGGCGATGGGGAAGGCGGCTGATCGTTCCGTGAACCTGTCGTCCGGGGTGCCGCTGACCGTGGGGCTGCTGGCCGCCAACGGGTTCTTCGTCGCTTCGGAGTTCGCGCTGGTGGCGGCCAAGCGGCCGCGGCTGGAGCGGGCCGCGGCGCGGGGCAGCCGCACGGCCGCCGCGGCGGTGGCGGGCATCGAGGAGCTGTCGCTGATGCTGGCGGGGGCGCAGCTGGGGATCACGATGTGCTCGCTGGGGCTGGGCCTGGTGTCCGAGCCGCTGATCGCCGACACGCTGGTCCCGCCGTTCCACGCGGCGGGGCTGCCGGACGGGGCGGCGCACGCGGTGGCGTTCGTGCTGGCGCTGGGGGTGGTGACGTTCCTGCACATGGTGGTCGGGGAGATGGCGCCCAAGTCGTGGGCGATCATCCGGCCGGAGCGGTCGGCGATGATCCTGGCGGTGCCGTTCCGGGCGTTCACCGCGGTGGTGCGGCCGGTGCTGGCGGCGCTGAACGCGACCACGAACCTGCTGCTGCGGATGGCGGGGGTACCGCCGCGCGACTCGCCGCGGGTGTCCCGGACGCCCGAGCAGCTGCGCAGCCTGGCGGTGGAGTCGCGCCGGCTGGGGCTGATCGAGGAGACCGATCTGCACCTGCTGACCGCCGCGCTGGACGCGCCGCGGACGCCGCTGGAGGGCCTGGTCATCCCGCTCTCGGAGATCGATACGGTGCCGCCCGCGGCGACCGCGGACGAGGTGGTGGGGATCGCGGCGGGCACCGGCCGGCTGCGGTTGATGCTGAGCGGCGCGGCGGAGGGGGAGCCGCCGCGGATGGTGCATGTGCGGGACGCCTACCTGGCGCGGGCGCGCGGCCGTGCGGCCACGGCCGGGGAGCTGGCGCATCCGGTGCCGGTGCTGGTGGCGGCGACCCCGGTCGCGGAGGCGGTGACGACGCTGCGCGCCCGGCACAGCCAGCTCGGCCTGGTGCGGCACGCGGACGGGCGGATCGCCGGCCTGATCAACCTGGACGATCTCCTCACCACGCTGCTCAGCCCGGCCTGACCCAACGCTGATGTCAACTTCGGTTGACATCAGCGCTCTGTCAACCTACATTGACATCATGGACGACGGAGTGAGGCTCGCCGAGGAGGCGGGCAGCCGGGACCCGGCCGTCGGGCTGCGCGCCGTGCGGGCGCTGCGCGAACTGGCCGACCGGCTGGAGGCGCTGCAGGTCGCCGGCGCGCGCGAGCGGGGCTGGTCCTGGCAGGAGATCGCGGTCTGCCTCGGCGTGAGCAGGCAGGCCGTCCACAAGAAGCACGGCGGCGGGCGCCGTGTCCTCAAGAAGGAAAGGTGACAGGGGGATGTTCGAACGCTTCACCAAGGCGGCCAGGGCCGCGGTGACCGGGGCCCAGGAGGAGTGCCGCGCGACGTCCGGGCGCAAGATCGGCACCGGGCACCTCCTGCTGGCCCTCCTCCGCGGCGACGGACCGGCGGCCCGGGCCCTGCGCGGCCGCGGCCTGGAGATCGGCGCCCTGCGCGCGAGCGTCGCGCGCAGGGCGGGCGAGGGCGACCTCGACGCCGAGGCGCTGCGCACCCTGGGCATCGACCTGGACGCCGTCCGGGAGGCCGCCGAGGGCACCTTCGGCGAGGGCGCGCTCGACGCGCCGGCCGGCCGCTTCCGCAAAGGCCACATCCCCTTCGCGCCGGAGAGCAAGAAGGCGCTGGAACTGAGCCTGCGGCACGCCATCCGGCTCAAGCACGACCGCATCGACGACGGCCACATCCTGCTGGGCGTCCTGCACGACGAGAAGACCGAGGCGGTGCGCGTGCTGGTGGCCGAGGGCGTGGACGTCGACGCCCTGCGCGCCGACGTCACCCGGCTGATCAACGCCGCGGCCGCCTGACCTCATGTCGGGTGGATTATGTCGGGTGGATGACCGATCCGGTGGCCGCGCTCCGGCGGCGCCAACGCCCTCGACCCCGCGGGGATCTTTAATCTGGGCAAAGTCTTCGGCGACCCCTCGTCCTGACCGCTTGGCACCCGGGCGCGCGGGTAGGCGGATGCCATCGTTCCCGCAAACCGACGGAGGCAGGCATGCGCGTCGTGGTCGTCGGCGCCACCGGCAACGTGGGCACCAGCACCGTGCAGGCGCTGGCCGCCGACTCCCGGGTCACCTCGATCCTGGGGCTCGCCCGCCGGCGCCCGGCACTGAAGATCGACAAGACCCGGTGGGCCGTGGCCGACGTGCGGGAGACCGACCTGGTCCCGCACTTCCGGGGCGCGGACGCGGTCGTCCACCTGGCCTGGCTGTTCCAGCCCACGCACGCGCCCATGGTGACCTGGCGCGCCAACGTGCTCGGCAGCGCGCGGGTGTTCATGGCCGTCGCCGAGGCGGGCGTGCCGGCCCTCGTGTACGCCTCGTCCGTCGGGGCGTACTCCCCCGGCCCCAAGGACCGCGGCGTGACCGAGACGTGGCCCACGCACGGCTGGCCCGCCGCCGCCTACAGCCGCGAGAAGTCCTATGTGGAACGGCTGCTGGACGGCTTCCAGACCGACCATCCGCACTGCCGCGTCGTGCGGATGCGGCCGGGGCTCGTCTTCAAGCGCGAGGCGGCCGCCGAGCAGCGCCGCCTCGTCGCCGGGCCGTTCCTGCCCAGCCCGCTGATGCGGCCGTGGCTGATCCCGGTCGTCCCGGACATCCCCAGGCTCCGGTTCCAGGCGCTGCACGCCGTCGACGCGGGCAACGCCTACCGGCTGGCCGTCCTCCAGGACGTGCGCGGCCCGTTCAACCTGGCGGCCGAGCCGGTCATCGGCGCCGACGAGCTGGCCGACCTGCTCAAGGCCCGCAAGGTGCCGGTGCCCGCCCGCGGCGCCCGCGCCGTGTTGCGCGCCGCGTGGACGCTCGGCATGGTGCCCGCCTCGCCCGATCTGCTCGACCTGGCCCTGCACATCCCGATCATGGACACCACCCGGGCCAGGGCGGAACTGGGCTGGTCGCCCACGCACACCGGCATGGAGGCGATGCGCGAGTTCCTGGACGGGCTGCGCGCCGACGCGGGCATGGACACCCCGCCGCTGGCACCGCGGACGAGCGGGCCGCTGCGGCTGCGCGAGCTGATGACGGGTGTGGGCCGCCGGCCCTGACCCGGCCGATCAGGGCTTGCGGCCGACGCCGCCCAGGGCGCCCACCTCCTCCTCGGCACCCCAGGGGGGCGTGTCCGGATGCCACCGCTCGATCGGCACCACGCCGGGCGGCAGCGTTTCCACGCACTCGAACAGCCGGCGGATCTGCTCGGGGGTCCGCAGGTGGTACGGAACCGCGCCGCTCTCGTTGTAGGCCTTGGTGGTGGCCTCGACGTTGGCCTGGTTGGTGGTGGCGCTGTCGTTGAGCGCCAGGAAGCTGCCCGGCGGGAGCCCGTCCAGCAGGCGGCGCAGGATGCCGCGCGCCTCGGCGTCCTCGTTCTCCGGCGGGATGTGCCCGAGGATCTGGACCACGATGAGCGCGACCGGCCGGGTGAGGTCGAGCGTCCGCCCGGCCTGCTCCAGGATCGCCTCGGGGTCGTGCAGGTCGGCGTCGATGTAGGCGGTGGCGCCCGCGGGGGTGCTGGTGAGCAGGGCGCGGGCGTGCGCCAGCACCAGCGGATCGTTGTCGACGTACACGATCCGGGCGTCGGGGGCGGCCCGCTGCGCGACCTCGTGGGTGTTGTCGAGCGTCGGCAGGCCGGTGCCGACGTCGAGGAACTGCCGGACCCCGTGCTCTGCGGCCAGGCGGGTGACCGCGCGCGCCAGGAACGCCCGCGAGGTGCGGGCCAGGTCGACGATGCCGGGGAAGACCTCGCGGAACTGCTCGCCCAGCTCCTGGTCGACGGGGTAGTTGTCCTTGCCGCCGAGCCAGTAGTTCCAGACCCGTGCCGAATGGGGGACGGTGGTGTCGATCCCCTCCATCAGGTCCTTCTCCGCGTCGTCCCAGGAGAACGACGTCTCGCCTCTAGTCACGCAAACCTCCGCCGGTTGGGTCCAGAAGATGGTGTGGTGCCGGGTTCAAGTGCTTTTGAGGATCTCGTGCAGGACATCGACGGTCGAGGCGGGCGGCTCGGCGCGGGCGCTGAGCCGGTCCATGACCTGCCGGTAGTGGTAGATGTCGGTGGGCTTGTCCAGGACGAGCGTGCTCGTGAGCTGCTCCAGGTAGACCACGTCGCCCAGTTCCGGCTCCCCGAACCGCAGGAGGGTGATCGCCCCGCCGGCCGCGACGCCCGTGCTGAACGGCATCACCTGCACGGTGATGTGCCGCAGCCCGGCCAGGTCGATCAGGTGCCGCAGCTGCGCCCGCATCGTCTCCAGGCCGCCGACCCGGCGGCGCAGCGCCGCCTCGTCGATGACCATCCACACCCGCGGCGGCTCCGGGCCGGTCAGGAAGCGCCGGCACCGCTCCAGCAGTTCGAGCCTGCGCTCCACCTGCGGCCCGCCGTCCTCCGGTTCGGACGACAGCACCGCCCGCGCGTAGGTCTCGGTGCGCAGCAGCGCCGGCACGAACTGCATCTCGTACCCGCGGATCAGCGCCGCCGCCTGCTCCAACTCCAGCCGGGTGGCCATCCAGCCCGGGACGACGTCACCGTAGTCGTGCACCCAGCCGGCCGCGCGGGCCTGCCGGACCAGGTCGAGCAGTTCCGAGCGCTCCGCCTCGTCGGTCACGCCGTAGAGGGTGAGCAGGTCGTCGACGTCCCGGCGCTTGAAGCCGGTACGGCCCAGCTCCAACCGGCTGATCTTGGAATCCGAGCCCCGGATCGCGTCGCCCGCCGCCTCGCGGGTGATGCCCCGCGCCTCGCGCAGCCGGCGCAGCCGCCCGCCGAGCAGCATCCGCGCCACCGTGGGCCCTGCCCGTCCGGAGCCGTCAGCCGTCCGCTCTATGGTCATGTCCCATTCCCACACACACCGCCGATCTACTGAGAATCTCACAAGAGGGGCGCTATGCGCAGTCTGGGCGGATGAGGGCGCCGACCCGGCGGGTTGACCTCATCCGCACTCGAGGTCGCAGACTCGGTGAAAGAGGAGGTGGAACACGATGTCCATCCAGCTTGACCACATCATCGTCCCCGCCAAGGACAAGCAGGCCTCGGCCGAGTTCCTCGCCCGCGTCCTCGGCCTGGAGGCCGGCGCCCGGACCGGCCCGTTCGTCCCGGTGCGGACCGGGAACGGGGTGACCCTCGACTTCATGGACTCCGACGACTTCCGCCGGCACCACTGCGCCTTCCTGGTCCCGGACGAGGAGTTCGACGGCATCCTCACCCGCATCAAGGAATCCGGCGCCCGCTACTACGCCGACCCCGGGGGCGGCGGCACCGGGAAGATCAACACGCGGGACGGCGGGCGCGGCGTCTACTTCGACGACCCGTCCGGACATGCCATGGAGGTGCTCACCGTCCCGTACGGCGGCTGATCATGAGAGCCTGCCCGGGGAACGAGGAGGCTCTATGTCCTATCCAGAGGCCCGGTACCTGGGTGAGAACGGTGAGATCAGCGGAGTGCTGCGGCGGGCCGGCACCGGTCCCGACCTGACGATCACCAAGGAGGTCGACGGGCGGCCCGAGCCCAGTACCCAGGTGCACTACCTGGGCACCGGCGGCTCGACCGGCGGCCGCTTCGGGCTCTACCGGTGGGACATGGGCCGCCCCGCGTCCGGGGCGGCCCCGCACTTCCACCGGACGATCACCGAGTCGTTCTTCATCATCTCCGGGACGGTGCGCCTGTACGACGGCGCCGAGTGGGTGGACGGCGCGCCCGGCGACTTCCTCCACATACCCGAGGGCGGGATCCACGCCTTCCGCAACGAGTCGGGCGAGCCCGCGTCGATGCTGCTGCTGTTCACGCCGGGCGCGCCGCGCGAGGGCTACTTCGAGGAGCTGGCCGACATCGTGATGAGCGGCCGGCAGCCGTCGAAGGAGGAGTGGACCGAGCTGTACGAGCGCCACGACCAGTACATGGTCTGATCCAGCCGCCCCCGGCCAGGCGGCGCGGGAACGTCAGCCGAGCGGGATGACGCCGAAGCGGCGGAGCCGGAGGGCGGGGTTCTTCTCGCGGACCTCGGCGACGCGGTCCGGCGAGACCTCCCCGGCCGCGGTGCCCGTCCCCTCGCCCAGGGACGCGACCACCACGCCCATCGGATCGATGATCATGCTGTTGCCGGCGCCGTTCGGCGCGCACTGGTCGGCGGCGACGACGTAGATCGTGTTCTCGATCGCGCGGGCCCGGACGAGGGTGCGCCAGTGGTCCTCCTTCAGCGGGCCGGGCACCCACTGGGCGGGCAGCGCCAGCGCGTCGACCCCGGCGTCCACCAGCTGCCTGGTCATCTCCGGGAACCGCAGGTCGTAGCAGGTCTGCATGCCGAAGGTGACGCCCTCGACCTCGAACGTCTGCGGCGCGTCGATGGCGCCCGGCCGCACCACGTCGGACTCCTTGAGACCGAAGGCGTCGTACAGGTGGACCTTGCTGTAGCGGGCGACCGGCTCGCCGGACGGGGCGAGGGCGACCAGGGTGTTGGAGATGCGGCCGGGCTCGTCCACGACCTCGTTCACACCGACGACGACGTGCACGCCGTGCCGCGCGGCCGTCTCGCCCAGACCGCTGACGAACGGCCCGTCCAGCCGCTCGGCCGACTCGACGAGCCGCTCGTCCATCGTCAGCGCGTTGAACATCGCGTACTCGGGCAGCACCACCAGCCGCGCCCCGCGGCCGGCCGCCTCCACCACGAACTTCTGGGCGTCGGCCAGGTTCTGTGCCTTGTCCCGCCCGGACGCGAACTGCGCCACCGCAACCTGCACCATGTCATTCTCCTTGTCCCGCGCTCCCCCGCTACGGCCTGCCCCGTTACGTCGGCGATAAGCGTGGGCCCGCCCGGCCGGGCGAACGGTCAGCCGCCCAGCCGGTCCACGGCGATGACCTTGATGACCGCCTCGCCCGCCTCGTCCGATCCCGCCAGGTCGACCTCGGCGGTGATGCCCCAGTCGCGGTCGCCCTCCGGATCGTCGAAGACCTGCCGCACGCGCCACAGAAGCTCGTCGGGGACCTCTTCGATCTGGAGCAGCTTGGGACCGCGGGCGTCCGGGCCGGTGCCGAGGTCGTCGTGCTCCTCCCAGTAGCCCGCCATGGCGTCCGCCCAGCCGCCGGCGCCGAAGTCGGGATCGAGGTCGCCCAGCTCGGCGTACCGCTCCAGCGCGGCCAGTTCCACCCGGCGGAACAGTGCGTTGCGGACCAGCACCCGGAACGCGCGGGCGTTCGCGGTGACCTTGGTGACCCGCTCCGCGATCGCCTCCTCCAGATCGTCGTCCTGCGGGTTGGCCAGCTGCTCCCACTCGTCCAGCAGGCTGGAGTCGACCTGCCGGACCAGCTCGCCCAGCCACTCGATCAGGTCGATCAGATCATCGGTCTTGATCGACTCGGGCACGGTCTGCTGCAGCGCCTTGTAGGCCCCCGACAGGTAGCGGAGCACCAGTCCCTCGCCGCGCGCCAGCTCGTAGTAGGCGATGTACTCGGTGAACGTCATCGCCCGCTCGTACATGTCGCGCACCACCGACTTGGGCCGCAGCGGATGGTCGCCCACCCACGGATGGCCCGTGCGGTAGATCTCGTACGCCGCCTCCAGTTCCTCCTCCAGGGGCTTGGGGTAGTCGACGTCCTGGAGCAGCTCCATCCGCTCCTCGTACTCGATGCCCTCGGCCTTCATCTCCTGGACGGCCTCGCCGCGCGCCTTGTTGAGCTGGGCGGCCAGGATCTGCCGCGGATCGTCCAGCGTCGCCTCGATCACCGACAGCACGTCCAGCGCGTACGAGGGCGAGGCCGGGTCGAGCACCTCGAAGGCGGCCAGCGCGAACGTCGACAGCGGCTGGTTGAGCGCGAAGTCCTCCTGGAGGTCGACGGTGATGCGGGCGTACCTGCCCTGCTCGTCCGGCTCCGCCAGGGCCTCCACCACGCCGCCGGACAGCAGCGACCGGTAGATCGCGACCGCCCGGGAGATGTGCCGCCGGCGCGCGGCCGGATCCTCGTGGTTGTCGGTGAGCAGCCGCTTCATCGCCTGGAACGCGTTCCCAGGACGGGCGATCACCGACAGCAGCATCGCGTGGCTGACCTCGAACCGGGAGCGGAGCATCTCCGGCTCCGCCTCCTGCAGCTTCTTGAAGGTGTCCCCGTCCCAGCCGACGAAGCCCTCCGGCGGCTTCTTCCGCTGCACCTTGCGGCGCTTCTTGGGGTCGTCGCCCGCCTTGGCCAGGGCCTTCTCGTTCTCCACCACGTGCTCGGGGGCCTGCGCGACGACGAACCCGACGGTGTCGAACCCGGCCCGGCCGGCGCGGCCCGCGATCTGGTGGAACTCGCGGGCCCGCAGCCGCCGCACCCGGTGCCCGTCGTACTTGCTCAGCGCGGTGAACACCACCGTGCGGATCGGGACGTTCACGCCGACGCCGAGCGTATCGGTGCCGCAGATGACCTTCAGGAGCCCGGCCTGGGCGAGCCGCTCGACCAGGCGCCGGTACTTGGGCAGCATCCCGGCGTGGTGGACGCCGATGCCGTGCCGGACGAACCGCGACAGGTTGCGGCCGAACCGGGTGGTGAAGCGGAAGTTGCCGATCAGCTCGGCGATCCGGGCCTTCTCCTCCTTGGAGCACACGTTGATGCTCATCAGCGCCTGGGCCCGCTCGATCGCCGCGGCCTGGGTGAAGTGCACCAGGTAGATCGGGGCCTTCCGCTCGCCCAGCAGCTCCTCGATCGTCTCGTGCAGCGGCGTGACCCGGTAATCGTAGATCAGCGGGACGGGCCGCTCCGCCGAGGTGACCAGCGCGGTCGGCCGCCCGGTCCGCCGGGTGAGGTCCTTCTGGAAGAAGGCGACGTCGCCCAGCGTCGCCGACATCAGCAGGAACTGGGACTGCGGCAGCTCCAGCAGCGGGATCTGCCACGCCCAGCCGCGCTCGGGCTCGGCGTAGAAGTGGAACTCGTCCATCACGACCAGGCCGATGTCGGCGTCGGTGCCGTCCCGCAGCGCGATGTTGGCCAGCACCTCCGCGGTGCAGCAGATGATCGGGGCGTCGGCGTTGACGCTGGCGTCGCCGGTCATCATCCCGACGTTCTCGCGGCCGAACATCTCGCACAGGTCGAAGAACTTCTCCGACACCAGCGCCTTGATCGGCGCGGTGTAGAAACCGACCCGGTCGCGGCCCAGCCCGGCGAACAGCGCCCCGGCCGCCACCAGGCTCTTCCCGGAGCCGGTGGGGGTGGACAGGATCACGTTCGCGCCGGACACCGCCTCGATCAGCGCCTCCTCCTGCGCCGGGTACAGCGTGATGCCGCGCCCGGACACCCATCGCTCGAACGCCTCGTACAGCGCGTCGGCGTCGGCGTCGTCGGCGGAGGGGAGCTGATCGATGAGGTTCACCGTTCCATCCTGCCCCCGTTCGACGACTGCCCGCGCCACGGCCGGTTGATTATCATCGTCGGTCAGGGACGGGCGGCGGAGGGGCGGCGGGCCATGGCGGCTGCGGCGGTCGGCAGATGGACGGGCCGGTTCGCCGGCCGCAAGGCGCTGAACATCTGCCGGGAGACCGCCGGCGAGGTCACCGCGGCCGAGCCGGGGTTCCGCGCCCTGTCCGATGCCGAGCTGGGCGCCCGCACCGAGGCGTTCCGGGCCCGGCTCGCGGCCGGGGAGGACGCGTTCGACCTCATGATCGACGCGTTCGCCGCCGTCCGGGAGGCGGCGCGGCGGACGCTGGGACTGCGACATCACGACGAGCAGATCATGGGCGGGACGGCGATGGCCCTCGGCATGATCGCCGACATGCGGGACCACGAGGGGAAGACCCTCGCCTGCGTGCTCCCCGCGTACCTGGCCGCCCTGGAGGGCGGCGCCGTGCACGTGATCAACGCCGACGACCGGGAGGCCGAACGGGCCGCCGGCTGGATGGGCCCGGTCTACCGGGCGCTCGGGATCGAGGTCGGCCTGCTCCGGCCGGAACCGGAGGCGTACACCGCGCGGCGAGCGGTGTACGCGGCCGACGTCGTCTACGGCTCGGTCTCGCAGATCGGCTACGACCTGCTCCGGGGCGATATGGCGTGGTCACCGGACGAGGTCGTCCAGCGCGGGCTCGACGTGGGGATCGTGGACGACGCCAGGAACCTGTTCATCGAGAACCGCGACCTCGAAATGCTGATCAGCGGCCCGGCGCCGGAGGAGGAGGTCGAACGGCGCACCGCCTGGGCCGGGATCGCCGAGTCGCTGAGCAGGGAGGCGGGCGACTACTCCTTCGACCGGTCCACGCGCCGTGTCCGCCTCCTGGAGCCGGGGATCGGCAGGCTCCAGGACCTGCTGGGCGTCGACGAGCTCCACCCGGTCGAGGACGCGGTCGGGCTGGGCCTGGTGGCCGACGTGCTGGCGGCGCGGGAGTCCGGCGAAGAGGCGCCGGGCCCCGACCGGCAGGTCAGGCTCGCGAGGATCACCGTCGCGGGGCTGCTGAGCGCGTACGGAAGTCTGTCGGGCGCGTCGGCCGACGCCGCGTGTGATCACGAGGTGTTCCAGCGCGGCCACGCCCTGACGGTGGTCACGATCCCCTCGCGCCGCCCGGTGGACGAGCCCGGCCGCCGCGTTCTCGATCCGGAGCGCTTCGAGCGGCGGGCCGACCTCGAGCGGGCGCTGGACCTGCAACGCGCGGAGTGGGCGGCCGAGCGGGCCGCGATCATGTCGGGCGAGGGTCGCACCGCGCGGATCGACGGCCTGTTCGACGAGTTCGCCGAACAGGCCGTCCTCGGGCTGCCCAGGTCGTGCGGCCGCGACGATCTGGATGCCGTCCTCGCCCTCGTCGGGGAGGTGTGCCCGATCTCGGTGACGGTGGACGAGTTGATGCGCACGCCCAAGCGGGCCGCCGTCGCCGGACGGCTGCGGGCCGCCATCGCCGAGGCCTACGGTCGCCGCGAGCGCGAACTCGGTTCGGAGCTCCTGCGGGAAGTGGAGCACCACGTGCTGCTCAGCGTCCTCGACCTCGTGTGGCGTGAACACCTGGCGAGGGAGGACGCCCTGCCGGCGAGCCTGTGGCTGCTGGGGGACGATCCCAACGAGACCTTCGTGGACGCGGTGGTCGGCTCGTACGTCCTGATGGAGGAGACGATCCCGAGGGAGACCGTCGGCTACCTCTTCAACCTGGAGGTCGAGATCGAGACCGACGAGGCCGACGGCGCCTGAACGGCCGCCCCGGCCCCGCCCGTCTCCGGTATGTTCCGCGTCGAGGAGGCCGCGCTCAGGCGGGGTGCTCGGTGCGGTCGCCTCCCCAGAGGGTGTGGAACGAGCCGTCGCGGTCGGTCCGCCGGTAGGTGTGGGCGCCGAAGAAGTCCCGCTGGCCTTGGGTGAGCGCGGCGGGCAGGCGCCGGGTGCGCAGCGAGTCGTAGTACGCCAGGGCCGTGGCGAAGCCGGGCGCCGGGATGCCGGCGCGGGCGGCGATGGCGACCACCTCCCGCCAGGCATCCTGGGCGTCGCCCACGGCCTCGGCGAAGTGGTCGTCGGTCAGCAGGGTCGGCGTCCGCGGGTCGGCCTCGTACGCGGCGCGGATGCGGTCGAGGAAGCGGGCCCGGATGATGCAGCCGCCGCGCCAGATGGTGGCCATCGCGCCGGGGTCGATGCTCCAGCCGTACTCGGCGCTGCCCGCCTGGATCTGGTGGAAGCCCTGCGCGTACGCGACGATCTTGGAGGCGTAGAGGGCCTTCTCCACCGCGTCGGCGAAGCCGGATCCGGCGGCCGCGGTCCGGGCCGGGCCGGGCAGCCCCTGCGCGGCCTCCCGCAGCGCGGCGTGGCCGGAGACCGACCGGGCGAACACCGCCTCGGCGATCCCGCCGACCGGGACGCCCAGGTCGAGGGCGGTCTGCACGGTCCAGCGGCCGGTGCCCTTCTGCTCGGCCTGGTCCAGGACGACGTCCACGAACGGCTTGCCGGTGGCGGCGTCGGTGTGTGCCAGCACCTCGGCGGTGATCTCGATCAGGTACGACTCCAGCCGCCCGGTGTTCCAGGTGCGGAAGACCTCGGCGATCTCCGCCGGGGACAGCCCGGCGGCGTGCCGGAGCAGGTCGTAGGACTCGGCGATCAGCTGCATGTCGGCGTATTCGATGCCGTTGTGCACCATCTTCACGAAGTGCCCGGCGCCGTCGGGGCCGACGTGCACGCAGCAGGGCGTGCCGTCGACGTCGGCCGCGATGTCCTCCAGCAGCGGGCCGAGCGCGTCGTAGGACGCGGCGGAACCGCCCGGCATGATGCTGGGGCCGTTCAGCGCGCCCTCCTCGCCGCCGGAGATGCCGGTGCCGACGAAGTGCAGCCCGCGCTCGCGCAGCGCGGCCTCGCGCCGCCGGGTGTCGGCGTAGTGCGCGTTGCCGCCGTCGACGATCATGTCGCCGGGCTCCAGCAGCGGCGCGAACTCGTCGATCACGGCGTCGGTGGGCCCGCCCGCCTTCACCATGATCACCAGCCGCCGCGGCCGTTCCAGGGCGGCCACGAAGTCCTCGGCGGACTCGGCCGGCAGGAAGGCGCCCTCGTGGCCGAACTCCTCCACCAGCGCCTTGGTGCGGGCCGGGGTGCGGTTGTGCACCGCGACCGGATGGCCGTGCCGGGCGAGATTGCGGGCCAGGTTGCGGCCCATCACCGCCAGGCCGGTGACCCCGATCCGCGCCCCGCCCTTGTCCAGGTTCCCCATTGGCTGTCTCCTCCTCATCTCGCGCCCTACCCTCGTTGGTACGAGGGAGAACGCGGTCCCGTTCGGGCAACTCGGCGCGGCATGTCCTTGTTCCGCGCGGGAACGGGACCCATGGTTGTAGATCTCATGCCCATCGCGGAGAGGGGAGCGATGCTGGGGCTTCCGGATGAGACCGAGGCGTGCCTGTTCGACCTGGACGGGGTGCTGACCCGTACCGCCGCCGTGCACGCGGCGGCGTGGCGGGAGATGTTCGACGAGTACCTGCGGGCCCGGGCGGAGCGGGCGGGCGAGCCGTTCAAGCCGTTCGACCCCGTCCGCGACTACGGCCGGTACGTCGACGGCAAGCGGCGCGAGGACGGCACGCGCTCGTTCCTGGAGTCGCGGGGGATCACGCTCCCCGAGGGCTCCCCCGACGACCCGCCCGACGCCGAGAGCGTGCGCGGGCTGGGCAACCGCAAGAACGCGCTGGTGCTCAAGCTGATCGAGGAGAAGGGCGTGGAGACCTTCGAGGACTCGATCGACTACGTGCGGCGGGCGCGGGCCGCGGGGCTGAAGACGGCCGTGGTGTCGTCCAGCGCGAACACCCCCCAGGTGCTGCGGGTCGTGGGCATCACCGAGCTGTTCGACGCCCGCGTCGACGGCCTGGTCGCCGCCGAGCGCGACCTGCCGGGCAAGCCGGCCCCCGACATGTTCGTCGAGGGGGCGCGCGAGGTCGGCACGGATCCGGCGCACGCCGTGGTCTTCGAGGACGCCCTGGCCGGCGTGGCGGCGGGCCGGGCGGGCGGGTTCGCCTACGTGGTGGGCGTCAACCGGGTCGACGGCGACCACGCCCGGGCGCTGAAGGAGCACGGCGCCGACGTGGTGGTGGACGACCTGTCCGAACTGCTGGAGGGGGATCGGTGACCGATCAGGACATCCGGGGGGTCTCGGACCGGCCGGTGTACGCGGTGGAGCCGTGGTGCGTGCGCGAGCCGGAGCTGCGGCTGGACCGGCTGGCCCAGGGCGAGTCGGTGTTCGCCCTGTCCAACGGGCATGTGGGGCTGCGCGGCAATCTCGACGAGGGCGAGCCGCACGGGCTTCCGGGCACCTATCTCAACTCCTTCTACGAGCAGCGGCCGCTGCCGTACGCGGAGGCGGGCTACGGCTACCCCGAGCAGGGGCAGACCATCATCAACGTCACCAACGGCAAGCTGATCAGGCTGCTGGTGGACGACGAGCCGTTCGACGTGCGGTACGGGAGGCTGCACCGCCACGAGCGGATCCTGGACATGCGGGCGGGGACGCTGACCCGCGAGGTGGAGTGGACGTCCCCGGCCAAGGACCGGGTGCGGATCACCTCCACCCGGCTGGTGTCGCTGACCCAGCGGGCGATCGCGGCGATCTGCTACGAGGTCGAGCCGGTGGACGAGACGCTGCGGCTGGTGGCGCAGTCGGAGCTGGTGGCCAACGAGTCGCTGCCCGACCTGGGCGACGACCCGCGGGTGGCGGCCGTGCTGGAGGCCCCGCTGGTCAGCGAGGAGCACGTGCACAACGGCACCAGGGCCATCCTGGTGCACGCCACCCGCAAGAGCGGGCTGCGGATGGCGGCCGGCATGTCGCACGACATCGAGGGCCCGGGGCGGATGGCGGTGGACGCCGAGAGCTTCCCCGACGTGGGCCGGATGACCGTGGCGACGCAGCTGGAGCCGGGTCAGAAGCTGCGGATCGTGAAGTACATCGCCTACGGGTGGTCGTCGCAGCGGTCCCGGCCCGCGCTGCACGACCAGGTGGTGGCGGCGCTGGCGGCGGCCCGGCACACCGGCTGGGACGGGCTGCTGAAGCAGCAGCGCGACTACCTGGCCGAGTTCTGGCGCGGCGCGGACATCGAGATCGACGGGGACGCCGAGATCCAGCAGGCGGTGCGGTTCGGGCTGTTCCACATCCTGCAGGCGGGCGCCCGCGCCGAGCGCCGGATGATCCCGGCCAAGGGCCTGACCGGGCCGGGGTACGACGGGCACACCTTCTGGGACACCGAGACGTTCGTCCTGCCGGTGCTGACCTACACCCACCCGGAGGCGGCCGCCGACGCGCTGGCCTGGCGGCACATGACGCTGGGGCTGGCGCACGAGCGCGCCCACCAGCTGGGGCTGGCGGGGGCGGCGTTCCCGTGGCGGACGATCCGGGGGCAGGAGTGCTCGGGGTACTGGCCAGCGGGGACGGCGGCGTTCCATATCAACGCCGACATCGCCGACGCGGTGGTGCGATACGTCGACGCCACCCAGGACGTGCGGTTCGAGCGCGAGATCGGCCTGCCGCTGATGGTGGAGACCGCGCGGTTGTGGCGCGACCTGGGCCACCACGACGTGGAGGGCGTCTTCCGCATCGACGGCATCACCGGGCCGGACGAGTACAGCGCGGTCGTGGACAACAACGTGTACACCAACCTGATGGCGCGCCGGAACCTCCAGGAGGCCGCGTCGATGGCGATGCGCCATCCCGATCTGGCCGAGCGGTTCGGGGTGAGCACGGACGAGGCCGCGTCCTGGCGGAACGCCGCCGCGGCGATGCTGGTGCCCTACGACGAGCGGCTCGGCGTCCATCCGCAGAGCGAGGGATTCACCAACCACGCCAAGTGGGACTTCGCGAGCACCAAGCCCGACCACTACCCGCTGCTGCTGAACTTCCCGTACTTCGACCTGTACCGCAAGCAGGTCATCAAGCAGGCCGACCTGGTGCTGGCGATGCACATGTGCGGGGAGGCGTTCACGTCCGAGCAGAAGCGGCGCAACTTCGAGTACTACGAGGGCCTGACGGTACGGGACTCCTCGCTGTCGGCGCAGAGCCAGGCCGTGATGGCCGCCGAGGTGGGGCAGCTCGACCTGGCCCACGACTACCTGGGCGAGACCGCGCTCATGGACCTGCACGATCTCGCCCGCAACACCCGCGACGGGCTGCACATCGCGTCGATGGCGGGCGCGTGGAGCGGGCTGGTGGCGGGCTTCGGCGGGATGCGGGCCGCGGACGGGTGCCTGTCGTTCGCGCCCCGGCTGCCGGGCGGGATCAGCCGCCTGTCGTTCCGGATGCGGTACCGGGGCAACCGGCTGCGGGTGACCGTGCGGGCGGAGAGCGCCGTCTACGAGCTGCTGGAGGGGCCCGGCCTGCGGCTGTACCACCACGGGGAGGAGTTCACGCTCGGCGACGAGCCGGCCCAGTTCCCGATCAAGCCGCTGCCCGCGATGCCCCGGCCCGTCCAGCCGCCGGGCCGGGAGCCGACCCCGCGGCGCACCGATCCGCACCAGCGCGAGGTGCCCGCGGCGGCGTTCGGCTCCGCCGAGTCCGACGGCCTGCCCTAGGGCGTGTCGCGGGGGACGGCGCCGTCCCCCGCGACCTCGTCGGAGGGGACGCACGGGTCGCATGCGTCGGACGGGGCGGGCTCGGACGGGGCGGGCTCGGACGGGGCGGGCTCGGACGGGGCGGGCTGGGACGGGGCGGGCACGGTGCAGTCGCCGGCGCCGTCGTCCCCGCGGCGGACGGCCCCGGTGTCGCGCTCGCACTCGACCATGAGGCGGCGCGGGCCGGGCCCCTGGTCGCCGAGCCGGTCGTACGGGTTGGCCAGGGCGCATGTCTTCAGGGACAGGCAGCCGCAGCCGATGCAGTCGGTGAGGTCGTCGCGGAGGCGTTCGAGCTGGTCGATACGGGAGTCGAGGTCGGCCCGCCAGGTCTGCGACAGCCGCGACCAGTCGTCGGCCGTGGGGGTGCGCCCCTCGGGCAGGGTGGCCAGGGCGTCCCTGATGTCGCTGAGCGGGATCCCGACCCGCTGGGAGATCTTGATGAACGACACCCGGCGCAGCGTGTCGCGCGGGAAGCGCCGCTGGTTGCCGGGCGTGCGGCGGCTGCTGATCAGCCCCTTGGACTCGTAGAAGTGCAGCGCGGAAACCGCGACCCCGCTGCGTTCGGCGAGCTGCCCGACGGTCAGCTCGTGCACTCTGAATTCCAACCGCGTCATGCGCACCAGCGTAAAGCATCCTCAACATGAGTTGAGGTTTCCGCCTCGCGGGCGGGCCCGGGTCAGCCCGCCGCGGGGGCGCCGCCTGCGCCCATGCCGCCCGCGGGCCGCTCCCGCCGCTCGGCCTCCTTGCCCATCTTGCGCAGCCGGAACGCGGCGCCGAGCAGCAGCGCGCCCAGCACGATCGCGAACAGCCCGATCAGCCAGACCACCGCCAGCGCCCCGGCGGCCGGCCAGGCGAACAGCACCACGCCGAACAGGACCGAGATCGTGCCGGTGGCCACGTACAGCCACTCGCCCTCGATCTCGCGGCGCAGCGCGATGGCCGAGACGATCTCGAACACGCCGACCACGATCGCCCAGACGGCGATCAGCATCAGCAGCGCGAACGCGGTGATACCGGGCCAGATCAGCGCGACCAGGCCCAGCACGATCCCGGCGATGCCGGTCACGGCCGCCCAGGCCCGCGATCTGCCGAACCCGCCGCGGATCGCGCCGACCAGCGCGATCACACCGTCCACCAGCGCGAACGCACCGAACAGCAGCACCAGCGCCACCACCGTGATGCCAGGCCAGATCAGCGCGGCCAGCCCGAACAGGACGGCGAATCCGCCGCGTACCGCCAGCACCCACCAGTGCCGGGTGATGAGATCGAACACGTCGGCCTCCCTCCGCGCGTGGGCACCCTGCCGGGCACCTTTCTCATGCGTGCCCGCCCAAAGGAGGAGCAGGTCCCCCAACGGGAAAAAATCACCCCACTTCCGGGCAAAGTTCGGCTAGCGTCCTGCGAATGCGCCTCTACTCGGGCCCGGCGGACCTGCGCGCCATGCAGTCCTTGACCAGCCGGCTGGGGCCGCGGGCCCGCTGGCACATCGGCGAGCTCGTCTGGTACCGCCACCAGCACGGCGAGCACTCGTCCTGGCCCACCGCGCTGTGGGAGCGCGGCGGGGAGCCGGTCGCGTGGGCCTGGGTGGTGCCGCCGGGCAATCTCGACCTGCACCTCGATCCCGCCCACGCGGACCTGTTCGACGACGTCCTGCGCTGGTTCGACAAGGTCGCCGAGCGCGGATCCCGCGCGGTCACGGTGCTGGACGACGAGACCGCCCTGATCGAGAGACTGCGTCGGCACGGGTACGAGGAGACGGCGTCCGGGCCGTTCTTCATCCACCTGCGCCGCGATCTCCGGGAGTTGCCGGAGCCGGAGGTGCCCGAGGGGTACGTGCTCCGCCCCGTGCGGGGCGCGGCCGACGCGCCGGCCAGGGCCGCGGTGCACCGGGCCGCGTTCTCGCGTCCGGACGCGCCGTCGAAGGTCACCGGCACCGTCTACGAGCGGCTGATGGGCGTGTGGCCGTACCGGGCCGGCCTGGACTGGATGGTGGAGGCGCCCGACGGCACGCCCGCCGCGTTCTGCCTGGTGTGGCTGGACGAGCACACCCGGGAGGCCGTGCTGGAGCCGGTCGGCACCGATCCGGGGCACCGGCGGCGCGGGCTGGCGAGCGCGGCGATCCTGGCGGCCCTGCACACCGCGCGCGGGCTGGGGGCGGAGACGGCGCGGGTCGCGGCCCGGGGCGACGACGACTACCCGTCGGCGCGGGCGACGTACCGGTCCGTGGGCTTCCGGCAGGCCGCGCGGAACGTGGCCTTCACCCGCTGACGGCCCCCTGAACAGCGGGAAGAGCGGGCCGCGCCGTGGGACGGCGCGGCCCGCTCTCCCGTCAAGGGACTGCCCGGGGGCTCAGTGGCCCAGGCGGTTCACCAGGGCGTTGTACTCGTCCCACAGCTCCTTGGGAAGGTGGTCGCCGAAGGTCTCGAAGTGGCCGGGGACCAGCGCGGCCTCCTCCTTCCAGACCTCGGTGTCGACCGACAGCAGGGTGTCGAGGTCGGCCTCGTCGATCTCCAGGCCGTCGGTGTCGATGGCCTGCCGGGTGGGCAGGTGGCCGATCGGCGTCTTGACCGCGTCGGCCTGGCCGTTGAGGCGCTCCACGATCCACTTCAGGACGCGGCTGTTCTCGCCGAAGCCGGGCCAGATGAACTTGCCGTCGGCGTTCTTGCGGAACCAGTTGACGTAGTAGATCCGCGGCAGCTTCTCGGTCTCGGTGGAACGGCCGATCTTCAGCCAGTGGCCGAAGTAGTCGCCCATGTTGTAGCCGCAGAACGGCAGCATCGCGAACGGGTCGCGGCGCAGCTCGCCGACCTTGCCCTCGGCCGCGGCGGTCTTCTCGGAGGCGACGTTGGCGCCCAGGAACACGCCCTGCTGCCAGTCGAAGGACTCGGTGACCAGCGGCACCGCGCTGGCCCGGCGGCCGCCGAACAGGATCGCCGAGATCGGGACGCCCTTGGGGTCCTCCCACTCGTCGGCGATGATCGGGCACTGCCCGGCCGGGGTGGTGAACCGGGCGTTCGGGTGGGCGGCCGGGGTCCCCGACTCGGGGGTCCAGTCGTTGCCCTTCCAGTCGGTCAAGTGCGCGGGCGGCTCGTCGGTGAGGCCCTCCCACCACACGTCGCCGTCGTCGGTGAGCGCGACGTTGGTGAAGACGCTGTTGCCCCACAGCGTCTTGACCGCGTTGGCGTTGGTGGCCTCGCCGGTACCGGGGGCGACGCCGAAGAACCCGGCCTCGGGGTTGATCGCGTAGAGGCGGCCGTCCTCGCCGAACCGCATCCAGGCGATGTCGTCGCCGATCGTCTCGACCTTCCAGCCGGGGATGGTCGGCTCGAGCATGGCCAGGTTGGTCTTGCCGCAGGCGGACGGGAACGCGGCGGCCACGTACCGGGTCTCGCCCTGCGGCGGGGTCAGCTTGAGGATCAGCATGTGCTCGGCCATCCAGCCCTCGTCCCGGGCCATGGTCGAGGCGATCCGCAGCGCGTAGCACTTCTTGCCCAGCAGCGCGTTGCCGCCGTAGCCGGACCCGTAGGACCAGATCTCCCGGGTCTCGGGGAAGTGCGAGATGTACTTGGTGGAGTTGCACGGCCACGGCACGTCCTGCTGGCCGGGCTCCAGCGGGGCGCCGACGGAGTGCACCGCCTTGACGAAGGTGCCGCGCTCCTCGATCAGCCGCAGCGCCTCGGTGCCCATCCGCGTCATGACCTTCATCGAGACCGCCACGTAGGCGGAGTCGGTGATCTCGACGCCGAGCTGGGAGATCTTGCCGCCGAGCGGGCCCATGCAGAACGGCACCACGTACATGGTGCGGCCCTTCATGCAGCCCTTGAAGAGCTCTCCGAAGGTGGCCCGCATCTCGGCGGGCGCGATCCAGTTGTTGGTGGGACCGGCGTCCGCTTCCTTTTCGGAGCAGATGTACGTACGGTCCTCTACTCGGGCGACGTCACTGGGGTCGGAGGCCGCGTAGAAGCTGTTGGGCCGTTTCTCGGGGTTAAGCCGTTTGAACGTGCCCTGCTCCACGAGGAGCCCGGTGAGGCGCTCCCATTCCGAATCCGAGCCGTCGCACCATTCGATGCGGTCGGGCTGGGTCAGCTCGGCGATCCCGCGGACCCAGTCGATCAGTGCGGTGTGACTGGTGGGGGCCTGGTCGACGGCCGCGGCCGACGACGCGGTGACCTGGTTGGACACGGGCATCTCCTTCAGAAGTTCGCAGGATCTCTGCATCATGAACAAAAGCGAACGTCTATGCCATTTGGTCTGGACCAATCGCCCCGGCTTTTGGCGGTTGCGGTTGGTTTCTGTGACTGATGTCACCTGGCCGCTCGTAGTCGGCGTGCGGCACGGTCGGCCATGCGGTTTTCGCCTGGTGGAGCTCAGGCCGGGTAAACGTGGGTTTCCGTGGCCTTCACTGCAGCCCATACCCGGCTGCCTTCGGCCAATTGAAGTTCCGCGACGGCGCCTGGCGTCACGTCGGCGGCGGCGGACAGCGGCGGGCCGTCGAGGCGAACGCGGACCCGGTCGCCGTGCCGCTCGATCGCACCGACCCGGGCGGGCCACAGGTTGCGGGGGCTGCCGTCCGGCCGGGACCGGTGGATCGCCACCGAGGATGGCGCGAAGGCAAGGAAAACATCGCCTTCGAGCTGGTCAATGGTATCCAGTCGGATAGCACTGTCCTGGAGCATGACAGTCCCGCCGGACGCGCGCCCGCGATACAGGTTCAGGCCGACCAGGCGCGCCACGTAGTCGGTCCTGGGACGCCGCGCGATCTCGGCGGGCTCGCCCCGCTGGACGACCCGGCCGCCCTCCAGGACGACCAGCGTGTCCGCCAGCACCATAGCGTCCAGCGGATCATGGGTGACCAGGACGGCGGCCCCCTCGAAACCGGCCAGATGGCGGCGCAGCGCCGCGCGGATCTCCAACCGGGTATGCGCGTCCAGGGCCGACAAGGGTTCGTCCAACAGCAGCAGGCTCGGGCCCACGGCCAATGCACGCGCCAAGGCCACCCGTTGGGCCTGCCCACCCGACAATGCCCTGGGACGAGCCGCGGCATGCTCTGCCAGGCCGACACGTTCCAGCCACTCGGCGGCCTGGTGGCGCGCTTGGCGGCGTCCTGCGCCCTGGCAGCGCAGCCCGAACGCGACGTTCTCCAGCGCGCTCAGGTGCGGGAAGAGCAGGTAGTCCTGGAAGACCATGCCGATCCCCCGCCGCTCGGACGGCAGCGGGTGGATCTCGGCCCCGTCCACCCGGATGTACCCATCGGCGATCGGGGTAAGGCCCGCCAGCGCGCGCAACGCGGTGCTCTTGCCCGCCCCGTTGGGTCCGAGCAGCGCCACGACCTCGCCCCGCGCCGCCGCCAGCTCCAGGTCGACCTCGAACGACCCGCGCCGCACCACCAGCCGCGCCTCCAGCCCGCCCTGCTCGTTCATGCGTGCTCGCTCATCCCGTGCCGACCCAGCGGTCGCGGAGCGCGACGAGCACCAGCACCGACACCGCCAGCAGCACCAGGCTCAGCACGATCGCCGCCTGCGGATCGGTCTCCAGGGCGAGATAGACGGCCAGCGGCATGGTCTGCGTGCGTCCCGGGAAGTTGCCCGCGAACGTGATCGTGGCCCCGAACTCCCCCAGCGCCCGCGCCCAGCACAGGATCGCCCCCGCCGCGATGCCCGGCGCCACCAGCGGCAGCGTGACCCGGCGGAACGTCGTCCAGCGGGTGGCGCCCAGCGTGGCGGCGGCCTCCTCGTAGCGCAGGTCGGCGGCGCGCAGCGCGCCCTCCACGCTGATCACCAGGAACGGCATCGCCACGAACGTCTCGGCCAGCACCACGCCGGCGGTGGTGAACGGCAGCGTGATCCCGAACGCCGAGTCCAGCCACTGGCCCACCGTCCCGCGCCGCCCCAGCACCAGCAGCAGCGCCACGCCGCCCACCACGGGAGGCAGCACGAGCGGCACCGTGACCAGCGCCCGGACCAGCCGCGCCCCCGGGAACGGCACCCGCGCCAGCAGCCAGGCCAGCGGCACCCCGAACAGCAGGCAGAGTCCGGTGGCCACGGTGGCGGTGACCAGCGAGAGCCGCAGCGCCTCCAGCACCTGCGGCTCGCCCAGCCGCGTCCCCAGGGTGGACCACGGCGCCCGGAACAGCAGCCCGGCCAGGGGCAGGACGAGGAAGCCCAGCCCCACCAGCGCCGGGAGCAGCAGGATCAACGGCGGCCGCCCGGGCGGCGCCGGATCTCCGCTCACCGCCCGGCCGGCAGCCCGCCGTCCACCCGGCGGCGGACGGTGTCGGCGCTGACGCCGAGCAGCGCGGCGGCCGCACTGATGCGGAAGGTCGTCACGGGCAAAGCCTAGCCCTCGCACATACCAGGCATACATGCGGGGTTCGCCGCGAAATGCGAGGGCAGGAACGGATCACCCCTCGCCGATGCCGCTCTCGGTGAGCACCTCGGCGATCATGCCCAGGGCGGCCCAGTCGACGAGCCGCTCCCGGCGGATCTCGCCGAACGTGGCGATCTCCACGTAGGTCCGCTCGCCGTCGGCCGCGACACCGTGCGGGCCGCCCGAGCTCAGCGCGGCCAGCTCGTCCTCGGTGATCTCGGCGGCGAACACGTGCGCGCGGTGGGCCGACATGGTGGCGTTGACCTGGCGGGAACCGTGCTCGCGCAGCCGGTCCGCCGGGAGCGCGAGGCCGGTCTCCTCGGCCAGCTCGGCCAGCGCGGCGCGCAGCGGATCGGCGCCGCCGGCGGGACCGGAGCCGCCGGGCGGCTCGTGCACGCGGCCGTCCGGGGTCGCGGCCGGGCCGCGGAACTCGCGGACCAGCACGACCGTGGTCGCGTCCAGGGTGGGGCCCGGCCGGTAGAGGACCACGACGCCGAGGTCCGGCCGGGAGATCACCATCTCGTCGTCCTTGATCCGGTCCTCCGCCGCCACGCGGATCCGGACGCGCAGCCCCCACTGGTCGCCGAAGCGCCAGACGACACGGGCCCCGAGCAGGGCGTTGCCCGCCGCGCGCTGCGCCCCGTACCAGCTCTGGAAGGCCGCGGTCCGCCACAGCAGCAGCGGCACCTCGCACTCGCCGCCCGTCCGCGCCGCCCCCGAGCCGATCCGGTCGAGGGTGGCGGCCACCGTGCCGGGCAGGTCGGTGGCGGTCGGCACGCCGAACTTCTCGGCGTAGTGCAGCAGGTAGCGGTTCTTGGGCGCGCCGGGCGGCGCCCCGAAGACGACGCGGCCGCTGTCGTGCCAGATGCCCCACTCGACGTTGGTGGTGAAGGCGGGCATGGTCTCCAGATCGCGCGGCACGTAGAAGAGCACCTCGTCGGCGAGGTTCAGGCAGCGCTCCTCCCAGTCGACCTGGCCGGCGTAGTCGAAGAGCACCTCCTTCCGGTCCTCCGGGTCGAACACCACCAGGCGGCCGCCGCGCCAGCGTTCGCGCAGTTCGGCATGGGCGGCGGGACGCCAGGACGGCACCTCGGGCGAGCGCGGCGCCGGGCCCGCCAGGAAGACCGCGGCGTCCCAGCCGTCCGGCGGCTCCTCGCGCGCGTTGACGATGATCATTTCTGCGGCCATGGGCCGTACCTCCCTGTGACTCTGGGGCCGCTTGGAACGGACCCTTCGGGGTAAAGGGCTTCAAAACACGACAGTTCACCCGGTCAGAAGGAGAAGGGTCATGACTGGGACAAGGCGAGTGCCGCGCAGCCGGGGGGCCGTTTGCGGAATCCTGCTCGTGCTTCTCGGGCTGTGGGGCGGGCTCCTCCCCTTCGCCGGCCCGTACGTCGACTTCGGCTTCACTCCGGACCGGACCTGGTTCTACACCACCGACCGGTTGCAGCTGAGCATCGCCCCCGCGATCGCCACGGGGCTCGGCGGGCTGATCGTCCTCGCCGCCGCGGGCCGGATGCTCGGCATGGCGGGCGCGTTCCTGGCCGCGCTGGGCGGTGCGTGGTTCGTGGTGGGCCGTCCGGTGGCCGCGCTGTGGGACGCGGAGGGGGTCGGCGCGCCGCTCGGCACCGCGGAGGGGCGGCGGCTGGCCGAGGACCTGGCGGGCTTCGCCGCGCTCGGCGTGGTCGTGGTGTTCCTGGCCGCGCTGGCGCTGGGACGCTTCTCCGGCGCCGGCACGCGGGAGGCCGAGGAGTACGACGACTACGGGAGCGACTACGACGATCCGCGGAACGCCCCGTCGTCGCCCGCCTCCGGGAGCGGCACCACGCAGCCGCTGGCCCCGTCGTTCGGCCGGTACTCGCGCTCGCCCCGGAACGATCCGCCCGAGGGCCCGGGCGGCCGGGGCGCCGGCTACCAGGTGGACGCGCCCGACCGGCCGTGGCCGCCGCATCCCACCGACCGGCGGGTCGCCGGAGACCGCGACGGGCCGCGCCTCTGATCTTGCCCCCGGATCGTTCCGGGCCGGGTCAGCGGTCCTTGCTGCGCATGTTGCGGACGGACTTGGTGGTCTCGTAGCTGCCCTTCTCGTCGTCCAGCCGGACGTCGTCGCGATCGGTGAACATGGCCACGAAAGCGACCAGCAGGCCGACACCGCCTATCCACGGCTCCTTCCACGCGAAGCTGAGCGCGACGCAGGCCAGCGCGACGGACATGAGCAGCAGCAGCTTCACGTGGCACCCCTCGATCATCCGGCGCAGCGCCGACCCAACCAAGTAAGCGATAGGTTACATCGTTTCGGCCTGACTGCATCGTGACACGCCGCGGCCCGCCCGGAAAAGACCCGGGCGGGCCGAACGATCAACGCTATTTGCGCTTGCCGCGCTTCTCGCGGATCTTCATCGCGATGTCGAGCGGAGTGCCGGCGAACCCGAACTCCTCCCGCAGCCGCCGCTCGATGAACCGGCGGTAGCCCTCCTCCAGGAACCCGGAGGTGAACAGCAGGAAGCGCGGCGGCCGCACGCCCGCCTGCGTCGCGAACAGGATCTTGGGCTGCTTGCCGCCCCGGACCGGGTGCGGATGGGCGTTCACCAGATCGGCGAAGAACTGGTTGAGCTTGGAGGTCGGCACCCGGGTGCCCCAGCCCTCCAGCGCCGTCTCGATCGCCGGGACCAGCTTCTCCATGTGCCGCCCGGTACGGGCGGAGATGTTCACCCGCGGCGCCCAGCGCGCGTTGTGCAGCTGCCGGTCGATCTCACGCTCCAGGTAGTGGCGGCGCTCCTCGTCCAGCAGATCCCACTTGTTGTAGGCGATCACCAGCGACCGGCCCGACTCGATCACCATCGACACGATCCGCAGGTCCTGCTCGGCCAGCGGCTCGGTCGTGTCGACCAGCACCACGGCGACCTCGGCCCGCTCCAGCGCGGAGCGGGTGCGCAGCGTGGCGTAGAAGTCGGCGCCCTGGTTCTCCCGGTGGCGCCGGCGGATGCCCGCGGTGTCGATGAACCGCCAGGTCCGGCCGCCCAGCTCGATCAGCTCGTCGACCGGGTCGCGGGTGGTGCCGGCGACCGCGTCCACGACCGCGCGGTTCTCCCCCGCCAGCTTGTTCAGCAGGCTGGACTTGCCGACGTTGGGACGGCCCAGCAGCGCCACCCGGCGCGGCCCGCCCAGCTCCGCGAACGTCTCCTCGGGCGCCTCCTCGGGCAGCGCCTCCAGCACCGCGTCCAGCAGGTCGCCGCTGCCCCGGCCGTGCAGCGCGCTGACCGCGTGCGGCTCGCCGATCCCCAGCGACCACAGCATCGCCGCGTCGGCCTCGGCGCCCACGTCGTCGACCTTGTTGGCGACCAGCACCACCGGCTTGCCGGCCCGGCGCAGGATCTCCACCACCGCCTCGTCCACGTCGGTGGCGCCCACGGTCGCGTCGACCACGAACATCACCACGTCGGCCAGGTCGACCGCCAGCCGCGCCTGCTCGGCGATCGCGGCGGCCAGGCCGGAGGAGTCGGGCAGCCAGCCGCCGGTGTCGACCACCGTGAACCGGCGGCCGCTCCAGGTCGCGTCATAGGCGACCCGGTCGCGGGTGACCCCCGGCACGTCCTCCACGACCGCCTCGCGGCGCCCGATGACCCGGTTGACCAGGGTCGACTTGCCGACGTTGGGACGGCCGACCACCGCCACCAGCGGCGCGGCCGGCTCGTCGGGCGGCGCCCCGTCCAGGACGTCGTCGGCCCCCCCGGGGACGGTCTCGATCTCGTACTCGCTCACAATGTCAACTCAAGTCGTTGGTTCGGCGCTCTTCGGCGAGGCGGAGGACCGCCCCGATGACCTCGTCCAGGGTCAGCTCGGACGAGTCGATCTCGATCGCGTCGCCGGCCTTGGCCAGCGGCGACGCGGCACGGGTGGAGTCGATCCGGTCGCGGCGGGCCTGCTCGGCCTGCGTCACGGTGACCGTCGCGGCCTGGTCCGCGGCCTGGTCCCCGGTCTGATCGGAGGCCAGCTCCAGCGCCCGCCGCGCGGCCCGCACCGCCTCGCTCGCGGTGAGGTACACCTTCACCTCGGCCCCGGGCGCGACGACGGTGCCGATGTCGCGGCCCTCCACCACGATCCCGCCGGCCCCGATGATCTCCCGCTGCAGCGCGACGAGGCGCTCCCGCACCGCCGGGACGGAGCTGACCGCGCTCACCGCGTTGGTGACCTCGCGGGTGCGGATGGGACCGGACACGTCCGTGCCGTCCACGCTGATGGTGGGCGCGCCGGGGTCGGTGCCGGACTCGATCTTCGGGTCGCCGGCGCGGGCCGCGACCTCCGCGGCGTCCTCGACCGGCACGCCCGCGCGCAGCATCCACCAGGTCATCGCGCGGTACATCGCGCCGGTGTCGAGGTAGCGCAGCCCGAGCGCGCGGGCCACGCCCTTGGACGCGCTGGACTTGCCCGACCCGGAGGGGCCGTCCATGGCGATGACGAGCGGCACGATGCTCCCTTTCTTCACGGCGAGATGCGGGCATGCGGCGGCGGCCCCCGATAGCCGATGCCCGGACGCGTCCCCGCCTCGTGGACCCGGGGTCCGGGCGGGAAGTCCCGACGTGCCAGGCTACCGTCCCCTGGGAGGACCCACGCCCGCTCCGCGGGGATCAGCCGGGGACCGACCAGCCGCGGGCGCGCAGCTCCTCCGCCAGACGCTCGGCGGCCTCGGGCTTGACCGAGATCTCCAGCACGCCCAGCGGGCGGCCGGGCGAGTGCTCGATGGTGACGTCCTCGATGTTGACCCCGGCGATCCCGGCCGCCTGGAAGATCATCGCCAGCTCGCCGGGCCGGTCCGGGATGACCACCTGCACCACCGCGTAGGCCGACGGCTCGCCGCCGTGCTTGCCGGGGATCCGGGAGCGTCCGGCGTTCCCGCGCAGCAGCAGGTCGGCCACGTGCGCGGCGGCCTCCTCGCTGCCGTCGCGCAGCAGCGACGACGCCACCGCCAGATCGGTGGCGACCGCCTCCAGCACGTCGGCGACCGGCTCGGCGTTGGCCGACAGGATCCCGATCCACAGCCGGGGGTCGCTGGCGGCGATCCGGGTGACGTCCCGGACGCCCTGCCCGGCCAGGCCGAGCGCGACGTCGTCGGCGCCGGTGAGGCGGGCGGCGACCGAGGCCGACACCACGTGCGGCGCGTGCGAGACCAGCGCCACGGCGCGGTCGTGCTCGGCGGCGTCGACCACCACCGGCTCGCCGCCGCAGGCGCGGGCCAGCTCGGTGACCGCCGCGACGGCCTCGGGCGCGGACTCGCCGGTCGGGCACAGCGCCCACGGACGGCCGAGGAACAGGTCGGCACGGGCCGCGGCGGGCCCGGACCGTTCCCGGCCGGCCAGCGGATGCCCGGCGACGTAGGAGGTCAGGTCGCAGCCCAGCTCGGCGGCCTGCCGCAGCGGCAGCGCCTTGACGCTGGCCACGTCGGTGTAGACCGCGGCCAGACCGCGCTTCTGGGCGTCCAGCAGGGTGACCGCGACCGCGGCGGGCGGGACGGCCAGCACGGCCAGATCGGCGGGCCCGCCGGAGACTCCGGTGGGAGGGCCGCCGGGCAGCGGCTCGCCCGCGCCGAGCTCCACCGCCATCCGCAGCGAGGCGTCGTCCCGGTCGGTCAGCAGGACCTCGGCGCCGCGCTCGCGCATCGCCAAGGCGATCGAGGTGCCGATCAGCCCGGTCCCGACAACGATGACGCGCCCTGGAATGCCCTTTTCAACCACCCTGACAGCCTAGCGACAGCGCGGCACCGGTCCGTGCCTTCCGGCCGGTGCCTACTGGGCGATGTCCAGGCGCAGCGCCGTCGCGCCGCGCAGGTAGACGTGCTGGATCTCCGACCGCGGCCGCTCGGTCTCGATGTGCGCCATCAGCCGGATCACCCGGGGCAGCGCGTGCGGCACCGCGAGCTCCGCCGCGCACAGCAGCGGCACCTCGTGGAAGCCGAGCTTGCGCGCGGCCAGCGCCGGGAACTCCGCCACCAGGTCCGGCGTCGCCGTGAACAGCACGCTGATCACGTCGTCGGTGCTGAGCCCGTTGCGGCTCATCACCTCGGCGACCAGCTCGGTCGTGGCCTCCAGGATCTGCTCCCGGTCGTCGGCGTCGACCTGCGTCGCCCCCCGCACCGCGCGTACCGCCACTGTGTTCGTCCCTCCTACGCTCGCACCGCTTCGCTACAGGCCGACCGCTTTGTACAGTTCGCCGATCTCGGTCACGGTCAGCGCCCGCATCGTGCCCGGCTTCAGCGAGGCCAGCCTGATCGGCCCGAACTCTATGCGGGCCAGCTGCTGGACGGGGAACCCGACCTCCTTCAGCAGCCGCCGGACGATGTGCTTGCGGCCCTCGTGCAGGGTGATCTCCACCAGCACCCGCCTGCCGACCTGGTCGAAGATCCGGAACCGGTCGGCCTTGGCCGGGCCGTCCTCCAGGTTCACCCCGGCCCGCAGCCGCTTGCCCAGGTCGCGCGGGATCGGGCCGTGGATCTCTGCCAGGTAGGTCTTCTGCACGCCGTAGCTGGGGTGGGTGAGCCGGTGCGACAGCTCCCCGTCGTTGGTGAGCAGGATCAGGCCCTCGGTGTCGGTGTCCAGCCGGCCGACGTGGAACAGCCGCTCGGGCACCTCCACGTAGTCGGCCAGGGACTTGCGGCCCCGCTCGTCGGACATCGTGCTCACCACGCCGCGCGGCTTGTTGATCGCGTAGTAGCGCATCTCGGCGCGGGTCTCGACCCGGCGGCCGTCGACGTGGATGACGTCCCGGCGCGGGTCGACCCGCTCGCCGAACCGGAACACGTCCTTGCCGTTCACGGTGACCCGGCCCTCGCCGATCAGTTCCTCGCAGTGGCGGCGGCTGCCGATCCCGGCCTCGGCCAGCACCTTCTGCAAACGCACACCTTCGTTGTCTTTCACTTGTCCTCGATGATCTCTTCTGGCAGTTCGTCGGGCAGATAGGGGGCCAGCTCCGGTAGTTCCTCCAGGCTGCGCAGGCCCAGCCGTTCCAGGAAGTAGCCGGTGGTGCGGTAGAGGTGCGCCTGGCTCTCGGGGTCCTGCCCGGCGTCCTCGATCAGGCCGCGCAGCGTCAGGGTGCGGATCACCCCGTCGCTGTTGACGCCGCGGATCGCCGAGACGCGGCCCCGGCTCACCGGCTGCCGGTAGGCGACCACGGCCAGCGTCTCCAGCGCCGCCTGAGTGAGGCGCGCCTGCTGGCCGTCGGTCACGAACCGCTCCACGACCGCGGCGCACACGTCCCGGGTGTAGAACCGCCAGCCGCCGGCCACCTCCCTGAGGTCGAACCCGCGGCCCTGCTCGGTGTATTCCGCCGACAGCTCGCGCAGCACGGCGGTGATCTCGTGGGTCGGCCGCTCCAGCAGCTGGGCCAAGGTGATCTCGGCGACCGGCTCGTCCACGACCAGCAGGATCGCCTCGACCGACGCCCGCAGCCCCGGCAGCTCCGCGTCCCCGCTCCCCGGTCCCTCAGTCATCGCGCCCGTCCTTCCGGTCGTTCTCGGCGCCGTCCTCGGGACGGCGGGCGCCCTCGTAGTCCTCGCCGACCGCGATGTCGCCGTCCTCGCTGCCCGTCCAGGTGATGTGCAGCTCGCCCAGCGGCTCGGGCTGCTCGAACGCCACCGCCTGCTCGCGGTACAGCTCAAGCAGCGCCAGGAACCGCGCCACGACCTCGAAGGTGACGTCGCAGTCGTCGATCAGCACCTGGAACGTGGTCTGCCGCAGCTCCCGCATCCGCTCGATGACGATGGCCGCCTGCTCCTTGACGGTGGTCTGCGCCTGGTAGATGTGCTCGACCGACACCGCCGGCGGCGCCTTGGGCGTGAGGGCCTTGGCGGCCAGCCGGGCGAACTGGTCGGGCCCCAGGCCCAGCAGCACCTCCGGCAGCAGGTTGGCGAACCGCGGCTCCATCGGCACCATCCGCGGGAACCGGCGGCTCTGGTCGGCGACCTTCCCGGCGAAGACCCGGGCGACCTCCTTGTAGGCCCGGTACTGCAGCAACCGCGCGAACAGCAGGTCGCGGGCCTCCAGCAGGGCCAGGTCCTCCTCGTCGTCGACCTCCCCGGAGGGCAGCAGCCGGGCCGCCTTGAGGTCGAGGAGCGTCGCGGCGACCAGCAGGAAGTGGCTGGCCTGGTCCAGGTCCCACTCCTTGCCGTACGAGCGGATGTGGGCGATGAAGTCGTCGGTGACCTTGTGCAGCGAGACCTCGGTGATGTCCAGCTTGTGCTTGGAGATCAGCCCCAGCAGCAGGTCGAACGGGCCCTCGAAGTTGTCCAGGTGGACCTGGAAGCCGCGCGCTTCCTCGGCTCCCTGCTCCGGCTCCGGTGCCGTCCCGGCCGCCCCCGACGTTCCGGACGTTCCGTCCACGTCGCTCACGGTAGCCGAGCCCACCCGGTCTCCTCCCCTTCCCGCCCCGTACACCGTCGAAAGAACCATGCTCCCACGTGCGTGCGAGCGCCCGTGCCAACCCGCTTACCAACAGGGCGCCCACGCGAACCCGAACGACACGAAAAGTGTCAAACTTGTCGACCGCATCCCGCAGGACCGCCGGAGGCCCGCGTGCGCGCTGGGTTCGAGTTGCACGGCCGGTACCGGCTGGACGCGCGGCTGGGCCGGGGCGGGATGGGCGAGGTGTGGCGCGGCCACGACCTGGCCCTGGAGCGCCCGGTCGCCGTCAAGATCATGCTCGGGGTTCGGCCGGACGACCAGGCGGTGGCGCGGTTCCGGCGGGAGGCCACGATCGCCGCGCGGCTCCGGCACCCGGGGATCACCGCCGTGCACGACATCGGCCAGGACGGCGACCTGCTCTTCATGATCATGGAGCTACTGGAGGGCGGCGACCTGGCCGCCGTGCTGGCCGCCGTGCCCGGCGGCCTGCCGGTGCCCCGGGCCGCGTCCCTGACCCACCGCGCCCTCGAGGCGCTGGCCGCCGCGCACGCCGGGGGCGTGGTGCACCGCGACCTGAAACCGGCCAATCTGTTCCTCACCGCCGCCGGCGAAGTCAAGATCTGCGACTTCGGGATCGCGCGTGCGGCCGATGCCACCTCCGTCCTCACGGCGAAAGGGCAGGTCTTCGGCACTCCCGCGTACATGTCGCCCGAGCAATGCCGAGGCGAGCCCGCCGACGAGCGGTCCGACCTGTACTCGATGGGCTGCGTGCTGCACGCGCTGCTTACGGGCCGCCCGCCGTTCCCGCCCGGCCCGCCGCTGGAGGTGATGATCCGGCACCGCGAGCACCTCCCCGAGGGCCCTCGGACGCTGCGCCCGGACGTCCCGCCCGAGCTGGACCGGCTCGTCCTGGACCTGCTGGCCAAGGACCCCGCGGACCGCCCCGCCGGCGCAGCCCGGCTCGCGGCGGACCTGGCCGCCTTCGCCGGACCGTCCGCCGCCTCAGGCGGGCCCCGGGACACGGCCCCGCCCGTGCGAGGCCGCACGCTGGAACTCGATGGGGAGGCCATCGGCAGCGCCGTGGAACGGCTGCTCGACGAGGCCGCGCGGCTGGCGACGTCGGACGACTCCCCCGGGCCGGACCCCGACACGCTCAACCTGGTGGGAGCGGCCCTCCTGGACACCGACCCGCTACGGGCCGGAGACCTGCTGGAATGGGCGGCACGGGCGGTGCTCGACCGCCCCATCCGGGGCAGGGACATGAGCAGCCCCAGCGATGATCAGCTGGGCCGGATCGCCGGGACGACGGCCCGCCTGGACGCCCGCCGGGCCGAGCGCGTGGCCCGGTCCATCGCCGCGGAGCGCCTCCGAGCCGAGACGCTGGCCGGCATCGCCGCGGCGCTGGTCCCGCTGGACGCGCCGCACGCGGCCGGGCTCCTGGAGGAGGCGGCCGTCTTCATCGACGGCAGTCCCCGTACCGAACAGTGGGAACTCCGGCACCGGATCCTCGTTCCCGTGGCCCAGGCACTGCATTCCGCGCCGGAGGGCGAACGTGCATTCCTCGGTGCCCTGGACACGGACCGCCGACGCCTTGAAATGCGCCGGGCACTCGCCGTGGAAGCCGCACCCGACGATCCCGACGAGGCGTTGCAGCTCGCCTCCGCCGTCGCCGACGTCGTACGGCGTGCCCAGATGTTGACCGACATCGCCGAACGGGTCGCCGGCTCACACCCCGGCAGGTCCGAGCAGATCGCCCGCATCCTGCTCCTCGCCGGCGGGAAGAGCCACAGGCTCACCACCTACTGCTCCACGCTCAGCCTGCAACTGGTGGTCGAGCGCGTCGCCGCCACGGATCCGGACCACGCCTGCCAGATCATCGGCACGCTTCACCAACACGACCTGAAATTCTTCTCGTGGAAACTGATCACGGACCTGGCACCGGCAATTCCCGCGCGGGTCGAGCAACTGCTCGCCGTCGAGCACAGCCCGCCCCGCGATTTCCGGCTGCCCGGCCGGGTGGCCTCCGCCATGGCCTTGAACCACCCGGAACGCGCCGAGCGGCTGGTCAAGCGGACGCACCGATCCGCGCGGCGCATCGTGCGATCGTTCAAGCGCCGCGACTCGCTCGGCAAGTTCGCCGGGGCCATCGCCCCCGCCTTTCCCGATCGGGCCGAGGCGATAGCCCGCTCCATCGAACGCCCCTTTCCCGGCGCCCTCTCCGAGGTCGCCGTCGGCATGCGGGAGGCGTACCCGGAGCGGGCGGCGCGGCTGGCCGACGGGCTGGCCGAGCCGAGCCGGCGCGACTACGCGCTGAGCTGGATCGCCCCGGAACTGGCCCGCCAGGCCCCGGACCGTGCCGAACGGCTGGCGTCCACCATCACCGGCAGGTCCCTGCACGCGACGACCCTCGCTCGGATCGCGCAGATCCTCGACGGCCGCGAACCGGAGCCGCATCTGCATCAGGACCGGGAAGGCTCCGGCTGGGACAAGGCGAACTCGCCTCGCCGGACCCTCCTCCCTTTCCTACTGGAGGGATTGCCGGACGAATCCCCGGACGAATGAGGGCCGACGCCGGCCGGCGATGGCCGCGTACGGTGTCAGCTCTCGTCGCCGGTGCCGTTCCAGCGGGTCAGGACCTCGCGGGCCAGGCCGCGGTAGGCGTTGGCGCCCATGGAGTTGGGGTCGAAGTAGGTGATCGGCTCGCCCGCGACGGTCGCGTCCGGGAACCGCACGGTCCGGTTGATCACGGTGTGGAAGACCTTCTCGCCGAACGCCTCGACGATCCGGCCCAGGACCTCGCGGGTGTGCAGGGTGCGCGAGTCGTACATGGTGCCGAGCACGCCGTCGATCACCAGTTCGGGGTTGATCCGCCCCTGCACCTTGTCGATGGTCTCCATCAGCAGCGCCACCCCGCGCATCGCGAAGTACTCGCACTCCAGCGGGATCAGCACGCCCTCGCTGGCGGCCAGCGCGTTGACCGTGAGCAGGCCCAGCGACGGCTGGCAGTCGATGAGGATGTAGTCGTAGTGCGGCACCGCCGACTTCAGCGTGTGCGCCAGGATGTACTCCCGGCCGACCTCGTGCACCAGCTGGACCTCGGCGCCGGACAGGTCGATGTTGCTGGGCAGCAGGTCCATGCCGTCGACGCCGGTGTCGATGACGACGTCCTCCCAGTCGGTGTCCGACTCCAGCAGGAGGTTGTGGATCGTCATGTCGAGCTGACGCGGGTCGCCCTTGCCCAGCCCGACCGACAGCGCGCCCTGCGGGTCGAAGTCGACCAGCAGCACCCGGCGGCCGTACTCGGCGAGCGCGGCGCCCAGGTTGATCGTGGTGGTGGTCTTGCCGACCCCGCCCTTCTGGTTGCAGATCGAGACGATCCGGGCCGGGCCGTGCTCGGCCAGCGGCTCCGGTTCGGGGAACTCGGGCACGGGACGCCGAGTCGGCCCGAGGGCCCGGCTCGGATCGGTCGCAATGGTGGCGGAGGAAAGGACCCCCCCTGTGGCCTGCGTGCTCGTCACCAGATCCCTCCCGGTGGCCCGAAAATGCCATCCAGCATCGGGACTCTAGGGCTTGACATCCCCCGTCACAAGCCGACGCGCGCCGTTGGTCGCGATTTGTCGGCGGGCGGGCCCCGGCCGTTCACCGGGCTTCCGGTCAGCCACGCGCGCGCGGGTGGGAGGTGGCGTAGACCTCGCGCAACAGCTGCACCGTCACCAGAGTGTAGACCTGTGTCGTCGTCACCGAGGCGTGTCCGAGCAACTCCTGGACGACGCGGACGTCCGCGCCCCCGTCGAGCAGGTGCGTGGCGAACGAGTGGCGCAGCGTGTGCGGGGAGACCTCCGACAGCTCGGCGCGTTCGGCGGCGGCGCGCAGCACCATCCAGGCGCCCTGCCGCGACAGCCGCCCGCCGCGCGCGTTCAGGAACAGCGCGGGGCCGCCCCGCCCGGCGCGGGCCAGCTCGGGACGGGCCCGCACGAGGTAGGACTCCACGGCGCGCCGGGCGTAGTCGCCGATCGGGACGACGCGGGCCTTGCCGCCCTTCCCGGCGACCCGCGCGAAGCCCTCGTCGAGGTCGAGGTCGTCGACGTCCAGTCCGACCGCTTCGGAGATGCGGGCGCCCGAGCCGTACAGCAGTTCCAGCAGGGCGCTGTCGCGCAGCGCGCGGGCCGCCCCGGCGGCGCCCTCGGCGGCCCCGGCCGCGGCGGCCAGCAGCCGCTCGACCTCGTCGAGCGAGATGGCCTTGGGCAGCCGGCGCGGCGGGGTCGGGGGCTTGACCTCGCGGGCGGGGTCGGTGCCGGTCAGGCCCTCGCGCAGCGCGAAGCGGTGCAGGCCGCGGACGGCGACCACGGCGCGGGCGGCCGACCCGGCCGACAGCGGCGGGTGGTCGGCGTCGCCCTCCCGCAGCCCGGCCAGGAACTCGCGCACGTCGTCCTCGGTGACCTGGTCGATCGCGGTGCGGCCGCGGCCGGTCAGGGCGGCCAGGTAGCGGCGCAGGTCGCGCCGGTAGGAGCTGAGGGTGTTGGCGGCCAGTCCCCGCTCCACGGCGAGATGCCCGAGGTAGGTGCGCACGGCCGAGCCCAGGGGCGTGTCGTCGTGCGCCTCGCCGTCGGTTCCGGGCCGCGCCGGGCTCCGGCCGGTCGTCGTGCTCGGTGACAGTTGCGCACCTCTTCCGGGCGGGGTGGCCGAGTGGGACGAGCCCATCATGCCCCTTCCGGCCACGCAGGGAGATGCCATCCGTACGCACCGCGGGTAGATGTCGCCAGATATCGGTCCGCGGCGCCCGGGCGGCGGCCACCCGGACGCCGGCGGGTCAGCCCTCGGGGGCGTCGACGGGGCGCAGGTCCCGGTAGCCGCGCGCGCGGGCGGCGTGCACGGCCAGGATCCCGGTCGCCGCGATCATGTTGTGCACGTCCCCGGCGAGCACCTTGCGGACGGCCTCCTCCAGCGGCACCCACACCACCGGCATGTCGGCCTCCTCGTGCACCCGCTCGAAGCCGATCTGCTCGGCGGGCACCTCGGTCAGGCCGCGGGCCAGGAAGATCCGGACCCGCTCGTCCGACATCCCGGAGGAGGGCAGGACGTCGACCAGCACGTCCCAGCGGTCGGCGCGGTATCCGGCCTCCTCCAGCAGCTCGCGCTCGGCGAGCCGCCGCAGCGGCTCGCCCGCCACGTCGCGCAGCCCGGCGGGCGCCTCCCACAGCAGGCGGCCGACGGGGTGCCGGTACTGGCGCAGCAGCAGCACCCGGTCGGCGTCGTCGACTGCGAGGATGCCGACCGAGCCGGGATGCTCGATCACGTCCCGGTGGACGAGCTCGGTGGCGGCGCCGTTGGGCATCCGGACCGAGTCGCGCCGCACGCTGAACACGTGCCCCTCGAACTCGCGGGTGGCGCCGGCGACCTCCCAGCGCTCGGGCCGGTCGCACACGTCCGCCACGCCCGGGGCGCCGGCCTCCGGCCCGCTCACGAGGTGGAAACCGCGTCGGCGCCGCCGCGCAGCTCGGCGTAGTCGAGGGCGGCGGAGACCAGCCCGGCGAACAGCGGGTGCGGGCGGGTCGGGCGGGAGCGGAACTCGGGGTGCGCCTGCGTGCCCACGAAGAACGGGTGGGTCTCGCGGGGCAGCTCGACGTACTCGACCAGGCGGCCGTCCGGGGACAGGCCGCTGAACCGCAGCCCGGCGGTCTCCAGCCGCTCGCGGTAGGCGTTGTTGACCTCGTAGCGGTGCCGGTGCCGTTCGGAGATCTTGGCCTCCCCGTACAGCTCCCGGACCACCGAGCCCTCGGCCAGGTCGGCCGGGTAGAGGCCGAGCCGCATGGTGCCGCCCATGTCGCGCTCGCCCGCGACCACGTCGACCTGGTCGGCCATGGTCGCCACCACCGGGTGCGGGGTGGCCGGGTCGAACTCGGCGCTGCCGGCCTCGGCCAGCCCGCCCTGCGACCGGGCGGCCTCGATGACCATGCACTGCAGGCCCAGGCAGATGCCCAGCAGCGGGACGCGGTTCTCCCGGGCGTGCCGGATCGCGCCGAGCTTGCCCTCGATGCCGCGGACGCCGAAGCCGCCGGGGATCAGCACCCCGTCGACGCCGTCGAGCTCGCGGCGGGCGCCCTCGGGGGTCTCGCACTCGTCGCTCTTGACCCAGCGGATGTTGACCTTGGCGTCGTTGCCGAAACCGCCGTGCCGCAGCGCCTCGGTGACCGACAGGTAGGCGTCGGGCAGGTCGATGTACTTGCCGACCAGCGCGATCGTCACCTCGCGGGCGGGGCGGTGGACGCGGCGCAGCAGCTCGTCCCAGGCGCCCCAGTCGACGTCGCGGAACGGCAGGCCGAGCCGGCGCACCACGTAGGCGTCCAGGCCCTCGGAGTGCAGCACCTTGGGGATGTCGTAGATGCTGGCGGCGTCGACGGCCGAGACGACGGCCTCGCGGTCCACGTCGCACATCATGGAGATCTTGTGCTTGAGCCCGTCGGTGATCGGCCGGTCGGAGCGGCAGACGATCGCGTCGGGCTGGATGCCGATGGAGCGCAGCGCCGCCACCGAGTGCTGGGTGGGCTTGGTCTTCAGCTCACCGGAGGGGCCGATGTAGGGCAGCAGCGACACGTGCAGGAAGAAGCAGTTGTCGCGGCCGATCTCGTGCCGGATCTGGCGGACCGACTCCAGGAACGGCTGCGACTCGATGTCGCCGACCGTGCCGCCGACCTCGGTGATGACGATGTCGACCTCGGTGTCGGCGGCCATGCCGCGGATCCGGTCCTTGATCTCGTTGGTGATGTGCGGGATGACCTGGACGGTGTCGCCCAGGTACGCGCCGCGCCGCTCCTTGGCGATCACGTTGGAGTAGACCTGGCCGGTGGTGACGTTGGCGGACCCGTGCAGCTCGGTGTCCAGGAACCGCTCGTAGTGGCCGATGTCGAGGTCGGTCTCGGCCCCGTCGTCGGTCACGAAGACCTCGCCGTGCTGGAACGGGTTCATCGTGCCGGGGTCGACGTTGAGGTAGGGGTCGAGCTTCTGCATGGTGACCCGCAGGCCGCGGAGGGCGAGAAGCCGCCCCAGGCTGGACGCCGTCAGACCCTTGCCGAGGCTGGAGGCGACACCGCCGGTGACGAACAGATGCTTGGTGGGACGTGATCTACCAGTGGCTGCCGAAGGCAAGAAGTCGCTCCCGTGGTCGTTGCGAGGCGGACGGTACCGCACTGTCCACGGGCCACCAGGATAACAGGCACGGCACCGTGGCCCGTCCGGGTCGTGCCCGCGCGGGTATGTCGGGCCCCTGGTCAGCGGCCGGTTCGCCGGGGCGGGGACCGAAACCGGCGCGGGGCCTCGACCCGCGCCGCGAAATCGCCGGTCAGCGCCGCGGTTCGGGTTCCCCCGCCGGCCGGGCGCCCCGTCTCCCGGGGTTCCGGCCGGTCAGATCCGCGGCGCGGCCGTGGGCATGATCGTGCGCAGCTGCCGGGTGAGCTCGTCGATCAGCGAGCGGGCCTGGTCGGCGGCCTGGCGCGCGGCGTCGCGCTCCTGGGACAGCTCGGCGATCGCGGCGCGCTGCTCGGTGACGGCCTGGGCGAGCTGGTCGACCCACTGGTCGCGTTCCTTGAGCTTCTCGGCGACCGCGTCCCGCTCGGCGGCGACCTGGCGCATGCCGGTGACGGCGTTGTCGCGTTCCCGGCCGGCCTGCTCGGTCTGGCCGCGGGCCAGCGTCAGCTCCGACTCGGCGCGCGCCTGCGCCTGGACGGCGGCCTCCCGGCCCCGTTCGGCGGCGTCCCGGCCCTGGACGGCGGCGTCGCGCTCGCGCTCGGCCTTCTTGGCGGCCTCCAGCGACTGGGCGGCGGTGTCGAGGGCCTGCTCGCGCTCGGCCTCGGCGGCCTGGCCGCGGCGCCGGGCGTCCTCGGCCTCCTTGGCCGCCGCGGCGGCGGTGTGCTGGAGGTTCTGGGCCTTCATCTCCGCGTCGGCGGCCTTGGCGCGCAGCCCCGACAGCTCGCCGTGCGCCGTCTCCAGCGCCCGCGACAGCTCGGCGGCCTGCTCGGCCAGCCGGTCGCGCTCGCTCTCGGCGGCGCGGCGGGCGGTGACGGCGTCCTCGACGGCGCGCAGGGCGTCGTCGCGGGCCTCGCTCATCGAGTCCCGCTGGGTGATGGCCTGCCGGACGGTCGCCTCGGCCTCGGCGACCCGGCGCTCGGCCTGCTCCAGCCCGGCCTGCGCCTGCTCCATCTGGGCGCGGGCCTGGTCGGCCTGCGCGCGCGCCTGGTCGGCCTGGACCCGGGCCTGCTCGGCCTGGCCGCGGGCCTGGTCGGCCTGGGCGCGGCCCTGCTGTGCCTGGTTCCAGGCGGCCGCGGCCTCGCGCTGCGCCGTTTCCTTCTCCGCCTGGACGGCCGAGATCTGCGCCTGTGCCTCGGCCTGGGCCTCGGCCATGCGCCGCTCGGCCTCCACCGCGCGCCGGTCGGCCTGCTCGGCCTGACCCCGCGCACGCTGCACCTCGCCCCAGGCCGCCGCCGCGTCCCGCTGCGCCGACTCCTTCTCCGCCTGAATCGCGGAAAGCTGCGCCTGCGCCTCGGCCTGGGCCTCGGCCATGCGCCGCTCGGCCTCCACCGCGCGCCGGTCGGCCTGCTCGGCCTGACCCCGCGCACGCTGCACCTCGCCCCAGGCCGCCGCCGCGTCCCGCTGCGCCGACTCCTTCTCCGACTGGATCGCCGAGACCTGCGACTGGGCGTCGGTCTGCGCCTCGCTGACCTTGCGTTCACCGGCGGCGAGCGCGTCGCCGATGAGGTCGGCCATCTGGCGCAGCCGCTCGACGATGTCCCAGGGTTGGGCCTCGGGCTCGGGCCGGGCCGCGTCGCCGGGCTGCCCCGCGACGGCCTTGATGGGCTGCTGCGCGGCCGCGTCCCGGCCCATGGCGGGCCAGGGCGTACCGGTGTCCTGGACGGGGCGCGAACCCGATCCGTTCAGCTCGCTCACGTGTCTCCTCGCCTGGCGGCGCGGTGCCGCGTTCGCGGGGGCGTCGTACCCATGGTGTTCGCCGCACTCCTCGCCCGGCGTCCGTCGTTCGCCCGGCGGCTCGTCGCATCGCTCACCCAAGGCACTCTAGTGCCGACCAGCACGGCGTTTGCCCAGTTTGGGGTTTACTTTCTTGATCGGCGCGGTCTATTCGCGCGCATCGATCGGCTCCGGACCGCCGACGAGGAGCTTCCTGAGCGCCCGAAACACCGACTCGGCACCGGCCCGGCGGATGCCGCCGGACGCGGCTCGCCGCTTCGCGTGCCGCCGGGCCCCGGGTGGAACAATCGGCGGTCATGGAGCTTCGGACACTCTACCCGCCGATCGAGCCCTACGACTCGGGACTGCTCGACGTCGGCGACGGCGATCAGATCTACTGGGAGGTTTGCGGCGATCCCGAGGGAAAGCCCGCGGTGATGGTGCACGGCGGGCCGGGCGGCGGGTGCAGCGCCGACCACCGCCGGCAGTTCGACCCCGGGGCGTACCGAATCGTCCTGTTCGACCAGCGCAACTGCGGGCGCAGCAAGCCGCACGCCAGCGATCCCGCGGTGTCGCTGGAGGCCAACACCACCTGGAACCTGGTGGCCGACATGGAGCGGCTGCGCGAGCACCTGGGCATCGAGCGCTGGCTGGTGTTCGGCGGGTCGTGGGGCAGCGCGCTGTCGCTTGCGTACGCCCAGGCCCACCCGGACCGGGTCACCGAACTGGTGCTGCGCGGCATCTTCATGCTGCGGCCGTTCGAGCTCTACTGGTTCTACCAGGAGGGCGCCTCGCTGCTGTTCCCCGACCTGTGGGAGGACTTCCTGGCGCCGATCCCCGAGGACGAGCGCGAGGACCTGCTGTCGGCGTACGCCGAGCGGCTGAACTCCCCCGACCCGGAGGTGCGGGTGCCCGCGGGCCGGGCGTGGTCGCAGTGGGAGGGACGGACGGTCACGCTTCGTCCGAACCCGGACCTGGCCGACTCCTTCGGCGAGGCCGACTACGCGGTCTCCTTCGCCCGCATCGAGAACCACTACTTCGTCAACGAGGGGTTCTTCGAGGACGAGCAGCTGCTGCGGGACGTGGACCAGATCCGGCACATCCCGGCGGTGATCGTGCAGGGCCGGTACGACGTGTGCACGCCGGCGGCCACCGCTTGGGACCTGCACCGCGCCTGGCCGGAGGCGGAATTCCACCTCGTGGACGACGCCGGGCACGCCTACAGCGAGCCGGGGATCCTGCACCGGCTGATCGAGGCCACCGACCGGTTCGCCCGCTCCGGCGGCTGACCTGGCACCGCCGCCCGGCGGTGCCAGGCGGCGCTGCCGGGCGCCGCCGGGCGGCGCAACCCTCCCACCTCGCGTGACGCAACGTGACGCCCGCCGCACAGAGTCAGTTGACAACGAGATCGTGTGATTCACGTCACAAAAATGAGACATAAAAAGCGTCATCTGCTCGTAACAAATCACTAGAGTGGCCCCCGATCGACTGTCCCCCGCCGCCTGCCACCCAACCCGGGTAACCCCTGCGTGCGGCCGGGAAAAGCGCCCTCCGAGCGCCGCGAAATGCCACCAGAATGACCTGGAAAATGCCAAAGCATTTGGTTATACCCACTCCCGGTCACCCTAAACATCGCGTGGATAACATTCCGTAGCGATCAGGGCGGGAGATTCGCTAAATTACCTGCACATGGCAGCGCAACCCCTGCAATCGCCCGTTGACCGATCCGGACCGGACCCGACAATACGGCTGGAGGAGCCTGCGCTGGCGGACGGCCCGGAGTTGTGGCGCCTGGCGCGGGACTCACGAGTTCTCGACGTGAACTCCCCCTACAGTTACGTGCTGTGGTGCCGGGATTTCGCCCGCACCTCGGTGGTGGCCAGGGACGGTTCGGTGCCCTGCGGCTTCATCACCGGCTACGCGCGCCCCGAGCGGCCCGACACGCTCTTCGTCTGGCAGGTCGCCGTCGACCCCGGATACCGGGGCCAGGGATTGGCCAGGCGCATGCTGGACGGCCTGGGCGACCGGGCCGCGGCCCTGGGGTGCCGCTACGTGGAGGCCACCGTCACACCTGACAACACCGCCTCCACCAGGATGTTCGAGTCCTTCGCCCGCGGCCGCGGCTGCGCCTTGGCGCGCAGCCCGCTGTTCGGCCCCGAGCACTTCCCCGAGGGGCATGAGCCCGAGGTGCTCTTCCGCATCGGCCCCCTCCCACCGCCCGCCCAGGCCGCGCAGGCCGGGCAGGCGGCCGGCACCGTGCCCGGCGGCGCCGCTCGCGGAGAAGGAGCGGCCGGCTGACCCGCACCGGCACGGAGCGGGGCCCTCCGGCTCCCTCCGTGCGCAGCGGCCTGCCCGTTTTCAGCCCGTTGGCAACCCGTTCGCACCATGTTCACAATCCATCCGCACTGCACCATCCACCCGACTGCCGGAGGCAGAAACATGGATGTTTTCGCTCACCTGGAATCTGAAGTCCGCGGCTACTGCAGGAGCTGGCCGACCGTGTTCAGCACCGCGCGCGGCAGCCACATGACCGATGAGAACGGCAAGACCTACCTCGACTTCTTCGCCGGCGCGGGAACGCTCAACTACGGGCACAACAACCCGCAGCTTAAACAGCGGCTCATGGACTACTTCGCGAGCGACGCGGTAGTCCATGGGCTGGACATGTACACGGTCGCCAAACGCGACTTCCTGGATCGTTTCAATGAGCTCGTGCTCGCTCCGCGAGGGCTCGACTACAAAATCCAGTTCCCCGGCCCGGCGGGCAACCACTCGGTCGAGGCGGCGTTGAAACTGGCCCGTAAATACACCGGGCGGGAGAGCGTCATCAGCTTCACCAACGCCTTCCACGGCATGACGCTGGGTGCGCTCGCGGTGACCGGGAACACCATGAAGCGGCACGGCGCCGGGGTGCCGCTGGGCCACGGCGTGGCGATGCCGTACGACAACTACCTCGACGGCCGCACTCCCGACTTCCTGCTGCTGGAGACGATGCTGGACGACAGCGGCAGCGGCCTCGACAAGCCCGCCGCGGTGATCGTCGAGACCGTCCAGGGCGAGGGCGGCATCAACGTGGCCACCGCCGAGTGGCTGCGCGGCCTGGCCGACCTGTGCAAGCGGCACGACATCCTGCTGATCGTCGACGACGTGCAGATGGGCTGCGGCCGCACCGGGGCGTTCTTCAGCTTCGAAGAGGCCGGGATCAAGCCCGACATCGTCTGCCTGTCCAAGTCGCTCAGCGGCTACGGGCTGCCGTTCGCGATCACGCTGATGCGGCGGGACCTGGACGTGTGGGAGCCCGGCGAGCACAACGGCACCTTCCGCGGCTTCAACCCGGCCTTCATCACCGCCATCGCCGCCCTCGAGGACTACTGGATCGGCGAGGGCATGGAGAAGCAGACCCTGGCCAAGGGCGAGCGGGTGGAGCGGGCGCTCAACGCGATCGCGCTGGAGCACGCCGGCGCGGTCGACGGCGTCCGGGGCCGCGGGCTGGCCTGGGGCCTGGTCATGCGGGACGCCGAGGTGGCCCCGCGGGTGTGCGCCGAGGCGTTCGACCGCGGGCTGCTGATGGAGACCTCCGGCCCCGAGAGCGAGGTGGTCAAGCTGCTGCCGCCGCTCACCACCACCGAGGCCGAGCTCGACCAGGGCCTGGAGATCATCGCCGAGTCGCTGCGCGCCGTCCGGGAGACGGTCGTGGTCTGACCGCGCCCGCGGCCCACGCTTCCCGGCCGGCGCATCCGGCCCGCTGAACGAAAGGAGACACCAGTGATCGTCCGATCTCTCAAGGACATCATCGGCACCGAGCGCGATGTGCACGCCCCGACGTGGTGCAGCCGCCGCTTCGTCCTGGCCGGCGACAAGGTCGGCTTCTCCCTGCACGACACCGTCCTGTACGCCGGCACCTCCACCAAGATGTGGTACGCCAACCACATCGAGGCCGTCTACTGCATCGAGGGCGAGGGCGAGCTCGTCAACGACGAGAACGGCGAGAAGCACCGCATCGAGCCCGGCGTGATGTACCTGCTCGACGGGCACGAGCACCACACCCTGAACGCCAAGACCGACGTGCGCGTCGTCTGCGTCTTCAACCCGCCCGTCACCGGCCAAGAGGTCCATGACGAGAACGGTGTCTACCCCCTGCTCACCCTGGACGAGGAGGACGCATGAGCATCATCGAGAGCCACCCGAGCCTGGACGACCCCTACCCCACCCGCAAGTGCGCCGAGGCCGCGCTGCTGTACCGGCAGGACCCGGTGGTGCACGGCGCCCCCGAGGACGGGCCGATCGACGCCGCCACGCTCCACTCGTTCGAGGCCAACGGCTTCCTCTCCGTCGACGAGCTGCTGCGCCCCGAGGAGGTCGAGGACTACCGGGCCGAGCTGCGCCGGCTGTCGGCCGACCCGGAGGTGCTGCGCGACGAGCGCACCGTGACCGAGCGCGGCTCGGACGAGGTCCGCTCGATCTTCGAGGTGCACAAGGTCAGCGAGGTGTTCGCCGGGCTCGTGCGCGACCCGCGCGTGGTGGGCCGGGCCCGGCAGATTTTGGGTTCGGATGTTTACGTGCATCAGAGCCGGGTGAATTACAAGCCAGGATTCACAGGCAAGGACTTCTACTGGCACTCCGACTTCGAGACCTGGCATGCCGAGGACGGCATGCCCCGGATGCGTGCGGTCAGCATCTCGATCGCGCTCACCGAGAACTTCGTGCACAACGGCGCTCTCATGATCATGCCGGGGTCGCACAAGACGTTCGTGTCGTGCGTCGGCGAGACGCCGGACGACCACTACAAGGAGTCCTTGAAGAGCCAGGAGATCGGCACGCCCGATCCCAACAGCCTCTCGATCCTCGCCGACAAGCACGGGATCGAGCTGTTCACGGGCCCGGCGGGCTCGGCCACGATGTTCGACTGCAACTGCATGCACGGCTCCAACGGCAACATCACCCCGTTCCCGCGCTCGAACGTCTTCATCGTGTTCAACAGCGTGGAGAACGCCTGCACAGAGCCGTTCTCGGCGGACGCGCCGCGGCCGTCGTTCATCGGCGCCCGCGATTTCACTCCGGTCAGGGCGTAACCCCTGGCGCTGCCGCGCCGATTCCCCTAGAAGTCTTCCGATCACCGTCCCCGATCCACGTCCCCGACCACCACCTTGCGACCGCCGGGAGCCCTTGTGGCCCCGGCGGTCGCAAGGCATCAGAAGGAGTTCGACGATGACTTCCTCAAGACGCGATTTTCTGCGCACCGCGACCTTGCTGGCCGGCGGCGTGTCGCTGGCCGCCGCCGGCTGCGCGACCACCGACCCGGAGGCCGAGCGCAAGGGCGGCGGCACGTTGGCGCGTGCCAAACAAGAAGGCAAGATCAAGGTCGGCTTCGCCAACGAGGCGCCCTACGGGTTCACCGACAAGTCCGGCAAGCTCACCGGAGAGGCGCCGGAGCTGGCGAAGGTGATCTTCAAGGAGCTGGGGATCGCCAACGTCGAGGGAGTCCAGGTCGACTTCGGCGGGCTGATCGCCGGACTGAACGCCAAGCGGTTCGACGTGATCGCGGCCGGCATGTTCATCAACAAGGAGCGGTGCGGCTCGGTCGCCTTCTCCGACCCCGACTACGTGGCCAAGAGCGCGTTCATGGTGCCCAAGGGCAACCCGAAGAAGATCCTCAAGTTCGAGGACGTCGTCAAGACCAAGGCCGACATCGGCGTGCTCACCGGCGCGGTCGAGGGCGGCTACGCCGAGAAGCTGGGCGTGCCGAAGGGGCAGATCAAGACCTTCGCCGACCAGCCCAGCGCCTACGAGGGCCTCAAGGCCAAGCGGATCGACGCGATCGCGCTGACCCGCATCTCGCTCGCCGACCTGATGTCCAAGCACAAGGACGAGCCGTTCGAGGTCACCGACGCGTTCACGCCGATCATCGACGGCAAGGAGCAGCTCGGCGCCGGCGGCTTCGCCTTCCGCAAGGCCGACGCCGACCTGCTCAAGGCGTTCAACGACAAGCTGGCCCAGCTCAAGCAGCAGAACAAGCTGCTGCCGATCATCCAGCCGTTCGGGTTCACCCAAGCCGAGTTGCCCGGGCCGGACGACACCGCCGCCAAGTTCTGCCAGGTCTGACCCGTGGGCGAAGTCCTCGACAGCTACCAGCTCCTGCTGCGGGGCGCGCTGATCACCGTCCAGCTCACGCTGTACGGGAGCGCGCTGGCCCTGGTGCTCGCGATCATCTTCGGGCTGGCCGGCACGTCCCGCAGCCGCGCCGTCCGCACGCTGAACCGGGTCTACGTGGAGTTCTTCCGCGGCACCGCGACCCTGGTGCTGATGTTCTGGTTCTTCTACGCGCTGCCGCTGATCGGATTCCGGTTCACGCCGATGTTCGCCGCGGTGCTCGCGCTCGGCCTCAACGTCGGCGCGTACGGTGCGGAAGTGGTCCGCGGCTCCGTCAACGCGGTGCCCCGGACCCAGTACGAGGCCACGGTGGCGCTCAACTTCACGCCGTGGCAGCGGATGCGGCGGGTGCTGCTGCCGCAGGCGGTGGCGCTGATGCTGCCGCCGTTCGGGAACCTGCTGATCGAGCTGATGAAGGGCTCGGCGATCGTGTCCCTGATCACCATCGGCGATCTGACGTTCCGCGCCAAGCAGATCCAGTCCTCCACCGGCGAGACGCTGTGGACCTACGTGGCCATCCTGTTGATCTACTTCGTGATCGCCCAGCTGCTGCAGCTGTTCGTGCGGTACGCCGAGCGGCGGGTGGACCGGATGCTCGGCCGCCGGCCCAGCGGTAAACAGCCCGTCGGCACACTCGCCGGTGCGGGGGTGAAGGGCTGATGACCTGGGACTGGACCTACACCGGGGAGTTCCTCCCCGATCTGCTCGCCGGCCTGCGCATCACCATCGTGGCCACCCTGCTGGGCTACCTGCTCGCGCTGGTGCTGGGCCTGGTGTGGACGATGCTGCGCCGCTCCCCCCCTCGCCGTGGTCAGCCAGACCACCCGCTGGGTGGTGGAGTTCATCCGCAGCACCCCCCTGCTGGTGCAGCTGTTCTTCATCTTCTACGTGCTCCCCTCGGCCGGGATCACGCTCGGGCCGCTCACCGCGGGGGTGATCGGGCTGGGCCTGCACTACTCGGCCTATACCGCAGAGGTGTACCGAGCGGGGATCGACGACGTCCCCCGCGGGCAATGGGAGGCGACCGTCGCGCTCAACCTGCCCAAGCGGCGGGTATGGCAGGACGTGATCCTGCCTCAGGCCGTCCGCAAGGTCGTGCCGACACTCGGGAACTACCTCATCGCCATGTTCAAGGACTCGCCGCTGCTGCTGGCGATCAACGTCGTGGAACTGCTCGGCGCGGCGTACCAGACCGGTTCGCAGAGCCTGAAGTTCCTTGAGCCGATCACGGTCGTCGGCCTGCTGTTCGTCGTCGTCAGCGTCGTGTCTTCCATTCTCGTCCGTCGCCTGGAGAGGCGCTATGCCACCTACTGATGCCACACCCGCGGCCCCGCCCCCCGAGAAGGCGCCGGGCGCACCGCTCGCCAAGGGTGACGGGGCGCCGCTGAAGAAGGGGCCCAGCCAGGCCCCCGGGATCCTCTTCGAGAAGGTCGTCAAGCGCTTCGGCCAGAACGTCGTCCTGCGCGAGCTCGACTTCACCGTCGCGCCCGGGGAGCGGGTCACGCTGATCGGGCCCAGCGGCTCGGGCAAGACGACCATCCTGCGGCTGCTGATGACCTTGGAGAAGATCAACGACGGCGTGATCCGGGTGGGCGACGAGCCGCTGTCGCACATGGACCGGGGCGGGAAGCTCGTCCCGGCCAACGAGAAACACCTGCACGAGATGCGCAAGAAGATCGGCATGGTGTTCCAGCAGTTCAACCTGTTCCCCAACATGAACGTGCTGCGCAACCTCACCGAGGGCCCCGTGCACGTGCTGGGGGTGTCCAAGGAGGAGGCCGCCGACCGGGGCCGCAAGCTGCTGGACCTGGTGGGCCTGGCCGACAAGGCCGAGGCCCATCCGACCCAGCTGTCGGGCGGGCAGCAGCAGCGCGTCGCGATCGCCCGCGCGCTGGCGATGGAGCCCAAGGTCCTGCTCCTGGACGAGGTGACCTCGGCCCTGGACCCCGAACTGGTCGTGGGCGTGCAGGACCTGCTGCGCGACATCGCGATGGAGAGCGACCTGACGATCCTGTGCGTGACGCACGAGATGGGCTTCGCCAAGGACATCTCCGACCGGGTGCTGATGTTCGACCAGGGCCAGATCGTGGAGGAGGGCCCGCCGGAGCAGATCTTCGGCGAGCCGTCCGAGCAGCGCACGCGCGATTTCCTGCAGGCGGTCCTGGCCTCCTAGGACCCGCCGGCGTGCCGCGGGCCCCGTGGATCGCCCGCGTCCCCGTCGCCCCGGGGGCGCGGGCGGTTCAATCCGCCCGGCGGGCGCGGGCGTCGAGCCAGGCGAGGGGCAGCGCGGCGATGACCCCGGCCGCGGCCACGGCGAACGAGCCGGCGATTCCCAGGGCGCCGGAGACCAGCCCGAGCACCACCGCTCCCACCCCGGTGCCGGCGTCGAAGGCGATGTTCCAGGCGGCGCTGGCCGAGCCGTGCCCGTCCGGGCCGGAGCGATGGAACATCACCACCAGCGTGTCGTTCTGGACCAGCCCGAATCCCAGACCGTAGGCGGCCGCGGCGACGACGGCCACGATCCCGCCGCCTGCCGGGGAGGCGGCGAAGGCCAGCCCGGCCATGCCGGCGGCGGTCACCAGGACGCCCGGGGCCGCCAGCCGTCCGGCGCCGCAGCGGTCGCTCCACACCCCGGCGGCCCACCGTCCCGCGATGATCGCGGCGGAGAGCACGAGCAGCGCCGTCGCGGCGGCGGCCGGGTCGTCCAGGGCGAGCGGCAGGAACGAGGCGATGCCGCCGAACGCGCACGCCGAGGCGAACAGCGCCGTCCAGGGGCCCGCCGAACCGGCCAGCACTCGCCTGGCGGCCCCCACCGAGTCCGAGACGGACGCCCGAGCGGGCCCGCGCGCACGGGTCGCACCGGCGCGCCGGGCGAGGGTGGTCCGCCCTGACATGGCGGCGACCAGCGGAGCGGCCAGGACGCTCAGCACCCCCGCCACGACGAAGACCGGGACGAAGCCGAACCGTTCGGCCGCCCACAGGCCGGCCGGGAGCACCAGCACCTGGGGCAGTCCCACGGCCAGGCCGTACAGGCCGACGGCGCGCCCGCGCCGGTCCGGGGCGACCATGGCCGCCGCCAGGGCCGCGCCCGCGACCGTGACGATGCCGAACCCGGCGCCGCGGACCGCCGACACGGCCAGCACCCAGGGCAGCGCGTCGGACACGGCGTACCCGAAGCTCGGCACGCCCAGCAGCAGCGCCCCGGCCGCCAGCAGGACCCGCGCCCCGAACCGGCCGGTCAGCCGGCCCATCCAGACCTGGACGAGCACGGTGACGGCCATGACCGTGCCCGTGGTCACGCCCGCGCCGCCATGGCCCGCGCCGCCGCCGACCGACCACAGCGGCACGACCGACAGCAGGACGGCATGGTTGGAGAACATCCCGAACGAGGCCGCCAGCATGAGCAGGAAGTCGCGTCCCGCCAGGCCGGCAGAACCGTCTGCGGTCTGGACGGTCCGCTCCGCCGGGGCGGCCCGCTCGGTCTGGGGAGTGTCGCTCGGAGTCACCCGACCCTTGCTACCGCACCTGGGATGTCATGTCCAATATCCGATTTAGTGCTGACTTCTTGAGCAGAATCCGATTCGGTACGGTTGGACGCGTAGATCCCCGGCGAAGGAGACGATCGGAAGTGACGGGAGTGCGGCCATGAGCACGGCCATCGTGGGGCTCGGCATGACCGAGCTCGGCAAGGTGTACGGGCGCAGCCCCCGCCGGTTCGCGGCCGACGCGGTACGGCTCGCGGTCGCCGACGCCGGACTCGCCCTCGGCGACCTGGACGGGCTGCTGGTCAGCCACGGCACGGGCGGCTCGCCCGGAATCGAACTGGCCGACACCCTCGGCCTGCGCGACCTGCGCCTGCTGTCGCAGATGAACTCCTTCGGCGCCACCGCGGCCGCCATGGTGTCGTACGCCGCCATGTCCATCCTCAGCGGCGCCGCCACCACCGTCGCCTGCGTGTTCGCCGACGCGCCGCGCAAGCCCAGGACGTCGGCGGGCTCGGCCTACCACCGGCAGGCCCCCGAATGGTACGGATTCGGCGGGATGACCGCGGCACTCGGCTTCCGCAGCGTCAACGCCTTCTACGCCCTCGCCGCCCGCCGCCACATGGAACGCTACGGGACGACCGAGGAGCAGCTCGGCGCCATCGCCGTCAGCACCCGCGAATGGGCCGTCCGCAACCCTCGCGCCGAGATGCGCGAACCGATCACCCTGGACGACCACCGCTCGTCCCGCTGGGTCGCCGAACCGCTGCGCCTGCTGGACTGCTGCCTGGTCTCCAACGGCGCCATCGCGGTCGTGATCACCGGCGCGGACCGGGCCCGCGACCTCGCCCGCCCGCCCGTCCACCTGTGGGGCTGGGGCCAGGGCCACCCCGGCCACCGCAACGAGCGCGGCAGCGGCTTCGGCCTCACCACCGGCGCGCTCACCTCCGGCCCGGCCGCGATGAAGATGGCCGGGGTGACCGTCGACGACATCAGCCAGTGCCAGCTGTACGACTGCTACACCTACACCGTCCTGGTGTCCCTGGAGGACTACGGGTTCTGCGCCAAGGGCGAGGGCGGCGCGCTCGCCGCCTCCGGCGCCCTCGGACCGGGCGGCGCGCTGCCGACCAACACCGGCGGCGGGCAGCTGTCGGCGTTCTACATGTGGGGCATGACGCCGCTGTCGGAGGCGGTCGTCCAGGCCCGCGGCGACGGCGGCGGCCGCCAGGCCGACCGCAACGAGGTGATCCTGGTCAGCGGGAACGGCGGCATCCTCGACCACCACGCCACCCTGATCGTCAGCCCGCACCCGAAGGGGGCCTGAACCATGGACATCGGCATCCTGCGCCGGGACGGCCGCACCGACCCCTTCTTCGACGGCACCGCCGCCGACCGGCTGGTCGTCAAGCGGTGCGAGCCGTGCGACCGCTGGTTCGCGCCCGACCAGAGCGGCTGCCCCGGCTGCGGCGGCGAGGACCTGGCCTGGGCCGAGGCGAGCGGCGCCGCGACCCTCGTCACTTGGACGATCACGCACGGCCGCCCCGCCGCCGACGGCACCGCCCCTCCCCCGGCCGCGCTCGCCCTGGTCGAGCTGGACGAGGGCCCGTGGCTGCACGCCAGGCTCGACGGGACCGGCCCAGGCGACCTCCGCGAGGGCCTCCCCCTCCGGGCCTGCTTCGAGCATCCTGACGAAGGCGAGTCCTACATCCTGTTCCGCCCTGCCGACTGAAGGGACCACCGGCATGCGCACCGAGATCTGCGAACGGTTCGGGATCGAGTTCCCCCTGCTGGCCTTCAGCCACTGCCGCGACGTCGTCGCGGCGGTCACCAACGCCGGCGGCATGGGCGTGCTGGGCGCGGTCGCCTACACGCCCGAGCGCTTGGAGGAGGAACTGCGCTGGATCGACGACCACGTGGACGGCCGCCCCTACGGCGTCGACGTGCTCGTCCCGGGCAGGTTGGACGAGTCCGCGGAACGGGCCGGGCGCGGCGAGGCCGACCCGGACGCCATGCTCGCCGCGATCCCCGACGAGCACTGGAGGTTCCTGGCCGGGCTGTTCGAGAAGTACGACGTCCCGCCGCCCGACCTCGACCAGGCCCGGCGCGGCGGCGCCCGCGGCGGCACCCGCGTCACCCAGGAGGGCGCCACCGAGCTGATCGACGTGTCGCTGTCGCACCCCATCCGGCTGATCGCCGGCGCGCTCGGCACTCCCCCGCCGCTGATGGTGGAGAAGGCCAGGTCCGCCGGGATCCCGGTCGCCGCGCTGGTCGGGACGGCCGAGCACGCCCGCCGCCAGGTCGCCGCAGGCGCGGACCTGATCGTGGCGCAGGGCGGCGAGGCCGGCGGCCACACCGGCGAGATCTCCACGATGGTGCTGGTCCCCGAGGTCGTCGACACCGTCGCGCCCGTCCCGGTACTGGCCGCCGGCGGCATCGCCACCGGGCGGCAACTGGCCGCGGCGCTGGCGCTGGGCGCCTCGGGCGCGTGGTGCGGCTCGGTGTGGCTCACCACCGAGGAGGCCGAGACCTCCCCGGCGGTGAAGGAGAAGATGCTCGCGGCGACGTCCCGCGACACCGTCCGCTCCCGGTCCCGTACCGGCAAGCCCGCCCGCCAGCTGCGCTCGTCCTGGACCGACGAGTGGGACGGCCCCGGCAGCCCCGGCCCGCTCGGCATGCCGCTGCAGATCATCGTGTCGCAGGGCGCCATGAACCAGATCCAGAAGATCGCCGAATCGGGCAACCCCGGCGCCCGCGCGCTGGCCAACTACTACGTCGGCCAGTGCGTCGGCCTCATGAACACCGTCAAGCCCGCCCGCCAGGTCGTCCACGACATGATGCAGGACTTCGCCGAGGCCCTCGACCGCCTCAACACCATCAGCGGTACTGGTTGAGGGGGCGGCCCGGGCCCTTCCTCACCTGGTCGACGAACAGGCGGGCGAGGGCTTCGTGGCCGCGCACGGTCGGGTGGAAGCTGCGCGGTTCGGCGGCCAGCGCCGAGACGCTCACCGACAGGCCGTTCATGTACGGGTCGGGCCTGCCCACCTCGTGCCCGGCGAAGGAGCTGTAAGCGTCGACGAACTCGACGCTGCCGGCCCCGCGGGTCCCGGCGATCCGCTGGTCGGCCTCGACCGCGGTCTGCCTGATCACCTCGTTCAGCTCGCGGCCCCGGGCGTTCAGCCACTGCTGGTCGGCCACCGAGATGTTGTCGCCGCCGTCCCCGTCCGCCTCGGAGAACACCCGCGGGTACCCCATCACGATCACTCGTGCGCGGGGAGCCTTGGCGGTGATCCGGTCGTACAGGTCGGGCAGCGAGCCGCGCAGCGCGGCCATCCGGGTGGCGATGTCGCGGCCCTGGTCGGAGCAGCTCCGGCTCCACGGCAGCTTGATCACGCACCCGGCCAGCACCTTGGAGAACCCGACATCGTTGCCGCCCACGCTGATGGTGATCAGGCTGGTGTTCGCGTCGATCCGGTTGAGCTGCGACGGCTCGCCCGACTTGCCGGTCAGGACGGTGCGCGTGGTCGCGCCCGAGCACGCCCAGAACGCGCTGGACTTGAACGGGAAGCTCTTGGCGACCTGGTGGTAGTAGGCCTTGGACGTGCGCTGGCAGCGCGCCAGGGGGTTCTGGTCGGCGACACTGGCCTCCGCGCCGAGCCCGGAAGAATAGGAATCGCCGAGCGCCACATAGGCGCCCTGGGCGGCGGCCTCGACCGGGGTGAGCGGAGTCCGCTGCGGCGGACGCGCCGGATCGTTCACGGCGGCCTGTACCGGTTTGGGACAACCGCTGCCGAAGATCTCGCACCGAACGGCGGGAAGCGCCACCAGGGGCGCGACTGCCACCGCCAGCAGTCCGATCAGCACGGCGACCGCGCGGCCGCGTTCGCCGAACCCGCCCGGGATTCGCATGCCCTCTCCCTCACCCGTCCCCTTGGGCAGACGCCTCGGGCGCCGTCCAGGTTCCCGCCTTTACATTGTAGATTATTTTCCGTCCGCCAGCCGAAGTGATCATGGATGCGGAATCCTGGGACGGTGCTCGCGGTACTGACCGGACTGGGCCTGTCGTCCGCGGCGGGTCTCAACGCCTTCATCCCGGTTCTCATGATCGGCCTGCTGGACCGTTTCACCGACCTCGTGCGGCTGCCCGCCGAGTTCGGCTGGCTCTCCGACGGACCCGTGCTGGCGCTGCTCGCGCTGCTGCTGGCCGCCGAGACCGTCCTCGACAAGGTGCCGGGCGTCGACACCGTCAACGACATCGTCCAGACCCTGATCCGCCCCGCCTCCGGCGGCGCCGTCTTCGCCGCCACCGAGGCCGCCGCCCGCGCCGACGCCTCGCTCATGCGGGACGCCCCGTGGCTCGCCTGGACGCTCGGCATCGCCGCGGCACTGCTCGTCCACCTGACCAAGACCACCGTGCGCCCGCTGGTCAACGCCGGCACCCTCGGCGCCGGCGCCCCCGTGGTCAGCACCGTCGAGGACACCTTCGCCTTCGGCGTGAGCCTGCTCGCCGTCCTGGCCCCGGTGGTCGCGCTGATCGGGCTCGGCATGCTCGGGTACGTCGCGTACCGGCTGCTCAGCCTCCGCCGAAGGCAACCTGCCTGACGCCCGCCGGCGCACCATCACGCCGGCCACCAGAACGGCCAGCACGGCGGCGAGCACCCAGCCCGCCCGTCCGAGCAGCCCTTCCACCGAGGCGCCCGCGAACGCGCCCGCCCCCACGTACACCGACGACCACAGCAGCGCGCCCGCGAGCGAGGCGGGCAGGAACCGGCGGTACGGCAGCCGCGACGCGCCCGCCACGGCCGGGGTGAGCGTGCGCACCACCGGGACGAGCCGGGTGAGGAACACCGCCGCCGCTCCGTGCCGGTTCACTGCGGCCATCGCCCGCTCCCAGTGCTGCTCGCCGAGTCTCCGGACGGGCCTCGTCGCGGCGAGCCTGGCCCCGTACCGGCGTCCGATCCCGTATCCCACATGGTCGCCCGCCGTCACGCCGAGGCCCACCACCAGCAGCATCGGCACGAGCCGGACCGGCTCGGCCGCCGCCGCGCCCAGCAGCAGGACGGCGCTCTCCCCCGGAACCAGCGTGCCGAGCCCGAGCCCGGACTCCGCGAACGCCAACACCCCCGCGACGATCAACAGCACGGCGAAGGGAAGCCCCGCCACCGCCTGGACGCCGTCGACAATCCATTCCACCCGTGCCCCCGCGCGTTCGACCGCGCCGCCCGGAGCAACCCTAGTAGATTTCCTCCCGCGGCTAAGGCCGGGGGATTCCGACCAGAGGGATCTCTGGTCGGGCCTCGCGGAGTCCCGGCGGTTCCTGCTTCACAGACCGGCCGACCGGTATGACCAGCGGGGAAGCCGATCTGAGGCTGATCTGAAGTCGGCCACCGTTTGACTGTGCCGTGCTCGCCCTCATCGCGGAGGGCTCGTCCAGATCAGGAGGAAGTATGCGACGACTCCACAAGGCTCTCGCCGTCACCGGTGGGCTGACCGTGCTCGCGCTCGGCTTGAGCGCGCCTCCCGCGCAGGCCGCCAGCTGCCGAAGCGGCTACGTCTGCATGTGGGAAGACCCCAACTATTCCGGGTCCCTGTACGTCGAACAGCCGAACCAGAACGGCCGCTACGAAATCGACGGGTTCAACGGCGACAACGAGATCTCATCCGTGATCAACAACACGGGCAAATGCATTGTGCTCCACGCCAACGACGGGTGGACGGGCCGAACGCACTCCATCCAGAAGTCCGGCAGTGCAAGCCAGAGGCCGAACCTTCAGTTGAACGGCTACGACAACGAGGCGGAAAGCTACGGGATCCACAACACCGGCTGCTGAGCGGCCGCTGGTGGCACGACCACGAACACCGGCTCAGAGCTCTTGAAGCCACGGCAAGCCACAGTGGAGAGGCCGACCGGACAGAATGATCATTCTGTCCGGTCCCCGAGGCCACATCGCCGAGGCGCACTGGAACGCACGTTGCGGCAGACCCGAGGTGACTGCCGCGCTAGAAGTTCCGATCAGCCCGCCACATGACCAGACGCGGCCCAAGCTCGTGCAGACCGGCTTTGACCTCGGCGTCCCAGTGGGCCCGCAGCCCTGGCCCCCAACGCTCCTGCGGGAGCTCCTCGAAACCGTGCCCGGCGTACCAGGGGCCGTTCCACGGCACGTCCCGGAACGTCAGCAGCGACACCCCGGGCGCCCCCGCCTCCGCGGCACGCCGGAGGACCTCCTTGAGCAGCCTGCCCCCGATGCCCTTCCGCACATGGTCGACATGCACGCTGATCTGCTCCAGGTGAACCGCGCCGTCCACCTCCTCGACGGCCGCGAACCCCAGCGGCGGATCCCCGGCGACCAGGACCTCCGCCCGCTTCTCGATCATCGTCTCGATCACCATCGGCCCGGGCGGGAACACGATCCCCAGCGGCGCGAACATGGCGTCGGCCGACTGCTCGATGCCCGGCAGCGGAGGCCAGTCCTCGGGACGGGCAAGACGCGGTTCCAGGTCCATTCCGCGATCGTACGACCGCCCCGTCCCGTCCGCCGAGCCGATAAAGCGCATCCACACCACACTGCGATCACCGTCGGCGCGCACACCCCAGTCCAGGGCCAGCGCGTCGATGATCCGCATGCCCCGCCCGTCCTCCGCCAGCGGATCGTCGCGCAACCGAGGCCGCTCTCCGCCGGCCCCGTCGTCGACCACCTCCGCGACGACCACCCCGCCCCCGTCCACGACGCTCACGCGAACCCGTCCGCCCCGCCCCGACGCCGTGTGCTCGACCGCGTTGGTGAACGCCTCGTTCACGCACGTCCGGACGTCGTCCAGCAATGGATGCCCTGCCCCGAGCACATCCCGCACGAACCCCCGCACCCGACCAGCGGAACTCTCGAGCCCTGGCAGCGTGATCCCGACCTGCGTCCGGTTCATGCTCGCCACCTGTTGGGGGGACGACCCCCCACACCCCCCGGCAAGAGCTGCGCTCATGTCCTCGCTCCGCTCGGTCATGCCGCAGCCACCGCGATCACCCGCGCGGCCTCGTCCAGCGCCGCCGCGTCAACCTCCGCGCCCCGCCACACCAGCAGCCACGCGTGCCCGCAATCCACGGCGACGACCGGCTCCCACCGCCCGTCCCCGCACCGCACGTACAGCACCGGCTCGGCGCATTTCGGGAACTCCAGCCGGCAGCCCAGCGAGCCCGTCCACAATCGCCACGCCAGCCCGGCCAGGAGCGCGTACCGCATCTCGCTCGGCGCCATCACATCCCCTTTCGGTCCTGATGTCACCGGCCAGATTCATCACGCTCCGCGCCTATGGCAACACGTTCAGCTTTACCCGCGACGTCCAGTAACTGGATTTCGAGACCTCCCGGAACTCCGTAGCCCCTTGACTGCACACCGTGACAGTCTGATCACATGGCGAAACCGCTCCCCTCGACCGCCCGCCGCCGCAAGATCGGCCGTGTCCTGAGGCAGATCCGCGAGGACGCGGGCCTCACCCTCAACGCCGCAGGCCGAAGCATGGAACGATCGGGCTCATCCCTCAGCCTGATCGAGAAAGGCATTCAGCAGCTCAGACTGCGCGACCTCAAACACATCCTGGACGTGTACGACGTCGCCCCCGACACCCGCGCCGCCCTGATGACCCTCGCCGAACAGCAGCAACAGCTAGGCTGGTGGGAAGAATTCAAAGACACCATCTCCCCCGCCGCCCGCGACTACGCCTCACTAGAGTCCAATGCAACGCACCTGGACGCCTACGAGATGGGTTTCATCCCCGGCCTACTCCAGACCGAGGACTACGCTCGTGTCGTAATGCACGCTGGACAAGTGGAAAACAACCCAGCCCAAGCGGAACGCTTCGTGGTCTATCGCATGGCCCGGCAGCAGATACTCGACCGAACTCGGACCCCCCGGCTCCATGTCGTCATCGACGAAGCCGCGCTACGACGGAAACGCGGTCGGAGGCAGGTGATGCAAGAACAACTGGTCAAGCTCATCGAGCAGTCCCGGCGGGATGACATATCGCTGCAAGTACTGCCATTCGATGTCGAAAGCGACCCCGGTGACGTCACGTCCTTCCAGATCTTGGATATCGGCCGCCCAGCAGTGCTCAGCACCGTGCTCATCGATCATCTGACCGGGAGCTGGTTTATGGAGGAGGAGTCAATCATCGCCGCGTACCGCGCGAGCTTCCGTCGCCTCAGTGCGGCCGCACTCGGCGAATTGGACTCCCAGAAGCTGGTCCAGCGCATAGTCTCGGACCTATGAGCGAGTCGACCAAGTTCGCCCCGAAGTGGCGTAAGAGCAGCCGCAGCAACAGCCAAGCAGGCGAGTGCGTCGAAGCGGCCGGCCTGGCTGACACGGTCGCCATACGGGACTCCAAGGACCCCAACGGCCCCACTCTCACGCTCCCGTCAACCACGTGGCGATCGCTCCTGAGCAGTATCAAGAACACCTGACCAGGACGTGGCCTCGCTGCACGCCCTCCGGACGATCCACCGGCGGACGACCTGACCCAGCCGAGAAGGAGACCTGTGGCCAAGGGCGACACCGGCAGTGGCGAGGTGTGGGATCCGTTCGGGACGCTTCGCCGGGCTCTGTGGATCGGCGGAGGGCAGTGGGCCGGCAAGTCCACCGTGTCCCAGCTGCTGGCACTCCGATACGGGCTGACCGCCTACCGCTACGACTACCACGACGCCCGGGGCCACAACGATCGCCGGATCGCTCGCCGCATCAGACTCGGTCAACCTCCCGCGGATCCGGATCCCGATGTCACCTGGGTGAACACCACCCCGCAGGACATGGCCGCCGAAACGCTGGCGGGCTTCCCGGTCCGGTTCGAGTGGGCCCTGGACGACCTGCGCGCCATGTTCTCCGGGCGCCCGATCATCGCCGAAGGCTGGGGGCTGCGCCCCGAGTTGGTCGCGCCCATCGCCGGGTCGCTCCGGCAGATCGTCGTCATGGTTCCCACCGAGGCGTTCCGCGCGCGGCAACTTCGCGAGCTCGCCCGGGCCGCCGCCGTCGGGCATGACGTCAGCGATCCCGCGCGGGCGCAGCACAACCGGCTCGAACGAGACCGCCTCGTCGCCGACGACGCCGTCCGCTCCGCGCGACGCCTCGGCATCCGCGTGATCGAGGTCGACGGGACCCTCGACGCCGCCGCCGTCGCCGACATCGTCGCCGACCACTTCCGCCCCGCTCTCCCACCGCTGGAAGATCACGGGATGGACCAGGTCGGACGCCATGCCACACGGTGACCAATGACTTTGCTTGACCTCAAGCTAAGTTGAGGATGTTGAGTGGCCGATGGCGGCGATCACCGTCGCCCCGGACGGACTCCGGTGCTGCGAAAGGCACGGTCATGACGAACGAGATCTTGGTGGTGGGAGACATTTCGCCGGAGACGCAGGCGGCGGCGACCGGCGTGGTGAAGGCGCTGGAGAAGGCGTTCAATACCAAGGACCCCATCGCCCTGAGCGAGCAGTTCGCCCAGAAGACCTCGTGGTCGAACGCCATGGGCACACGCCTGGACGGCCGCGAGGCGATCGCAGAGTTCAGCGCCCCGGCGATGAAGGGTCTCCTGCGCGAGTCGTACGCGCGCTACGACATCGTCAAGCTGCTGGAAATCGCGCCCGACGTGATCGCTGTGAACGTGGCGCAGACCCCCACCGACGGCTCGGGCGATCCCGTCGAGGACACCCGCGGGGCGGCGCTCTACGTGATCGCCAAGCACATGGACGGCTGGAAGATCGTGGCCGGTCAGAACACCGCCATCGAGGCCCCGTCCGCCTGATGACACCCGGCCGCCGGCCGGTCCTGCGCCCTTCGGGGAGGCGCCGGACAACGCCGATCCGGACAGCGACCGCACACGGTGACCGACCAGGCCCACCGGCCGGCGAACGCGATCGCCGGGCTCGCCGCCCGCGTCGTCGCGGGCGGCGATCCCGGCCGGACGGGATCAGCGGTGGCCGGTGTTGCAACCCACCGGTTCAGCAGCCGCAGGCCGCTGTGGAGACCGGGGTGGTGAGCGGGTCGGCGGGCGTGCTGGCACGCCCGCCGGGAGTCTGCACCGCGAACCCCTCCCGCACCCAGTACTCATAGCCACCGATCATCTCTTTCACCCGGTAACCGAGCTGGGCGAAGGCCAGCGCGGCCCGGGTCGCGCCGTTGCACGCCGGGCCCCAGCAATAGGTCACGACGGTGGCGGCCCGGGGGACGACGAGGTGGGCCCGCTCGGTGACGAGGGCGGTCGGCAGGTGAAATGCGCCGGGCAGATGGCCCTGTTCCCAGGATTCGTCGCTGCGGGAGTCGACGACGACCAGGCCGGGCACCTCGTCCTGCAGGTCGGCGTGCACGTCGGACACATCGGTCTCGAAGGCCAGGCGCGCGGCGAAGTGCCGGACGGCCTCGTCGGGCGAAGCCGGAGCGGTGGAGGAAACTCGTGACATGCCGATGATGGTCGTTGACCGCCGCGACAGCCCAAAGTGGCGTGGACGTCGCCTATCGATAGGATCCCGCCATGCAGGTCCTCCCGAAGCCCGGGTCGACGGTCGCGGTGCTCGCCTATGAGGGCATGTCGCCGTTCGAGACCGGGATCGTCACCGAGGTGTTCGGGCTGCCGAGGCCCGAACTCGACGTGCCGTGGTACCACCTGACGGTCTGCGCCGAACGGCCCGGCCCAGTACGCATCATCGGCGGCGCCGCCGTCCACTCCGAGCACGGCCTGGAGGAGTTCGCCGCCGCGCAGACCGTGATCGTCCCCGGTGTGAGCGACGTACGCGGGGAGTGCTCCCCCGAACTCATCGCCGCCCTCCGCCTGGCGCACGACCAGGGTGCCCGGATCGTGTCCATCTGCTCGGGGGCGTTCGCGCTGGCCGCCGCCGGCCTGCTGGACCATCGCCCGGCGACGACCCACTGGCAGCACGCCGACCTGCTGCGGCGGCGTTACCCGCTCGTGCGGGTGAACCCCGACGTCCTCTACATCGACGACGGAGAGGTCCTCACCAGCGCGGGAAGCGCGGCCGGCCTCGACCTGTGCCTGCACCTCGTACGCCGCGACCACGGGCCGAGCATCGCCAACGCGGTGGCAAGGCGGCTGGTCATCCCACCCCACCGCGAAGGCGGCCAGGCGCAGTTCATCGAAGCCCCGGTGCCGCACGACCTCGACGACGACCGGATCACCCGGACGATGACCTGGGCGCTGGCCAACCTGCGAGATGAGCTCACGGTCGAGATCCTCGCCCGCCGCGCGCACATGTCCGCCCGCACCTTCCTGCGTCACTTCGCACGCTGCACCGGCACCAGCCCGACCCGCTGGCTGATCGCCCAGCGGATCCAGGCCAGCCTGCCCCTGCTGGAGAAGACCTCCACTCCGATCGAGGAGATCGCCCGCACCGTCGGGTTCGCCAGCCCGATCACCTACCGCTCCCACTTCGTACGTGCGATGCGGACGACACCGTCGGGATACCGCCGCGCATTCGCCGACGAACCCGGCGGCTCTTTCAACCCGCCGCCGGAGCCGGGCGGCTGACCCGCGGGCACCCGCTCAGCGCCCTATCAGCCCGGGTCCCCGGTGATCCTCACCCGTTCGGGCGCGGCGCGCGGGAAGCGCCAGATCTGGCCGGCGGTGCTGGTCGCGGTCACGGTCGTGTCGTCGAGCTCGACGGACGAGAAGGGGTTGGAATGTCGTGAGATCGCGAGCCACTCCAGCGTGTCCTCGCCGTCCAGCCTGGTCAGTGCCACCCAGCCGATACTTCCGTGGGCGGACGACTCGCCCGCGAGGGCCCGGCTTCCGTTCTGATCGCACGAGGCCAGAGCGACATCTACGTCGAGCCAGTTCGCCGGTGTCCACTGCTCCGCCCGGACGATCTCCCACCAGTCCCACCGCGCGAGGTCTGCGTAGACCTGGAGTTCCATCACGGACAGGGAGCCGTCGCCGAGAAGGACCAGGTCGCCGTCCGGTGCCTGCCGGGCACGCCAGCGTGCCTGCACCTCAGCGGCTGTAACGGTCCGATCGCCTGCCATCCGTCCCCCACGTTCGCCCGGTTACGTCCGTTGGACTGCGCGGGGGCGAACATACCCGGCTTCCGGATGGTCGAGAGCGAGCGGCATGACCACTGCCGACTCCGGTTATGTCGGTCACACTGTCGCGCGTCACAGAGCGCGACCGGCATCAAGGGGACGCCGCGGTACATGGCGCCGGAGGTGTTCCGCGGGCACAGCCCCGGGAGCGCGGTCGACATCTGGGCCTGGGGCGCGACCGTCCTGTTCGCGGCGGCCGGCCGCGCGCCGTTCGGCGGCGACGCGCTGCCGAAGGTGATGCACGCGGTGCTGAACACCGAGCCGGACGTCTGCTCTCCCGGGACACGGCGGCCGGAAAGGAGCGCGGCCGCCTCCCCATCGGGAAGCCCGGCGACAGCCCCACGGTGTTCGACGGGATCGACCTGAGCCCGTCCGGGAACCTGCTGCTGGCGGGCAACCGCGAGGCGCGCACCGTCTGGGATCTGCGGACGCTCCCCCGGCGACCCGGCGGCAGGACCTTGCACAGCGCCGCCGACGGCAGGAACGTCCTCACACACGAACTCGCCCCGGCGCTGACGGCCGCGGCGCTGTGCCAGACCACCTGCGGCGGGCTGAGCCGGCAGGAGTGGAAGGCGACCCTGCCGACGCTCGACTACCGCGCGACCTGCCTGAAGGCGCCGTGAGCGGCCGGAGGTCAGTGCGGGAGTTCGGCCAGTGCCTCGGACGCGAACTCGGAGATCGGCTGGTCCATGTCCGCCGCGCGGCTCAGCCAGCGCCGGGCCTCGTCGGCGTCGCCGGCGTCCTTGGCCGCCATGCCGATGAGGTTGCACGCGAACGCCACCGCCTCCGGCCTGGGCGAGGTGGCGATCGTCCGGTGCGCCGCCTCGGTCGCGGCGCGGACCTCGTCCTCGCTCAGGTCCCCCAGCAGCATCTGCATCAGCCAGATGGCCGCCTGGCCGCCGTCGGGATGGTCGATCAGCGCCGCCCTCTCGTAGGCGGCCCGCGCGCCCTCGGCGTCGCCGCGGTCGGCCAGCAGGTCGCCCAGGCGTCCACCGGCGCCGGCCAGCACCTGCCCGTCCCCGGCGTCCAGGACCCGCCGGTACACGGCGATCGCGCCGTCCTCGTCGCCGCGCTCCTCACGGCGTTCGCCCATGCAGAAGCCCGCGAGGGCGAAGCACGCGGCGTCGCCGGAGTCCATCGCGCGGGTGAACAGGTCTTCGGCGCGCTCGTGGTCCCCGAACCGGGCGAAGTGCACCGCCCTGGGGACCATCGCCCGCGCCGCGACGTCCGGATGGCCGTGCTCGATGAGCAGTTCCAGGATCACCTGGGCGGTGACCTCGTCGCCGGCTTCCGCGTGCCGGTAGTGGAGCCACAGGCCGAGGTTGCCCGCCGCCTCGTGCTCGTCCGGGCCGAACCGTTCCAGCGCCGCGGTGAACGCGGGGAAGGCCGACCCCAGCCCGGCGAGCGCGAAGTCGGCCACGAGTTCGGACCCGAACGCGTCCACCAGTTCGCGGCGCGCGTCGTCGCGCCGGCCCTCCCGCATCAGCTCGCCGGCCTGCTCCACGGCATCGCTGCGGACCGCCTCGTCCCTCACCACCGCCATGCCTTCCCATCGCCGACATACCGGCGCTCAACGTAACAGGCCCGGACGATCATGGAGGTCCGGTCCACGGAACCCGAGCGGGGCTCGTGACAGTCACAGCGACGAGGCCCCGCTGGGCCCCCGGTAGGACCGGAGCCCGTCTTCCGTGGGGTGGCTTGATCCGGGCCGCCCCACGGGCCCTTGTTTCGGTACATAGTGTACCGTTATGGTCATGACAACGAAGACGGACGCGTGGCCGGACGGCCTCGCGGTCACCCAGGTACGGGTCGCACGGCCCACCGACAAACTGGACGAAGTGGTCGCCTTCTACCGGGACACGCTGGGCCTGCCCGAGCTCTACCGCTTCAGCGGCCACGCCGGTTACGACGGCGTGATGCTCGGCCTGCCCGGCACGGACCACCACCTGGAGTTCACCTCGCACGAGGACGGCAGCCCGTGCCCGGCCCCGACCGACGACAACCTGCTGGTGCTGTACTTCGCCGGCGAGGCACGCATGTACGACACGGTGGAACGGCTCGCGGCGGCCGGCCACGAACCGGTCCCGGCGGAGAACCCCTACTGGGCCGCGAACGGCGCCCTGACCTTCGCCGATCCCGACGGCTGGCGCGTCGTGCTGGTACCCAAGCCGGTCTTCTGATGCCCGGACGCACCCGGGACGCGCGCATCGACCGCGCGGTGCTGGACGCCACCGTCGAACTGCTCGGCGAGACCGGCTACGCCGCGCTGTCGATGGGCGCCGTCGCCCAGCGCGCCGGGGTGCACCGGCCGGCGGTGTACCGGCGCTGGCCGTCCAAGCGGCACCTGGTGGTCGACGCGGTGGCCGCCAGGCTCGGGCTGGACCCGACCCCCGACACCGGCGACCTGCGCGCGGACCTGGTCACGGGCATCACGACGGTCGTGGACTCGCTGGCCGGGACGCCGCTGGGCCGCGTCCTGCCGGCGCTGGTGGCGGATCTGGCCGCCGACCCCGAACTGTCGGAACGGTTCCTGGACCAGGTGTTCCACCCCAGGCGCGCCACCACCGCCGCCACGCTGCGCGCGGCCGCCGGCCGCGGCGAGATCCGCGCGGACTTCGACATGGACTTCGTCCTCGACGCGCTGGCGGCCCCGCTGTACTACCGGGTCCTCTTCGGCCATCTGCCGCTGACGCGGCGGCTCGCGGAGCAGTGCGTGGACGCCGTCCTCGCCGGCCTGCGCACCTGACTCACAGGCCGATTCGGGAGGGCGCGGCGGGAGCGGCTGCTTCCCTCCGCGGTCGGCCGGCAGGGCCGGTTCGGCGACCCGGCCGCACCGGATGACCGCCACCGCGACGGCTCCTGGCACCGGTCCCGGGGGACGGCGCGGCCGGTCCGCAGGCGGCTCTTCGTCAGCGGACGCCGGCTTCCTTCATGTCTCTCAGTTCGCGTTTGAGTTCCTTGATCTCGTCGCGGAGGCGGGCGGCGAGTTCGAACTGGAGGTCGGTGGCGGCCTGGTGCATCTGGTCGGTCATCTGCTCGATCAGGGCCTCCATCTCCTCGCGGGGGCGTTCGCCGACCAGGTCGGCGGCGTGCCGGCCGGCTTCCCTCGTGCGGGAGGCCAGGCCGGGGACGGGGGCCTTGCCGCGGCTCTGCTGGCGGCCGGCGCCGCCGATCAGGGTCTCGGTGTCGGCGTCCTCGCGGGCCAGGGAGTCGAGGATGTCGGCGATCCGCTTGCGCAGCGCCGTGGGCTCGATGCCGTGCTCGGTGTTGTAGGCGACCTGCTTGGCGCGGCGGCGGTTGGTCTCCTCGATCGCCCGCTCCATGGACGGCGTCACCCTGTCGGCGTACATGTGGACCTGGCCGGAGACGTTGCGGGCGGCGCGGCCGATGGTCTGGATCAGGGAGGTCTCCGAGCGCAGGAAGCCCTCCTTGTCGGCGTCGAGGATGGCGACCAGGGACACCTCGGGCAGGTCGAGGCCCTCGCGCAGCAGGTTGATGCCGACCAGCACGTCGAACTCGCCGGCCCGCAGCTCGCGCAGCAGCTCGATGCGGCGCAGCGTGTCGACCTCGCTGTGCAGGTAGCGGACCTGGATGCCCAGCTCCAGCAGGTAGTCGGTGAGGTCCTCGGCCATCTTCTTGGTGAGGGTGGTGACCAGGACCCGCTCGTCCTTCTCGGTGCGCAGCCGGATCTCGTGGATGAGGTCGTCGATCTGGCCCTTGGTGGACTTGACGACGATCTCCGGGTCGACCAGGCCGGTGGGGCGGATGACCTGCTCGACGACGTCGCCGCCGACCCGGTTCAGCTCGTAGTTCCCGGGCGTGGCCGACAGGTAGACCGACTGGCCGATGCGCTCCAGGAACTCCTCCCACTTCAGCGGGCGGTTGTCGATCGCCGAGGGGAGCCGGAAGCCGTGCTCGACCAGCATCCGCTTCCGGGAGGCGTCGCCCTCGTACATCGCGCCGATCTGCGGGACGGTCTGGTGCGACTCGTCGATGACCAGCAGGAAGTCCTCGGGGAAGAAGTCCAGGAGGGTGTTGGGCGCCGACCCGGCCTCGCGGCCGTCGATGTGGCGCGAGTAGTTCTCGATGCCCGAGCAGGTGCCGACCTGGCGCATCATCTCGATGTCGTAGGTGGTGCGCATGCGCAGCCGCTGCGCCTCCAGCAGCTTGCCCCGCGCCTCCATGGTGGCGAGGGTCTCCTCCAGTTCGGCCTCGATGCCGCGGATCGCCCGCTCCATCCGCTCGGGGCCGGCGACGTAGTGGGAGGCGGGGAAGACGTAGAGCTCCTCGTCCTCGGTGATCACCTCGCCGGTGAGCGGGTGCAGGGTGGCCAGCTTCTCGATCTCGTCGCCGAACATCTCGATCCGGACGGCGAGCTCCTCGTACTGCGGGATGATCTCCACGGTGTCGCCGCGGACCCGGAAGGTGCCGCGGGTGAAGGCCAGGTCGTTGCGGGTGTACTGCATGCCGACCAGCTGCCGGAGCAGCTCGTCGCGTTCGATCTCCTGGCCGACGCGCAGCTGGACCATGCGGTCGACGTACTCCTGCGGGGTGCCCAGGCCGTAGATGCAGGAGACGGAGGCGACCACGACGGTGTCGCGGCGGGTCAGCAGCGAGTTGGTGGCCGAGTGCCGCAACCGGTCGACCTCGTCGTTGATCGAGGAGTCCTTCTCGATGTAGGTGTCGGTCTGCGGGATGTAGGCCTCGGGCTGGTAGTAGTCGTAGTAGGAGACGAAGTACTCGACGGCGTTGGCCGGCATCATCTCGCGCAGCTCGTTGGCGAACTGGGCGGCCAGCGTCTTGTTCGGCTGCATGACCAGCACGGGCCGCTGCAGCTTCTCCACCAGCCAGGCGATCGTGGCGGTCTTGCCGGTGCCGGTGGCGCCCAGCAGCACCGCGTCCTTGTCGCCGCGGCCGATCCGCTCGCCCAGCTCGGCGATGGCCTGCGGCTGGTCACCGGACGGCGTCATCTCGGTGACCACCTCGAACGGCGCCACCCGGCGCCGTAGATCCGTGATCGGCCGCATCCCTCGCCTCTTCCCTGCTCGAACCGGCGGGTCCGGGACGACCCGCTTCCCCCACTGTATGCAGGGGTAGTGACAATCTCGGCCGTCCCTTTATTTCCGCAGGTCAGCCGGGTCCGGGGCCGATCTTGCGGGTCAGGTGGCGGGCAGCGGCAGCCGGGCGCGGACGGCGAAGCCTCCGTGGGGATGCGGCCCGGCCTCGAAGGTGCCGCCCAGGCCGGTGACCCGCTCACGCAGCCCGAGCAGGCCGTTCCCCCCGCTGGGCAGCCCGTGCCCGGGGGCGCCACGGGGCGGCTCATTGCGGATCACGACCTCGACGGCCTCGGGGACCAGGCTCAGCGCGATCGCGGTGTCGGCGTCCCCGGCGTGCTTGTGGACGTTGGTCAGCGCCTCCTGAACCAGCCGGTACAGGGTGCGGCCGACGGTGGCGGGCATCGGCAGCTCCTCGCCCTCGACCGACAGGTCCACGCTGAGCCCCGCCGCGCTGGACTGCCCGATCAGCTCGCGGATCTCCGACAGGGTGGGCGAGCTCTGCGGCAGCGCCTCCTCGCCCTGCCGCAGCACGCCGATGACCTGGCGGAGCTCCTCCAGCGCCTGCCGGCCCATGTCGCCGATGACGGCGGCGGTCTCCGCGGCGCGGGCCGGGTCGCGGACGGCGATGGCCTTCAGGGCACCGGCGTGGACGACCATGACGCTGACCCGGTTGGCCACGACGTCGTGCATCTCGCGGGCGATCCGGGTGCGTTCCTCCGCGCGTGCCCGCTCGGCCAGGAGGTGCTGTTCGCGCTCCAGGCGTTCGGCACGTTCCTGCAGTGAGGCGAACAACTGCTTGCGGGTGCCCATGTAGAGGCCCAGCAGCACCGGGGGCGCGGTGAACGCGAACCCCACGGTCGCTTGCAAAATGAGCGACTCCTCCGACGCCGTGGGACCCGGGGCGATGAGGAACACGGCGTAGCCGGCAAGGGCGAGCGTGATGACCGTCCGCCGTGACGCGGCATAGGCGCCCAGCGAATAGAGCTGGACCAGCGCCGCGAAACCCCCGCCGCCCGTGACCGCGCTGAAGACGATCCCGAAAAGGGCCAGGCCCACGGGGTGGCGGCGCCGGACGATGAGGGCAAGGCCGAGGACGGCGCTGGCGGCCGAGACCTCCCATGGCGGCAGGTAGAAATCCTGTGGCACGAAGTACAGCCAGATGGCGTCGGACGCGCCCAGGCAGAGGGCCAGGGAGATGTCAAGGGCACGCGAGCGTCGTGTCGGCCACAGTGCCGACCACCAGCCCCGCACGGTCATGGACTGAGCTTATAGCGCTGGTAGGGATCTCCATGACGGGCCGTCACCAAAGGGCGCGAACCCTTGCGCGCAAGGGGATGGAGGCCCTTCCCGTAAGGTGGCCCCTCGCACGCACGCTGGTTACGATGACGACGCCGACAAGGACGGGGATTACGCCTACGATGACCCGCTTCGCCACCTGGGCCGGGAAGAACGCCGACGCCGTCATCGCCCTGGTCCTGGCCATCGTGGCCGCCGCGCTGGGCCTGGGCGTCCAGCTCCCCAACGAGGACGAGATCACCAACAGTGCGGTGCTGGCGGTGGTGGGCCTGCTCGCCACCTCGGTGCTGCGCGACCGGGCGCGCAGGACGCCGGTCGAGAACGAGATCAGGGACACGCTGCGGTCGTCGTCGGCCACGCTGGACGGGCTGAGCGAGAAGGTGGAACGGATCGACTCCTTCGAGGGCGTGGTGGCCGACACCAAGCGCGCGCTGGAGGAGACCTCGGTCGTGCAGGTCATCGGCGGCGCGCAGGTGGCGCAGGTGTTGGCGGAGGCCCGGCGCAGCACCGACCGCTGGTTCTTCAAAGGAGGGACCGGGACCTACATCAGGGCCAAGACGCTGCCCGAGTGCGTGGCCGCGGCGCGCCGGGAGAGGCGCACCCTGCTGTTCCGCATGGAGATCATCGATCCCGCCAACGTGACCGTGTGCGAGGACTATGCGCGGCACAGGCGGTCGGTGGCCGAGGGCACGGACGCCACGGGCGAGCCGTGGACGCTGGAGCGCACCCGCAAGGAGGCGTACGCGACCATCCTCGCGGCATGCTGGCACAAGCAGCGGTTCGGGATGCTCGACATCGACATCGGCCTGTCCCGGACGATGACGACGCTGCGGTACGACCTGTCGGCGTCCCGGGTGGTGGTGACCCGCGACGACCCGCGCGGCGAGGCGCTGGTGGTCGACAGCGGCAAGTTCTACTACGGCTGGGTCAGCGCGGAGCTGCAGACCAGCCTGGACCAGGCGCGGCGGGTGCCGGTGGAGCAGGCCCGGCTGGCGCCGCTGGACGACGAGCCGACCGTGGAGGAGGTGCGCAAGCTCTTCGATGTGATCAGGATCGAGCTGGCGTCCGAGTACACCGACCGGGACGTGATCGAGATCATCCGCAAGGCGCTGCGCGCCAAGGACCCCTACGAATAAGCCGACGACCGAGCCGACGACGGATGGCGGGACATGCGTTACGCCGACATCTACGGGGAGATCGCCGCGGGCACGGCGGCGACGACCGTTCCGCGGTGGGCGCGGCGGGTGCTCGGCGGCATCGCCGAGGGCCGCGTGTCCGTGGACGCGGTGCGGCATCCTTTGGGTTTCCTGTGCCTGCCGGTGGAACGGACCGGCGAACTGGGCGTCTGCCTGCACATCTGGTCCCCGGAGGTGGAGCCGGTCGCGGCGACGACCTCCGGGGTGCACTGCCATAGCTGGGAGCTGGTGAGCTTCGTGTTGTACGGCGAGGTGCGCAACACCCGCGCGCGTGTGGCCGATGTCCCCCCGTCCGGGGCGGACGGCGCCACGCACAGGGTCTTCGAGGTCGTCAGCAGAGGTGAGGTGGACGAGTTGAAGGCCACCGCTCGCACGGTCAGCTACGCGCCGGGCGACGTCGGCGCGCACGGCACCGGGGCCGTCTACACGCTGCCCGCGGGGGTGTTCCACAGCACCTGCATCGCGGGCGGCCCGGACGCGGCGACGGTGGCGCTGGGACGGCAGGACGAGAACGGCGGCAACCTGTCGCTGGGCCCGTTGGACGCCCCCTCGCACCAGATCCGCAGGATGCGCTGCGATCCCGATGAGGCGGCGAAGGCGGCGCGGCGCTCGGCCCGCCGTCTCGAAGCCGCCCACCGCGTCCTGCCCGACCCGGGCGGCGCGGCGGATCCGGATACGCTCGCGGGGTGCCGGCCGGAGCGTCCCCGATGAGCCCGCGCACCCCGGCGGCCGCGGTCGATCTGTCCGCCGCGCGGCGGGTGGCGGTGCGAGCCGCCGAGGAGGCCGGAGCGCTGCTGCGCGCTCGCATGGACGGGCCGTTGGACGTGCGGCTGAAGGATCCGGCCGGGGACGTGGTGACCGATCTGGACGTGGCCGCCGAGTCGCTGATCCTGCGCCGCCTGCGGGAGTCCTATCCCGGGCACCGGGTCATCGCCGAGGAGTCCGGCGTGACCGCGGGCGAGGGCGACGGCGGTGACGGCGGCCTGGTGTGGCTGGTGGACCCTCTGGACGGCACCAACAACGTCGCGATCGGGATGCCGGTGTACGCGGTGGGCCTGGCGTTGTGCGCCGGCTCGGTCCCGGTACTGGGCGTCGTGCACGACCCGGTGAGCGGGCGGACGTGGTCGGCGATCCGGGACGAGGGCGCGCAGGACCCGTCCGGTGCCCCGTTGGCGCTGAACGGGCGGATCCGCCCCGGCCGCAAGGAGAACCCCGTGTTCGCGTGGACGCAGGGGCACAAGGTGGGCCGCTGTGACCCGGTGGCCTTTCCCCTTAGGTCGATGCTGGAGGCCAGTAGCGGGCGCCTGCTGCAGTTGTGGGCGCCACTGGTGGCGTGGGTGATGCTGGCGCGAGGCGATATCGACGGCATCGTCGGCTACCGGCCGGAGGTGGTGGACCTTCCCGCCGGTGCGATCCTTGCGGCGGAGGCTGGGGCGGAGTTGCGGGCGCTCGACGGCTCCCCCTACGAACCGGGGATCGACCGTTCCCCCGACGAGCTCAGCTTCGTCGCCGCCCGTCCGGCGTTCTTGGACACCCTCCTGGAAACGACCGGAAAAGCGTCGCGCCTGGCCCGGGAGGCGGGCCCAGAAGGCGTACTGCGCGTCGCCTGGTAGCCGCACGGCCTGTCGAGGGGCACCCGGGCGTCAACCTGTGAGGAGCAGGGCTCCGGTCGAGGCGACGCATCCCAGCACGCCCAGAACGGCCCCGGTGAGGACGAACCTGCGCATGGGCACGGGCACGTTCCTGCGGCGGCACCACTCGAACCACAGCAGCGTGGCCAGCGACCCCCACGGGGTGATGACCGGTCCCACGTTGGTACCGATGAGAAGTGCCAGGAGCTGGTCGTGGTTGCCGGTGGGGACCACGGCCTCCCCCGCCACGTAGGCGGGAAGGTTGTTGAGCACGTTGGACAGGCCGGCCCCGGAGAAGACGGCGCGGAACGCTCCTCCCGTACCGTCCTCGCCTCCGATGAGCCCGCGCATCACCGTGTCGAGCCCGTACCGGCTCAACGTCGGCACCACCAGGAACAGCCCGGTGACGAAGACCAGCAGTTGCCAGGGGATGAGCGTGGGCCGCAGATGGGAGGAGTCGCGCACGGCGAAGGCGACCACTGCGATGACGGCCGAGACGCTTGCCGCTATGGCGATTTCCCAACCCGTCTCAGCCCCTGCCAGGACGGCCCCGATGAACACCAGGCAGGCCAAACCCGTCGCGGCGAACAACACCGGGTCTTGGATCGGCGTAGGCGCGGGCGGCTCGTACCGGTCGGCCCCACGCGCGCCACGCCGCCAGTAGAAGACCCATAGCAGCGCCATTGTGACGGCCAGGGAGGCCAGATGCGGCGCCCACATCCGTTCGGCGAACGCGGGTGTCTCCAGTGCCACGCGGTCGGAGGCCAGGAGGTTGGTCAGGTTGGACACCGGCAGCAGGAGGCTCGCGGTGTTGGCCAGCCACACGGTCGTCATGGCGAGCGGCAGAGCCGCGATACCGGTGCGTGCCGCCAGGGCGAGCATGACGGGGGTCAGCAGCACCGCGGTGGTGTCGAGGTTGAGAAAGACGGTCGTGAGGGACGCGAAGGCCACGCAGAGCAGGAACAGAGCGCCGTAGCCGCCGCGCCCGGCGCGCGCCACCCGTTCGGCGATGACGTCGAAGACGCCGGCCTCTTTGGTCAGCTCGGCCAGCACGATGACGGCGAACAGGAAGACCAGCATCGGCCCGATCCGCCGGACGCTGGCCTCGGCCTCGTGCGCGGGCAGCGCCCCGGAGGCGACGAAGAGCAGGCCGAGGAGCAGGAGCCCGACGCGGATCCAGTCCAGCACGCCCGCGGCGAGATACAGCCGGCGGAGGGTCTGGCCGATCGCTACCACGCGCGCCATGATCCCACAGCCCGCGCGCCGCCCGACGCGCCGTCCGGGGCGTGGGAGTCGTCCCCACAAGGATGACCCGGGGAGCGCGATACTAAGGCGTATGACTCCCCCCGGTGACCCCCTCAGGCAGGAGCGCCCGACCGACCTCTTCATCAGCTACTCGCCGGCCGACGAGCGCTGGGCGTCGTGGATCGCCTGGCAGTTGGAGGCCGCGGGGCACCGGACGATGATGCAGGCCTGGGATTTCGTGGCGGGGACGAACTTCATCGACTTCATGGACCGCGGGCTGTCGGAAGCCAAGGTCGTGGTGGCGGTGCTGTCGCGCAACTACCTGCGTTCGCGGTACGGCCGCCTGGAGTGGATGGCGGCGCTGCGGGCCGACCCGGACGACCCCGCCAACAAGCTGGTCACGGTCAGGGTCGAGGACTGCGACATCGACGGGCTCCTGTCCACCATCACCTACGTCGACCTGGTGGGGATCGAGGACGCCGACCAAGCGCGCGCGCTGCTGATGCGGCGCATCGAGGATGCGCTCGCAGGGCACGCGCGACCGTCGCACGGTCCGGGTTTCCCCGGCGGGGGCGGGTCATCCACCAGGCGGCCCGCGTTGCCCGGACGGGTCGAGCAGGTCGACGACCCTGCCCATGATGGGGAGCGTTCAGCACGGCTGCCCGAGCCCACCGGGGAGCGTCCTGTGCGCCGTGCGCCTGTGGTGGCGCCGGCCTTCCCCGCAGGGGCGGGTGCTGGGGAGGGGCCGCGCGAGACGCTGAGCGTGCTGCACGTGTCGGGGCCGCGCTTCGGCCGTACGCTCGCCGAGCCGGACGAGCCCACCACCGCCACGGAGTTGCAGAACCGCATCTGGAGCGAGGTGACGCTTCTGGCGGACGCGGGCGTGCCCCGGCCGGAGCTGCTGGTGGTCACGGGCAACCTGACGCATTCGGGAAGCCGCAAGGAGTTCACCGAGGCCCTGTCGTTCCTGACGAACCTGCGCGCGCTGCTGGGGTTGGAGGCGCAGCGTGTCGTGGTCGTGCCCGGCACCCATGACGTGACCCGTGCCGCGTGCCAGGCGTACTTCTCCAGTTGCGAGGCCGACGACATCGACCCCCAGCCCCCGTACTGGCCCAAGTGGCGGCATTTCTCGGGGCTGTTCAAGGAGTTCTACCAGGGCCTGGACTCGCTCATCTTCGACAGCGCCCAGCCGTGGACGCTCTTCCCCGTCCCGGACCTGAAGGTGGTGGTGGCGGGGTTCAACTCGACCTTGCCGCAGTCGCATCGCCCTGAGGACCGGTACGGGCAGGTAGGCCAAGCCCAGGCCGCATGGTTCACCGAACGGCTGCGCCATTTCGAGGGCGAAGGCTGGCTGCGGCTGGGGGCGCTGGAGCACGGCCTCATTCCCGGGGAGCCGGGGGTGCTGCGTGATGCCGACACCGTGGACTCCCTTCTCGGAGGGCATGTCAACCTGTTCTTCCAAGGGACGGAGTCGGAATTCGGCGCGATCCCGCTGATGCCGTCCGGAGTGCCGTCGGTGCCCGCTCTGGGGGCGGGCAGGCACCAGGTGCTCGTCCTGAAGCGCGACGGCCTGGAACGGTGGACCGCGCAGGACGCGGCGCGGCGCGGGCCCGAACGGCTGGACGCGACCTGGACGAAGGCCATTGGCACGTTCCCGGCCCCACCGCAGGAAACCGAGCCGGAACGCCCCGTAGGGCCGACCCCCGAGCTGGGGGAAGGCCCTTCCGGGAACGGGGGCGGTCCGGTCGATCCCGCGCCGGATCCCACGGAGCGCCTTCTCGACCGTATTTCCGAAGCGTGCGAGACCCGTTTCGAAAAGGCCAACATCCGCCGTATCGACGCCGATCCACCGCACCTCCTGCTCGCCCATATGGAGGACGGGTTCGTGCGCCAGTACCGCATAGGCGCGCACGTGGGGCAGGTGACGGAGGCCGATGTGGACGCCTTCGTACGGCACGTTCACGCCGACGGCGCCGACTACGGCTCGGAGCTGGTCTACCTGGGCCCGCCCCCGGCCCGTTCACTGCGCGAGGACGCACTGCGCCGCGGCATACGGGTGCGCAGCCTCACCGAGTTCCAGGGCCTTCTCGACCTGTCGGAATACGTGGCGAGCCAGACCTCGCGCATGGCCGCCGGGGGCCTGTACCCGCCTTCGCTCTACGTCCCGCAGCGGTTCCGGGAGCTGGACCGCATGACCGCCCCCCGCTCCCCCGGCGACGAACCCGGTCCCTTGGACGAGTCCGGCGAGCCTGAAACGCCCCAGGACTCGGACGTGCACGAGGACGTCGTCGGCAAGATGCTGCGCCTGCTGGCCGCCGACCATGGGCGCTTCCTGCTGCTGTTGGGCGACTTCGGGCGCGGCAAGACGTTCGCCCTGCGGGAGCTGGCCCGCCGCATCCCGGCCGAGCTGCCGCACGTCATCCCCATCCTCATCGAGCTGCGCGCGCTCGACAAGGCGCACTCGGTGGACGGGCTGGTCGCCGCGCACCTGGCCAACCACGGCGAAGAGCTGATCGACCTCAAGGCGTTCCACTACATGCTGCGGCAGGGCCGCATCGTGCTGCTGTTCGACGGGTTCGACGAGCTGGTCACCCGGGTCACCTACGACCAGGCGGCCGACCACCTGGACACGCTGCTGCAGGCGGCGCAGGACAAGGCGAAGATCGTGGTGGCCAGCCGTACGCAGCACTTCAAGTCCCAGGCGCAGGTGCTGACGGCGCTGGGCGAGAAGGTGGGCGTGCTCCCGCACCGCCGCGTCCTGGGCCTGGAGGACTTCACGCCGTCGCAGGTGCGTTCGTACCTGGTCGGCCGGTACGGGAACGAGGAGGCCGCCGAGGAGCGGTTGCGCGCGCTGGAGAGCATCGGGGAACTGCTGGGCCTGACCAGTAATCCGCGGATGCTCAGTTTCATCGCCGACCTGCCCGAGGAGCGTCTGCGGGCCGTCGCTCAAGCGCGCGCGACGGTGAGCCCGGCCGACCTCTACGAGGAGATCCTGTCGTCCTGGCTCGCCTATGAGGCCGAACGCGTCCGCAGTACGGGCGGGCCCTCCGGCCTGACGGCCGACGACATGTGGAAGGCGGTCGGTACTCTCGCGCTACGCCTGTGGGAGAGCAACGAGGAGTACCTGAGGCTGGCCGAGCTCGCCGACGTCGCCGGCACGCTGAGCGACCTCGCCGACGGGCGCATGTCGTCGCACCAGGTGACGCATGCGATGGGCGCGGGGAGCCTGCTGGTCCGTACCGAAGACGGTCTGTTCGGGTTCATCCACGGCTCGGTGATGGAGTGGCTGGTGGCACGGCACATCGCCGCGCAGTTCGCCGAGGGCCGCACTCCGGGGCCGCTGACCCATCGCGCGCTGTCCCAGCTCACCGTCGACTTCCTGTGCGACCTGGCCGACACCCGGGCCTGCCAGGAGTGGGTCGCGCAGGTGCTGGCCGATCCGGCGGCCGACGACGTCGCCCGCGCCAACGCCATCAAGATCACGACCCGGTTGCGCACGCCCGCGCGCACCGACCTGCGCGGCGCCCGGCTGCAGGGCGAGGACCTGTCCTACCGCGACCTGCAAGAGGTCGACCTCACCGGCGCCGACCTCACCGACGCGCAACTGGTCGGCGCCAACCTGTCGCGGGCTGTGCTGCGCGACGCCTCGCTGGCGGGGGCGCGGCTGGACGAGGCGCGGCTGACGGGCGCCGACCTGCGCGGCGCCGACCTGTCCCGGGCCCGGCTGGCCCGCGCCGACCTGCGGGACGCCGAACTGGAAGGGAGCCGCTGGACGAGGGCCGCGCTCATCGCCGCCACGCTCCCCGACCGCATCGCCCACGCCCCGGAGCTGCGCGAGGCCGCCATCGCCCCGGGACGCCCGATCGACATCCAGGTGACCCCAGCGGCCATCGGCGTACCGTACGGGTTCCATTTCCAGACCAGCAGACTCCCCCAGCCGCTCGCCTACAGCCCCGGCGGGTCGGTCCTGGCGGTCGGAGGCGAGGACGGCGGCGTCATCATCTGCGACGCCGTCACCGGCACTCCCCTACGGACGCTCCAAGGCCACCGCGACCGCGCCTACGCGGTGGCGTTCGACGCACGGGGCAACATGCTCGCCACAGGCGCCGCGGACGGAACGGTCCGCCTGTGGGATCTGGCTACGGGACGCAGCGCGCACACGCTCACCGTCCACCCCGAAGGCGTCTGGCCCGTCGTCGTGGGGCCGGGCCCCGATCCCCTCATCGCGGCAGGGGCGGCGGACGGCACGATCCGCATCTGGGACTCCGCGACCGGCGACCTGCGCCACGAACTGGCCGGCCACACCGCCCCCGTGTACACGGCGGTCTTCGACCCTGGCGCGTCCCTCATGGTGACGGGCGACGCGAGCGGAACGCTACGCGTATGGGACCTGACGACCGGCGACCTGCACCGCACCCTAACCGGGCACAGCGGCGCGGTGTTCCGCGCCGTGTTCCACCCTGACGGATCGTTCCTGGCGGCCGGCGACGAGGCGGGCGTCGTACGGCTGTGGGACATCCGCACGGGCGAGATCCGCGAAGAGCTGCTCGGCCACACCGGACGCGTCTACGCCATCGCCTTCCACCCCGAAGGCCGCCTGATGGTCACCGGCGACACCGACGGCTCCGTCCGGCTGTGGGAGGACGCGCGCCACAAGCTGACCCTGCCGGGCCACGGCGGCGCCATCTACCAGGCGTCCTTCAGCCCCGACGGCGGCCGCCTGGCCACCGCCGACAGCGCCGGCGCGGTACGGCTGTGGGACCCCGGGACGGGACGGCAGCGGCTGGAGCTGGCCGGGCACCGCGGCGCGGTGTGGCCGTTCGCCTTCCGCCCCGACGGCGCCCAGCTGGCCACCAGCAGCAACGACGGCACCGCCCGGCTGTGGGACGCCGAGACCGGGCAGTGCCGCACCGTCCTGCGCGGCCACGGCAGGCGAGCCACCTGCGCGGTCTTCAGCCCCGAGGGCGGCCTGCTGGCCACCAGCGGCAACGACGGCCTCGTCCGCCTCTGGGAGCCGCGCACCGGCCGCCTGGTGCGCGAGCTGCGCGGCGTCGCCGACAACCTCACCTCCGCCGCGTTCAACCCCGCCGGGGCCCAGCTCGCCACCGCCACCAACGACGGCGGCGTGCACCTGTGGCAGGCCGGCACCGGCACGTTCGAACGCGAGCTGAACGTCGAGACCGACCACGTGTGGGCGCAGGCATTCAGCCCGGACGGGGACGTGCTGGCCACCGCCAACGACGACGACAGCGTGCGGCTGTGGTACTGGACCACCGGCCGCGAGATCGTCAATCTCGCCGACCACCGCGGCCGGGTCCGCTCCATCGACTTCAGCCCCGACGGCGGCCGGGTCGCCACCGGCTGCGACGACGGCCTGGTACGCATCTGGGACGCCCGGAACGGCACGTTGCACAGCGAACTGCGCGGCCACACCGACCGGGTGTACCGGGTGACGTTCGCCCCTTCCGGCGACGTCCTGGCCAGCGCGAGCAACGACGGCACCGCCCGCTTGTGGGACGTCTCCTCCGGCACCACCCTGCACTCCCTCACGCGCCATGCCGGGCGCCTGTGGACGTGCGCGTTCAGCCCGGACGGCACCCTGCTCGCCACGGCGGGCGACGACCTGGTCGTCCGGCTGTGGAACGCCCGCACGGGCCACCACCTGCACACCCTGCCCGGCCACACACGGCGGGTCTGGTCTGTGGAGTTCAGCCCGGACGGGACACTGCTCGCAAGCGCCGGCGACGATGGAACGGTCGTCCTCTGGAACGTCAATGGGCAGACCGCCCCGACCCATCGCGCGACCCTTCTCGGCCTCTCCGAAGGGTGGGCCGCCATCTCCCCCGAAGGCCGATACAAGCGGGAGGGGAACACGGCAGGGGAATTCTGGTACGCCATAGGAATGTGCCGCTTCGAGCCAGGCGAACTGGACGCCCACCTACAGGATGTGCGCCAGATCCCCCTGGACGCCGATTTCTAGAACACGCAGTGGGCGACGGTCGCGTCGTCGTGCGGCTTGCTCCGCGGCCAGCGCATGGCCCGCGGGTCGGTGCGCTCGGCCTCCCGCGTACGGGCGATCAGCGCGGTCGGCCCCTGCTTCTCGACCGTCTGCGCCAGCCCGCGCCAGTCGGCCAGTCCGAACAGGTCGGCCAGCCGGGTCGCGCCGTCGGTCATCAGATAGGCGCCCCGCAGGCCGTCCAGCGGCACCGTGCCGGTGATCGCGTACTGCGCCGCACCCGGATCCGCCGCGGCGTAGTACGGGCCGCCAGTGATCTCTTGAAGCCCGTCTGGGCCGTCCAGCAGCAGCGTCGAGTCGGCCAGGACGAGGTAGTCGACGAGATCGCCGCGCACCCGCAGCGCCAGCACGGTCGCGGCGGGCGTCGTCCGGTACCCCAGATCGCACGTCGCCCGATGCGACGCCGCCACATCCGCGATGGCCCCCGCCAGGCGCCCCACCAGAGGCCGCTCATCCGGCCGGTGCACGCCTTCCGGGGGCCCGACCGGGGGTCGGGCCTGGGGCGCGTCTCCCAGGCCGTCCACGAGCCTTGAGAGCAGCCGCGTGCCGAGCGAGCGGGCGTACCAGGCGGTGCCGTGCGCGCAGCCGAGATCGGTCCCCAGCGGCAGCCCGCACCCGTCCAGGACCACAACGGCTCCCGGCGCCGCCGCCACGAAGTCCTCGTTCCCCCGCCGAGGATCTCCCAACTCGGTAGCCCAAGCCACCCGCATCCCGACCTCCACGCAGTCTCGCCCTCAAACCACCATCATCCCCGACACGCCCATGCTCGCCGCGGACCCACCGTCGAGGTGACCGAGGTGAAGCCTCCCGTACCGCAGGCAGGTGAGCTGCTGGTGAAGGTGGCCGCGTCGTCGGTCAACGGGTTCGACCTGGGCGCCGCGGGCGCCGGCACCCTCGGCAAGATCGCGGTCACCGTCGCCACCACCGCCTGACCGGCCCCACCGGCCACGAAAGGATCGCTGTGACCAGCATCGCCATCGTCGGAGCCGGCCCCCAGCTGGGCCTGGCCATTGCCCGCACCTTCGGCTCGCACGGCTTCGACTCGCTCTGATCTCCCGCAACCGCGCCAAACTCGACGGCCTCGCCGGCCGGCTCACCGCCGAGGGCATCACCGCCGCCGCGTTCCCCGCGGACGTGCTCGACCGCGACGCGCTCACCCAGGCGCTCAAGGACGCCGCCGCGCAGTTCGGCGGGATCGACGTCCTGTTTACCGCTCTGGTGTTGCTTCAGCGGTTTCGGCGCGGTGGGTGAGGTCTTCCCAAAGGGTGTCGACCTGGGACTTCAGGTCGTCCAGGGAGCCGGAGTTGTCGATGACGCGGTCGGCGATCGCGCGGCGGTCCGCGCGGGACGCCTGGGCGGCGATCCGGGAGCGGGCGTCCTCCTCGGTCATGCCGCGCCGGGACGTCAGCCGCTCCAGCTGGGTCTCGACCGGGGCGTCCACGACCACGACCACGTCGTACATCTCGCCCAGGCCGTTCTCGGCCAGCAGCGGCACGTCGAAGACGACGACGGCGTCCCCGGGCGCGGCCTCCATCAGCTCCCGTGTCCGCTCCCCCACCAGCGGGTGGACGATCCCGTTCAGCGCCGTCAGCCGCTGGGGGTCGGCGAAGACGATCGAGCCGACCTTGGGACGGTCCAGCCCGCCGTCGGGCAGCAGGACCTCCTCGCCGAACTCGGCCACGACGGCGGCCAGGCCGGGCGTCCCGGGCTCGACCACCTCGCGCGCGATCCGGTCGGCGTCGATGACCACGGCGCCGTGCCCGCGCAGCCGCGACGACACCTCGCTCTTGCCCGACCCGATGCCACCGGTAAGTCCCACTTTCAGCACGGGCACAACAGTAGCGGCGGCGGAGGGTCAGCCTTCGGCCGGGGGCGCGAGGGCCTTGCGCATGTGCACGAGGGTGAGATGGGCCGCGACCCGTTCCCGATGGGTCTCCTTGTAACCCAGCCGCCGGTAGAGCCGGAGGTCGTCCTCGCCCAGGTGGCCGGTGAACAGCACGCACGCGTCGGCGCGGTCCGCGACCTCGTCCTCGAGCGCCCGCATGAGCCGCTCCCCGATGCCGCGGCCCTGCATGTCGGGCGCCACCACCAGGCGGCCCACCAGGCAGGTGTGGTCGCTGAACCGGGCGCGGACGGCGCCCACCAGGCGCCGTCCCGCCATTGCTTTGAGCACCACCGCGTCACCCGCCAGCACCTTGCGCACCTGGTCGAACGACTCGACCAGCGGCGGGATGAACGGGTCGCCGTAGAGCTGGGCCTCGGTCACGTGCGCCGCGCGCTGCACGGTCAGGATCTCGCCCGCGTCGTCGGGGCCGGCCCGCTCGATCGAGACCTCCGGTCCGCTCACCGCCCGATCCGGACGGTCACCGTGACCGGATAGTGGTCGGACGCCGGCGTCCGCGGCACGTCGTAGTCGCCGAACAGCAGATCGTCGGTGCCGAAGATCCAGTCGACCCGGCGGCCGTCCCCGGTGGTCGGCGACGGGTCCCCGCTCGGCGCGGCGCTGCGCAGCTCGGTGCCGTCCAGCATCCGCGAGATCTCCGCGCTGCCCGGCTCGGCGTTGAAGTCGCCGGCGATGATCGTCCGGGGCGCGCCGCCCCAGGCCCGCAGCAGCCCCGCGACCTCCCGGGCGCGCTCGTCCCCCTGGTCGGAACCGCCCTCCAGGTGCGTCGACCACACGTCCAGCGTCTTCGCACCGACCCGGACACGCGCCCACACGTAGCCGCGGATCTGCGACCAGTCGCCCTTGGGCATGCGGCCCGTCCCCGACCGCTCCACCGGCAGCGAGGTCAGGATCGCGTTGCCGAACTGCCCGTCGGCGGCCGGCCCCCACAGCAGCTTCATCCCGAGCCGCCGCGACAGCCACACCCCCACGTCGGTCGTCCCGGACAGCAGCGAGCCGCGCCCGGCCTCCTGCAGCAGCACCACGTCCGGGCGCTGCGCCTCGATCGTCGACGCGATCGCCTCCGGGTTCAGGCGCCCGGTCGGGCCCACGGCGTCGTGGACGTTGTAGCTGACCACCCGGATCCGGCCGTTCGCCGGGGCCGCCTTGGCCTCGCCGTCCGGCCCGGCCACGGTGAAGACCGCCGTGCCGAGCAGCAGGGCCAGCGCGGCGGCGCCCGCCGTCAGCGCCCGCAGCGGCGCCCGGGCCGGCAGCGGCCCGCCCCGGGCGGCGGCGATCGCGGCCAGCGCGCCGAGCAGCACGCCCGCCAGGCCGGGCAGCAGGTTGTTCGGGAACGGCAGCGGCTCCATCGCGCTCACCTGGTACGACACCAGGATCAGCCCGACCAGCAGGCCGCCGGTCGCGGCGCCCACGTCGACCCGCCACACCGGCCCGCCGGCCCCCGCCCGGCGCAGCGGAGCCCGGCACGCCACCGCCAGCAGCCACGCCGACAGCACCTGGCCGACGATCACGACCGGGACGACCTCGATGCCGGCGACCGCGTACGTTCCGGCGATCGCCCCGGCGCCCACGCCCAGCAGCGTCCCGCCCAGCACGCACACACCGCCGGGCACCGCCCGCACCGCCAGCCCGGACGCCAGGAACGCCAGCGCCAGCCCCTGCCCGATCACGATCACCACGTGCGCGCCGGTGAGCGACTGCCAGCCGGAAGACGCCACGAACGCCGGACTGGACAGCACCAGCACCTGCAACGCCAGGAACGGCCCGAACGCGGCCGCGCCGAACGCGTCCCGCCACGAGACCCCCGGCGGCGCCACCGCCCCCGAGGACAGCTCCCGGTACAGGGCCGCGGCGCCCAGGCCGACGAACAGCAGGCAGGCCAGCCACGGGGCGATCCCCGAGCGCCACGAGGCGTCCCACGTCGCGAACGCCATCCGCACCGCGCCGTCGATCGACAGGCCCGCGACCGTGGCGGTGGCGAAGCCCACACCCGACAGGCCGCGGGCGCCCTCGTACAGCGCGCCCACCGCGATCATGCCGACGGCGGTGCCCACGAGCGCCAGCCAGGTCTGCGGGGTCAGCGCCTGCGCCAGCAGCCGGACGGCCAGCAGCCCGCCGACCCCGGCCAGCAGCAGGCCGCGCGGCCCGGCGGCGCGCCGGATCAGCGGGCCGGTCAGACCCGCGAGATAGACCGCCAGCAGCACGGCGCCCGCGACAGCGGTGCCCGCTTGGTCGGCGAAGTGGTCGTACTGGGGCAGCGCGAAGCGCAGGGTCTGCGCGAGCACCGCCACCGTGACCGCGATCAGCGCGAGCCGCGCCGGCCCCTGCGGGACGATGGGCGGCCCGGCCGGTTCGCCGGTCCTGCTGCTTATTCCTGTGCTGGTATCTGTGCTGGCCAATTGAACGGATGCTCCCGGGGACGAGCGGAACGAGCGAGCCGACCCAATGATCGCGCGTACCGGGCGGCGAGACGAGCGTCGGGGCCGCGCGTCGCGCAACCTCCCAGAACTCACGCCAGGTCCGGACAAACCTCCCGGACCGTACCGCAGACCGTGCGGACGCACGGCCCCGGCGGGTCCATGGCGGCTCTGGATCGGCTCTGGAGCGGTCCTGGACAGGCTCCAGGCCCCAGCCCCGTCCCAGAGCCTAGAGCCCGGACGGCCCCGGCGCGGCACGATCTCCCCGAACACGCGCGACACGCGTCGCGGCGGCCGACTGGAACCCGCCCGGCCGTCGTCGATCATTCACCGTCACACGAGCGAGCCGGTAGCGAACGCAGCGCGCCGTGGCCGGGAACACACCCGTGCGGGCGTGCCGCCCATCTGATCATCAGCCTCGTGCCCGCGACGTCAGAACAGCGGTCGCCGACCCGGCCGGACTCGCCGCCGGCGATCATCGCCCTGCGCCCCGCGGTCGCGGAACCGGCCTACGGGGCGAACGCATCGCGACGCGCGGTTCGGCGGTGGGCCCTCTCGGTGGTCGGGTGGCGCAAACAGCGGTCGCGCGCCGTCCCTCATGGGACGGCGCGCGACCGTGAAGGCGTGCGCCTCAGTGCTGACCGCGCCCGGGGGCGGTCACCGCCGGGCGGCGGTCCGGATCACTGACCGCCGGACAGCTTCTCGCGGAGCGCGGCCAAGGCCTCGTCGGTGGCCAGGGCCCCGCCGGAGGTCTCCTCGCCGCCGCCGCCAGAGTAGGAGGTCTCGCCGGACGGGGCGGTGGTGTCGGCCTCCGCCTCGGCCTTGCGGGCCTCCTCGATCTGCTTGCGGTGGGCGTCGAAGCGGGACCGGGCCTCGGCGTACTGCCGCTCCCAGGTCTCGCGCTGGGTGTCGTAGCCCTCGAGCCACTCGCCGGTCTCGGAGTCGAAGCCCTCGGGGTACTTGTAGTTCCCCTGCTCGTCGTACTCGGCGGGCATGCCGTAGAGCGTCGGGTCGAAGTCCTCTTCCTCGATGCCCGCGGCGCTCTCGTTGGCCTGCTTGAGCGACAGGCTGATCCGGCGCCGGTCGAGGTCGATGTCGATGATCTTCACGAAGATCTCGTCGCCGACCTGGACGACCTGCTCGGGGATCTCCACGTGGCGCTCGGCCAGCTCGGAGATGTGCACCAGGCCCTCGATGCCCTCCTCGACCCGGACGAACGCGCCGAACGGCACCAGCTTGGTGACGCGGCCCGGCACGACCTGGCCGATCTGGTGGGTGCGGGCGAACTGCTGCCACGGGTCTTCCTGGGTCGCCTTGAGCGACAGCGAGACCCGCTCGCGCTCCATGTCGACGTCCAGGACCTCGACGGTGACCTCCTGGCCGACCTCGACGACCTCGGAGGGGTGGTCGATGTGCTTCCAGGACAGCTCGGAGACGTGCACCAGGCCGTCCACGCCGCCAAGGTCGACGAACGCGCCGAAGTTGACGATCGAGGAGACGACGCCCTTGCGGACCTGGCCCTTCTGCAGGGTGTTGAGGAAGGTCTGGCGGACCTCGCTCTGCGTCTGCTCCAGCCAGGCGCGGCGGGACAGCACCACGTTGTTGCGGTTCTTGTCCAGCTCGATGATCTTGGCCTCGAGCTCGCGGCCGACGTACGGCTGCAGGTCGCGCACCCGGCGCATCTCCACCAGCGAGGCGGGCAGGAAGCCGCGCAGGCCGATGTCGAGGATGAGGCCGCCCTTGACGACCTCGATGACCGTGCCGGTGACGATGCCGTCCTCGTCCTTGATCTTCTCGATCGTGCCCCAGGCGCGCTCGTACTGGGCGCGCTTCTTGGACAGGATCAGCCGACCCTCCTTGTCCTCCTTCTGGAGGACCAGGGCTTCGACGTGATCGCCGACGGTCACGACCTCGTTCGGGTCGACGTCGTGCTTGATGGACAGCTCGCGCGAGGGGATGACGCCCTCGGTCTTGTAGCCGATGTCGAGGAGGACCTCGTCACGATCGACCTTGACGACAGTGCCTTCTACAATGTCGCCGTCGTTGAAGTACTTGATGGTCTCGTCGATCGCTGCGAGGAAGGCTTCCTCGGACCCGATGTCGTTGACCGCTACCTGCGGGGTGGTCGAGGTTGCCTCGGTGCTGCTCGTCATGTGTCGGCTGGCTCCGGATACGGACATGCGTAGTTGCCTGTACTGCGCGGAGGGCCGTTATCCGCCCTGCCGAAGACCGGAAAAAGGAACGAGGCGGGGACCGCCGCGTCAGAGAAACCGATGTCGACCTGACCGAGCGCGAGCTTGCTCCGTCCGAAGCGCGCACAAGCCCACAGCGCAGCGATCAGCATATGGGACCGAGACCGCGTGGTCAATCGGTACGCCCGGCGCCTCCGGCCCGGCGCCCGCGGTGGGCTCAGTAGATCCGCCCGTTCCCGCGCAGTCGCTTGGCCAGCCGGTCCTCCTCCGACCGCGGGAAGGTGATCGTGTTCGGATCACCGTCCGAGGTGTACCGCGTCGCCGGGTTCTTCTCCAGCTCCTCGAGCCAGGCGGTGGAGCAGAACCGCGTGCAGTCATTCTCCTTGATCTTGCCCTCCGAGCGTACACGGGCGATGGCCAGCCGGTCGAAGTCCTCGGCGTAGGGCGATTCTGAGGGTTTCCATCCCGCCAGGAAGACGCCCTGGAAGGAGTAGGAGCCGTCCTTCTTCTCCGCCCACGACCGCTTGTCGGGCTCGGACCCGAAGGGGTAGGCCAGCGTCGTGGTGTTCCGCCCGGTCAAGGAGACGATCTTGGCCTCGATGTCGCCGATCTCCTTCTGCACGTCCTTCTTGGACAGCTGGGAGAGGTCCTTGTGGGTCAGCGTGTGGTTGCCGAGCTCGAACCCGTTCTGCTGCAGCCACCGCAGCCCCGCGGCCTCCTGCCCGGCGAGGCCGAACAGCTCCTTGTTCAGGTAGAACGTCGCGGTGGGCCGGAACCCCGGGTACTGTCGGGCGACGTCCTGGAGGATCCCCACCGCCGTGTCGGGCTTGGGCCGCCCCTGCGGGTCGAGCGCGAACTGCTCGGGCGTGCTGTCGTCGAAGGTCAGCACGACGGGGTGCTTGCCCGCGGGCACGTTGATCCGGCCGCTGACGAACTCGCCGGCGGTGATCGGCACGTACCCGCCCGTGGCCAGCCGCACCAGCTCCTCGCGGAACTCCTTGATCGTGCGGTCCAGGGTCAGGGTGGGCTTGGCGACGATCCGGTGGTACATGAGCACCGGGACCTGGCCGAGCTCGTTGGCGCTGGCGGCCGCGGCGGCGGGCGTCGCCGGGCCGACCGTGCCGACGGCCGAAGCCGCGGCGGTGGGGCGCGGCCCGGGCTGCGACGCGCCGGGCCGCTCGCCCGGGCGCGCCTTGCCGGCCGGGCCCACCGGCACCGGTTCCCTGTCTCCCGCGCGGGCCGCGCCGGCGCTCGGCGCACCCGGCCGTTCGTCCGGCAGCCAGAGCCCGAGGGCCACGGCGACGACCACGACAGCTGCGGCGATCTTGTGTAGGAGTGGCACGGGTCTCCCGTCGATCAGCGCCAACAGAGCCGAAACGGCGCACGGCGCCCCGGAACCAAGCGGACAGGACTCGCCGTACCCGGACATGATCTCCCACAACCCGGTATCGCGCCCACTGAAACCGCCCGATGACCATGATCAATCCACGCCTTGACCGAGCGGCCCGCGTGGCGGCTGGCCCCCTGGCCGCGAACACCTCTCACGACCATCGCGGAAGCCGTCTCGGCGGCCCGGGGACGAACCCCAACAAGCCTTGCATCACGCTCTGCCCGAGCACCCGCGGGCGCGGATCAGTGGGCGGCGTCCTGCCAGGTCTGGCCGGTGCCCATGGACACCTCCAGGGGGGCGCGGAGCTCGTAGGCGCCGGCCATCTGCTCGCGGATCAGGGACTCCAGCGTGCCCTGCTCGCCCGCGGCGACCTCGAACACCAGCTCGTCGTGCACCTGCAGGAGCATGCGGGAGCGCAGGCCGTGCTCGCGCAGGGCGCGGTCGACGTTGAGGCTGGCGACCTTGACGATGTCGGCGGCCGAACCCTGGACGGGGGCGTTCAGCGCCATCCGCTCGGCCATCTCGCGGCGCTGGCGGTTGTCGGAGTTGAGGTCGGGCAGGTAGCGGCGGCGGCCGAGGATGGTCTCGGTGTAGCCGTCCTGGCGGGCCTTGGCGACGACGTCGCGCAGGTAGTCGCGGACGCCGCCGAACTGCTGGAAGTACTCCTCCATCAGGCCGCGCGCCTCGTCGGGCGAGATGCGCAGCTGCTGGGAGAGCCCGTAGGCCGACAGGCCGTAGGCGAGGCCGTAGTTCATCGCCTTGATCCGGGCGCGCAGCTCGGGGTCGATCTGCTCGGGCGGCAGGCCGAACACGCGGGAGGCGGTGATGGTGTGGAAGTCGGCCTTGGCCCGGAACGCCTCCAGGAGGGCCTCGTCCTCCGACAGGTGCGCCATGATCCGCAGCTCGATCTGGCTGTAGTCGGCGGTGAGCAGCGACTCGTAGCCGGGGCCGACCACGAACCCCTCGCGGATCTGGCGGCCCTCGGCGGTGCGGATCGGGATGTTCTGCAGGTTGGGGTCGGTGGACGACAGCCGGCCGGTCGCGGCGACCATCTGGTTGAACGTGGTGTGGATGCGCCCGGCGTCGTCGGCCATCGGGATCAGCGAGGCCACGATGCTCTTGAGCTTGGACACCTCGCGCCAGCGCAGGATGTGGTCGAGGACGGGGTGCGGGTCCTTGGCGGCCAGGTTGGTGAGGGCCTCGGAGTCGGTGGTGTAGCCGGTCTTGGTGCGCTTGGTCTTGGGCAGCCCGAGCTCGTCGAACAGCACCTGCTGGACCTGCTTGGGAGAGCCCAGGTTGAACTCGCGCCCGACGGCCGCGTGGGCGAGCTGCTCCTGCTCCTTCTCCTGGCCGGCCAGGGTCGCCTCCAGCGAGGCCAGCCGCTCGGCGTCGACGGCGATCCCGGCGCGCTCCATGTCGGCCAGGACGCCCACCAGCGGCAGCTCGACCTCGCGCAGCAGCCGGGTGGCGCCGCGCTTCTCCAGGTCCTGGTCGAGGATGTCGGCCAGCTCGGCGACGGCGCGGGCGCGCACGGCCAGGTCGTCGGCGGCCTCCTCCTCGCCGGACCCGTCGATGGTGAGCTGGCCGGAGTCGTCGGCCTCGGCGCGCAGCTCGCGGTGCAGGTAGCGCAGGACGAGGTCGGCCAGGTCGAAGGTGCGCTGGCCGGGCAGGGCGAGGTAGGCGGCCAGCGCGGTGTCGCTGGTCAGGCCGCGCAGCTCCATGCCGCGGGCGGCCAGCGCCAGGATCGGCCCCTTGGCCTCGTGCAGCGCCTTGGGCAGGGACTCGTCGGCCAGCCAGGCGGCCAGGGCCCGCTCGTCGTCCTCGTTCAGCGCGGCCGGGTCGAGGTGGACGGCGGGCGTGCCGGACTCCCCGGGCCGCGTGGAGGCGAGCGCGATGGCGGTGACCTCGCCGGTGCCGCGCCCCCAGGAGCCGGTGAGGGCCACGCCGGTGCGGTGCCCGGGCCCGGTGTTGTCGTCCAGCCAGGAGGCCAGGGCGCCGGGCTCCAGCCGCTGCCGGTCGACCTCGAAGCCCTCGTCGGCCTCCGGCTCGGCGGGCGACAGCGTGGCGTACAGCCGCTCGCGCAGCACCCGGAACTGCAGCGAGTCGAACAGGGTGTGGATCTCTTCGCGGTCCCACTGGCCCATCGACAGCTGCGGCGGCGCCAGCTCCAGCCCGACCTCGCAGTCGAGCTTGTTGATCTGGTGGTTGCGCAGCACCTGGCCGAGGTGCTCGCGCAGGTTGTCGCCGGCCTTGCCCTTGATCTCCTCGACCTGCTCGACCAGCGCGTCGAGGCCGTCGTACTTGGTGAGCCACTTGGCGGCGGTCTTGGGGCCGACGCCGGGCACCCCGGGCAGGTTGTCGCTGGTCTCCCCCACCAGCGCCGCCAGCTCGCGGTAGCGCTCGGGCGGCACCCCGTACTTGGCCTGGACGGCGGCCGGGTCCATCCGGGCCAGCTCGGAGACGCCGCGGACCGGGTAGAGGATGGTGACGTCGTCGTTGACCAGCTGGAAGGCGTCCCGGTCGCCGGTCACGATCAGGGTCTTCATACCGGCCTCTGTGGCCTGGACCGACAGCGTGGCGATGATGTCGTCGGCCTCGAAGCCGGCCACCGACAGCCGCGGGACGCGCAGCGCGTCGAGCACCTCGAAGATCAGGCTGACCTGGCTGCGGAACTCGTCGGGCGTCTTCTGCCGGCCGGCCTTGTACTCGACGTACTGCTCGTGCCGGAAGGTGGGCTCGGAGCGGTCGAAGGCCACCGCGATATGGGTGGGCTCCTCGTCGCGCAGCACGTTGATCAGCATCGAGGTGAAGCCGTACACCGCGTTGGTGGGCTGGCCGTCGGTGGTGCTGAAGTTCTCCACGGGCAGCGCGAAGAACGCGCGGTAGGCCAGCGAGTGGCCGTCGAGCAGGAGAAGCCGGTCATTCTTGTCAGGGGTCGTTGCTGTGGTCGCCACACCAGGACTCTAGTCTGCGCGTACGACAGTTCGAGGGAGGCTTGATGACCGAGGAGCAGCGGGATCTCGCCGCGGTGGTGGAGAGCGCCGGCGGCGGGGCGTACGGCGATCTGGCGGAGGCGATGGGGATCGAGTACCTGGAGGCCTCGCCGGAGCGGGTGGTCGGCCGGATGCCGGTCAAGGGCAACACCCAGCCGTACGGGCTGCTGCACGGCGGGGCGTCCTGCGTGCTCGCCGAGTCCCTGGGGTCGGTCGGCTCGGCGCTGCACGCCGGGCCGGAACGGATCGCGATGGGCATCGAGATCAGCGCCACCCACCACCGCGCGGCCGAGGCGGGCTGGGTCACCGGGGTCGCCACCCGGGCGCACGGCGGGCGGACGCTCGCCACCTACGACGTCGTGATCAGCGATGACCGGGACCGCCGGGTCTGCACGGCCAGGATCACCTGCATGCTCCGCGACAAGCCCTCGACGGCCTGACCAGGAGCGTTCCAGGATTTTGGTGGGGTTTGCACCGAATATCGGACTTTCTTTGCGTCGGACGGCGAACGGTCGGTAACGTGCCTGGGAACGGCCCGGGATCACCGAGTAGACAACGTGCGTGTCCGGGGAAGGTTCGCGCGGCCCCAAAGGTGGTCCTGGGCCTCTGTACGTCCGCGTATCCGCCTGCCCGGGTGCCCGGATCCGGTCACGCCGTTCACCGGCGCGGCGGACCGCCTTACGTTCGGGCCATGAGACCGGCGATCGCACGCCTCAGGGCCGGCTGCGCCGCCGCGGCGCTGGCGGCGGCCGCGCTGCCGGCCTGCTCCGCCTCCGAGCCCGACCCCGCGCCCGTCTACGCCGTACCGCCCGAACGCGTTCGCGACGGCGAACAGGCCATCCGCGGCCGGACGGGCCGCAGCGCCGACCTGGAGTTCACCGTCCTCGGCTACCGGGACGGCATCCGCGAGATCCTCGGCACCCACGCCGACAGACGTTCCAAGGGCAGGTACGTCCGGGTACGGCTGCTGGCCGTCAACCGGGGCCGCGACATCCAGGTCTTCGACACCTGGAAGCAGGTGCTCCTCACCACCGACGGCCGCGCGCACGTCCCCGACATGAGCGCCACCATGATCAAGCGGCAGCCGGAACGGCTGTCGGTGGGCGCCGCGATGCGCGCCGAGTTCGACCTCTGGTACGACGTCCCCGGGAACACCCCGGTAAAGGGCGTGCGCCTGTTCGGCTCGCCCCCGGTCGGCGCGGTCTCCGACCCGCCCGGCGCCGAGATCGAGCTCCCCTAGACGGACTCCCCGTGGGAGCCGCACCGGGCCGGGGCCCGTGCCGGACGGCGACGCGCGTCCGGCACGGGCCCGCTCAGCGGGACGCGTCGTCGTCCACGCCCGCCGCCGCCTCGCCCAGGTCGCCGCCCAGGTAGGCCGCGCGGACCTCCGGATCGTCCAGCAGCTCGGCCGCCGGCGCCGCCTTGACCACCCGCCCGGTCTCGAGAACGTACGCCCGATGCGCGATCTGCAACGCCTGCTGCGCGTTCTGCTCCACCAGCAGCACCGTGGTGCCGCGCCGGTTGATCTCCTGGATGATCGAGAAGATCTGCTGCACCAGCTTGGGCGCCAGACCCATCGACGGCTCGTCCAGCAGCAGCACCTTGGGCTTGGCCATCAGGGCCCGCCCGATCGCCAGCATCTGCTGCTCGCCGCCCGACATCGTGCCGCCCGCCTGGCCCTTGCGCTCACCTAGGCGCGGGAACAGCTCGTAGGCCTCCTTGAGCTCGGCGCTGAAGTCCCCCTTCCGGGCATAGGCGCCCATGAGGAGGTTCTCCTCCACCGACATGCCGGGGAAGATCCCCCGGCCCTCGGGCGCCTGGCCGATCCCCGCGAGCACGCGCTTGTGGCCGGGGGTCCGGCTGATGTCCGCGCCGTCGAACACGATCGAACCCGACGACAGCGGCCGCAGCCCCGAGATCGTCTTGAGCGTGGTCGTCTTCCCCGCACCGTTGGCGCCGATCAGCGTGACGATCTCACCGGCGCCGACCTCGACCGAGACGCCCTTGAGCGCCGCGATCTTGCCGTAGTGGACGTGGATGTCCCTGATCTCAAGAAGCATCGGCCGGAGCCCCCAGGTACGCCTCGATGACCCGCGGGTCGTTCTGCACGTCGGCCGGCCGGCCCTCGGCGATCTTCTGCCCGAAGTCCAGCACCGCGATCCGGTCGCTGATCCCCATCACCAGGCCCATGTCGTGCTCGATCAGCAGCACGGTCCGGCCCGAGTCGCGGATCTTGCGGATGAGCTCCTGCAACGCGATCTTCTCCGCGGGGTTCATGCCCGCCGCGGGCTCGTCGAGCAGCAGCAGCCGCGGATCGGTGGCCAGCGCCCGGGCGATCTCCAGCCGCCGCTGGTCGCCGTACGGCAGGTTCTTGGCCGCCTCCTCCACCCGGTGCGGGATGCCCACGAACTCCAGCAGCTCACGGGCCTTCTCCCTGCCCTCGCGCTCCTCCTTGCGATGCCAGGGCAGGCCCAGGCCCGCCCCGACGAAGCCCGTGCGGTGGTGCGCGTCGGCTCCCACCAGCACGTTCTCCAGCGCCGTCATGTTCTGGAACAGCCGCACGTTCTGGAACGTGCGGGCCACGCCGAGCTTGGTCACCGCGAATCGCTTCTTGCCGTCGATGCGCCTGCCGCCGAAGACGACCTGCCCCTCGGTGGGACGGTAGACGCCGGTGGTCACGTTGAACACCGTGGTCTTGCCCGCCCCGTTGGGGCCGATAAGCGCGAAGATCTCGCCCTGGCCGATCGTCAACTCGACCTGGTTCAGCGCCACGACGCCGCCGAAGCGCATCGTCACCTTGCGCAGGTCGAGCACCGGCTCACCCGCCACGCCCTCGGCGCCCGTCTCCCGGGCGGTCCCGCCGCCGGCGGCCGGGGCCGCGGCGGCCTTCTCCGTGCCGGCCTTCTCCGTGCCGGCCTTCTCCGTGCCGGCCTTCTCCGTGCCGGTCGCGTCCGCGGCGGTCGCGTCCGCGGCGGTCGCGTCCGCGGCGGTCGCGTCCGCGGCGGTCTCGTCCGGCTCCGCCTCCGGCCTCTCGTCCGCGCTCACTTGCCCACCTCCGTGGCCGAACCGGCCGCGCCGCCACCGGTCCCGCCGGGACCGGCCACCTCGGCTCCCATACTGCCCATTCCTCCGGTGCCCTCGGCCAGCTCCGCCTTGCGCTGCCGCGACGGCCACAGCCCCTCCGGACGGACCGCCATCATGATCACCAGCGCGGCGCCGAACAGCAGCATCCGGTAGTCCTCCGACAGCCGCAGCCGCTCGGGCAGCCAGGCCAGCACGAACGCGCCCAGGATCACGCCCGGCATGTTGCCCGAACCGCCCAGCACCACCGACGCCAGGATCAGCGCCGACACCAGGAACACGAAGTTCTCCGGATTGATCGAGGTCTGCTTGGCCGCGAACACCACGCCGCCGCTGCCGCCGATCGCCGCGCCGATCGCGAACGCGGCCAGCTTGAACCGGAACGTCGGCACGCCCATCAACTCGGCGGCGTCCTCGTCCTCCCGGATCGCCGCCCACGACCGGCCCACCCGGCTGTGCTCCAGCCGCTTCACGAAGACGATCGTGACCACGATGAAGAACACCAGCAGGTAGTAGTACGGCCGCGAGTCCAGGAACCCGTACTTCAACGGCTGCACGCCGAGGATCTCGAACTCCGACAGCGACGGCGGACGCGGGATCCCCTGGATGCCCCGGGGCCCGTTGACGTAGTCGCTGTTGTTCACGGTCTTCTTGACGATCTCACCGAAACCCAGCGTCACGATCGCCAGGTAGTCGCCGCGCAGCCGCAGCGTCGGCCCGCCCAGGATCACCCCGGACAGCGCCGACAGCAGGATCGCGAGGACCAGCACCTCCCAGAAGCTCCAGCCGTACTTGGTGCCGAAGATGCCGATCGTGTACCCGCCGACCGCGTAGAACGCCACGTAGCCCAGGTCCAGCAGGCCCGCCATGCCGACGACCACGTTCAGGCCCAGCGCCAGCAGGATGTAGATCCCGATCTGGTCGCTCAGCATGCTCGACCAGTCCGCGCCCGACGGCGCCATGAACGAGCCGATCGACTCGCTCGGCAGGAGCAGCGCGCCGACGATCAGCAGCGCGTACACCAGCCACCGAACCGGACCGGGCGCCACCGCCCACCGGTCCCGGACCGTGTCCAGCGCCGTCCCGAGGCCGCCGCCGAGGGCGCCCTTGCCATCATTCTTCTTGAGGTTCATGCGCGCGCCTGCTGGAGAGACTCACCGAGGATTCCGGTGGGACGGAACATGAGAACCAGGATCAGCACGGAGAACGCGACGACGTCCCGCCACTGCGAACCGAAGATGCTCGAGCCGTACATCTCGAACAGCCCGAGGGCGAACCCGCCGACCAGCGCCCCGCGGATGTTGCCGATCCCGCCGAGCACCGCCGCCGTGAACGCCTTGATGCCGAGCAGGAAGCCCGCGAAGTACCACGCCTGCTCGAAACGCAGGAAGTACAGCGCCGCCGCCACACCGGCCATCGCGCCGCCGACCAGGAACGTCGCCGACACCACCCGGTCGATGTTGACGCCCATCAGCACCGCGGTCTCGGGGTCCTGCGCGGTCGAGCGGATCCCGCGGCCGAGCTTGGTCCGGTTCACGAACTGGTCCAGCGCGACCATCATCAGCACCGCGCCGAGGAACACGATCAACTTGTCGTTGCTGATCACGATCGGCCCGATGTCGATGACGTCGGTGCGCTGCACGAAGTGCTCGTCCACCGGCAGCTTGCCCTGCGCCTCGGACTTGCCGAACACCCTCGGGATGATCACCGTGGCGAACAGCTGCTGCAGGAAGATCGAGGCGCCGATCGCCGAGATCAGCGCCGCCAGCCGGGAGGCGCCCTTCTTGCGCAGCGGACGGTAGGCCACCATCTCCAGCAACATCGCGCTGCCGCCGGAGACCGCGGCGGCCACCACCGCCATCACCACCACCACACCGATGAGGGCGAACCCGCCCACGCTGGACACGCCCATCAGCTGGACGGTGCCCAGGGCCGCGAACGTCCCCACCATCCAGATCTCTGCGTGGGCGAAGTTGATGAGCCGCAGCACGCCGTAGACCATCGTGTAGCCGAGCGCCACCAGGGCGTAGATCGCCCCGAGCGCCAGGCCGTCGATGGTGTACGGCCAGAAAGTACTAATGAAGTCGTCGAACACCTTTGGTCGCCTTTGTGAAAAGGAGCGGGAGCGCACCCGGCGCTCCCGCTCCCGCGCCTACAGGGCGCCTCGTGGAGGCGCGCGATGGTCGAGAAGGCGAGACCGTCCCCTACTCGACCTTGGCCTCCTTGGTGTTGCCGAGCAGCGGCAGCTTGTTGTCCTTCACCTGGTACACGTAGATGTCCTGGGAGGCGAGCTCGCCGTTGGGGGCGAACTTGATCGGCTTGCCGACGCCCTCGAAGCTGACCGAGGAGAGGAACTGGTTGATCTTCTCCGGCTCGGTGTTGCCGGCCTTGACCGCCTCGATGAACGCGCTGGCCGCGTCGAAGCCCTCACCGGAGTAGATCGCCACCGGGGTGTTGAACTTGGCCTGGTAGTCGGCGGCGAACTTCTTCGCCTTGGCGTTGGTCGTGCCCGACTCGTCGATCAGGCAGCCGCAGCTGAGCATCGCGCCCTGCGCGTTCTGCTGGCCCGCGCCCTCGATCAGGCCGGTCGCCAGGGAGCCGTCGCCCGACATCAGCTTGGCCTTGACGCCCGCCTCGCGCAGCTGCTTGAACAGCCGGCCCGCGACCGAGTAGTAGCCGCCGTAGTAGACCACGTCCGGGTTGAACTGCTTGATCTTGTTGACGGTGGAGGAGTAGTCGGTGGCCTTGTCGTCCACCGGGTCGGTCTGGACCTGGGCGCCCTTAGCCGTCACCGCCTTGCCGATGCTGTCGGCCAGGCCCTTGCCGTAGTCCTGGTTGTCGTGGACCGTGTAGACCTTCTTGGCCTTCAGCTGGTTCATGATGAACTCGCCGGCGCCGGCGCTCTGCACGGCGTCGTCCGCCACCACGCGGTGCCAGAACTTCCAGTTCTTCTCCGCGAGCGTGATCTGGGTCGCCGACGGCGACACGCTCGGGACCTTGGCCTCCTCCAGGATGGGGCCGGTGCTCTGCGACTCGCCGGAGAACGCCGGGCCGATCAGGCCCGCGATCTTGTCGTTCTTGATCGCGCCCTGCACCAGGGTGGTCGCCTGCTCCGGCTTGCCCTGGCTGTCATAGGTCTTCAGCTTGATCTTGACCTTGGGGTTGGTCGCGTTGTACTGGTCGATCGCCAGCTGAGCGCCGTTCTTGGGCGGGATCACCAGGCCGGAGTTCTCACCGGTGAGGTCACCCATCATCCCGATCGTGACCTCGTTGCCACTACCCGAGCCGTCGTCGCCACTGCCGCACGCGGCGGCGCCGAGCGTCAGCATCGCGCTCACCGCCACCGCACCGGTAAGCCTCATCATGTTGCGCCGCAAGGTGCCCAACCTTTCCATCCGGATCCGGGAGGGGATCGGGTACGAGTCATGCCCCGACGCCCGGTGTCTCTTCTGGAGAAACCGGTCAGTCAGGGAGCAGGTCTGTCGTACACCGTCAGGCCGTCCGAGATCAGCACCCCCGGGCAGAAGGGTTACTCGTTCGTTACGGCTCCGTGCTCATCGAATCCGGTCCCGGCCAGGGACGATCACGGAGGGTGAACACTCCTGCCGAGAAGGCGACCGGCGCGCCCGGGCGTCCACGGACCCCCCTGCGGGCGGCGCGACGCGGTCACGGCCCGATCACAGCACGGTCCCGTTATCACCAGAGAACGGCACTTTCGCGGCCAGGTCAGGACGGAGCGGACCCTTCACCGCCCGGCTTGCCGAGCGCGCCCGCCACGACCGCGTCGGCGACCGCGCGCATCGTCAGCCGGCGGTCCATCGACGTCTTCTGGATCCACCGGAACGCCTCCGGCTCGCTCCAACCGTTGGCCTGCTGCAGCAGCCCCTTGGCGCGGTCCACGACCTTGCGCGTCTCCAGCCGGTCCTGGAGGTCGGCGACCTCGGCCTCCAGCGCGCGCAGCTCGGTGTAACGGCTGACCGCCATCTCGATCGCGGGCGCCAGGTCGGTCTTGCTGAACGGCTTGACGAGGTAGGCCATGGCCCCGGCCTCGGTGGCCCGCTGGACGAGCTCGCGCTGGGAGAACGCGGTGAGGATGACCACGGGCGCGATCCGCTCGGCGGAGATCCGCTCGGCCGCCGAGATGCCGTCCAGGATGGGCATCTTGACGTCCAGGATGACCAGATCGGGTCGCTGCTCGGCGGCCAGCCGGACGGCGGCCTCCCCGTCCCCGGCCTCGCCGACGACGTCGTAGCCGTCCTCCTGCAGCATCTCCTTGAGATCCAGCCGGATCAGGGCCTCGTCTTCTGCGATCACAACTCGCCGAGCGCTCTCCGTCACGCCCACGAGACTACCGGGACCCGCTACCCTGGTCTCGGTCAGGTCCACCGCTGAAAATCGATGGACGCTTCACGGCCGGGATGTACGATTCATCCCAAGTTAGATACCCAGCCCCGGTACCCCAATAGGCAGTAGGGAGCGGTCTCAAACACCGTAAAGTGTGGGTTCGAGTCCCACCCGGGGCACAAGGCGACCCCGCCCCCACTGGGCGGCGATTTTGTCATCCCCCGCTGCAACACTCTGCGCATGTACGACATCACGATGCGCAACCGCGTTCTGGTCATGCTCGACCAAGGGCTCACCCTCAGCGAGGTGAGCCGCCGAACCGGTGTCTCCCGCTACGCGATCCGCGAATGGCGGTTGAGGGTCGAGCAAGGCCGTGACCTCTATGTGGGTGGCCCCAGAGATTGCCCTCGCTGCGCCGAACTACCACGTCCGCCCGACCCACCCGGCGCATACTCCCACCTTCTGGGCCTCTACCTCGGCGACGGCTGCATCAGCCCTGTCGGCGATCCCGCGAAGAGTGTGTGGGCCCTCCGGGTGATCTGCGCGAACGCCTGGCCCGGCTTGATGCAAGAATGCGCGGACTCAATCCGCGCGGTACGCCCCGAAAACAAGATCCGCTTCATCCCCCGCGAAGGATGTACCGAGGTCAACAGCCACTCCAAGCACTGGACGTGCCTGTTTCCGCAGCATGGGCCCGGCATGAAGCACACGCGGAAGATCGAGCTGGCGGGTTGGCAGCAAGAGATCGTCGATGAGTTCAGCGAAGAGTTCGTCCGCGGCCTGCTCCACTCGGACGGCTGGCGCGGGACGAATCGGGTGCGGCGCAAGCTCAAGGACGGGGATCACTGGTACGAGTACCCCCGTTACAACTTCACCAATGTGTCGTCCGACATCCAGCGGCTCTTCACCGACGCTCTTGACCGCCTCGGCATCCCCTGGACGCAGATGAACCGCAAGAACATCTCCATCGCCAAGCGCGACGCGGTCGCTCGGCTGGACGAGTTCGTCGGCCCGAAGCACTGACCGGGAGGAGCGCCCGACCGAAGTGTGCGGACGATGCCCCGAGTCCGCGTGGCATCGGGGACGTCCATCGTGGCAGTTTTCTACCGCAACGGAGCGCCTCCTCTGGGGCGGCCGAGGCCGTCCCGGAGGAGGGTGCGGTCAGGAGGTGGCGGCGGCCTGGGCTATGGCGTCGCCGATCCGGTGGACGCGCAGGGCGTTGGTGGAGCCCGGGGTTCCGGGCGGGGAGCCCGCGACGATCACGACCTTGTCGCCCTTCTGGCAGCGTCCCGACTCCAGCAGGCCCTGCTCGACCTGGCGGACCATCTCGTCGGTGTGGTTGGCGAACGGGACGATGTGCGTCTCCACGCCCCACACGTGGGCGAGCCGGCCCCGGACGGCGGGGACGGAGGTGAAGGCCAGCAGCGGGATCGGGGAGCGGTAGCGGGACAGGCGGCGCGCGGTCTCGCCGGACATGGTGAAGGCGACCAGGGCCTCGGCCTCGATGATGGCGCCGACCTCGGCGGCGGCGCGGGCGATGGCGCCGCCGACGGTCTCGGGCATGCGGTCGAGGGTGTGGGTGGCCTGCAGGGCGGCCTTCTCGGCGGTGGAGACGATGCGGCTCATGGTCTGCACCGACTCGATCGGGTACTGGCCGACGCTGGTCTCGCCGGAGAGCATGACGGCGTCGGCGCCCTCGAAGACGGCGTTGGCGACGTCGGAGGTCTCGGCGCGGGTGGGACGGGGCGCGGAGATCATGGATTCGAGCATCTGGGTGGCGACGATGACCGGGCGGGCCTTCTCGCGGCAGAGCTCGATGGCGCGCTTCTGGACGATCGGGACCTGCTCGAGGGGCAGTTCGACGCCGAGGTCGCCGCGGGCGACCATGATGCCGTCGAAGGCGGCGACGATCTCGGGCAGGAGGTCGACGGCCTGCGGCTTCTCGATCTTGCCGATCAGCGGGACGCGGACGCCCTCCTCCTCCATGATCTGGTAGCAGATGTCGGCGTCGGCGGGGGTGCGGACGAAGGAGAGCGCGACCATGTCGACGCCGAGGCGCAGCGCCCAGCGCAGGTCGGCCTCGTCCTTGTCGGTGAGGGCGGGGACGCTGACCGGGACGCCGGGGAGGTTGAGCCCCTTGTTGTCGGAGACCATGCCGCCGACCTCGACGGTGGTGCGGACGCGGGGGCCGTCGACCTCCAGGACGCGCAGGGCGACGCGGCCGTCGTCGATGAGGACGGTGTCGCCGGCGCCGACGTCGCCGGGGAGGCCCTCGTAGGTGGTGGAGACCTCCTTGCGGGTGCCGGGGACGTCCTCGGTGGTGATGGTGAACTCGTCGCCGAGGGTGAGCCGTACCGGCCCGTCCGGGAACCGCCCGATGCGGATCTTGGGGCCCTGGAGGTCGGCGAGGATGCCGACGCCGCGGCCGGTGGCGGTGGAGGCGGCCCGGATCCGGTGGTAGACCTCTTCGTGGCCGGCGTGCTCACCATGGCTCATGTTGAGCCGGGCGACGTCGACGCCGGACTCGACGAGGGCGTGGATCCGCTCGTCGCTGGAGCAGGCGGGGCCGATGGTGCTGACGATCTTCGCTCGACGGGTCACGCGCACAACGCTACTTAGTTACCTGCCAGTACGGATATTCATGCAGGATACGGTCGCGAAAGATTAACCCGGTGGTCTAGCTCAAGGGTCTAGACCACGGGTTCCGCGGGCGCTCCGGCTCAGCCCTTGAAGATCTCCACGGCGGCCTGGCAGAACGCCTTGAGGTCGTCGGGCTTGCGGCTGGTGACGAGCGTGTTGGGGCCGTTCCGGCAGGTGACGACCTCCTCGTCGACCCAGTCGGCGGCGGCGTTGCGCAGGTCGGTCCGGAGGCTGGGCCAGGAGGTGAGCCGGCGGCCGCGCACCACGTCGGCCTCGATGAGCGTCCAGGGGGCGTGGCAGATGGCGGCGACGGGCTTGCCGGCGTCGAAGAAGCCCTTGACGAAGGCGACGGCCTTGGGCTGGATGCGCAGGAAGTCGGGGTTGGCGACGCCGCCCGGGAGGACGAGGCCGTCGAACTCGGTGTGGTCGGAGACGTCGACGGTGGTGTCGATGTCGAAGTGGTCGGCCTTGTCGAGGTGGTGGAAGCCTTGGATGCGGCCGGATTGGGTGGAGACCAGGCGGGCCTGCCCGCCGGCGTGCTCGACGGCGTGCCAGGGTTCGGTGAGCTCGACCTGTTCGGTGCCCTCGGGCGCGACCAGGAACGCGATGCTCTTTCCCTTCAGGTCGGTGGCCATGTCGGTGTCCTCTCCCTCTTTGGTCCCTCTTGGGGTCTTCATTGGGGGGACTGCCCGTCCAGGCGGGTGGTATGCAGGAAGGCATGGACGCCCTGCGTTATCGCGAGTCGGCTGCGCCGCCGGGGACGGTTTTCGCGTGCCTGTGGACGCATGGGCATCCGGCCGGGGCGCCTGCGCCGCTGGTGCAGCGCGTGGTGCCGGACGGGTGCGTGGACGTGATCTGGTGGGCGCGCCGCGCGGAGGTGATGGTGGCGGGGCCCGACACCGGGCCGATGCCGGCGAGGCTGGAGCCGGGCGAGCTGCTGGTGGGCGTGCGGCTGCGTCCCGGAACGGCGCCGCCGGTGCTGGGCGTGCCCGCGGACGCGATGCGGGACGGCAGGGTGCCGTTGCGGGAACTGTGGGGCGCGGACGCGGATCGCCTGGGCGAGGCGCTGGTGGACGCAGGGGACCGTGCCGCGGTGCTCGCGGGTGCGGTGCGCGCTCGTATGACGGAGGGGCCCGATCCGCTCGTGCCGGGTCTGATGGCGCGTCTGGAAGGGGCGTCGGTGCGCGCGGTGGCCGAGGGGCTGGGCGTGAGCGAGCGGCAGTTGCGCAGGCGTGCGCTCGCCGCGTTCGGGTACGGCCCCAAGACGTTGCAGCGGATCCTGCGTTTCCAGCGGGCGCTGGCGCTGGCGCGGGCGGGCCGGCCGCTCGCGGACGTGGCGTATGCCGCGGGCTATGCAGATCAGGCCCATATGGCCAATGAGGTGCGCGGATTGTCCGGGGCGACGATCCGGGAGCTGCTCTAGGGCGCGCTGAAACGGCCTTACAACGCCTATCAGACTTTGTCAGACCCGAGGGGCGGCCGGCAGGCCGCGGCGGCTCAGCGAGCGGCTCGCGGCCGTTGAGGGCGGAGCCCTGCCGACGTCCTCGGCTTTCAGGGTTCGAGCCTCCCGTAGGCGCGGAGGGTCTTGAGCCGTTCGACGGTGACGTACCCACGCCATTCGGGTTCGGTGACGGGCGTGAAGAACGGGAAGCCGACCGTCCAGCCGCCGTCGTCGAGCCTGGCGTCGATCAGCGCGTCGAGGTGGGCCTCGATCAGGGCGCCGTCGAAGAGGCGGGGGCCGAGGCCGCCGGGAGCGGGGGCGAAGTCGAGGGGCGAGTGGCCCTCCCCGTCCGGTTCGAGGGCGACGTGGGGGAGGAGTGCGTCGCGGACGCGTTCGAGAACGGTCTCGGCGCGTGTGCGGTCGGGCACGTGCTCCAAGAAGGTCCAGATCGCGAGGGCGTCGTAGGGGCCGGGCTCGTTGCCCTCCTTCTCCAGGTAGGCCCAGGAGTACTCGGTCGCGGGCCCGAGCCACGGGTGGTCGGCCTTCATCAGGTGCAGCAGGCCCGCCAGGGTGGCGGTGGGGTTGATGTTGGACGGCGGGTCGTCCGGGGTCTGCCACCAGGGGGCGCGCGGGGCGTCCCGTACCGTCGGCAGCACGAAGGGCACTCCCCCGTCGGGACGGGTGATGGCGGTCAGGAAGTCGCCGATCCGTTGGACGGCGGGGTCGCCGTCCAGACCCGCCTCGTGCAGGATCTCCAGGGCGTGCTGGGCGGGGACCGGCTGGCTGGCCTCGCCGCGCAGGTCGGGTTCGAGAGCGTGGCCGTAGCCGCCGTCAGGGTTCTCGTACGGTCGCAGCGCCGCCGCGACCGCCTCGACGGGGCCGCCGCGGAAGTGGTAGGCGAAGCGGTGCCGGTCGATGAGCCGCGCGTTGAGCCGGAGGAACTCCTCGGCGGCGTCCAGGTCCTCGGCGTGCAGTGTTCTGGCGTGCGGCGTTCTGGCGTTCATGGGCCTCACGCTAGTGGGGCCGGGCGCGGCGTTCTTGAAGGAAACGGACACCCGCGGGCATGTACGAACCATGATCGTCACTGTTTCACTGGCCGCCATGAGCGACCCTCTGCACGAGCATGACCGGGCCGGCGCGGCCCTGGAGGCGGTGGCCCGGGCCGCGGGCCCCTATCTGGACGGCCTGGCGGACCGTCCGGTGCACGACCGGTCCAAGGACGAGTTGATCGCCGAGCTGGACGGCCCGCTGCCGGCGGAGGGCGACGGGGGCACCGCGGCGGTGGAGCGGCTGCTGCGCGTGGGGACGGAGGCGGCCACGCACTCCTCCGGGCCGCGCTTCTTCCATTTCGTGGTGGGCGGTTCCACCCCGGCGGCGATGGCCGGGGACTGGACGGCGTCGCTGCTGGACCAGGTCGCCGGGCTGTGGCCGGCCTCGCCGCTGTCCGCACGGGTGGAGACGGTCGTGCTGCGCTGGCTGAAGGAGCTGTTCGGGCTGCCCGCCTCGTTCGGGGGCGTGCTCACGCCGAGCGCGACGTTCGCCCATGTCACGGGCCTGGCGTGCGCGCGGCACTGGTGGGCGGGGCGGCACGGGGCGGACGTCGCGTCGCAGGGTCTGGCGGGGCTGCCGCCGATGCCCGTGCTGTCCAGCGGGCTGGTGCACGTCAGCACGCGCAAGGCCCTGCAGATCCTCGGCTGCGGCCGCGACACCCTCCGCACGTTCGCGCGCGATGACGGCGGCCAGGTGGATCTGGCCGCGATGGAGTCCGCGCTGGCCGGGCTGGACGGGCGGCCCGCGGTGATCGTGGCCAACCTGGGCGAGGTGAACACCGGCGCCTCCGACCCGCTGGCCGACCTCGCCGACCTGGCGGAGCGGTACGGGGCATGGCTCCATGTGGACGGCGCGTTCGGCATGTTCGCGGCGCTGTCGCCGCGTACCGCGCATCTGGCGGCGGGCGTCGAGCGGGCCGACTCGGTCACCGCGGACGGGCACAAGTGGCTGAACGTGCCGTACGAGAGCGGTTTCTCCTTCGTCCGCGATCCGGCCGCGCTGGGCTCGGCTTTCGGCGCTTGGGGGGCGGCCTACCTGCCGGGCGCCGAGGACCCCGGGGCCGAGCGGATCAACTACAACATGCTGGGGCCGGAGTCGTCACGGCGGGCGCGGGCGTTCCCGATCTGGGCGACGCTGCGCGCCTACGGCCGCGACGGCTACCGGGAGATGGTCGAGCGGCACCTGGACGTGGCCGCGCACCTGGGCCGGCTCGTGGAGGAGGCGCCCGACCTGGAACTGCTCGCTCCCCCGCAGCTGTGCATCACGTGTTTCCGTTACCGTCCGCCGGGCGTGCCCGAGGAGCGCCTGGACGACCTGAACGCGCGTCTGGGCGAGGCCCTGCTGGCCGACGGACGGGTGTACGCGGGTACCTCCACCTACCGCGGCATGACGGTGTTCCGCCCCGCGACGCTCAACTGGCGCACGACCGAGGCCGATGTGGAACTGCTGGTGGAGGTGCTCCGCGACCTGGGCTCCCGCCTGTAGTCGCGTCAGCCGGCCCCGTCAGCGGGCGCCGGGCCAGGGGCCGGGCGGGGTGTGCTCGACGGCCTCGGTCTCGACCTTGGTGTCGTAGACGCGGAAGCCGCGGGCCTGGTAGTTGCCCAGCGCGGCGGGCGCGTCGTTGGAGCAGGTGTGCGCCCAGACCCTGGTGGTGGCCTCGCGGCCGGGCCAGCGGCCGGCCAGGTCCCAGGCGCGGGCCGCGCCGCCGGCCAGCAGGTGGCCGCCGATGCCGCGGCCCCGGAAGGCCGGCAGCAGGCCGAAGTAGGCGATCTCGACCTGCCCGGCGGCCTGCGGGTCCAGCTCGGCGTACCCGGCCGGGGTGCCGCCGACATGGGCGATCCAGGTCTCCACCCCGGGCCTCGCCAGCCAGTTCTGCCACTGCTCGTAGGTCCAGGCGAGCCGGTCGAGCCAGTACAGGTCCCCGCCGACCGCCGTGTAGAGGAAGCGGTTCAGTTCGGGCCCGGCCGGTTCCGCGCGGACGATCTCGACCGCGACCTCCGGCTCGCGCCGCGGCGGGGTCAGTTCGGCCCGGTCGCGCTGCTCCAGGTACCAGGTGGTCACGTCGACGTGCCTGATCGGCATGCGGTCCCCCCACGAACAAAAGCCGCCGTGACTCCGGCGCGCCCGCTGCGGGCGCGCCGGAGTCACGGCGGGGTGAGTACGGTCCAGGGTCGGCTGATCTCCGGCCAGGCTACTGGAACCCGGCCGGTGGCGGGTGCCGGGTCAGCCGATGGGACGGGCCGTGGGCGGGATCGGGTAGGGCAGCGCGGTGTCACCGCCGAGGAACTTGTCGACGCCGTGCGCGGCGGCGCGTCCCTCCGCGATGGCCCAGACGATCAGCGACTGGCCGCGGCCCATGTCGCCGGCGACGAAGACCCCCTCGACGCTGGTCCGGTAGTCGCCGTCGCGGACGACGTTGCCGCGCTGGTCCAGCTCCACCCCGAGCTGGTCCAGCAGCCCCTCCTTCTCCGGGCCGAGGAAGCCCATCGCGAGGGTGACCAGCTCGGCCGGGACCTCCCGCTCGGTGCCCTCGATCGGCTTGAAGCCGGTCTCGGGGCCGCCGACCTCCACCAGCTTGAGCGCGCGGACGCGGCCGTCCGCGTCGCCCAGGAACTCGGTGGTGGACGCCGCGTACACCCGGTCGCCGCCCAGGTCGGCGAGCTCCTCGTGGGCGCTCTCCATCTTGAACAGCATCGGATAGGTCGGCCACGGCTGGGAGCCGGGCCGGGTCCGCGGCGGCTGCGGCATGATCTCCAGCTGGGTGACCGACTTCGCGCCCTGCCGGATCGCGGTGCCGATGCAGTCGGCGCCGGTGTCGCCGCCGCCGATGACCACCACGTGCCTGCCCTCGGCGGAGATCGGCGACTCGGCGAGGTCGCCCTCCTGCACCTTGTTGGCCGGGGGCAGGTACTCCATCGCCTGGTGGATGCCGTCGAGCTCGCGGCCGGGCGCGTTCAGGTCGCGCCAGGCGGTGGCGCCGCCGGCCAGCACGACCGCGTCGTACCGCTCGCGCAGCTCGTCGGCGGTGATGTCGACGCCGACGTTCACCGAGGTCTTGAAGTCGGTGCCCTCGGCGCGCATCTGCGCGACCCGCCGGTCGACGTGCCGCTTCTCCATCTTGAACTCGGGAATGCCGTAGCGCAGCAGGCCGCCGACGCGGTCGGCGCGCTCGTACACCCGGACGTCGTGCCCGGCGCGGGTGAGCTGCTGCGCGGCGGCCAGGCCCGCGGGCCCGGAGCCGACCACGGCCACCTTCTTCCCGGTGCGGACGCGGGGCGGCTGCGGCCGCACCCAGCCCTCCGCCCAGGCCCGGTCGATGATCTCGACCTCGACCCGCTTGATCGTCACCGGGTCCTGGTTGATGCCCAGCACGCACGCGCTCTCGCACGGCGCCGGGCACAGCCGGCCGGTGAACTCGGGGAAGTTGTTGGTGGCGTGCAGCCGTTCGATCGCCTCGGCCCAGTCCTTGCGGTGGACCAGGTCGTTCCACTCGGGGATGAGGTTGCCCAGCGGGCAGCCCTGGTGGCAGAACGGGATGCCGCAGTCCATGCAGCGGCTCGCCTGCTTCTCCAGCCGGTCCTTGCCGAAGTCCTCGTAGACCTCCGACCAGCTCTTGATGCGCACGTCGACCGGGCGCCGCTTGGGGAGCTCACGCTGTACGGTCAGGAAACCCTTCGGGTCGGCCATATCTGGAGTCCCCCCTTTCAGCTCTGCGCGGCGGCCATGATGGCCTCGTCGACGTCCCGGCCCTCGGCCTCGGCCTTGGCCTTGGCCTCCAGGACGCGCCGGTAGTCCCGCGGCATGATCTTGGTGAAGCGGCCGGCGGCGCCGTCCCAGTCGGCCAGCAGCTTCTCGGCGACCGTGGACCCGGTCTCGGCCAGGTGCCGTTCCACCAGGCCGCGGACGAAGGCGGCGTCCGCGGCGGTGAGCGGCTCCAGGTCGACCATCTCGGGATTGACCCGTTCGGCGACCAGGTCGAGAACGTAGGCGATGCCGCCGGACATTCCCGCGGCCAGGTTGCGGCCGGTGCCGCCCAGGATCACCGCGCGGCCGCCGGTCATGTACTCGCAGGCGTGGTCGCCGGCGCCCTCGACGACGGCGGTGGCGCCGGAGTTGCGCACGCAGAACCGCTCGCCGACCACGCCGCGGGCGAACAGCTCGCCCGAGGTGGCGCCGTACAGGATCACGTTGCCGCCGATGATCTGCTCCTCGGCGGCGAACGCGGCGTCCGCCTGCGGCCGCACCGTGATGCGCCCGCCCGACAGGCCCTTGCCGACGTAGTCGTTGGCGTCGCCGACCAGCCGCAGCGTGATGCCGCGCGGCACGAACGCGCCGAAGGAGTTGCCCGCCGACCCGGTGAAGGTGACGTCGATGGTGTCGTCGGGCAGACCCTCGCCGCCCCACTTCTTGGTCACCTCGTGGCCCAGCATGGTGCCGACGGTGCGGTTGACGTTGCGGATCGGCAGGTCCAGCCGGACCTTGTCGCCGAACGCGATCGCGCCCTCGGCGAGCTGGATCAGCGTGTTGTCGAGCGCCTTCTCCAGCCCGTGGTCCTGGACGGTGGTGCGGTGCAGCGCCGCGCCCGGTGCCAGGTCCGGACGGTGCAGGATCGGCGCCAGGTCCAGCCCGCCCGCCTTCCAGTGCTCGACCGCGCGCCGGGTGTCGATCATCTCGACGTGCCCGATGGCCTCGTCCAGCGACCGGAACCCCAGCGCGGCCAGGTACTCGCGGACCTCCTCGGCGATGAACTCGAAGAAGTTCACCACGAACTCGGCCTTGCCGGTGAACCGCTCGCGCAGCACCGGGTTCTGGGTGGCCACGCCGACCGGGCAGGTGTCCAGGTGGCAGACCCGCATCATCACGCAGCCGGACACCACCAGCGGCGCGGTGGCGAAGCCGTACTCCTCGGCGCCCAGCAGCGCCGCGATGACCACGTCCCGGCCGGTCTTCATCTGCCCGTCGGTCTGCACCACGATCCGGTCGCGCAGGCCGTTGAGCAGCAGCGTCTGCTGGGTCTCGGCCAGGCCGAGCTCCCAGGGCGTGCCGGCGTGCTTGAGCGAGGTCAGCGGGGACGCGCCGGTGCCGCCGTCGTGCCCGGAGATCAGCACCACGTCGGCGTGCGCCTTGGACACCCCGGCCGCGACCGTGCCGACGCCGACCTCCGCGACCAGCTTCACGTGCACCCGGGCGGCCGGGTTGGCGTTCTTCAGGTCGTGGATGAGCTGCGCCAGGTCCTCGATCGAGTAGATGTCGTGGTGCGGCGGCGGCGAGATCAGGCCCACGCCCGGGGTGGAGTGCCGGGTCTTGGCGATCCACGGGTAGACCTTGTGGCCGGGCAGCTGCCCGCCCTCGCCGGGCTTGGCGCCCTGCGCCATCTTGATCTGGATGTCGTCGGAGTTGGTCAGGTACTCCGAGGTCACCCCGAACCGGCCGGAGGCCACCTGCTTGATCGCGCTGCGCCGCAGGTCGCCGTTCTCGTCGGGGCTGAACCGCTCGGCGTCCTCGCCGCCCTCGCCGGTGTTGGACTTGCCGCCCAGCCGGTTCATCGCGATCGCGAGGGTCTCGTGCGCCTCCGCCGAGATCGACCCGTAGGACATCGCGCCGGTGGAGAACCGCTTGACGATCTCCGCGGCCGGCTCGACCTCCTCGATCGGCACCGGCGGCCGCTCGCCCTCGCGCAGCTCGAACAGGCCGCGCAGCGTCATCAGCGCCTCGGCCTGGGAGTCCACCAAGGAGGTGTACTCCTTGAAGATCTCGTACCGGCGGGTCCGGGTGGCGTGCTGGAGCTTGAACACCGTGTCCGGGTTGAACAGGTGCTTCTCGCCCTCGCGCCGCCACTGGTACTCGCCGCCGACCTCCAGGGTGCGGTGCGGCGCCTCGTTGCCGCCCGGCGGGTAGGCGCGGCGGTGCCGCTCGGCGACCTCGCGGGCCAGCACGTCGAAGCCGACGCCGCCCAGCCGGGAGGTGGTGCCGGTGAAGCAGCGGCCGACGACGTCCTCGCCGAGGCCGATGGCCTCGAAGATCTGCGCGCCGGTGTAGGAGGCGACCGTGGACACCCCCATCTTGGACATGACCTTCAGCACGCCCTTGCCGTACGCCTTGATCAGGTTCCGGACCGCGGCGGCCGGGTCCAGTCCCTCGACGGCGCCGGTGGCGATGAGGTCCTCGATGGTCTCCAGCGCCAGGTACGGGTTGATCGCGGACGCGCCGTACCCGATCAGCAGCGCCATGTGGTGGCACTCGCGGGCCTCGCCGGTCTCCAGCACCAGGCCGACCTGGGTGCGGGTCTTCTCCCGGATCAGGTGGTGGTGCACCGCGGCGGTGAGCAGCAGCGACGGGATCGCGGCGCGGGAGGCGTCCGAGCCGCGGTCCGACAGGACGATGATCCGCGCGCCCTGCCCGTCGACGCCGGCGATCGCGCGGGACACCTCGGCGCAGATCTCCTCCAGCCGGTGCTCCAGGGCCTCGCCGCCGCCGGCGACGTCGTACAGGCCCTGCACCACGTGGGCCCGCAGGTGCGGCAGGTCGCCCTCGTCATCGATATGGATGATCTTGGAGAGCTCGTCGTTGCCCAGGATCGGGGTGGGCAGCACCAGCCGCCGGCACGACTCCGGCCCCGGCTCCAGCAGGTTGCCCTCCGGGCCGAGCGTGGACTGCAGCGAGGTCACCAGCTCCTCCCGGATCGCGTCCAGCGGCGGGTTGGTGACCTGCGCGAACTGCTGCTTGAAGTAGTCGAACAGCAGCCGGGGGCGCTCGGAGAGCACCGCGATGGGGGTGTCGGTGCCCATCGACCCGATGGGCTCGGCGCCGCTGCGCGCCATCGGGGTCAGGATGATCCGCTGCTCTTCGAGCGTGTAGCCGAACGCCTGCTGCCGCTTGACCAGCGTCTCGTGGGTGGGGATCTCCCGCTCGCGCTGCGGCAGCTCCTCGAACCGCACCAGACCCTCGTGCAGCCACTCCTCGTACGGGTGCGCGGCCGCCAGCTCGGCCTTGACCTCGTCGTCCTCGACGATCCGGCCGGCCGCGGTGTCCACCAGGAAGATCTTGCCGGGCTGCAGGCGGCCCTTGCGGACGACCTTGCCGGCCGGGATGTCCAGCACGCCGGCCTCGCTGGCCAGCACCACGAAGCCCTCGTCGGTCACCCAGTACCGGCCGGGGCGCAGCCCGTTGCGGTCCAGGACGGCGCCGACGACGGTGCCGTCGGTGAAGGTCACGCTGGCGGGGCCGTCCCAGGCCTCCATCAGCGTGGAGTGGAACTCGTAGAAGGCCCGGCGGGCCGGGTCCATCTCGGTGTGGTTCTCCCACGCCTCCGGGATCATCATCAGCACCGCGTGCGGCAGCGACCGCCCGCCCAGGTGCAGCATCTCCAGGCACTCGTCGAAGGAGGCGGTGTCGCTGGCCTCGATGTCGATCACCGGGTAGATCCGGGACAGGTCGCCGGGGATCAGGTCCGACTTCAGCAGCGCCTCGCGGGCCCGCATCCAGTTCCGGTTGCCCTTGACGGTGTTGATCTCGCCGTTGTGCGCGATGAACCGGTACGGGTGGGCCAGCTCCCAGGCCGGGAAGGTGTTGGTGGAGAACCGCGAGTGCACCAGCGCGATCGCGCTGGTGAACCGGCGGTCCGACAGGTCGGGGAAGAACGGCTCCAGCTGGGGGGTGGTCAGCATCCCCTTGTAGACCATCGTCCGGCTCGACAGGCTCGGGAAGTAGACGGCGACGTCCTGCTCGGCGCGCTCGCGCATGCAGAACACCGCGCGGTCCAGCTCCAGCCCGGCCTTGCCGGCGTGCGGGCCGTCCTCGGCGGGGGCGACGAACAGTTGCGCGAAGTGCGGCATGGCCCTGCGCGCCGCGGGGCCGGAGAAGTGCGGGTCGTGCGGCAGCTCGCGCCAGCCCAGGACCGCCAGGCCCTCCTCGGCGCACAGCAGCTCGACGTGCGCGACCGTGGCGACGCGCTCGCCGGCGTCCGCCGGGAGGAAGGCGATGCCCGCCGCGTACCCGCCCGCCTGGGGCAGTGCGAAGTCGCAGACCTCGCGGAAGAAGGCGTCGGGGACCTGGACCATGATGCCCACGCCGTCGCCGTCGTCGGGCTCGGCGCCCACCGCGCCGCGGTGGTCCAGGTTCTTCAGGACGGTCAGGGCGTTCTGAATGATGTCGTGGCTCTTGCGACCGTGCAGGTCGGCCACCATGCCTACACCGCAGGCGTCGTGCTCGTTGGCCCGGTCGTAGAGCCCCTGGTTCTGAGGCAGGCCCGGTCCGAGGGCAGCAGCAGCCATCAACCCTCCCGTCGTCGTTCGTGTCACTGCTTCGATGACTTGATGTCAATGTCGATGTCAGTGCAGTCTCGGGACGACGCTGGCCCTACTGCGGCGTGAAGACATTACCCCACTGTCGGGAACATGCCCGAGTGCACCAGTTCGCGAAACTTCCCGCGTCAACCCCGGAGCAACGAGCCCTTGAGTGGTTTAGACCAGGATACCGGGCATATTTTTCGCCAAATCGCCCTGACCTCGGTGATCATCCTCACGGTGAGGGCATGTTTACCCCGTTACGCACGAAACATGCGCGCAATCGGGAGGGACCTCGTCCCGCCCGCCGGCGGCGGTCCTCAGGAGCGCTCGGGGGTGGCCTTGGCCGCGCGTCCCAGCGCCGACCGCGCCTTCCCGCCCTCGATGAGCAGGGACAGGAGCGTCTCGTCCTGCGCGTCGCCCTGGCCGTCCAGGCGCTGCGTCCACGCCAGCACGGCGTAGTGCCCCACCGCCAGGCCGCGCGCCATCGAGAAGCCCTGGCCGAACCGGTCCAGCGGCGCCTCCGCCTCCAGCGGGCGGACGAACCCGCCACCGGTGCCCAGCGCCCCGACCAGGCGGTCCGCGTCCTGCTTGCCGGCCAGGTTGAACACCGCGACCGTCAGCGCGTAGCCCTTTGCCGCGTCACCGCCGGAGGAGGCGTACATCCCCCGCACCGCCTGCGTGCACTGGCCGCGGCGCAACTCCTGGCCGATGCCCGAACCCCAGACGGCCGCCGCGCAGTCACCGTCAAGCCGCTTGCCCTTCAGTGAGATTTTCACCTCGGCGTCCGGCGCCTGGACGGTCAGCGCCTGGGCCGACTCCGGGAACGCCTCCTGGATCGTCAGCGGCGCGGAGTCCCGGGCGCGCTGCTCGATCGCCGCGAACGCCGCGGTGGACGGCGAGTGAGAGTAGGACGACGGCGACAGGCCGCTCTCCGCGGGCCGTCCGGCGGCCGTCCCGCCCGCCGGGCGCGCCGGCGGCTCCTCGCCGCCCGTGACCAGCACGACCAGCAGGACCAGGGCCAGCACCAGCCCGAGCCCGCCGGCCGCGAAAAAGTAGATCTTGGGCGACAGCCCGCTCACCCCGCTCAGCACGCCTGGGAACTTCGAGAACGTCCCCTTCTTACCTGGCGTACCGGGGTCGTCGGACCGGAACGGCCTGCCCGGCCGTCCCGGCCCGCCCTGCCCGGACGGGCGCGCGGGGCCGCGTCCAGGCCTGCCGGCGGCGCGCTTGGACGGTCCCCCGCGAGGTCGTCCACGATCGCCGCGCGCTTCGTCGAACTCACGCGGACCGGTCGTGCCGGGGGGCGCCTCGGCGGGGTGCTCGGCGAGAGCGGGGGGCGGCGGGGCCGCGGACTTGCGCTTCTTCGGCTTCGGCCTCTTCGGGGCCTTCGGCGGCTTGGACGGCTCCTGTGGGCCGCCGCGCCGGCGAGGGTCGCGGCCGCCCGGTTGCGGCGCCGGCCGCTTCGGGCCACCGTCGGGCGTGCCCTGACCGCCGCCCCGGGGCCCGCCCAGCCTGGCCCGCGGACGGGGCGCGCGCTGCGGCCCGCCGTCCCGCGGCCCGGCGGAACGATCCACATCCTGGCCGCGCGGCCGAGGACCCCGCGGCTCGGGAGCCTCCGGCTCGGGCGCACGGGGCCTCGGGACGCCCGGACGCTGGGGCCCCTTGGGCCCGCCGCCTCGCCCCTCGGACGTGCGGGGCCGCGGGACGCGCCCGCGCGGCGGCTCGTTCCGGTCTCGCGGGCCGGGCTCGGGAGCGGCCGCCCGGGGGTCCACCGGCCCTCTACGGCGCTGCTGGGGCGCGCCACGGCCCGCCTGGGGCCTGGGGCCCGTACGGCGGGGGGCCTGTCCGCGTTCTTCCTGTGGGCCGCGTCGGCGGGGTTCGTTCCGGTCCACGGGGGCGCGGGCTAACGCACGCTCTGGCGGTGGCCCGGCGGGGCCGGCGCGGCGGGCGGGGCGGGCGCGATCAACGCGGGGTCCCGTCGGCCAGCTCCAGCCGGCCCCAGACGAAGTCGGCGGGCTTCTCGATGGCCAGGCTCGCGTCGATCATCTCGTTGAGCGAGGCGGGCTGGGCGCCGCCCGCGCGCTGCACCCACGTGACGATCGCGTAGTGGCCGTAGGCCTGCGCGTAGGCGGCGCTGAAGCCGGAGCGGAACTCGGGGGCGCCCTTCGCGGTCAGCGGGAACACGAAGCCCGCCCCGACGCCCGGGTCGAGGTCGCGCACGATCTGCTCGGCGCCCTCCTGGCTCGCCAGGTTGATCGCGATGAACTGGCCGACGTGCCCGCGGTCCTGGCTCACGTACGCGCCGCGCGCGATCTGCGAGCACTGGTACTTGGCCAGGTCGCCCTGCAGGCGCTGCCCCCAGGTGACGGACTTGCAGTCGTTCGCCAGCTGCGAGGCGGCCAGGGTGAAGGAGTACTTCTGGTAGGCGACGGTCTTGACGTCCCCGGGGAACGCCTCGCCCTGGGTGATCGGCCGCTGGTCGGCGCTGCGCTGGGCCAGCTTGGCCATGTCCTTGTCGGCCATCTGCGGCGTGTAGGCGACCGGGGAGAGCCGCGCCCCGTTGCCGGGGGCGCCGGACGCCTTCTCGTCGCCGCCGCCGAGGACGAGGAATCCGGCCACGCCCGCCGCCGCCAGGACCACCACGGCGACCACCGCGATGATGAGCGGAGTCCGGGAGCGGGAGGACGAGGACTTGGACTTGGCGCGCCGGCCGGGTCCGTCCTTGCCGTCCTTCTTGTCCTCCGGCCAGAAGTCCTGCCCGCCGTCGGGGCGCGATGCCTGTGATTCACCTGTGTCACGAGCCTCGATCACAGTCCGGGAGCTTAGCGGTCCCGGTCCCCCTCGCGCGGCCAAAAGGCCGTTTCGCCCAGATTCCTGGGAAACCGTACGGCTTTGCCGAGGTCACACGCCGCTGGAGCCGATCAGCGAGCCCACACCGTAGGTGATGGCGGCGGCCGCGGCGCCGAACGCCAGCTGCCGCAGCCCGCCGAACCACCACGGGCGGGTGGTCACCTTGGACACCAGCGCCCCGGCGAGGAACAGCCCGAGCGCGGCGATCACCGCCGCGGGCCACAGCGACCCGGAGCCGAACAGGTAGGGCAGCACCGGCAGCACGGCCCCGGCCGCGAACGACAGGAACGACGCCCCCGCCGCCAGCACCGGCGAAGGCAGCTCGCCCGGCGCCACGCCCAACTCCTCGCGGGCGTGCGTCTCCAGGGCCTCGTCCGGGTCGCGCGACAGCTGCCGGGCGACCTCGGCGGCCAGCTCGGGGTCGACGCCGCGGCCGACGAAGACCTCGGCCAGCTCCTGCTGCTCGGCGCGCGGATGCCGGGCCAGCTCCAGCCGTTCCACCTCGATCTCGGCCTCGGCCAGCTCCGACTGGGACGCGACGGAGATGTACTCCCCCGCCGCCATCGAGAAAGCGCCCGCGGCCAGGCCCGCCAGCCCGGCCAGCAGCACCACCCGCTGCCCCGGCTGGCCGCCCGAGACACCGGCGATCAGCGCGAAGTTGGACACCAGCCCGTCCATGGCGCCGAACACCGCGGGCCGCAGCCAGCCGCCGGTGACGTCACGGTGCTGGTGATGCCTCTCCGCGGTCATCCGGGCCCCCTCGTCCCGCCGCCGCTGCGGCTACTTCGGGTCCTTGACGGGCTCCTCTTCGCCCGCACCGGCCCGGTCCTCGTCGGCGGCGCCGTCCGCGCCGCCGTCCTCGGCGGCGGAGTCCACCCGAGTGCCATTCTCACCGGTCGCCGGGGCCGGGTCGGCACCGGGGTCCTCGGCAGGGCGGTCGGCAGGGTCGTCCGCGGGGTCGTCCTGGGGAGCGGGGTCGTCGGCGGTGCTCGCCTCGCCCTTCGGCTCGCTCTCCGGCTCGTCCCCCGGCTCGTCCCCCGGCTCGGCCTCGGTTTCGCTCTTCGCCTCGTCTTCCGGCTCGTTCCCGGGCTCGTTCCCGGGGGCCTGGTCGGGTTCGGGCTTCGGCTCTTCCTCGGCGACCGGCTCGTCCTCGGCGGCCTTGCTCACGTCGGCCTTGCTCACGTCGACCTTGGTCTCGGACGCGCCCGTGGACGACCCCGCGGCCTCGCTCGCGGCCGCCGGCTCGGGCTCGGCCTTGGGCTCCTCGGCCTTGGGCTCCTCGGGCTCGGGCGTCTCGCCGGCGCCCGCGCCGACCTTCTCGGGGCCGGTCCGGTTGCGGGCCCAGTAGATGTAGCCCACCGCGCCGAGGAAGACGATCAGCGCGGTCCAGTCGTTCAGGCGCATGCCCAGGATCTGGTGCGCGTCGTCGATGCGCAGCCATTCGATCCAGAACCGTCCGACGGTGTAGCCGGCCACGTAGAGGGCGAACGCGCGGCCGTGGGTCAGCTTGTAGCGCTTGGCGGCCCAGATGACCAGGACGGCGACTCCCACGCACCACAGCGACTCGTACAGGAACGCCGGGTGGTAGGTGGCGATGTCGGCGTACTTGGGGTCGAGGCTGCCGTCCTCGAGCCGGGGCCGGTGCGCCTGGTCGATCTCCAGGGCCCAGAACGTGTCCAGCGGCCGGCCGTACAGCTCCTGGTTCCAGTAGTTGCCCCAGCGGCCGATGGCCTGTCCGAGCGCGATGCCCGGCGCCACCGCGTCGCCCAGCGCGGCCACCGACACCCCGTGCCGGCGGCAGCCGATGAACGCGCCGACCCCGCCCAGCAGGACGGCGCCCCAGATGCCCAGGCCGCCCTCCCAGATCTTCAGGGCGTCCACCGGGTTCCTGCCGTCGCCGAAGTACCGCTGGTAGTCGGTGATCACGTGGTAGAGCCGGCCGCCGATCAGCCCGAACGGGACCGCCCACACGGCGATGTCGATGATCACACCGGGGGTGCCGCCCTTGGCGGCCCAGCGCCGCTCGCCCAGCCACACGGCGACGACGATGCCGATAATGATCATGAGGGCGTAGGCGCGGATCGGGACGAAGCCCAGATGCCAGACGCCCTGGGACGGACTCGGGATGAAGGCCACCGGCTGCATGGGCGATGACGTTACCGTCTCCGGCGGGGCGCTTGCTCCACGGACGGGCAGAGCGGCGATCACATTTCAGCCGTGACGGGCGTCGTGGATCGCGCGTTCCAGCAGCACCGGACGGCGGAGGTGGGTGGACGGATCCAGCGGCATGCCGTCGAGGAAGGCCGCTGGAACGTTCCGGACACCGCGGGTGTCGATCGCGTAACGGGTCATCCGCGCGACCAGGCCCGCCCGCTCGCCGCCGATGACGCAGGAGGTGAAGGCGCGTCCGGTGATGCCGGTGCCGGCGGCCAGCTCGACCAGCCGCCGCGAGGGGATGGCGGGCGTGCCCTGCGGCGGCTGATGGGCGAAGAGCGCGTCATGGTACGGGTACCAGGTCCGCGCGGGGGCGCAGAGCGCCGCGTTCGCGGCGCCGGACCCGGCGGCGCCGTCCGGCGCGGCGGGAGCGTCCGGCACTCCGGGATCGGCGGACGCGGCGGGCGTCACGGGAAGCGACCCGGGGTCGACGCCGGTCGGCTGCGGCTCGCCGTTCCCCTCGGCCGGCAGTTCGATCGCGCGGTAGACGACCCGGACCCGGCCGCGCGAGGCCAGCCGCTTGATCGTGGGACCGACGGCGTCCTCCACGGCCTTGCAGTCCGGGCACCGGTAGTCGGTGAAGACCTCCAGCAGCGGCGCGCTCTCATCGCCCCAGACGACCACGGACGAGCCGTCCGCGGCGCGGGTCACCGGCGGCGGCGGCCCGTCGAACCCGGTTTCGACCGCGGCGCCGGGATCGCCGTCCGGGCCGCGCAGCCCGGCCAGGACGGCCGGAACGGTCGCGATCACCACGGCGGCCGCCAGCACGGCGAACAGCCGGCGGCGGCCCTCCCTGGCGGGCCGCGACCGATGGCCCGCGCGTGGCGGCAACGTGCTCATCGTCCCCCCGATCGATGCGCGTGCACGCAGGTCGAGGCTAACGAAGCGGGCCCGCTGCGGAAGGCATCCGCCGGTGAAGAGAGCGCAAAACGCCGGGCGCCGCGGACCCGTCCGGCGGATCCGCGGCGCCCGGCGAGCACCGGCCGTGCGCTACTTGGCGCCCTTGGCGTCGTTGACGGCCTTCTGCAGTGACGCCGGGTCGCCGAGCTCGTTCTCCAGCTTGCGGCCGTCCAGGAAGACGGTCGGGGTGCTGTTGACCTTGCGGGTCTCCAGCGCGTACTTGGTCATCGAGTCGACCTGCGGCTTCTTCTGCTGGTCGGTGACGCACTTCTCGAAGCCGGCGTCGGTCACGCCGACGTCCTTGCCCCAGGCGACCAGGTCCTTGGGCGCGAAGCCCTCCGAGCCCTCCTGCGGCTGGAACTTGAACAGCGCGTCGTGGTAGGAGAGCCACTTGTCGGCCGGGACGCACAGCGCGGCCGCCGCCGACCGCAGCGAGTTGGTCTTGATCGGGTCGCGCTGCTCGCCGAACAGGTGGAACGGGTAGTAGACGACCTTGACCTTGCCCTCGGCGGCCAGTTCCTTGGCCGTCTTGCCGGTGGAGTCCTCGAACTGCTTGCAGGCCGGGCACTGGAAGTCCTCGAAGATCTCCAGCACCGGGGCGGTGACGCCCGGCTTGGCCATCACGATCGAGCCGTCGGCCTGCCGGCTGAGCGGGGCCTGCGGACCGGTGTAGGGGGCGGCGGTCTGGTCCCGCTTGCCCCGCTGGTCCAGGACGATCACGGTGACCACCACGACCAGCGCGACCGCGACCACCGCGCCGAGCACGGCGGCCAGCAGCCGCCGTTGCTTAGCGCGGGCCGCCTGGCGCTTGCGCTCGGAGGCCAGCCGCTCGCGCGCGGTCCGCTCTCGTGCGGCCTTGCTCATGTGGATCTCTCCTATGGGGACGCCGCGCGGGCTCGACGCCGCGCGGCCGTAACCGGCCGAGCCTGGGTCGGCAGGGCCCGAGTCGACATGGTCATGGTCGGCAGGGCCCTACTCGACATGGCCGATCCGCCGGAACTCATCGAACAGGACAAGGACGAACAGCAGGATAGTGATGACGTGCACGCCGGTGCACCACAGGCAGATCTTGTGCAGGATCGCCAGTTCGGCGGTCACCAGGTAGACCACGAACAGCAGCCCGACGCACACGCTGCCCAGCCGCGCCCAGCGGATCAGCGGCCGCCCGGTCCGCAGCGCGGGCGGCGTGATGAGCGCGGCGAAGCCGATGAAGAAGGCCAGGCCCAGCAGCGGCAGCGGTATCCCCAGCAGCTCGCTGTACTTGCTGCTGGTGACCGAGTGGCAGTCGACGGTCGAGGTGGTGGTGCAGACCAGGGCGTTCTCCTGGTAGTGCGCCACCGTCAGGTAGGCCGACAGGCCCAGACCCGCGGCCGTCAGCACCCACGCGACGATCGCGAACCACCGCGGCCGCTCGGGCGGGGACGCGTCCTCGCCGTCTCGCACCTCGGCGTGCTGCACCATCACTGATCCTTCCGCGAGCGCGTGTCACCGGGAGGCCGCCCAGGGCGGGACACGCCTCCGGCGGGACTCAACCTTAGGGGACGACGCGTAAGATCCGCGTTCGGAACACGGCGCGAACCCCTGCGCGTCCCGTCCGGCCGCTTTTGTGCCGAGCATAGACCGGCGAGCCCGGCCTGCCGACCCCTCGTCCCGCCGCGGCCTGCTCCGCCCGGGCAGGGCAGGCCGCGTGGACGGCGGGCCCTCAGGAAGGCTCGGGGACGGCCGCGCGGCGGACGCCCTCGGCCAGTTCCGCCGTCAGGACGCGCAGGTCTTTCAGGCCGGTGGAGAGGTCGGGGGCGTCCAGGAGCCGGCGGATGAAGGCCGACCCGACGATGACGCCGTCGGCGAACGCGGCCACCTCGGCGGCCTGGGCACCGGTGCCGACCCCCAGGCCGAGGCCGACCGGCAGCGTGGAGCCGTCCCGGGCGAGGGCGGCGCGGGTGCGCTCGACCAGCCGCGGGGCGCCGGTGTCGACCGCGCTGCGGGCGCCGGTGACGCCCATCAGCGAGGCGGCGTACACGAACCCCCGGGACGCCTTGGTGATCTTGTCGATGCGCTCGTCCGTGGAGCTCAGCGCGACCAGGAAGACGCGGTCGAGGCCGTGCGCGTCGGACGCCTCCAGCCAGGGGCCGGCCTCCTCGGGGGTGAGGTCCGGGGTGATCAGCCCGGCGCCGCCGGCCGAACTCAGGTCGCGGGCGAAGGCGTCGACGCCGTACCGGTCGACCGGGTTCCAGTACGTCATGACCAGGGTCGCGACGCCGGTGCCGGCCACCGCCTCGACCGTGCGGAGCACGTCGGCGACGCGGATCCCGCCGACCAGGGCCTGGTGGACGGCGTCCTGGATGGTGGGGCCGTCCATCATCGGGTCGGAGTAGGGCAGGCCGATCTCGATGACGTCGCAGCCGGCGTCGACCATGGCCTTGACGGCCTCCACGGCCCCGTCGTAGGTGGGGAATCCGGCGGGGAGGTAGCCGACCAGGGCGGCCCGCCCCTCGGTCCCGGCCTTGTCGAAGGCCGCCCGCACCGCACTGGGCCCGCTCATTCCGCCGCTCCTTCGGGCATCAGGCCGAAGTGCTCGGCGGCGGTGTGCATGTCCTTGTCGCCGCGGCCTGACAGGCAGACCAGGACGATCCCTTCCGGTCCCAGTTCCCGGCCGAGCTTGAGGGCGCCGGCGAGGGCGTGCGCCGACTCGATCGCCGGGATGATGCCCTCGGTGCGGCACAGCAGCGCGAAGGCCTCCATGGCCTCGGCGTCGGTGATCGGCCGGTACTCGGCGCGGCCGGAGTCGTGCAGCCAGGAGTGCTCGGGGCCGACGCCGGGGTAGTCGAGCCCGGCGGAGATCGAGTGCGACTCGACCGTCTGGCCGTCCTCGTCCTGCAGCAGGTAGGTGCGCATGCCGTGGATCACGCCGACCCGGCCGGCGGAGATCGTCGCGGCGTGCCGCCCGGTCTCCACGCCGTCGCCGGCGGCCTCGAAGCCGCACAGGCGGACCGCCGCGTCGCCGATGAAGGCGTGGAAGGTGCCGATGGAGTTGGAGCCGCCGCCCACGCACGCCGCCACGGCGTCGGGCAGCCGGCCGGTGAGCTCCAGTACCTGGGCCCGCGCCTCGACGCCGATGACGCGGTGCAGCTCGCGCACCATCATCGGGAACGGGTGCGGGCCCATGGTGGAGCCGACGCAGTAGTGGGTGTGCTCGACGGTGGCGACCCAGTCGCGGAACGCCTCGTTGCAGGCGTCCTTGAGGGTGCGGCTGCCGGTGCGGACCGGGACGACCTCGGCGCCCAGCATCCGCATCCGGGCGACGTTGAGGGCCTGCCGCTCGGTGTCGACCTCGCCCATGAAGACCGTGCAGTCCAGGCCGAGCAGGGCGGCCGCGGTGGCGGTGGCGACGCCGTGCTGCCCGGCGCCGGTCTCGGCGATCACCCGGGTCTTGCCCATCCGGCGGGTGAGCAGCGCCTGCCCCAGCACGTTGTTGATCTTGTGTGAGCCGGTGTGGTTGAGGTCCTCGCGCTTGAGCAGGATCCGCGCGCCGCCGGCCCGCTCGCCGAACCGCTTCGCCTCGGTCAGCAGGCTGGGCCGACCGGCGTAGTTCTTCAGCAGGTCGTCCAGCTCGGCGGTGAAGGCCGGGTCGTTGCGCGCGGCCTCGAACTCGCGGGTCAGCTCGTCCAGCGCGGCCATCAGCGCCTCGGGCGCGAACCGCCCGCCGAAGCGGCCGAAGTGGCCGGCGGGGTCGGGGACGGCGGCCATGCCCGGGTGCTGAGCGGCGGCCGCTGTGTCGGTGGTCATCAGAGTCCAGTCCTGTCGTACGGGTGGGCGATCCGGTCGGTGCCGCGGCTCAGCGCGACGTCGAATCGGCCCGCCATCGTTCGCGCAGGGACACGGCCGGACCCCGTCCGGGGGCCACTCGCTCGGATGACTCGGTGTGCATGCCCGTACTTTACCGGGGTCAGCCGCTCTGGCGCAGCGCAGGGTGGGCGCCGGCGGCCACCAGGTCGGCGACGGCGGTACGCGGGTCCTTGCCGATGACCAGGCTCTCCCCCACCAGCACGGCGTCGGCGCCGGCGGAGGCGTAGGCCAGCAGGTCGTGCGGGCCGCGCACCCCGGACTCGGCGATCTTGACGACGTCCTTGGGGACCAGCGGCGCCAGCCGGGCGAACACGCCCCGGTCCACCTGGAGGGTCTTCAGGTCGCGGGCGTTGATCCCGATGACCTTGGCGCCCGCCTCCAGGGCGCGCGCCACCTCCTCCTCGGTGTGCGCCTCGACCAGCGGCAGCAGCCCGATCGACGCGGCCCGCTCGACCAGCGAGACCAGCGCGTCCTGCTCCAGCGCGGCGACGATCAGCAGCGCCACGTCGGCGCCGTGGGCGCGCGCCTCCCACAGCTGGTAGGAGGAGACGATGAAGTCCTTGCGCAGCACCGCGATGTCGACGTTGGCGCGCACCGCGGCCAGGTCGTCCAGGCTGCCGCCGAAGCGGCGGCGCTCGGTCAGCACGCTGATCACCTTGGCGCCGCCGGACTCGTAGTCGCGGGCCAGCGCGGCGGGGTCGGCGATGGCGGCCAGCGCGCCCTTGGACGGGCTGCTGCGCTTGACCTCGGCGACCACCGAGACGCCGGGGCCGCGCAGGGCGCCCAGCGCGTCGCGCGGGGGCGGCGCCGCGGCGGCCTTCTCCTTGAGGGCGGCGAGCGGCACCTCCCGCTGCCGTTCGGCGAGGTCGGCCCGGACGCCTTCGATGATCTCGTCGAGCACGCTGCCGGTCTGCCCGCTCACGCTGCACCTCCCGCCGCTCGCCTGCGGTGCGCCCGGCGGCCGCGGCCGCCCGGGTCGCCGGGGTCCGGCACCTCGGGACGGCCGACCCGGCCGTTCCCGCCGGTCCGGCCGTTCAGGCCGACCCGGCCGATGCCGCGCACCTCCGGCTCACACACGCGGGGCCCCCAATGTTCACGTCGTTCCGTGCCCCGATCGTATCCGGCCCCTCCGACACCTCTCGCACCCGCCCTGAGGCTCCGGCCCGGGAAGCAGGGCCAGGGCTCCCGGCGCCGGGCGAATCGCGCAGGGGTCAGGGCGCCAGGGCCTGTGCGAAGGGAAGATTCCGGACGATCCAGTACACGCCCAGGACGCCCATGAAGGCGTACAGCACCCGGGGGCGCAGCAGCGCGGAGCGCATCGGGACGCCGCGGGCCGCGCTCACCGTCCAGCGCACCCACAGATAGGCGAAGACCGGCAGCATCAGCATGATGAGGGGGTTCATCCCGAACGCCTGCGCCACGTCCCCGTGCAGAAGCGAGTACGTCATCCGCAACCCGCCGCAGCCAGGGCAGTACCACCCGGTCAGCCCCAGGGACGGGCAGGTCGGGTAATGCCCGGGCTCGTGGGGGTCCACGAACGCGACCACGACCGCTCCCACGGCCGCCGCGGCCCCGAACCCCAGAGGCCCCAGCAGGGCGAGCCCGCGCCGTGGCGTGCGCCCCTGGGGACGCGAAGCGGCGGGCGGAGGGCCTTGCACGGGTGCGCCGGTCACGCCTCCACCTTAGGCGTCCAGGACGTATCCGACGCCGCGCACGGTCCGTATGGGGCTGCCCTCGCCCAGCTTGGAGCGCAGCTGGGCGATGTGGACGTCCACGGTGCGGCTCCCGGCCCCCGCACCCGGCCCCCAGGCGGCCTCCAGGAGTTGCTCGCGGGTGAAGACCCGCCCCGAGTTCCCCATGAGGAACTCCAGCAGGTCGAACTCGGTGACGGTCAGCGACACCGAACGGTCCCCGACCACGACCGTGCGGGCGCGCGGGTCCATCGCCACGCGGCCGGCCCGCAGCACTCCCAGGGGCGTGCCCGGCGCGCCGCTGCGCAGCGCCTCCGCCACGGTGCTCACCAGCACGCGGGGGCTGAACGGCCGGGTCACCTGGTGCTTCCCCAGGGCCCGCGCGACCCCCGGGTCGACCGGTCCGGTCACGGCCACGACGGGGGCGCCGGCCACCGCGTCCGCGACACGGCGGTAGAGGTCGGCGGGCAGCGCGGCGGTGGACAGGTCCAGGACGACCACATCCGGCCGCAGCCGCGCCGCCGCGGACGGGGCGCGCGCCGGATCGGACTCGATCTCGATCTCGTATCCCTCGCGGGCGAGGTAGCGGCGTTCCAGCTCGGCGACGGCACCGTCGTGCTCGACGACCAGGACCAGGCCGCCACCGCCCTCGGCGTTCACGGGCGGCGTTCTTCGGCCGCGGTCGGGGCGGTTGAAGCGGTTGGGGCGGTGGGGTCTTCTCCCCGGTCGAGCGACTTCCAGAGGCTCGCCGGGTCATCGGCCACCTCGGCCTCGGGCGGCTGCGCGGCGGGTGCATCAGCCGGACGGCTCCCGTCCGCGGGTTCCGTTTCCGGACGATCCCCGGCCTCGGCGCCGGGGCGCGCGGACGACGGAGTACGGTCGTAGCGCGCCGACATGCCCGGCCAGCGCGTCCCGCGCAGGACGGTCAGCACCCCGGCCGCGACCAGCAGCACGCCCCCGGCCGCCGACACGGCCCACCAGGGGCCGACCTCGACCGCGAGGCTCCCTCCCAGGCGCAGCAGGGCGCTCTTCTCCCCTGCGGCCGCCACGAGGTCCGCACGCTGGACGACGGTGACCGAGCCGTAGCCGATCCCGACCCCGAACAGGGCCAGCAGCACGCCCACGCCCGCGCGCACACGGCCCTGGGTGGCGAACAGCGCCGCCAGGCCGGCCAGCGCGGCCCAGCCGAGCGCCCCGGCGGCGCCGCCCAGGTCACGGCCGGTGAGGTCCTGGGCGAACGGCGTGATCGCGTCCCGTGCCCGGACGGTCGCCCAGGGGCGCCCGGCGGCCAGCAGCGCGAGCCCGGCGCCGGCGGCGCACAGCAGCGCGGCCAGGCCGCGCTCACGGCTGGGGGTCACGGGCTCGCCGAACCCCCCGGCCCCTCGGCGGGGCGCTCCCCGATGACGGGATCGAGCACGTCGGCGTCCCAGCAGGTGCGGTCGCCGGTGTGGCAGGCGGCGCCGACCTGGTCGACCTTCACCAGGAGGGCGTCGCCGTCGCAGTCGAGCGCGACCGACTTGATCCACTGCTGATGTCCGGAGGTCTCGCCCTTCACCCAGTACTCCCGGCGGCTGCGCGACCAGTAGGTGCAGCGGCCGGTGGTGAGCGTGCGGTGCAGGGCCTCGTCGTCCATCCAGCCGAGCATGAGCACCTCACCGGTGTCGTACTGCTGGGCGATGGCCGGGACGAGGCCGTCCTCGGTGCGCTTGAGACGGTCAGCGATCTTGGGGTCCAGGTTGGACGCGCTAGCGGACATGCGATCCATTGTGCCCGCTCCCCCGCGCGACCCCGCACAGGCCCCGCCGTGCGCCCCCGCACGTGCGTCCCTGAGGCGGCCGCCGGAATTCGCCCTTGGAAACGGCAGGGCCCGCATCCCTGGTATGGAATGCGGGCCCTACTGTAGGACTAGGGTGTAACGCGTGTTACAGGGGGACGACCTGGTCGGCCTGCGGACCCCGGTTACCCTGCGTCACTTCGAACTGGACGCGCTGGTTCTCGTCCAGCGTGCGGTACCCGGAGCTCTGGATCGCCGAGTAGTGCACGAACACGTCCGGCCCACCGCCGTCAACGGCGATGAAACCGAAGCCCTTCTCGGCGTTGAACCACTTCACGGTGCCCTGCTGGGGCATGTCTTTCTCCTTGCGGCAAAACATGGGCCCACACCTCGCGGGCCCAGCGCGGTCGCTGCGGAACGCTCTCGCCTCCCGGTACGGTCCCGGAAAAGCCAAAACGCCCGCTGCCATCAGTCCGCGGGCGTCTGACAAACGATCGAGAACCACGACTGCAACCGACGGCCCCACCGTATCACCGCTTCCGCGTAAAGCGGAGGAGCTACAACCCTCCCGATTCACCTGTCGGCGAACCTTCCCGTTACCGACCCGTTAAAGGCGCCGACCCGTCTCCTCGAGGACGTTGAGGGTTCGCGGCGGCCGGGTGACCCGTATCGGCGCCACATCGGTGCGGCAGAGCGCCCGCGACAGCAATTCGGCCCCCGTCCGGGCCCCCGCGCGGCGGCACCGGAGGGGTCGGGGGCGCCCGCGCCGCCGGGCTTCGCGGCACGAAGCCCGGTCCCGCCGGGGTTTCGGCGGGACCATCCGGACGAGAGCCGCCCGCCGCATCCGTCCGGCCGGATCAAGGTGACCTCAACCCGCACTTTTCTGAGGGCAAAGCGGGCAATTTTTATCCGCCACCGCAGAAGTTGCTCCAGGCCCGGGCTCAGCGACCCGGGCGTCCAGTCGGGGCGGGTCCGCCTACCGTCCTCATGATGGACAAAGAACTCGACCGCGTCGCGTTTATGTCCATGACCGGAACCACGTACGGCGACCACTTCGGAGGCCCGCTCCCGAATCCGCTCGGCATCCGCTCGGCATCAGCTCCGCGGCCGCCGGGATCCGGTCGGACCCTCACCCAAGGTGATCGGCCCTACCGTGCGGCCCCGCCCCGCGCGGAAGGCCCACAGCCCCCTCACCTCCTGGCCAGTTCACCCGGTGATGGTAGGGCTCGCGCGCTATGCCGGGAATAAGCGGTCTCTCCGGATGGTAGGCATGTGCACGCCCACGTCCCCTTCCTTAGCCCCGGGAGGGGGTCGTCCGGGTCCGCGTCTTATGCACCAACGTGGTGGAGGAGAGTCCGTGCCAGCTGGGTCGACACGTGCCAACTCGCACATCCTTCGAGAGGGGATGCGGGTCCTGGGGGTCGCCGTCCGCGCCGAGCCGCGTGTCTTCGCGCTGTCGGTCGCGGCCAGCGGCCTGTACGCCGCGATGACCGTGGGGACGGCCCAGGTACTCGGATGGGCCACCGAGGAGGTGATCCTCCCGGCCTTCCGCTCCGGCGACACCACGGCGGGGGCGCTGAGCGCGGCCGCGGCGGCGATCCTGGCGGTGGCGCTGTTCAAGGCGCTGGGCGTGGCGGGCCGCCGGTTCTACGCCGGGCTGATGCAGTACCGGATGCAGGCGCGGTACCGCCGGGCGGTGACCCGCCAGTACCTGCGGCTGCCCCTGGCGTGGCACCACCGGCACCCCACCGGCCAGCTGCTCTCGAACGCCAACGCCGACGTCGAGGCGACCTGGGCGCCGATCGCACCGCTGCCGATGGCCGTCGGCGTGGTGTTCATGCTGGTGATCGCGGCCGTGTCGATCCTGCTCACCGATGTGACGGCGGCGGTCGTGGGGTTCCTGGTGTTCCCCGCCATCGCGCTGCTCAACGTCCTCTACCAGCGCCGCCTGGCGCCCGTCGCGACCCGCGCGCAGCAGTTGCGCGCGGAGGTCAGCGAGGTGGCGCACGAGAGCTTCGAGGGCGGCCTGGTGGTCAAGACCCTCGGCCGGGAGCGGTCGGAGACCGAGCGGTTCGCCGGGGCGGCGAACTCGCTGCGGGACGCCAACATCGCCGTCGGCCGGGTTCGCGGGCTGTTCGACCCTGTCCTGGAGGCCCTGCCCAACCTGGGCGTGCTGGCCGTGCTGTGGGTCGGCTCGATCCGGCTGGAGGCGGGGGCCATGACGGCCGGCGACGTGGTCCACGTGGCCTACCTGTTCACGCTGCTGGCCTGGCCGATCCGCGCCCTCGGCTGGGTGCTGGCCGAGGTGCCGCGCAGCGTCGTGGGCTGGCGGCGCGTGCGAGGCGTGCTGGACGCCGGAGGGTCGCTGCCATACGGGGAGCACACCCTGGACGGCGAGAGGGGCGGGGACGGTGGCAGGGCGGCGTCCCTGGAAGTACGCGAGATCCGCTTCGCCTACGAGACGACGACGCAGGACGCCGACCTCGGCGACCCCGCCGGGGACGGCGGCGCACCCCCGGAGATCCCGGAGCCCCCGGAAAAGCCCGAGCACGCCCGGACCACGGTGCTCCACGATGTGACCTTCTCGGCCGATCCCGGCCGCACGATCGCGATCGTCGGGCCCACCGGCTCGGGCAAGTCCACCCTGACCGCGCTCCTGGTGCGGCTGGTCGACCCCGAGGACGGCCTCGTCCTGCTGGACGGCGTGGACGTGCGCGACGTCGAGCGCGGAGGGGTCGCCGAGACCGCGGCGCTCGTCCCCCAGCAGACGTTCCTGTTCGACGACGACGTACGGGGAAACGTCACCCTCGGCCTGGACGTCCCGGACGAGCGCGTGTGGGAGGCCCTGCGCCTGGCCCAGGCGGACGGTTTCGTGGCCGCCCTCTCCGAGGGGCTCGACACCAAGGTCGGGGAGCGCGGCGCCACCCTGTCCGGCGGCCAGCGGCAGCGGCTCGCCCTGGCGCGCGCGCTGGTGCGGCGTCCGCGCCTGCTGGTGCTGGACGACGCGACCTCCAGCGTCGACCCGCAGGTGGAGGCGCGGATCCTGCAGGGCATCAGGGACGCGCAGGAGAGCGGCGGGGGCGCGGCCACGGTCGTGGTGGTCGCCTACCGCAAGGCGACGATCTCGCTGGCCGACGAGGTCGTCTACATGGAGCACGGCCGCGTCCTGGACCGCGGCCCCCACGCCGAGCTGCTGACTCGGTCCGAGGGCTACCGCAACCTCGTGAACGCCTACGAGCGCGCCGAGGCCGAGCAGGAGGCCCTCGGGGCGGACGGGGAGACCGGAGAGGGCGAAGAGCAGGAGGCCCTGGCATGAGAGCCGGCATGAGGGCCGGGATGAAGACCGGCGTTAGGGAGGGCGCGTGACCACGCTCAACGAGGTGGCCGTGGGCGAGGGCGCCCTCAGCACGCTGCGGCGCGGCCTGCGGCTGAGCCCGGAGTTCAAGGCCGGGCTGGCGGGGACGGTGGCGCTCGCCCTGGCCGCGACGGCGGGCCGGGTGGTGGTGCCGATCGCGGTCCAGCAGACGATCGACCGGGGGCTGGGCGCGGCGGGCGGCCCCGACGTCGGGTTCATCCGGAACGCGGTGCTGCTGTGCGCGGTGGCGGTCCTGCTGACCGCGCTGAGCGCGTACGCGATGAACGTCCGGCTCTACAAGACCAGCGAGAGCGGCCTGGCGACGCTGCGGGTGAAGGCGTTCCGGCACGTGCACGACCTGTCGATGCTGACCCAGAGCGGAGAGCGGCGCGGCGCGCTGGTGTCGCGGGTGACCGGCGACGTGGACCAGATCAGCCAGTTCATGCAGTGGGGCGGGCTGATGATCATCGTGTCGCTGGGGCAGCTGGTGGTGGCCAGCGTGCTGATGGCGGTCTACTCCTGGCAGCTGACGCTGCTGGTGTGGGCGGCGTTCCTGCCGCTGGCGCTGGCGCTGCGCTGGTTCCAGCGGCTGGTGTCGGCCGCCTACACCCGGGTGCGCGAGCGCACAGGGGACCTGCTGGCGGCTGTGAGCGAGTCGGTGGTGGGCGCGCCGGTCATCCGCGCGTACGGGTCGGAGGAGCGCACCGCGCAGCGCGTGGACGAGTCCGTCGACGCGACCAAGCGCGCGCAGACCAAGGCGCAGGGGCTGGTCGCGCTCACCTTCCCCACCAGCGAACTGGTCGCGGCGCTGGCCACGGCAGGGGTTGTCGTGGCCGGGACGCTGCTGGGCGTGGGCGGTCACCTGTCGGCCGGGAAGCTGGTCGCGTTCCTGTTCCTGGTCACCTTGTTCGTCAGCCCCATGCAGACGGCCACCGAGGTCCTGAACGAGGCGCAGAACGCCGTCGCCGGCTGGCGCCGCGTCCTGGGCGTGCTCGACACCGAGCCGGACGTGGCCGACCCCGCCGAGGACGGGGAAGTGCTGCCGCGCGGGCCGATCGAGGTCCGCTTCGAGAAGGTGGGGTTCGCCTACCCGGGTGGCCCGCCCGTCCTGCACGAGGTGGACGTGTCCATCGCGCCGCGTTCGCGCGTGGCCGTCGTGGGTGAGACGGGGTCGGGCAAGACGACGTTCGCCAAGCTGCTCACCCGCCTCATGGACCCCGTGTCGGGCCGCGTCCTGGTGGACGGGGTGGAGCTGGACCGCGTCCGCTTCTCGTCGCTGCGGGAGCGGATCGTGATGGTGCCGCAGGACGGGTTCCTGTTCGACGCGTCCCTGGCGGACAACATCCGGTACGGCCGGCCGGGCGCCACCGACGAGGACCTCCTGCTGGCGATGACCGAGCTGGGGCTGGCCGACTGGCTGGAGGGGCTGCCGCGGGGCCTGGAGACGCCGGTCGGGCAGCGCGGCGAGTCGCTGTCGGCGGGCGAGCGGCAGCTGGTGGCGCTGGCCCGCGCCTACATCGCCGACCCTGACCTGCTGGTGCTGGACGAGGCCACCTCGGCGGTCGACCCGGCCACCGAGGTGCGGATCCAGCGGGCCCTGGACGGGGTGACGCGGGGGCGTACCGCGATCTCGATCGCGCACCGGCTGTCGACGGCGGAGTCGGCCGACGAGGTGATCGTCTTCGACGCGGGGCGGATCGTCCAGCGCGGCCCGCACGCGGAGTTGGTGGCGCAACCGGGGGTGTACGCCGATCTCCACGACTCCTGGATCGCCCAGCGGGCCCTCTGACGCGTGTGCCGTTCGTGTACCACTGGTGTCCCGGTGACTCCTGTATCGGCCGGAGATGCTTGGGCGGCTCCCTGCCGGGGAAGGAGACCGGCCGATCAGGGGTAAAGCACTTGCCCGATATCTGGTCGAGTGCGCATTCTGGCGTGGTGAAGAACGAGGTCATGATGCAATCAGCGGGCACGCTGCACGGGCAGCTGCAGCGGGGTCTGGGCAGGGCTGCGCGGCGCGCGGCCGACAAGCCGGGCGCGGGTGAGTACGTCTACGACTGCATTCGCCGCGATCCGCGCTGGGATCCCCAATGCGAGTCGCGGGGCCTCTACTACGCCCGCCTCATGGTGGACCTGGAGTTGCCGGTCGGCCCGGTCGCCGAGCACCTCTTCGCCCCGGCCGACCACGGCCTCTCCGTGGCCGACGACGAGCGGCGGATCCAGCTGGCACTGGACGTGCTGACCGAGCTGGTGCGGCTGAGCCGCCGGGAGGCCGCCGCCCCGCTTCGCCGGTACGCCGAGGAGGGCGACCACTGGTTCGACGCGCTGTACGCCCTGGCCGAGCTGGGCGACCCGGCGCTGGCCGCCGGCATGGACGCGCTGGTCGCCGCGCGCTGCGACGAGGCCACCCTGGTCAGTCTGATCTCCGATCCGCACAATCCGGTGATCGAGAGTTGGGCGGCCCGCCAGCCGCGCATCGCCGCGGCGCTGACCCGGGTCCGGGAGACCGGCCGGCCGCGGCGTCCCGGCGGCGGGACGGGCGACCGCGGCGACCGCGGCGAGCGGACCGAGGCCGAACTGCTCGACATGGCCCGGCGGCGCGACGACGGCGCGGTCGCGGCCATTTTCGAACTGGGCCGCAGGCGCGCCCCCGAGTTGCTCGACCTGGCGGAGGAGATCCTGCCGCAGCGTCCCAACAGATGGGGCGGCGCGGTGTGCCGGGCGTTGCGCCAGTACGGCCCTGAGGCCCTCCCACGGGCCCGGTCGTGGGCCACGACACGCGGCGGGTGCGCGGACATGGGCTTGAGCATCCTCGCCCGGTACGGGACCCACCAGGACATCCCCCTGCTGATGACCGAGTTGCGCGACGCCCTTGAACACCGCGACTGGCGCGGCAGCGCCGGGCCCATCGAGGGGCTGGGCAGGCTGCGCGCCGGCGAGGCCGTGCCGCTGCTGAAGACCGCCTGGACCGAGTCGACCTACTCCTTCCTACGACCGCGTGTGCTGACCGCCTTGACCCGTACCGCCCCCCACACCGCCGAGTCCTACACCGTCGAGGGCCTGTGGGACTGCGAGGAGGGCGTGCGGCAGGTCGCCTCCCAGACCGCCCCCCTCACCTCCGAGACGCGCATCCGCCTGCAACGGCTGCACCACGACGACGCCGAAGAACCCGGCGTGCGCGCCACCGCCGCCGGCCGCCTCATGTAGCCCTCGTTCAGGCCCCGGCCGATTCGCCTCCCGGGCGCTGAACCCCCGGCCGCGCCGCTGCGTACCTTCCCTCGATCACGTAAAACATCGCGGGAGGACGGGCCCATGGGCTCCCTGAACCAGATGACCCCGGTCAAGGCCGCGCTGCTGTGCGGCGCCGCCATCGTGCTGCCGCTGGCCGCAGGATGCGGCGGGTCCGAAAAGTCGTCGCAGGACGGCGCGGGCGGGCCGGAGGCCAAACCGGCCACCATCGAGCAGCTCGCACAGCAGACCGGCTGCACGCTGACCGGCACACGCAACGCCGCGGAACTGCGCCAAGGCGCGTGCAAGACGGCCAAGGGGCGCTACACGCTGGTCAGCTTCACCAACGACAAGGGCCGCGACGCCTGGCTCACCGAGGCCAAGCCGTGGGGCGGCTCGTACCTGGTCGGGCCGCGCTGGGTGGCCGTCGCCACCCCGCAGATCCTGGAGACGCTCCGCAAGGACGTCGGCGGCAAGATCGTCAGCGGGGACGACCACGGCGGCGGCGGAGGCGGCCAGAACGGCAACGGGAACCACCAGGGCGGCAACGGGAACCATCAGGGCGGCTGAGAGCCCATCACCGCCGGGTACTACATTCGTCACGCGCGGTTCCACCTGCGGGAGGGGTCCCAGGGCTGTCACGCACTCTAGACTCGCAGTCATGATCTCCTCCGTTCGCCGGAAACTGGCCGTGCTTCCGCTGGTCCTGCTGCCCCTGGGCGCGGCCGCGGCGTGCAGCGCCGAGAACGCCGAGACCGACTGCACCGTCAACGCGTGCACCGTGACCTTCGACCGCGGCGTCGACGCCAGCGCGTCCATCCTCGGCGTGAAGGCCGAGCTGGTGAGCGTGCAGGGGCAGAACGTGACGATGAAGGTCGCCGGGCAGCAGATCACGGTCCCGGTGGGCCAGGGCGAGCAGGCCGAGGGCTTCGACGTCTCGGTCCAGTCCGTCACCAAGGACAACGTCGTCGTCAAGATCTCCAACGGCGGCTGATCGCCACACCCGCGCGGCCCGCTCCCGGAAGTGCCGGAGCGGGCCGCGCGGGGCCGGTCGGACGCGTAGGATTCGACCATGCGTTCGATCGATGCCGCCGAGCGGCGGACCCGGCTGGCGCTGCGGCACCGGCTGGCGCCCTCGGCCCGGACCGGCGACGCCGCCGCCGTCGCGCGCTCCATGGTGGCCCTGCACGCGACCGACCCGGCCACGGTGTTCCTGTCGGTGGCGGCGCGCGGCGACGGGATCACGCCCGCCGACATCGAGACCGCCCTCTACGACGACCGCGCCCTGCTGCGGATGCTCGCCATGCGCCGCACGATGTTCGTCGTCCCGGTCGAGCTCGTTCCGGCGCTGCAGGCCGGCTGCGCCGACGCGCTGGCCGTCCGGCAGCGCCGCACCTACGAGCGGCTGATGGAACGCGGCGGCATCCTCGAGCAGATCGACGCTCCCGGGGCCGGCCTGACCGCGTGGCTGGACGAGGTGGAGGAGTCCGCCCACCGCGTCCTGCTGGAGCGCGGCGAGGCCACCGGGGCGCAGGTCAGCGCCGCCGAGCCGCGACTGCGCACCAAGATCGACGCATCGCCGGGCAAGCCGTACTCCCGGCCCACCGGCATCACCACCTGGGTCCTGGTCACGCTCGGCTGCAAGGGCCGCATCGTGCGGGGCCGTCCCAACGGGTCGTGGATCAGCAGCCAGTACCGCTGGTCCCCGGTCGAGGCGTGGCTGCCCGGCGGGATCGCGCCGATGCCGGCCGACCGGGCGCGGGCCGAGCTGGCCGGCCGCTGGCTGCGGGCGTTCGGGCCCGCGCCGGTCTCCGACCTCAAGTGGTGGACGGGCTGGACGGCCGCCGAGGTGCGCAAGGCCCTGACCCTGCTGGACGTGGGCGAGGTCGAGCTGCGCGACGAGCACGCCGGCACCACGACCGGGCTGGTGCTCGCCGACGACCTCGACGCCCCTCCCGAACCCGCCGACGGGCCGTGGGCGGCGCTGCTGCCCGCCCTCGATCCGACCCCGATGGGCTGGCAGGAGCGCGGCTGGTTCCTGGGCGGGCACGCGCCGCGGTTGTTCGACCGGTCCGGCAACATCGGCCCGACCGTGTGGTGGGACGGCCGGGTCGTGGGCGGCTGGGCACAGCGCGCCGACGGCGAGGTCGCGGTGCGGCTGCTGGAGGACGTGGGCGCGGACGCGGAGGCGGCGATCGCGGCCGAGGCCGGGCGGATCGCCGCCTGGTGCGGCGACGTGCGCGTCACGCCGCGGTTCCGCACCCCGCTGGAACGCGAGCTGGCGTCCTGACCCGGCCGCCGATGCGGGGCCGCCCGCGCATCGGCGAAGATGAGGGCATGCCCGCAGAACGCATGCTCCCCACCTCCGAAGCCGAGGACCTCATCGCGCTGACCCGCGACATCGCGCGCAAGGAGCTGGCGCCGCGCGCCGCTCCCGCGGAGGAGGCCGAGGCGTTCCCCCGCGAGATGTTCCGCCTGCTCGGCCGGGCCGGGCTGCTGGGCCTGCCCTACCCCGAGGAGCAGGGCGGCGGCGGGCAGCCGTACGAGGTGTACTTGCAGGTCCTGGAGGAGATCGCCGCGGTGTGGGCGTCGGTCGCGGTCGGTGTCAGCGTGCACACGCTGTCCTGCTACCCGGCCGCCGCGTTCGGCACCGACGAGCAGCGCAAGCGGCTGCCCGAGCTGCTGGGCGGCGAGCTGCTCGGCGGGTACGCGCTGTCGGAGGCGCACGCGGGCTCCGACGCGGCCGCGCTGAGCTCCCGGGCGGTGCCGGACGGCGACGGTTACCGGGTGACCGGTACCAAGACCTGGATCACCCACGGCGGCGAGGCCGACTTCTACGTGCTGTTCGCGCGGACGTCCGACGAGGGCGGGCGCGGCATCAGCTGCTTCCTGGTCGACGGCGCGATGCCGGGGCTGACGTTCGGGCCGCCGGAGCGGAAGATGGGGCTGACCGGCTCCACCACCGCACAGCTGATCTTCGAGGACGCCAGGCTGCCGGCCGGGAGCCGGCTGGGCGAGGAGGGCCAGGGCTTCCCGATCGCGCTGTCGGCGCTGGACTCGGGCCGGCTGGGCATCGCGGCGTGCGCGGTGGGACTGGCGCAGGGCGCGCTGGACCACGCGGTGGCGTACGCGGCCGGGCGCGAGCAGTTCGGCCGCCCGATCATCGCCAACCAGGGGCTGTCGTTCCTGCTGGCCGACATGGCCGCGGCGGTGGAGTCGGCCCGCGCCACCTACCTGGAGGCGGCCCGGCGCAAGGACCGGGGCCTGCCGTTCGGGCGGCAGGCGTCGATCGCCAAGCTGGTCGCGACGGACGCGGCGATGAAGGTGACGATCGACGCCGTGCAGGTGCTGGGCGGGTACGGCTACACCCGCGACTTCCCCGTCGAGCGGTACATGCGCGAGGCCAAGGTCATGCAGATCTTCGAGGGCACCAACCAGATCCAGCGGATGGTGATCGGCCGCCACCTGGCCCGCGACGCCGAGCGGGACGTCCGGTAAAAGGGCCCGTTACGACTCAGTACGGGGTGCCGTACGGCCCTGCCGGGGGCGCGCTGAGCGCGGCGCGGCGGCGTTTGGCGCTGCTGCTGCGCATCACCGCGATCACGATGAACATGACGGCCCCGGTGCCGCCGGCCACCACGACGGCCAGGAACGCCAGCCCCAGGTAGCCGTAGGAGGTGTCGTCGGGCTGCATGAGCACCTGCCCGTCGACGCCCGCGCAGACCAGCCGGAAGCGTCCGGACAGCGGGGCCTCGAAGGTCGAGGCGTACCGGTACCCGGCCCGGTCGCTGGCGCTCCAGCCGTGCTCGCGGGTCAGCGGGACGGGAACGGGATCGCCGCCGGCGGCGAGGGCGCAGGACGTCGGAGACGCGGCGCCGGTGCGGACGTAGAGGAAGTAGGTGTGGCCGGAGGTCAGCTCGACGTTGACCCCGGCGCGGGCGTCGCCCGCCGCGCTCGGGCCGTCGGCGGCCTCCGAGTCCCTCCAGTTGAGGGCGAACACCACGACGAACAGGAGCAGGGGCAGCAGGATGAGCGTGAGCGGCAGCGAGTACCAGCCGGCGCCGGGCCGGATGGGCGGGGGAGCCGGGCGCGCCTGCGGCTGGTGCGGCGGCGGCCCCATGGGCAGATCGGATCCTGGCCACATAATGCTCTCCCCCGCGATATTTCACTTGTAGCAGTAAATATAGGCGAAGGTGCCGCCGGACGCCTGAACGGCTATTGTTACTAAGTAGTAGCCGAACCGGCCGACGGACACCCGTCCCCCGCCGGGGTCACACGGCGCACTGGAGGCAGCATGGCCCTCAGGGACCGCCTGCACGTCGCCCCCCTACGGATACCCGGCGCTCGCACGCTCTGGGCCAGCGCGTTCATGCGCTACCGCGTCGAGCGCGACCTGCGCATTCCCATGCACGACGGCGCGACGCTGCTCGCCGACCGGTACGCGCCCGCCTGGGCGAGCCGTCCCCCGCCCACCATCCTGGTCCGGACGCCGTACGGGCGCCGGGGCCCCGCCGCCGTGCTCAACGGCCTTCCCTTCGTGCCGTTCGGCTTCCAGTTGCTCGTGCAGAGCGCGCGCGGGACGTTCGGCTCGGAGGGCGAGTTCGACCCCCTCGGCAGCGAACGCGACGACGGCCTGGCCACCGTCGAGTGGCTGCGGGACCAGCCGTGGTTCAACGGATCGTTCGCCGCTTACGGGGCCAGCTACCTCGGCTATTCGGCGTGGGCCCTGGCGGCGGACGCCGGACCCGCGCTCAAGGCGATGTCCCTGCAGATCACCGCCTCCTCGTTCCGGGACGCGGCATACGTAGGCGGCTCGTTCGCGCTCGAGTCCACGCTGTCCTGGACCACCCTGACCCACCGGCAGCAGCAGCCGCTCGGGCTGCTCACCGGACCGCTGCTGTCGCGGCGCCGGGCCGTCCGGGCGGCGCGCAGCGGACGGCCCCTGTCGGAACTGGACGTCCTGACCGGCGGCGCCCCCATGCGCTTCTACCAGGACCTCCTCGCCGCCCACCACGACCCCGCCTCGGCGTACTGGCTCAATCGCGACTTCAGCGGACGGGTCAGCGAGGTCACCGCGCCCGTCTCCCTCCTGGGCGGCTGGTACGACGTGTTCCTGCCGTGGCAGGTCAAGGACTATCTCGCGCTCCGGGCCGCCGGGCACAGCCCGTACCTCACCGTCGGGCCGTGGTGGCACACCGACGCCCGCCACGGCCTGGTGTCGTTCCGGGAGTCGCTCGCCTGGTTCCGCGCGCACCTGCTGGGCGACACCTCCGGCCTGCGCGCCGCCCCCGTCCGCGTCTACGTCACCGGGGCCCGGGAGTGGCGCGACTACGCCGACTGGCCGCCGCCCGGCATGCGGCAGGAGCGCTGGCACCTGCACGCCGGCGGCGGCCTGGGCGAGGACGGCCCGCAGGACGCTCCCGCCAGCCGCTACGTCTTCGAACCGGCAGCACCCACCCCGGCCCTGGGCGGCCCCACGCTGCTGGGCAGCTCCAAGCCCGTCGACAACCGCCCCTTGGAGCGGCGCCCCGACGTCCTGGTCTTCACCTCGCCCGCGCTCTCCGCGGACCTCGACCTCGTCGGCCCGGTGGCCGCCGACCTGTTCGTGCGGTCCAGCCGCGAGCACACCGACTTCATCGTCCGGCTGTGCGACGTGGCGCCGGACGGGACGTCCCGCAACGTGTGCGAGGGCGGCCTGCGGCTGGCCCCGGGGCGTCCCGCGGCCGACGCCGAGGGCGTCAGGCGGCTGGCCATCGAACTGTGGCCCACCGGGCACCGGTTCCGCCGCGGCCACCGCGTCCGCGTGCACGTGACCAGCGGCGCCTACCCCAAGGTGGCGGCCAACCCGGGCACCGGCGAACCGCTCGCCACCGCCCGCGCCTCCGTCCCGGCCCGGCAGGAGGTCTTCCACGACCCCGACCACCCCTCGGCGGTCCTGCTCCCGGTCGTCGAACGCTCCCCCGAGGCCGCCCGATCCGCCCCAGAAGAGGAGGACTGGGAGGTTTCCCACCTCACCAGGTAGAGTGTCCGGGTTATGAGCGGATCAGGTTCCACGGCCGGGCTGCGCATGGTGCTGTTCACCATGGCGCTCACCTGTGTCGACGACGGCCTCTGTCACGGCTGACCCCGCCGATACCCCTGCTCCTGCGGGCGGCCACGCCCCTGCTTCCCTGGAGAACCCTTGTCCGCGACGCTGCCTGCGCGCCCGCGCCTGCTCGCCCCGTCCGCCACCTCCTCCCCCGCTCCGCCCGCCGAGGACCTCAAGCCCGTCAACCGGGTTCCGCTGCTGGTCGCCGCCCTGGGCTCGGTCGCCCTCACCGCCTACGTGTGGACGCAGCACGGCACCAAGCAGGGCGTCCTGCTGCTGCTCGGCCTCGGCCTGGGCCTGGCGCTGTTCCACTCCCGCTTCGGCTTCACCTCCGCCTGGCGGCAGCTCGCGGCCGTCGGCAACGGCACCGGGCTGCGCGCCCACGCCCTCCTCCTCGGCACCACCGCCACCCTCTTCGCCCTGATCATCGGCACCGGCACCGGCCTGTTCGGCTCCACGCCCGCGCCGTCCGACGGCGACCTGGGCGTCGCCCTGCTGGCCGGGGCCTTCCTGTTCGGCATCGGCATGCAGCTGGGCGGCGCCTGCGCGTCCGGCACGCTGTTCGCGATCGGGTCGGGCCAGTCCACGATCGTCCTGACGCTGGGCGGCTTCATCGCCGGCTCGGTCCTCTACACCTGGCAGTTCGACCTGGTGAAGGACCTTCCGGCCCTTCCGAGCGTAGTCATGGCCGACCACATCGGCTGGTTCGGCTCCTGGGCCGTCACGATCGCCGCGCTGCTCGGCGTGGTCGCGCTGACCCGCGTGATCCAGAAGCGGCGCAACCCGCCGCCCGTCGGCACCGCCCCGTCCGCCCGGGGGGCGCTGCGGATCGTCCGGGGCTCCTGGCCGCTGGCGGCCGGCGCGGTCGTGCTGGCCGTCCTCGGCGGCGCCGTCCTGCTGGTCTCCGGCGGCGCCTGGGGCATCACCAGCGCGTTCGCACTGTGGGGCGCCAAGTTCCTGCAGCTGCTCGGGCTGCACCCGGAGACGTGGTCGTTCTGGGAGCAGCCCAGGCAGGCCGCGATGCTGAACGGCCCCGTCCTGGCCGACAAGACCAGCCTGACCGACATCGGGATCATGCTGGGCGCCGCCGTCGCCGCCGCCGCGAGCGGCGCCTGGACGCTGCACCGCGGCATCCCGTGGCGCACCGCCGCCGCCGCCGTCCTGGGCGGGATCATCATGGGCGTCGGCGCCCGCCTCGCCGGCGGCTGCAACATCGGCGCCTACCTGGCCGGCATCGCCTCCGGCAGCCTGCACGGCTGGCTGTGGGGCCTGGCCGCCATCGGCGGCACCTACGTGGGCCTGCGCGCCCGCACCCTCTTCGACCTCCCCAACCCCAAACCCCGCGACAGCGTCTGCTGACCGCGTCGATCAGGGTGGCCGAGCACGGACGCGGCGTGTTCGTCCGCCGACGCCGGTATCTCATCGACGGCCGCCCGGTGGAGACCGCTGTCTCGTACCTGCCCGCGGAGATCGACATCTCGTCCCAGAGCGGCTGGAAGATCCTGTTCAGAGGCGGGTGCTTATCGCCTGGGCGAAGGCCTGGGCGGCCTCAGGAGACTTGTCCAGGAAGAGGTTGGGCTCGGTCAGTTCCAGTTCCAGGACGACCGGGGACCCGTCCGGGCCGGGGACCATGTCCACGCGCGCGTAGAGCAGGTGGGGGGCGCCCGGGACCGCGGCCAGGGTCTGGCGGGCCAGGGCGAGCTGGTCGTCCGTGGCGGTCGCGGGGGTGATCTGGCCCCTGGAGTCGTCACCGGTCACGGGGCCCTCGATGCCGGCGTTCGCCCTCAGGATGGGGGCCTTGCGGGCGGCGTGGCTGAACTCGCCGTCGCGGAACACCAGGGCGGTCTCGCCGGCGGTTTCGATGGCCGTCAGGAAGGGCTGGAGCATCACCGTGCGGCCGCGGGCGCGGAGATCGCGGAGGTGGGCGCGGGCCTGGTCCTCCTCGCCCGGGCCCCAGCGGGCCGTGTCGCGGGAGCCGATCGAGACCGCGGGCTTGATCACGTACTCGGGCCAGTGGGACGGCAGGCCGTCCGGGTCCCAGAGGGTGGGGACGACCGGCACGCCCGCGTCCGCCAGGTCGCGCAGGTAGCGCTTGTCGGTGTTCCAGCGCAGCACGTCGGGGGCGTTGCAGACGCGGGGCACCCGCTCGGCCCAGGCCAGGAAGTCATCGCGGTACTCGGTGTAGTCCCAGGTGCAGCGGACGACGACCAGGTCGAAGGCGTCCCAGGCGACGGACGGATCGTTCCAAGCGGCCACCGTGGTCTCGACGCCGAGGGCGAGCAGGGCCCTACGGAGGGCCTGGGCGTCCGGGCTGCCCTCGAGCAGCCCGGAGAACGTGGCGAGGGCGACGGGCATTCGGGGGGCTCCTCAGCGAACGGGGTGGCCTGCGGCGCGCAGGACGTCCTTGACCTCAGAGATCTTCAGCTCGCCGAAGTGGAAGACGCTGGCGGCCAGCACCGCGTCCGCGCCCGCGCCGACCGCCGGGGGGAAGTGCTCCAGCGCGCCCGCGCCACCGCTGGCGATCACCGGCACCGAGACGGCCGCCCGGACCCGGCCGAGCATCTCCAGGTCGAAGCCGCCCTTGGTGCCGTCGGCGTCCATGGAGTTGAGCAGGATCTCCCCCACGCCCAGCTCCTGGCCGCGCCGCGCCCACTCGACCGCGTCGATGCCGGTGCCCTTGCGCCCGCCGTGGGTGGTGACCTCGAAACCGGAGGCCGTGCCTTCCTGGCGGCGGGCGTCCACCGACAGGACCACGCATTGCGAGCCGAAGCGGTGCGCCGCCTCGCGGAGGAACTCCGGCCGGGCGATGGCGGCCGTGTTGATCGACACCTTGTCGGCGCCCGCGCGCAGCAGCCGGTCCACGTCCTCGACCGTGCGGACGCCGCCGCCCACCGTCAGCGGGATGAACACCTGCTCGGCGGTGCGGCGCACCACGTCGTAGGTGGTGGAGCGGTCGCCGCTGGACGCGGTGATGTCGAGGAAGGTCAGCTCGTCGGCGCCCTCCGCGTCGTACCGGCGGGCCAACTCGACCGGGTCGCCGGCGTCCCGCAGGTTCTGGAAGTTCACGCCCTTGACCACGCGCCCGGCGTCCACGTCCAGGCACGGGATCACTCGGACCGCCACCCCGCTCATGCGCTCCCCCGATACGCCTCGACCTCGACCTCGACCAGCATCCGCGAGTCGAGCAGCCCGGCCACCACCAGCAGGCTCGCCGCGGGCCGCACGTCCTTGAACAGGCTCGCGTGCGCCCGGCCGACCTCGCCTGCGTCGTCGGCCCGCGTGAGGTACATGCGGGTGCGGACGACGTCGCTCGCCGACAGCCCGAGCCGCTCCAGCGACCACAGCGCGACCTGGAACGCGGTACGGGTCTGCTCGTAGGCGTCGCCGACGTGGACGACCTCGCCGTCCACGGTCGCGGTGCAGCCGGCCACCAGCGCCAGGTTCCCGGCCATGACGGCGCGGGAATAGCCGAACCGCTCCTCCCAGGGCCCGCCCGAGGAGATCCGCTGGATCATTTGACCGCCTCGAGCGCCTCTTCGAGCGTGAACGCCTGCGCGTACAGGGCCTTCCCGACGATCGCGCCCTCGACACCTTCAGGGACCAGGGTGGCCAGGGTGCGCAGGTCGTCCAGCGACGACACACCGCCGGAGGCGATCACGGGCTTGTCGGTGCGGGAGCACACCTCCCGCAGCAGCTCGGTGTTGGGGCCGCGCAGCGTGCCGTCCTTGGTGACGTCGGTGACGACATAGCGGGGGCAGCCGTCGTCCTCCAACCGGGCGAGGACCTCCCACAGGTCGCCGCCCTCACGGGTCCAGCCGCGGGCGGCCAGCGTGGTGCCGCGCACGTCCAGCCCGACCGCGATCCGGTCCCCGTACTCGGCGATGATCTTGCGGCACCAGGCGGGGTCCTCCAGCGCGGCGGTGCCGATGTTGACCCGCGCGCACCCGGTCGCCAGCGCCGCCTCCAGGGACGCGTCGTCGCGGATGCCGCCCGACAGCTCGACCTTGACCTTCAGCGTGCCGGTGACCTCGGCCAGCAGCTCCCGGTTGGAGCCGCGCCCGAACGCCGCGTCCAGGTCGACCAGATGAATCCACTCCGCTCCCGCGTCCTGCCAGGCCAGCGCGGCGTCCAGGGGCGCGCCGTAGGAGGTCTCGGTGCCGGCCTCGCCCTGCACCAGGCGCACCGCCTGGCCGTCGGCGACGTCGACGGCCGGAAGGAGAGTGAGTGTCATATGAAGAACCTTATCCAGGGGTCGCGAAGCGTCAGGAGAGAGTGGAGAGCCAGTTCCGGAGGACCTCGGCGCCGGCGTCGCCGGACTTCTCAGGGTGGAACTGGGTCGCGCACAGCGGGCCGTTCTCGACGGCGGCGACGAAACGGTCGCCGTGCTCGGCCCACGTGACCAGCGGCGGCTTGATCGTGCCGGTCGGGTCGGGCCGCAGCTCCCAGCGGCGCGCGGCGTAGGAGTGCACGAAGTAGAACCTGGTGCCGGGGTCGAGGCCGCGGAACAGCACCGTGCCCTCGGGCGCGTCGACGGTGTTCCAGCCCATGTGCGGGACGACGGGCGCCTCGAGCCGGTCGACGACGCCCGGCCACTCCCCGCAGCCCTCGGTGGTCACGCCGTGCTCGATGCCCTCGCCGAACAGGATCTGCATGCCCACGCATATCCCGAGCACCGGACGACCCCCGGACAGCCGGCGCCCGATGATCTGCGCGCCGCGCACCGACAGCAGGCCCTCCATGCACGCCGAGAACGCGCCCACACCCGGCACCACCAGGCCGTCGGCGTCCAGCGCGGCGTCCCAGTCGGACGTGACCTCGACCTCGGCGCCGTGCCGCGCCACCGCGCGCTCGGCCGACCGCAGGTTGCCCGAGCCGTAGTCCAAGATGACGATCTTCTTGGTCACAGCAGCATGACCCCCGCCGTGAACGCCAGGGCCGTCAGCACGAAGACCACCACCGCGGCGATCTTCAGGCCCTGCTTGATGAAGCTGATCACGCCCATCAGCAGGAACACCGCCAGGCCGAACATCAGCACGTTGCCGTAGGTGAACTCCAGGCCGCCGATGTTCACGGTTACAGCGCCCCCTTGGTGGACGGGATGCCGTGCACCTTCGGGTCGAACGCGACCGCGTCCCGCAGCGCCCGGGCGAGGGCCTTGAACTGCGCCTCCACGATGTGGTGCGCGTTGCGCCCGTACGGGACGTGAACGTGCAGCGCGACCTGCGCGTTCGACACGAACGACTCGAAGATGTGCCGGGTCATCGTGATGTCGTACTCCGGCCCGATCATCGGCGCCATGCCCTCGGGCTCGGTGTGCACCAGGTACGGCCGGCCGGACACGTCCACCGTCACCTGCGCCAGCGCCTCGTCCAGCGGGATCGACGCGTCCGCGAACCGGCGGATGCCCGCCTTGTCGCCCAGCGCCTCCCGGAACGCCTGCCCCAGCGCGATCGCGGTGTCCTCGATGGTGTGGTGGGCGTCGATGTACAGGTCGCCGGAGGTCTTGACGGTGAGGTCGAACGAGCCGTGCTTGCCCAGCTGGGCCAGCATGTGGTCGAAGAACCCGACACCGGTGGCCACGTCGACCGTGCCGGTGCCGTCCAAGTCGATCTCGACCAGGACCTGGGTCTCCTTGGTCCCGCGTTCGATCCTTCCCTTGCGCGTCACACGCTCTCCTTCATCGCGGTTCGGAACGCGGCCATCTCCTCGGCGGTGCCGACGCTCACCCGCAGCCACTCGGGCGGGCCCACCTCCCGGATCAGCACGCCCCGGTCGAGCAGGCCGCGCCAGATCCTCCCGCGGTCCGGAAACCGGCCGAACAGGACGAAGTTGGCGTCGGAGTCGGCCACCGTGAAGCCCTCGCCGCGCAGCCAGCCGACCAGATCGTCGCGCTCGCGGCGCAACCGGTCGACGGTGCCCAGCAGCTCGGCGCCGTGCGCGAGGGCGGTGCGGGCCACCGCCTGGGTCACCGCCGACAGATGGTACGGCAGCCGCACCAGCAGCAGCGCGTCGACCACGGCCGGGTCCGCGGCCAGGTAGCCCAGCCGGGTGCCCGCCATCGCGAACGCCTTGGACATCGTCCGGGTCACGATCAACCGCGGGTTGCCGGGCAGCAGCGTCAGCGCCGACGGGGTGCCGGCCCGGCGGAACTCGGCGTACGCCTCGTCCACCACGACCATCCCGGGTGCGGCCGCCAGCACCGCCTCGATCGACTCCAGCGGCAGCGCCGTGCCGGTCGGGTTGTTCGGCGAGGTGAGGAACACCACGTCGGGACGGTGCTCCTCGATCGCCGCGACCGCCCGCGCCGGCTCCAGACCGAAGTCCTCGTCGCGGTGCGCGTCGATCCACCGGGTGCCCGACACCCGGGTGATGATCGGATGCATCGAGTACGACGGCTCGAACCCCATCGCGGCGCGGCCCGGACCGCCGAACGCCTGCAGGATCTGCTGGATGATCTCGTTGGAGCCGTTGGCCGCCCACACCTGGCGGGACGTCAGCCCCGCACCCGGGGTGTCCTCGTTCAGGAACGCGGCCAGGTCCTCGCGCAGCGCCACGGCGTCGCGGTCGGGGTAGCGGTTCAGCGAACCCGCCACGTCGGCGACCGCCTCGCCCAGCGCCTTCACCAGGCGCTCGGACGGCGGGTAGGGGTTCTCGTTGGTGTTGAGCGCGACCGGCACCTCCAGCTGGGGCGCACCGTACGGCTCACGCCCCCGCAGGTCGTCGCGGATGGGCAGGTCGTCCAGGGACGTCATCGGGTCGGGATCTCCCAGTCGAAGCGGGCCTTCATGGCGGCGCCGTGCGCGGGCAGGTCCTCGGCCTCGGCCAGCGTCACCACGCGGGCCGTCGCCTCGGCCAGCGCGGCCTCGTCGTACTCCACGACATGGACGCCGCGCAGGAACGACTGGACCGACAGGCCCGACGAATGGCACGCGCACCCGCCCGTGGGCAGCACATGATTGGACCCGGCCAGATAGTCGCCCAGCGACACCGGCGCGTGCGGCCCCACGAAGATCGCGCCCGCGTTGCGGACCCGCGCCGCCAGCTCCCGCGCCCCCGCCGTCTGGACCTCCAGGTGCTCGGCGGCGTAGGCGTCCACCACCTTCAGGCCGTCCTCCAGGTCGGCGACCAGCACGATCGCCGACTGCCGTCCCGCCAGCGCCGCGGTGATCCGCTCGCCGTGCTTGGTCCGGGCGACCTGCTCGGCCAGCTCGCGCTCGACCGCCCCGGCCAGCTCCGGCGAGTCGGTCACCAGCACCGCCGCCGCCAGCACGTCGTGCTCGGCCTGGCTGATCAGGTCGGCGGCGACGTGCACCGGATCGGCCGTGCCGTCGGCCAGGATCGCGATCTCGGTCGGCCCCGCCTCGGAGTCGATCCCGATCACGCCCTTGAGCAGGCGCTTGGCGGCCGCCACGTACACGTTGCCGGGACCGGTCACCAGATCCGCGCGCGGGCATTCCTCGGTGCCGTAGGCGAACATCGCCACCGCCTGCGCGCCGCCCGCCGAGTACACCTCGTCCACGCCCAGCAGCGCGCACGCCGCCAGGATCACCGGGTGCGGCCGCCCGCCGAACTCGGCCTGCGCCGGCGACGTCACGGCCAGCGACTCCACCCCGGCCTCCTGCGCCGGCACCACGTTCATGATCACGCTGGACGGGTAGACCGCCCGCCCGCCGGGCACGTACAGGCCCACCCGCCGCACCGGCACCCACCGCTCGGTCACCGTGCCGCCCGGCACCACCTGCGTCGTCACATCGGCGCGGCGCTGATCGCGGTGCACGGCACGGGTCCGCCGGATCGCCTCCTCCAGCGCGTCCCGCACCGCCGGGTCCAGCCCCGACAGCGCCTCGTGAACCGCCTGGACCGGAACCCGGACGCGCTCCAGCTCCACGCCGTCGAAGTCCTTGGTGTACTCCCGCACCGCGGCCGAGCCCCTATGCCGCACGCCCTCGCAAATCGGCCGCACCTTCTCAAGGGCGGCCTCGACGTCGAACTCGGCGCGTGGCAGCACGGAGCGCAGGTCACCGGGCAGTGACCCGCGCAGGTCGATACGGGAAATCACCAGGACAGTCTATTCATTGTGGAGGGGCGACCCTCCACACCACCCGGGCGGGGCGGGCGCACCCCTGCGCTCGCCTGGAAGCTCGCTCCAGGGCACACCCACCCCGGGGTTCATGTGTTGTTGGTATCGGGGGTGGCTCTTAGTTCTCCGTCCAGGACTGTGACGGCGTCGCCCGAGAGGAGGACGCGGTCGCCGCGCAGCTCGGTGCGGACCAGGCCGCCGCGTTCGGACACCTGGTGGCCCTGCAGGTCAGGGCGGCCGAGCTTGCCTGTCCAGTACGGGGCCAGGGCGCAGTGCGCCGAGCCGGTCACCGGGTCCTCATCGGAGCCGACCCGCGGGCCGAAGACCCTCGACACGAAGTCGCTTCCGCCGGCCGGGTGGTCCGGCCGGGCGGTGACGATCACAACGCGGGCGTCCAGGGCGGCCAGGGCTGGGATGTCGGGGGCCAGTTCCCGTACGGTCTTCTCGTCGGGGAGTTCAAGCAGCAGGTCGTTCTGGGCGCTCCGGCCCGTCCAGACGGGTGGGACGCCGATCGCGTCCGCCAGCCCTTCCGGTACCGGCACCGGCTCGGGCGGGGTGGCGGGGAAGTCCATCTCCAGCAGGCCGGTCGCCCCGGTGCGCACGGTCAGCACGCCGCTGTGCAGCGTACGGAAACGGATCGGGCGGCCGTCCGGCACGGTACCGGTCTCGTACAGGGCGTGCGCCGCGGCCAGGGTGGCGTGGCCGCAGAGCTCGATCTCGACGGTCGGGGTGAACCAGCGCAGCTCGAACTCGTCATCCAGGGGACGGACGAAGGCGGTCTCCGAGTGGCGCATCTCAGCGGCGACCCGCTGCATCCACGCGGGGTCGGCGGGCACGTCCAGCAGGCAGACCCCCGCGGGGTTCCCGGCGAAGGGCCGGTCGGTGAAGGCGTCGACGACGAGTATTCGCATGCCGCCGACGCTAGCCCGGCGGCATCTCGCGCAACATGGCCAATCGGAGCGAGTGGCCCGGTCGGGGTCAGGCGCGCCGGGTGAAGGACGACAGGTCGTCCGTCTGCTCCGCGGGCTCGAAGCGGTCGGTCCAGCGGCGTGGGGAGGCGACGAACCAGCCGAGCACGAATCCGACGGTCAGGCTCGCCACACTCAGGAAGATCAGGTTGAGCCACATCACGGCGGCCTCCAGTGTGTTTCGGGCCGACGCTAACGGGCTCCCGGCCGCCTGGCGGGCGGCTTGCGGCGATCTGGCCCGGGGTGACCATGCGCGATGCCTCCTTCAGACTATGAGAATTCCCGTCCACCGAGATCGCCGCGGCGGACGTACCCTGACCGCGAAGCGCTCTTTCGAAGAACGCACGCCAGAAGGCGAGGGTGGGGGATGCGGTGACCGAGCGGCTTCCGCTGTTCCCGCTTGGCACGGTGCTGTACCCGGGCCTGGTGCTCCCGCTGCACCTGTTCGAGGACCGCTACCTGCTGATGATGCGCGACCTGCTGGAGCGGCCCGAGCCGCGGCGGCTGGGCGTCGTGGGCATCGAGCTGGGCCACGAGGTCGGCGACACCGCCGGGCTGCGGCTGGCGGAGGTGGGCTGCGTGGCCGAGTTGCAGGGGGTGAAACGCCGTCCCGACGGCCGGTACGACCTCGTCACGGTCGGCGCCTCCCGGTTCCGGATCAAGGAGCTGGACCGGGCACGGCCGTACCTGTGCGGCGAGGTGGAGTTCCTGCCGGAGCAGCCGGGTACCGACCCGGGTCCGGTGGCGCACCGGGTGCGGCTGCTGTTCCAGCTGTACCGGCACCGGCTCGCGGCCGCGGGCGCGGAGGTCACCGAGCCGGTGGAGCTGCCCGAGGACCCGGTGCGGCTGTCCTACCTCATCGCCGCGGCGGTCGTGCTGGACGGCCACGACAAGCAGCGCCTGCTGGAGGCCGAGGACGCCGCGCTGCGGCTGCGCGCCGAGCACCACCTGCTGATCCGGGAGAACCGCCTCCTCAACGCGATGCCCACCGTCCCGGCGGGCCAGTTCCTGGATGCCGCCTTCCACCCCAACTGACTGCAGACTGAGGGGCATGGCGAAGAACGGCAAGGGGCAGGGGACGCCCGCGACGGTGGCGGCGGCCAAGGCGGGGATCGAGTACGCGCTGCATCCGTACGAGGTCGATGCCGCCGCCGAGTCCTACGGTGAGGCCGCGGCCGACGCGCTCGGCGTCCCTCGCGAGCGGCTGTTCAAGACGCTGGTGGCCGACGTCGACGGGACGCTCACCGTGGCGGTCGTGCCGGTGTCGGGGTCGCTGGACCTGAAGGCGCTCGCCGCGGCGGCGGGCGGGAAGAAGGCGCGGATGGCCGAGGTGCGCGACGCCGAGCGCGCCACCGGGTACGTGGTCGGCGGGATCAGCCCGCTGGGGCAGCGCCGCCGGCTGCCGACGGTGCTGGACTCCTCCGCCTCAGCCTTCCCGACCGTCTACGTCTCGGCCGGCCGGCGCGGCCTGCAGATCGAACTGGCCCCCGCCGATCTGGTCCGGCTGACCGATGCCGGCCTCGCCCCGGTCGCCCGCGGGTAGCCGCTTCACCAGCGCCTCCAGCACCCCGTACACGGCGACGCCCAGCAGCGGCCAGAACACCAGGATCCCGGTCGCGCGCAGCTGGGCGACGCCGGTGACCGTGCGGCCGTCGGGCGCCCGCCGCACCGCGCGCTGGAAGGCGTCCAGGCCGATCTGGTGGCCCAGCCGCCAGGCCAGCAGGGACGCCGCCAGCCCGCCGGCCGCCAGCCCGAGGACCAGCGGCAGGTCGTTGCCGCGTCCGCCGGCCAAGTAGGCCGCGGCGCCGCACAGCACGCCCGCCACGACGGCGATCAGCGCGAACCGGCCGTCCACCCCGATCGGGCCCTGGCCTTCCGGTTCGGCCAGAAGCGCCTGACCTTGGACGACGATGTAGGTCACCTTCGGGGAGATCTCCGTCCACAACAGCCCGGCCGGGAGCCCGAGAAGTGCGATGATCAGAGTGGTGACCGCCCAGGTCCACACGGGCCTCATGTCGGTCGCCGCACTTCGTTCGCTCCTTTGACGGTTGGCCGGGACAGCGAAAGCCTAACCTGACCGGGTCAGCCCATCGACAACCGAATGGTGCCCGATTCACGCCGCAGAGCGGCCCGATTCTCTGAGATAATGTGCCCGACATGTCCGGATTCAGTCCCGCGTTCGAACGCCTCGGCGCCGCCCTGGCCGCGGTCGTCCTCCAGCAGCAGGAGACCCTCGCCGAGTTCCTGCCCCGCGAGGACTGGAGCGCCGACCTGACCGCCCGCACCTATTCCAGCGGCGGGGTCACGGTGCGGGTGTCGCTGCTGGGCAGCTACGCGGCGCGCGAGCGCACCTGGCTGTGGGGCTGGGCGAATCCGCAGTTCGGCGACGACCATCCCGCGGTGGAGCCGACCCTGGCCATCCGCGGTCTCGGCCGCCGGCTGGGCATCCCCGAGTTCACCACGCCCGAGGTCGACCTCAGCTGGTACGAGGGGCCCGCCGGGCACGGCGGCGAACTGATCGCGATGGCGGCCGGCGGCGTGCTGGGCGGCAGCGGCTACATCGGCGCCGGATACGACGGCGGCTCGGCCTACCTGCACGTGGACGACCCGCAGGCGCCGCCCGCCGCGTGGGACCCGGTCCCCGTCCCCCGCCTGCTGATGAACGCGGTCAGCCTGTTCCCGCACGAGCCGCGGCTGACGCTGGCCCGGCTGCTCAGCCGGCACCGGGTGGCCTACCGCGAGGGCGACGGCGTGACCGAGATCCGGCTCCCCGGCGGCGGCACCGCCCGCGCCCTCTTCGACGGCCTGGGCCGGTTCATCGACTGGCAGGCCCACCTCACCCCCGCCGGCCTCTGACCCCGCCCCGCCAGGATGCGAAGGGCTGGGCCCCTTACGGATGGATGTGTTCTAAAGGGCGAAGCCCCACGGGGGTGTGGGGGCGGAGCCCCTGCCGGGGGTTGCAGGGGGCTGGGGGGTGGCCCCCCGGATAGACACAGCCCCCAGGTGACGCGGCACTTTCAGCTCAGGCAGGATGGGCCGAGGAGTTGTTTCAGGTCGCCCATCAGTGCGGGGGACGGTGCGACGCGCAGCCTGTCGTCGAGGCGGACCACTGTGGTCCGTGGCCCGTTCTGCAGGTGCAGGTGCACCTCGGACGTGCCCGGATGGGTGACCAGGACCTCCTTGAGCCGCGACACCAGCGGCGGGGTGCAGCGGCCGATCTGGAGGGTGACCGAGAACGGGCCCTGGGCGTCGGTGATGGTGAGGTCGGGCTGGGTGACCTCCATCGCGATCAGCTTGGGCACGTCCTCGCGCCGGTCCAGCTTGCCCTTGACCACCAGGATCGCGTCCTCGGCCAGCAGGGTGGAGCACAGCTGGTACGACGACGGGAAGATCATCACCTCGATGACGCCGGACAGGTCCTCCAGGCTCGCCATCGCCCACGAGTTGCCCGTCTTGGTCACCTTGCGCTGCAGGCCCGACAGCAGGCCCGCGACCGTGACGATCGTGCCGTCGGCCGCGCCGCCCTCGGTCAGGGTGCCGATGCCGGCGTCGGCCTCCTTGTCGAGGATGTGCTCGACGCCCAGCAGCGGGTGGTCGGAGACGTAGAGGCCCAGCATCTCCCGCTCGAAGGCCAGCAGGGTGGACTTGTCCCAGTCGTCGCCGTCGGGGATCGCGACCGCGAAGGCGTCCTCGCCGCCGTCGTCCTCCAGCGCGCCGAACAGCGAGTCCTGGCCGATCGCTTCCTTGCGCTTGATGTCGATGACCGAGTCGATCGCCTGCTCGTGCACCATCAGCAGCGACTTGCGCTTGTGCGCCAGTTCGTCGAACGCCCCGGCCTTGATCAGCGACTCCACCACCCGCTTGTTGCACACGATCGGCGGGACCTTGTTGAGGAAGTCGTTGAAGTCGGTGTAGGCGCCCTTCTCCTTGCGCGCCGCGATGATCCCCTCGACCACGTTGGTGCCGACGTTGCGGACGGCCGACAGGCCGAAGCGGATCTCGGTGTCGCCCATCGGGGTGAAGTCGGCGGCGGAGGTGTTGACGTCGGGCGGCAGCACCTTGAGGCCCATGCGGCGGCACTCGTTGAGGTAGAGCGCGCTCTTGTCCTTGTCGTCGCCGACGGAGGTGAGCAGCGCCGCCATGTACTCGGCGGGGTAGTTGGCCTTGAGGTAGCCCGTCCAGTACGACACCAGGCCGTAGGCGGCGCTGTGCGCCTTGTTGAACGCGTAGTCGGAGAAGGGGACCAGGATGTCCCACAGCGTCTTGATGGCCTCGTCGTTGTAGCCGTTCTCGCGCATGCCTTCGGAGAACGGCTTGAACTCCTTGTCGAGGACCTCTTTCTTCTTCTTGCCCATCGCCCGGCGGAGCAGGTCCGCCTGTCCGAGCGTGTAGCCCGCGACCTTCTGGGCGATCGACATGACCTGCTCCTGGTAGACGATCAGGCCGTAGGTCGTGCCGAGGATCTCCTCCAGGGGCTTCTCGAGCTGGGGATGGATCGGGGTGATCTCCTGCTGGCCGTTCTTGCGGAGCGCGTAGTTGGTGTGGGAGTTGGCGCCCATCGGGCCGGGCCGGTAGAGGGCGCCTACCGCGGAGATGTCCTCGAAGTTGTCCGGCTTCATCAGCCGCAGCAGCGACCGCATCGGGCCGCCGTCGAACTGGAACACCCCGAGGGTGTCGCCGCGGCCCAGCAGTTCGTAGGTCTTCGGGTCGGTCAGCTCCAGTTCGAGCAGGTTGACGTCGATGCCCTTGTTCTGCTTGATCCCCTTGAGCGCGTCATCGATGATCGTCAGGTTGCGCAGGCCCAGGAAGTCCATCTTCAGCAGGCCCAGCGTCTCGCAGGTCGGGTAGTCGAACTGCGTGATGATCGCGCCGTCGGCGTCCCGACGCATGATCGGGACGTGGTCGGTGATGGTCTCGCCGCTCATGATGATCCCCGCGGCGTGCACGCCGGTCTGCCGGATCAGCCCCTCCAGGCCCTGCGCCAGGTCCATGATCTGCTTGACGTCGGGCTCTTCCTCGTACAGCTTGCGCAGTTCCCCGGCCTCGCCGTGGCGGGGGTGCTTGTCGTCGAAGATCCCCGACAGCGGGATGTCCTTGCCCATCACGGCGGGCGGGAACGCCTTGGAGATCTTGTCGCCCAGCGCGTACGGGAAGCCCAGGACGCGGCCCGCGTCCTTGATGGCGGCCTTCGCCTTGATGGTGCCGAAGGTGGCGATGAAGGCGACCTTGTCGGCGCCCCACTTCTCGGTCGTGTAGCGGATGACCTCGGCCCGCCGGTCTTCAGGGAAGTCGATGTCGATGTCGGGCATGGACTCGCGCTCGGGATTGAGGAACCGCTCGAAGATCAGCCCGTGCGGGAGCGGGTCGAGGTCGGTGATGCCCATCGCGTACGCGATCAGCGAGCCCGCGGCGCTGCCGCGCCCGGGGCCCACCAGGATGCCGTTCTCCTTGGCCCACATGATGAAGTCGGCCACGACGAGGAAGTACGACGGGTAGCCCTTGCCGAGGATGACGCCCATCTCGTACTCGGCCTGCTTGCGGTACTCGTCGGGAATGCCGCCGGGGAAGCGCCGCTCCAGCCCCTTCCAGACCTCCTTGCGGAACCAGGTCTCCTCGGTCTCACCCTCGGGCACCGGGAACCGCGGCATCAGGTCGTGCGCCTCGAACATGCCCTTGGCGTCGACCCGCTCGGCGATCAGCATCGTGTTGCGGCAGCCCTCGGCCCAGATGTCGGAGGAGTCGATGCCGCGCATCTCGTCGGCCGTCTTGATGTAGTAGCCGCTGCCGTTGAACCGGAACCGGTCGGGGTCGGCCAGCTGCTTGCCCACCTGGACGCACAGCAGCGCGTCGTGCGCGGTGGCCTCGCTCTCATGGGTGTAGTGGGAGTCGTTGGTGACCACCGGCGGGATGTTCAGCTTCTTGCCGATGTCGATCAGGCCCTGCCGGACCTGCTTCTCGATGTCCAGGCCGTGGTCCATCAGCTCCAGGAAGTAGTTCTCCTTGCCGAGGATGTCCTGGAAGGTGGCGGCGGCCTTGAGCGCCTCGTCGAACTGGCCCAGCCGCAGCCGGGTCTGGACCTTGCCGGACGGGCAGCCGGTCGTGGCCATCAGCCCCTCGGCGTGCTCGGCCAGCAGCTCCTCGTCCATCCGCGCGTACTTAAAGACGAAGCCCTCGGTGAACGCGCGGCTGGACAGCTTGAACAGGTTGTGCAGGCCGTCCTTGTTACGCGCCCACAGCGTCTTGTGGTTGATCAGGCCGCCACCGGAGACGTCGTCGCGCTTCTGGCTCGGCTCACCCCACTGGACCTTCTTCTTGTGGAAGCGCGACTCCGGCGCCATGTACGCCTCGATGCCGATGATCGGAGTGACCCCGGCCGCCATCGCCTGCTTGTGGAAGTCGTAGGCGCCGTGCATGTTGCCGTGGTCGGTCATCGCGATCGCGGGCATGCCCTGCCGGCCGACCTCTTCGAACATCTGCTTCAGCCGGGCGGCACCGTCCAGCATCGAGTACTCCGTATGAACATGCAGATGGACAAACGAGTCGGCCATGCCTCGTGCGCCTCCGTTGCGTCGTGCTGCGTCGTCGCATGCGACCGCCCACGTGCGGCTGGCACGTGCGGCGGTATCCGGTCCCGGGGGAAGATCGCCACCCCGGATCGGCGTCCGGGATGACGCGGTCCTGAGAGCCTAACCCTCCGGGTCGAGCCCTCGGGCCCCGACACTCCGATGCCCGGTTGAACCCCGACGGACCGTTACATGTGGCTCATACGCAGATACGATTCGTGTCCGGTTTCGGTCCCTCGGAAATGCGCCGGCCGGACGGTCACCACGGCGCGCGGGCCTCCCGGTACGCGCCGGGAGGGACACCGACCGTCCGCTTGAAATGCCTGGTCAGATGGGCCTGATCGGCGAACCCGGTGCGGGCCGCGACCTCCGCCGGACGCAGCCCCGCGTCCAGCAGCCGCCGCGCCTCCCGCACCCGGACCTGGTTCAGGTACGCGTGCGGCGGCAGGCCGGTGGCCGCCCGGAACGCCCGCAGCAGCGGGAACGCGCCGGCGCCGACCGCCTCGGCCAGCGCCTCCAGGGAGGGCGGGTCCAGCAGGTCCGCGTGCAGGATCTCCCGCGCGGCCCGGACGGCCGCGGGCATCCGCTCGGCCACTCCCCCGGCCTCCCCGCCGATGCCCGTGCGGGGCCGCGCGTGGCGCAGCAGGCCCGCGACGGCCGCGCGGAACAGCGAGGAGGTCGCCAGCGCGTCCCCGTGCTCGCCGGACCGGTGCACGGCGCGCAGCAGCCTGGCCGCCTCCGGATCCCGGACGACCGGGTCGGGGAAGAACGGCGTGCCCGCGGGCGCGCCCAGGTCGGCGGCGATGCCGCTCATCACCTCGATCGACGGGTACAGCACGCGGTAGGCCCAGCCCTCGGGCACCCCCGCGTACCCGGTGTGCACGACGCCGGGGTTGACGGCCCCCAGCGCCCCGGCCCCGGCGCGCTCGACGCTCCCCCCGTGCTCGAACTCCTCCACCCCGGACTCGATCAGGAAGATGGCGTACCCGTCGTGGGCGTGCCTGCTGAACCGGTGGGTCACGAAGCGGGCGCGCAGCAGGTCGACCCCGGGCAGCGCCGAGTTGCTCCAATAATGCGCGACCTCGCCGGTCATGCCGGTCATCGTAGCCACCGGGCCCGGCGCGTCGCCGCCCCATCGCCGTCTCATGGAGTGGGACGATCGTCCCGTTGGTCGGCGGCGGGCGGCCCCGGGGCCTAAGATCGAGGGCGTGGAACGTCGCTATCCCAGGTTTACGCAGCCGGCTCCGGGCGAGCCGGTCGGCGCGACCTGAGCGACGACCCCGGAGCCGGCCAAAGGCGGAGCCCTCAGCGAGGGGCTCCGCCTTTCGCGTTCGAGACCGCGGCCCCGGGCATGGACGGGCACCACCCTCTCCGGCGGGGCCGCCCCGAGAGAGGGACACCCGCCATGACCACCGACCACAGGGCCCCCAGCGGGCCGACGGCCGCCCGGGACGAGCTGACCGTGGCGCTCCCCCGTACCGAGGACCTGGCCACGGTCGACGACGCCCGCGCCGCCATCGACGGGATCGACACCGTGCTCGCCGCCCTGCTGGAGCGCCGCGCCGCGGTGGCGGGGGTCGTCCAGCGGCTCAAGCCCGTCGGCGGCTTCGCAGGCCGCGACCCCGACCGCGAGCGCCGGATCGTCGCCGCCATGTCCCCGCACGCGCCCTCGCTCGACCCCGGCCATCTCGCGCGGATCATGAACGCGGTCATCGAGGCGGGGTTGGACGCCGCCGAACGCGAGCGCGCCGGCGCCGGAGAGCTGTGCCCGTCGCATTCGGAGTGCAAGAACGTTCAAGACCCGGCCGGGGCCGGCGGCTAGCGTCCCCGGCATGGAAGTGATGGAATCGGCCGGTTCGGGGGAGTCCGCGGCGGTACGGGACGGCCTGAGCGTGGGGCTGGCGGTCGGGGTCTCCGGCCTGGCCTTCGGGGCGGCGGCGATCACCGCCGGGCTGACGGTGGCGCAGGCGTGCGCGCTCAGCCTGCTGGCCTTCACCGGGGCCTCGCAGTTCGCCCTGGTCGGCGTGATCGGCGCCGGCGGCAACCTGGCGACCGGCGCGCTGGGCGCGGTGCTGCTCGGCGGCCGGAACGCCCTGTACGGGCTGCGGCTGGCCGGGCTGCTGCGGGTACGGGGCGTGCGGCGGCTGCTCACCGCGCACGTGGTCATCGACGAGACCACCGCGGTCGCCGGTGCGCAGCCCGACCGGGCCACCGCGCGGATCGGCTTCTACGTCACCGCGATCAGCATCTACCTCACCTGGAACCTGACCACGCTGCTGGGCGGGCTGGGCGCGGCCCGGCTCGGCGACCCCGAGGCGCTCGGGCTGGACGTGCTCGGCCCCGCGGTCTTCCTGGCGCTGCTGTGGCCGCGGCTCACCGCGGGCCGTACCGAGGGCCGGGTCGCCGGCGCCGCCGCGGTGATCGCGCTGGCGACCACCCCGCTGCTGCCCGCCGGGGTCCCGGTGATGCTCGCAGCGGTGGCGGCGCTGATCGCTGTCGTCCGGCCCGGCGAGAGGGCGGGGTCATGAGCGTGTGGATCGCGGTGATCGCCACCGGGGTCGGCTGCTACCTGCTCAAGCTGGGCGGCCTGGTCACCCCTCAGCGGGTGCTGGACGACCCGCGCGTGCGCCGGTTCACCGACCTGGTCCCAGTGGCGCTGCTGACCGCGCTGATCGCCGTCCAGGCGCTGGCCCCGGACGGCCGGACGCTGGAGTTCGACGGCCCGCGGCTGGCCGGGCTCGCGGCGGCCGTCGCGGCGCTGCTGCTGCGGGCGCCGTTCCTGGTCGTGCTCGCCGCGGCCGCCGCCGTCGCGGCCGGGCTGCGCCTGCTCGCCTGAGCGGCCGCCCGGCCTCGCCGGCTACGACTCGGCCTGGATGATCTCCAGGGCGCGGGCGAGATCGTCGGGGTAGGGGCTCACGAACTCGACCCGTTCACCCGTGGTCGGGTGCTCGAAGCCCAGCCGCGCCGCGTGCAGCCACTGCCGCCGCAGCCCCAGCCGGGCGGCCAGCGTCGGGTCGGCCCCGTACGCCAGGTCGCCCGCGCACGGGTGGCGGACGGCGGACATGTGCACGCGGATCTGGTGGGTGCGGCCCGTCTCCAGGTCGATGTCGAGCAGTGTCGCCGCCCGGTACGCCTCGACCGTGTCGTAGTGGGTGACCGACGGTTTGCCGCCCGCCACGACGGCGAACCTGCCGTCGCCCGAGGGGTGCCGGTCGATGGGGGCGTCGATGGTGCCGCGGAACGGGTCGGGATGCCCCTGCACCAGCGCCTGGTAGCGCTTGTCGACGGTGCGCTCCTTGAACGCCCGCTTCAGCCGGGAGTAGGCCACCTCGCTCTTGGCGACGACCATCGCCCCGGTGGTGTTGGCGTCCAGCCGGTGGACGATGCCCTGCCGCTCGGCGGCGCCGCTGGTGGCGACCGTGTGCCCGGCCCCGAGCAGCCCGCCGAGCACGGTGGGGCCGTTCCAGCCGGTGGTGGGGTGGGCGGCGACGCCGGTCGGCTTGTCGACCACGACGATGTCGTCGTCCTCGTAGAGGACGGCCATGCCCGGGATCGGCTCGGCCACCGGGGCGGGCGCGGTCGGCGGCGGCGGGAGCGTCACCTCCAGCCAGGCGCCGCCGTGCACGCGGTCGGACTTGGCCACCGTGCCGCCGTCGAGCAGGACGTCACCGGCCGCGATGATCTCGGCCGCCCGGCTGCGGGAGAGGCCGAACAGCCGCGCCAGCGCCGCGTCGACCCGCTCGCCCTCCAGGCCGTCGGGGACCGGGAGGCTGCGCATGTCCGCCATCAGCCCTTCTCCCCCGATGCCGGGGCGGAATCGGGATCTGCGTCCGCGCCGTCGCCCTTCCCGCCGTCCCCGCGGGGCTCGGCGGGCTCTCCGGGTCTGCCGGGTTCGCCGGGCTCGCCGGTGTCACTCGTCTCGCCGGGCTCGTCGGCGTCCTGCTCGCCCTCCTTGCCGGTGACCCGGGTGCCGTCGATCTGCAGGCCGCGGGCGGCCAGCAGCACGGCCAGCGCACCGCCGCAGACGATCGCCGAGTCGGCCAGATTGAACACCGGCCAGTTCGGCACCTCGATCCAGTCGACGACGTGGCCCTTCAGCGGGGCCGGGGCGCGCAGCATCCGGTCGATCAGGTTGCCGACCGCGCCGCCCAGCATCAGGCCCAGGCACACCGCCCAGGGCGCCGAGCGCAGGTTGCGGGCGGTGCGCAGGATGGCGATCACCACTCCGGTGGCGATCAGCGTGAACACGGCCGTGTAGCCGGTGCCGATGGAGAACGCGGCGCCGCTGTTGCGGGTGGCGCCGTGCAGCGTCAGCAGGCCGCCCAGCAGCCGGATGGGCTCGCGGTCCTGGAGCGTGGCCACCACGGTGACCTTGGTCACGACGTCCAGGGACAGCGCGACCAGGGCGACCGCGATCAGTACTCCGACACGGCGCGGCCGAGGTGATCCGGCGGATCCCCCGGACTCGCTCTTGGGGTTGTCTTCGTCGTTCAGCGACGTTCCTCGCGTTGTTTGCATGACACGCATAGCGTCGCACGGGGGAAGGCCTGCAGGCGCGCCTTGCCTACCGGCTTCCCGCAGGACTCGCATATCCCGTACGTGCCCGCGTCGATCCGTTGGACGGCCCGCTCGGACTGGGCGAGCAGGTCACGCGAATTGTAGGTCAAGGCGAGCTCGTGCTCGCGCTCGTAGGTCTTGGCGCCGGTGTCGGCCTGGTCGTCGCCCGCGCCGTCGGCGGCGTCGCCCTCGGCGATCTGGCTCGTCGAGGCGGCGATCTCGGCCTCCAGCGCGGCGATCTGCCGCTCCAGCCCGGCCCGCACCTCGGCGAGCTCGGCCGCCGTCCAGCGGTCCTCGCCCTCGCGGACGGGCAGCGTCGCGGCCTTGGCCGCCGCCCCGCCGCCGGGCCGCGCGGTACCGGCCGGCGCGGCCCTCCGGACGTGGTGCTCGGTGGCCCCCTCCTCCGCGGAGCGGCCCGCGGGGGCCTTCTCGGCCTCCGTGCCGCGCGCGGACGAGCCGCGGGACGGCTTGGCGCGCTTGGCCGCCGGCGTCTTCGCCGCGGGCTTGGCGCGCTTGGCGGCCTCCTTGGCCGGCTTGTCGGAGGGCTTGGCGCGCTTGGCGGCGGGGGCGGTGTCCGGCGCGCCGGACGTTCCAGACGTGCCGGATGGGCCGGACGTGTTCGTCGCGGCGGCTGTGCTCTGGGAGCTGGATACGCGGGCGACCGGATGCTCGCCTCTCCCCGCGCCGGCCATGTCGGCCCCCCTCGCGCTGGTCTCCTCGACAGGCAGTGCGGGCAGCATAGGTCCCCTTTCGCGGCACGGCAAACAACCTGGGTCCATTACAGGCCGCATATGCCCCGTGACGGCGCGCCGAGAACCCCGCGACCGCCACAATCTGCGCTTTCACCTGCATCGCTACGGTCCCGAGGGGGCTTTCCGCCGGGGAAATGGGAAGAGTTTTGCGCGTGCGTGCGTTAGTGTCTCAGCGAGCAGTCAAGTCGGCAGGCCGTGATGGGGACACCTGCCGCCGTACGCAGCCATGAGCGACCCGGGGACGGTGCGAGCCCGGGGGCGAGCCCGGCGGTCTGATCACCCCGGAGCCGCCGGAAGAACCGCCGGACCGCACCGCGGCCGCCCTCCGGGGACGGCCCGCCGGGGCGCGGGCCGGGCGCGGTAGAACCGGCAGCCGAGACTCGAACGAAGCGGATCGCGCCGTCCCGGCGCGGTCAAGGAGGGTGGTACCGCGGGATCCGGCCCGGCGCGCAGCCAGGCGGGCGTCTCGTCCCTCCGGTCCACGTGCCGTCCCGTTCACGTCGATCCGGAGGTCCGCCCCGTGACCCGCAAATTCCCGCCCCTGCCCGCGCAGGTCGATCTGCCCGCCCTGGAGCGGGAGATGCTCGACCGCTGGGGGCGGGCGAAGGTGTTCGAGCGGTCGCTGGAGCGCACCGCGTCCGGCCCCCGCTGGCTGTTCTACGAGGGTCCGCCCACCGCCAACGGCATGCCCGGGGTGCATCACGTCGAGGCCCGGGTGTTCAAGGACGTCTTCCCGCGCTACCGCACCATGAAGGGCTACCACGTCCCCCGCAAGGCCGGCTGGGACTGCCACGGGCTGCCCGTCGAGGTGGCGGTGGAGAAGGAGCTCGGCCTCACCGGGAAGAAGGACATCGAGACCTACGGCATCGCCGAGTTCAACGCGCGCTGCCGGGAGTCGGTGCTGCGGCACGTGGACGCCTTCGAGGAGATGTCCGAGCGGATGGGCTTCTGGGTGGACACCGCCCAGGCGTACCGCACCATGGACTCCGAGTACGTCGAGGCCGTCTGGTGGTCCCTGAAGGTCGTCTTCGACAAGGGGCTGCTGTTCCGCGACTTCCGCATCACGCCGTACTGCCCGCGCTGCGGCACCGGCCTGTCCGACCACGAGCTGGGCCAGCCCGGCGGGTACGAGACCATCACCAGCCCCTCGGTGTACGTGCGGATGCCCGCGACCTCCGGCCCCCTGGCCGAGCTGGGCGCGTCCCTGCTCATCTGGACGACCACGCCGTGGACGCTGGTGTCCAATACCGCGGTGGCCGTGCACCCCGAGGTCACCTACGTGGCCGCGCGTCCGGCCGGGTCCGACGAGGTGCTCGTGGTGGCCGAGCCGCTGCTGGAGCAGGCCCTTGGGGAGGGGGCCGAGCGGCTGGCCTCCTTCCAGGGCGCCGAGCTGGAGCGCACCGCCTACAGGCGGCCGTTCGACCTGGTCGACATCCCCGACGCGCACTACGTCGTCCTGGGCGACTACGTCACCGTGGAGGACGGCACCGGCCTGGTCCACCAGGCGCCCGCGTTCGGCGGCGACGACATGGCCGTGTGCAAGCGCTACGGCATGCCGGTCGTCAACCCGATCGGGCCCGACGGCCGCTTCCTCCCGGACGTGCCGCTGGTCGGCGGCAAGTTCTTCAAGGACGCCGACGAGGCCCTGACCGAAGACCTGCGCGCGCGCGGGCTGCTGTACCGCGGCAGTCACTACGAGCACAGCTACCCGCACTGCTGGCGCTGCCACACGGCGCTCCTGTACTACGCGCTGCCGTCCTGGTACATCCGCACCACCGCCGTCAAGGACCGGCTGCTGGAGGAGAACGAGAAGACCAACTGGTTCCCCGAGACGGTCAAGCACGGCCGGTACGGGGAATGGCTGCGCAACAACGTCGACTGGTCGCTGTCGCGCAGCCGCTACTGGGGCACGCCCCTGCCGCTGTGGGTGTGCGGCGCCGACGAGAACCACATCACCTGCGTGGGTTCCCTGGAAGAGCTGGGCGAGCTGGCCGGGCAGGACCTGTCCAAGCTCGACCCCCACCGCCCCTATGTCGACGACGTCACGCTCCCCTGTCCCGAGTGCGGGGAGGAGGCGCGCCGTGTACCGGACGTCATCGACGCCTGGTACGACTCGGGTTCCATGCCGTTCGCGCAGTGGGGAGCCCCCCACCGCAACAAAGAGGTCTTCGAGGCGTCCTACCCGGCCCAGTACATCTGCGAAGCCCAGGACCAGACCCGCGGCTGGTTCTACTCCCTGATGGCGGTCGGCACGCTCGTCTTCGACCGGTCCTCCTACGAGAACGTGCTGTGCCTGGGGCTCATCCTGGCCGAGGACGGCCGCAAGATGAGCAAGCACCTGGGCAACGTGCTGCGGCCCATCCCGCTGATGGACGAGCACGGCGCCGACGCGCTGCGCTGGTTCATGCTCGCCAACGGCATGCCCTGGGCGGCCCGCCGGGTCGGCCACGGCGCCCTGGAGGAGATCGTCCGCAAGGTGCTCCTCACGTACTGGAACACCGCCTCCTTCCTGGTCCTGTACGCCAACGCGGCGGAGGCGCAGGGCCAGGCGTGGACGCCCGAGCGCATGGCCGAGGCGCCCGCCCCGGCCGACCGGCCGCTGCTGGACCGCTGGGCCCTGGCCGAACTGCACCGGACGATCGGCGAGGTCGACGCGGCCCTCGAGCGGTTCGACACGGCCGCGGCGGGCCGCCGGCTCGCCGAGTTCGTCGACGACCTGTCCAACTGGTACGTGCGGCGGTCCCGGCGGCGGTTCTGGGAGGGGCCCGGCACGCCCGGCGGCTCGGCCGCGTTCGCCACGCTCTACGAGTGCCTGGAGAGCCTGACCCGGCTCATGGCCCCGATGGTGCCGTTCCTCACCGACTACGTGTGGAACGTCATCCGCCCGGCCGACGGCCCCGAGTCGGTCCACCTGGCCGACTTCCCGGCCGTGCGGGAGGACCTCCTGGACGCCGCCCTGTCGTCCCAGATGGCCCTCGTCCGGCGCCTGGTGGAGCTGGGACGGGCCGCCCGGGCCGGCAGCGGTGTCCGCACCCGGCAGCCCCTCGGACGCGCCCTGGTGGGCGCTCAGGGCTGGGCCGCGCTTCCCGCGGAGCTGCGCGCGCAGATCGCCGAGGAGCTGAACGTCCAGGCGTTCGAGGAGCTGTCCTCGATCGGCGGCGACCTGGTCGTGTACGAGGTCAAGCCCAACTTCCGCGAGCTGGGCAAGCGGTTCGCCAAGGACACCCCGAAGGTGGCCAAGGCGGTGGCCGCCGCCGACGCCGCCGACCTGGTCGCCGCGCTGCGCGGCGGCGGCTCGGTCACGGTGGAGGCCCAGGACCTCGGCCCGGTCGGCCTCTCCCCCGAGGAAGTGATCGTCACCGAGCGGCCGCGCACCGGCTGGGCGGTGGAGAGCGCCGGCGGCGAGAGCGTCGCGCTCGACCTCACCGTCACCCCCGAGCTGCGCCGCGCGGGGCTGGTCCGGGAGGCGGTGCGGCTCGTCCAGGACGGCCGCAAGTCCAGCGGGCTGGAGGTCACCGACCGGATCGAGCTGTGGTGGCGGGCCGCCGGCGACGACCTGGCCGAGGCGCTGCGGGCGCACGGGGCCGAGCTGGCGGGCGAGGTGCTGGCCGAGAGCGTGCTGGAGGGCCGTCCCGAGCTGGACCTGCCCGCCCAGCGGGACGATGAGCTCGGCCTGACCTTCTGGCTCCGCAAGGCCTGACGGCGGCGGGCCTTCGGCGGCTTTCGAGCCGCGCCGCGAGCGCCGGGTGCCGCGGCGCCGACGAAAGCCGCCGAAGGCCTATTCGAGACACATCGCGTTTGCGATGATGGGTCGCGTGAACCCGACTGAGCCCTCCGAACCGGCCCCGGAGACCAAGACGCCCGCCGGCTCCGAGCTGCGCGCCTCCGACGCCGACCGCGACCGGGTCGCCGACCGCCTCCGCGAGGCCCTGGCCGAGGGGCGCATCACGCCGGAGGAGCACGCCGAGCGCATCGACGTGGTGTACCGCGCCAAGACCTACGCCGAGCTGGAGCCCGTCCTCAGCGACCTGCCGGCCGCCCCCGGGCGGCCCGCGGCGGCGCCCGCCGAGCCGCGGGTCCGGCTCGAGAAGGAGCCGAGCCTCCCGCCGCCCGAACCGCAGTCCACCTCCATCGTGGCGTTCTTCGCCGGGGCCGAGCGCCGGGGCCGCTGGCTGGTCGAGCCGGCCACCACCGTCACCTGCGTCTTCGGCGGCGCCGAGCTGGACTTCCGCCAGGCGGTGCTCTCCCAGCGCGAGGTCCTGGTGAACGTCACCTGCGTCTTCGGCGGCGTCGACATCACGATTCCGCCGGGCGTGCGGCTGGTCAGCTCCGTGTCCGCGGTGTTCGGCGGCGTCGACCTGCCCGAGGACGACACCGTCGCCCCCGACGCCCCGGTGATCCGGGTGAGCGGGATGGTGCTGTTCGGCGGCGTCACCGCGTCCCGCCGCGAGATGGGCGAGAAGCGCTCCGACCGCCACTGGGAACACCGAGAGCGGCGCGAGCACCGCCACCGGGAGCTGCGAGAGCACCGCGAGGAGCGCCTCCAGATGCACGAGGAGCACCGCCGGGAGATCCGCCGGACCCGCGACGAACGCCGTGACCACCTGCGCAGGCTGCGGGAGTCCCGCCGCCGCGGATGATCGCGGCGGAGCGCGGCGTCAGGCGCTGAGGCGGTCGGGCTGGCAGACCAGGCAGGGGGTGCAGCCCCGGGACTTGGCCTCGGCGCGGGTCAGCGACTCCAGGTCTTCGGTGTCGTCGCCGATGTCCTCGATCAGGGCGCACTCGACGCGGTGGTAGCGCTTGGTGCCGCTGAGGATGCGCACCAGCACGTCGTCACCGTCGTCGGGCACGGGGTCGCCCGCGGCCGTGGCGGACGACGGGGCGCCGGCCGGGATGTCGGCCGCCGTCTCGGGCGGGGTGGCGCCGGGAGTGGGCCAGGCCGGCGGGAAGGCCGCCGTGGCGGAGGACGCGTGGCCGGATCCGGCCTCGACGGGCGGCTCCGGGGACGGGGCGGGCACCTCGGCGGTCCTGGAGTCGGCGGTCTCCGACCCGGCGGGCTCGGCCGCGACCGCCTTGGACTCGATGGTCTTGGCCGTGGCGGTGCCGGCGTCGGCGGGCCTGGCGCCCGGGCCCGCGGGCACCGAGACCGCGGCGCGCGCGGCCAGCGCGGTGTCGGGCATGCAGGCGGTGCAGGAGCTGAAGCCCTCCTCCTTCGCCTCCGCGTAGGTGAGCTCGTCCCGGTCGCGACCGGCGAGCTGGCGGCAGGTGTCGAGGTGGTAGCGCTTGCGGCCGCGTACCACGTACACCACCGCGGCGTCGGGGACCTCGGCGGGCTGCGGCGGGATCTCCACCGCGTCATCGTCCGCGGCGGGGGCGGCGGGGGTCTTCGCACGACCCGCGGCGGGCACGGGACGCTCCGTCTTCTTACGGCCCTTGGCCTTGGTCGTGCCGGGCCGCCGGGTCTTCTTGGCGGTGGCGGCGGACGCACCCGGGCCGAACAGCTCCTTGCGTCTCAGGAACACCCCGATGGACAGGCACAGGGCGGACACGATGCTGACGGCGATCGACACGTAGATCACCACCAGCGCGTCCAGCCCGAGGACCTGCGCGCTCTCTCCGCTGCCGCCGACGATGCCCGCCACCAGCAGGGCTATCGCCACGACGACGAGGACGCCACTCAGGATGATCACAGGGTCTCTCCCCCTTCACAGGCGGATCTCCGAAGCGCCGCCGGGATGGCGGCTGCGCCATCCGCGGCGCGGCGAACGGGAAGACACTATCGCCCGCGCGGGCGCCCTCAGTGCCTCTCGTGCGGCGGGTTGTCGCCGCCCGCGTGGAACGCGCCGGTGGCCGAGTGCTGGACCTGCTGGGTGTGCTGGGCCGGCTCGGCGGGGGACCCGAAGGTGCCGGGACCGGACGCACCGGGGGCGCCGTTGCGGTTCTCGTGCGGGATCGCGCTCTGCGGGCCGGTCGGAGGTCCGCCCTGCGGCTGCGGGGCGGTCTGCCCAGGGCCGGCGGGCACGGCGGGGAACCCTCCGGTCTCGGTGCTGCCGGCCTCCAGGTCGCGCAGCTGCCCCTCGAGGTAGACCTTGAGTCGGCTGCGGTACTCCCGCTCGAACGCGCGCAGGTTGTCGACCTCGCGCTCGAGCTCCTCGCGCTGCTGCACCAGCGAGCCCATCACCTGGCGGTGCCGCTCCTGGGCGTCGCGGTCGAGGGCCTCGGCGCGGGACCGGGCCTCGCTGACGATCTGGTCGGCCTGCCGGCGCGCCTTGCCGAGGATCTCCTCGGCCTCGCGGCGGGCGCGGCCCAGCGTCTCGTCGGCCTCCCGGCGGGCGTCGGCGATCGCCTGGTCGGCGGTCTGCTGCGCCAGCGCCAGCACGCGTGCCGCGGTGTCCATGTTGTCCTCGCCGGACGGCGCGGGCGCCATGCCCAGCCCGCCGCCCATCACCGGCTCGGGCTCCCGCTGCGGCTGCGGCTGCGGCGGCTCGGGCGGCCGGGGCGGCTCGGGGATCTTGGCCACATCGGGCTTGGGCTCCACGATCGGCGCGGCCATCGCGGGAACCTTGCCGCGCAGGCACTCCGCCAGCTTGGCCCGCAGTTCCTCGTTCTCCTGGATGAGGCGGTCCAGCTCGGCCTCGACCTCGTCGAGGAAGGCGTCCACCTCCTCCTCGTCGTACCCCGGCCTCAGCCTGGTGGTACTGAACTGCTTGTTCCGCACATCGGCGGGTGTCAGGGGCATGTTCGTCTCCTTGGCGCGCTTGGAGTCATGTCCAAAGGACGGTATCCGATCAGAGCGTCCTCACGAAGATGATCATGATCCAGACCACGAGGATGAGGACGGTGAAGCTGAGGTCCAAGGCCACGTTACCCAGACGGATGGGCGGGATGAAACGTCTCAGGAGTTTCAGTGGCGGATCGGTGATGGTGTACGTGGTCTCGGCGATCACCAGCACCACACCGGTCGGACGCCACGACCGCGCGAACGACTGAAGGACCTCCAGGATCAGCCTCCCGATCAGGAACAGGAGGAAGATGTAGAGGACGGTCGTCAGTACGGTTCCAACGATTGTCACGAAGACACTCTCACATGTGGGCTGTCAGCTCTGGTTAAAGAACCCTCGTTCTGCCATCCGGGCCTTGTCCTCCGCCGTCACCTCCACATTGGCGGGTGACAGCAGGAACACCTTGTTCGTAACACGCTCTATGCTCCCGTGCAGGCCGAACACCAGACCCGCCGCGAAGTCGACCAGGCGCTTGGCGTCGCTGTCGACCATCTCGGTCAGGTTCATGATGACCGGTGTCCCCTCACGGAAGTGCTCCCCGATGGTCCTCGCCTCGTTATAGGTCCTTGGGTGCAGCGTAGTGATCCGGGCGAGGTCGGTGGTACCCGACTCGTAGAGCGCCACGGAGCGGCGCTCGGCGGCCGTTGAGGCGTGATGATCGCGATCACGGTCCGCGGCATCCTCGGCTCGGGTAAGCTGACCGCCGGATTCCTCCTCGCGGAGCCGGCCCTGCCGGCCCTGTCCCGGGTCGGTGTCGTCGTCGTACGCCTCGTACTCGTCGTAGTCGTACTTGTCGTCGTAGCGGTCGTCCTCCACAAGGCCGAGGTAGACCGCCATCTTGCGCATCGCGCTGGCCATATGCCCTCCGTCGTCCTGTGGCCCCGGCACCGCCGTCGGACTGCTCCGTCTTCGTGGCCTGCCGTTTCGGCAGGTACCACTGGGGGGACATTACCTGACGATTGCCCGTCGGCCGCCGAGCAACGCCGTACCGATCCGTAGGTGTGTCGCGCCACACGCGATCGCGGGCTCCAGATCCCCGCTCATTCCCGCCGAAATCACGGCGGCGCCGGGGTGCGCGCTCCTGATCTCCGCCGCGACGCCGGCCAGCCGTTCGAAGGCCGGGCCGGGGTCGGCGTCCAGCGGCGCGACGGCCATCACCCCGTCCAGCACCAGCCCTTCGGCCGCGGCCACGGCGCCGGCCAGCTCCGCCGCGCGGTCCGGCGCGACGCCGCCGCGGGCCCGCCCGCCGGGGACGGGCTCGTCCAGGGAGACCTGGACCAGGCAGCGCAGCTCGCGGCCGAGCCCCACCGCCGCGGCGGACAGGGCGGTCACGAGCCTGGGCCGGTCGACCGACTGCACCACATCGGCGTAGCCCGCCACGGACCGGGCCTTGTTGCTCTGCAGCTGCCCGACGAAATGCCAGGTGAGCGGGAGGTCCGCGGTCGCGGCGGCCTTGGGCGCGGCCTCCTGGTCGCGGTTCTCGGCCACGTCGGTGAGGCCCAGCCCGGCCAGCAGCCGGACGTCGGAGGCCGGGAAGGTCTTGGTCACCGCCACCAGGGTGATCTCACCGGTGCCGCGTCCGGCGGCGGCGCTGGCCGCGGCGATCCGCTTGCGGACGTCGGCGAGGTTGGCGGCCAGCTCGGCGCGCCGCTCCGCCGCGGCCTCGGCGGGCGCCGCGAACCCGGCGGGCTCGGCGGACTCGTGCGGCGTCTCAGGCATCGGCGGACCGCCCGGCGGCGCCATCGAGCCAGACATAACCGGCGAACCGCCCGGTGCGGCCCTCGCGGCGGTACGAGTACAGCCCGGGGGTCTCGATCGTGCAGCGCGGGTCGACCCGCACGTCCGTCACGCCGGCGGCGGCGAGCTGCTCGACGACCCCGGCCCGGATGTCCAGGCCCGGCGTGCCTGCGCGGGTGGTGGCATGGGCGGCGGGGACGACGGCGGCGACCTCGTCGCGCATCGCGGCGGGCACCTCGTAGCACTCGCCGCAGGCCGCGGCGCCGATCGCGGCGGCGATCCGGGCGGGCTCGGCGCCCAGCTCCAGCATCCGCTTGACCAGGGCCGGCACGACCCCGGCCGCGGTGCCGGGACGTCCCGAGTGCGCGGCGCCCACGACGCCGGCCACGGGGTCGGCCAGCAGCACCGGCGCGCAGTCGGCGACCAGGACGGCCAGCGCCACCCCGGGAACGGTGGTGGCGATCGCGTCGACCGCCGGCGGCTCCGCGGGCGCGGGCGCGCCGGCGGCGGTGACGACGCGCACGTCGGCACCGTGCACCTGGCGCATCCAGACGGTGCGCCCGGGGGCGATGCCGAGGGTCTCCTCGACGTGCCGCCGGTTGGCGCGGACGGCGGCCGGGTCGTCGCCGACCGCGCCGCCGAGGTTGAGGGAGTCGTAGGGGGCGGTGCTGACGCCGCCGGCCCGCGCGGTGAACGCGGCGCCGACGCCCTCCGCCAGCGCGACGGTCTCGATCACTCGCGGCTCGCTTCGCGGCTCACTGTGCGGTTCGGGGTCACTGCGGTTCGGGTCACTGTGCGGTTCGGGTCACTTGAGGAAGTCGGGCACGTCGAGATCGTCGTCCTCGTCGAACACCACGGGGCGGCGGCGCGGCCCGGTCGCGGCCGAGCCGCTGTCGGACTCGCCCGCGTGCACGCGGGTCGCCGACTGCTCGGGCGCGCGCGGCGCGGGCGGGCGGGCGGTCTCGTCCCGCTCGGCGGCCGCGCCGGCCTCCTCGCCCGGACCGCGTTCGCCGCGCAGGCCGGCGTCGTCGCCGGCGGCGGCGTCACCGCCCGCGGACTCGCCGGGGGCGTCGTCGTCGGCCGGGGCGGGCCGCGGAGGCTCGGTGTCGGCCGGACGGCGCGGCGGCGCGGGCACCGGCGCGGCCTGGGGCTGCTGCTGGACGGGCGCCGCGGCGGCCTGCGCGACCGACTGGTGCGACTGCGCGCCCCCCGCCGGCTGGGCGGGCGTGTGCGCCGAGCCGAAGGCGTCCGACCGCCCGACCCGGCTGGGGATCGGGTTGCCGGGCGGCGGCGGGGTCGGACGCGGTGGCGGCGGGAGTCTCTTGGTCTCCGGCTCAGGAGCCGACCTGGTAGGGCGCCCCTCGTCGAACCCCGCGGCGATCACGGTCACCCGGACCTCGTCGCCGAGCGCGTCGTCGATCACCGCGCCGAAGATGATGTTGGCGTCCGGGGCGGCGGCGTTGGACACCAGCTGGGCCGCCTCGTTGATCTCGAACAGCCCCAGGTCGGAGCCGCCGGAGATGGACAGCAGCACCCCGTGCGCGCCGTCGATGCTGGCCTCCAGCAGCGGGCTGGAGATCGCCATCTCGGCGGCGGCGACCGAGCGGTCGTCGCCGCGGGCCGAGCCGATGCCCATCAGCGCCGAGCCGGCACCGGACATGACCGACTTCACGTCGGCGAAGTCCAGGTTGATCAGGCCCGGGGTGGTGATCAGGTCGGTGATGCCCTGGACACCGGACAGCAGCACCTGGTCGGCGGCCTTGAACGCGTCCAGCACGCTGACCTGCCGGTCGGAGATCGACAGCAGCCGGTCGTTGGGGATGACGATGAGGGTGTCGACCTCGTCGCGCAGCGTCTCGATGCCGGCCTCGGCCTGCATGGCGCGGCGCTTGCCCTCGAAGCTGAACGGCCGGGTGACCACGCCTATGGTCAGGGCGCCCAGCGAGCGGGCGACGTTGGCCACCACCGGGGCGCCGCCGGTACCGGTGCCGCCGCCCTCGCCCGCGGTGACGAACACCATGTCGGCGCCCTTGAGGACCTCCTCGATCTCCTCCCGGTGGTCCTCGGCGGCCTTGCGGCCGACGTCGGGGTTGGCCCCCGCGCCCAGGCCCCGGGTGAGCTCGCGGCCCACGTCGAGCTTCACGTCGGCGTCACTCATCAGCAGCGCCTGAGCGTCGGTGTTGATCGCGATGAATTCGACGCCCTTGAGTCCCTCTTCGATCATCCGGTTGACGGCGTTGACGCCGCCGCCGCCGATGCCGACGACCTTGATGACCGCGAGGTAGTTCTGCGGTGCTGCCACGAGGAGGGGCCTTTCCGCTCGCCCTATCCGGCCGGCCGGCCCGGCCTCGGGCATCGCCGCCGCGGCGGTTCGCGCCGCGGCGCCGGTGTCCGGGTCCGGTGCCGGCCGTCTGTCCGGTGTCTTGTCTGGATGTCTGTGTGTGTTCCGGTCCGGGCCGAGGTGATCGGCGCCACCCCAAACCCTCACCCTCAACTTGAGGCTTACAGTTATGTCAACCTGAAGGCTGATACGGACAGTAGGGCGGGCTTACCGCCAGGGTCAACTAACCTGCCGCCAACGGAACCGGCGTGTCGCACACAGCACCAGATGCCCTGGTTGGTGACGAGCATCGCCGATTCACCTCCCGCCCGGTTCCGTCCGTCCGCGCCGGTCGTCCCAGCGTGCCTCATCGCGCGTCCGGAAGCGGCGCGACACACGCACCGGAACGGAGTCCCTCGCACCTACCCCGCGTCGGCCGCCCCACACGTCCCGGAAGCATCTGATTGATCACCATTGTCCCGCGGGGGCCGGACGGGGGCCGGACGGGGGCCGGTCAGCGGGTGGTGACGACCTCGGGAGCGCTGACGTCGATGGTGCGCGCGGACCGTCCGGCAGCGGACTTCTGCAGCGCGTCCACCAGCCGCACCTTCTCCGCGGACCGCTCGGCCGGACCCCACACCACCGTGCGGCCGCCCGCCATCCGCAGCGTGACCGACTCCGGCGACGGGGCCTCCACCCTCGCCACCCGCTTGCCCATCCGGTCCGGCAGGTCCTCCAGCACGCGCAGCGCCGCCAGCGTCGCGGCGTCGGTGGGACCGGGCGCGGCCGACGCCAGCGCGGGCATCCCAGGCGGCCGGGACGGGCCGTCGGTCACCGCCACCCCGTGCCGGTCGAGCTGGTAGAACCGCCCGGCGCGCTGCACCGCCGCGACCGGCACCCGCTCGCGCACCACGATCCGGATGGTGGCCGGCCAGCGCCGCTCCACCGTGGCCGACTCCACCTCGCGGAGCCGCTCCAGCCGGGACCGGACGGTGCCGGTGCCCAGCCGCACCATCGGCAGGCCGAGCCGGATCCCAGCGGTCGCCACGATCCGGTCGCGCGGGGCGAGCTTCGTGCCGGTCACCTCGACGTTCCGCACCACCAGCAGGCGCGAGCCCAGCAGCACCCAGGCGACGGTGCCGAGCACCCCCAGCACCAGCAGCGTGACGCACGCCGCCTTCCAGCGGCCCGCCCTCCGTGCGGCGGCGGGCCGGCCGGCGGGCTCGGACGTGCTCCTGCGTTGACGCGTCCCGGCCTCGGTCATGACCCAAGCTTGACAGTGATCGCCCCCGAAACCGGGGACCCCACGCCCGGATCCCCGAGATCGGCCCCGAACCGCGCCCGTGAACGGGGATTATCGCGAGAGCAGGGCGAGGATCTCGGGGCCGAGCCTGGTCACGTCGCCCGCGCCCAGCGTGATGACCACGTCGCCGGGCACGGCCAGCCGGACCACCGCGGCGGCCACCTCGGCCTGGTCGGGCACGTACTCCCAGGCGGTCCCCTCGGGGACCCGATCGGCCACCAGCCGGCCCGTGACGCCCGGCTCCGGGTCCTCCCGGGCGCCGTAGACGTCCAGGACGACCGCGACGTCGGCCAGCCCCAGCGCCGCGCCGAACTCGGCGGCGAAGAACCGCGTGCGGCTGTAAAGGTGCGGCTGGAACACCGCCACGATCCGCCCGGACGGCCCGCCCTGGCCGGCCTTCTGCTCCACGTAGTCGCGGGTGGCCGACAGGTCGGCGGTCAGCTCGGTCGGGTGGTGGGCGTAGCTGTCGAACACCTCGACGCCCGCCGCCTCGCCCTTGGGCTCCAAACGGCGCATGGCCCCCTGGAACCCGGCCAGCCCGTCCCGCACCGCGCCCAGGTCCAGGCCCAGGGCGCGCGCGACCGCGACCACCGCCGCGGCGTTCAGCGCGTTGTGGCGCCCGGGGACGCCCAGCGTCACCTCGCCCACGCCCTCGAGGTCGAAGCGGGAGCCCAGGCCGCGCGGCGTGAAACCGGTCACCCGCAGGTCGGCGCCCGGCGCCTCCCCGTAGGTCAGGACGGCCAGCCCGCGCTCCCGGCCGCGCTCGGCCAGCTCCATCGCCACCGGGTCGTCGGCGCCCGCCACCAGCGTCCCGCCAGGCTCGACGCGGTCGACGAAACGGGCGAAGTTCTCCTTCACCTTCTCGAAGCCGCCGTAGTTGTCCAGATGGTCGGCCTCGACATTGGTGATCACGGCGATCCACGGCGAGTACATCAGGAACGAGCCGTCGCTCTCGTCGGCCTCGGCCACGAACACCTCGCCGCGCCCCTCGTCGGCGCCCAGCCCGGTGGTGACCAGCTGCCCGCCGATGCAGTACGACGGGTCGGCGCCCGCGTGCTGCAGCGCGACCGTCAGCATCGAGGTGGTCGTGGTCTTGCCGTGCGTGCCCGCCACCGCGACCGCCCGCCGCCCGGCCATCAGCGACGCCAGCGCCGCCGACCGGTGCAGCACCCGCAGCCCGCGCTCGCGCGCCGCGACCAGCTCGGGGTTCGAGTCGCGGATCGCGGTCGACACCACCACGGTATCGGCGTCCCCCAGGTACGCCGCGTCGTGGCCGACGAACACCTTGGCGCCCAGATCGCCCAGCTGGGCCAGCAGCTCGGAGTCCGCGGCGTCGCTGCCGGAGACGGCCATGCCGCGCTTGAGCATGATCCGCGCGATGCCGGACATGCCGGCCCCGCCGATCGCGATGAAATGGACCCTGCCCAGCTCCCCCGCCGGCAAGGCCTCGCCCGGACTGATCAGACTCATCGGGTGGCTCTCGTCCCCTCGTTCACCGCGCGGCCCGCCGGGCTCATGCCCGGCCACCTCCGCGGACCACCTCGTACACCATCTGCGCGAGCGCCACGTCGGCGTCCCGGCGGCCCATTCGCCCGGCCGCCTCGGACATGTGCGCGACCCGCGCCGGATCGGCCAGCACCGGCAGCAGGGAGTAGGCGATCCACTCCGGCGTCAGCTCGGCGTCGTCGACCAGCAGCCCGCCGCCGCCGGCCACGATCGGCTCGGCGTTGAGCCGCTGCTCGCCGTTGCCGATCGGGAGCGGCACGTACACCGCCGGCAGCGCCACCGCCGCCAGCTCGGCGCAGGTCATCGCGCCCGCCCGGCACATCGCCATGTCGGCGGCGGCGTAGGCCAGGTCCATCCGGTCGCAGTACGGGATCGTCACGTACTGCGGGCCGCCGGCGGTCTGCGCGGGCTCCTCGGTGTTCTTGGGCCCGACGATGTGCAGCACCTGGATGCCGGCCTGCCGGAACGCGGGGGCGGCCGCCACCGCGGCCCGGTTCAGCGAGCGCGCGCCCTGCGAACCGCCGAAGATCAGCAGCGTGGGCAGGTCGGGCAGCAGCCCGAAGTAGGAGCGGGCCTTGTCGCCCATCGCCAGCCGGTCCAGCGCGGCGATCTCCCGGCGCAGCGGGATCCCGACGAACCGGGCGTTGGGCAGCGGCGAGTCGGTGTGCGACACCGCGACGTGGTCGGTGAAGCGGGCGCCGAGCTTGTTGGCCAGCCCGGGTTTGGGGTTGGCCTCGTGCACGATGATCGGCACCTTGCGCTTGCGCGCCGCGAGGTAGCCGGGAGTGGCGACGTAGCCGCCGAAGCCGACCAGGACGTCGGCCCGCGCCTGGTCCAGGACGTTCGCCGCCGCGTTGATCGCGCCGCGCAGCCGGCCGGGTACGGTCAGCAGCTGCGGGGTCAGGGTGCGGGGCAGCGGCACGGGCGGGATCAGGGCGAGCTCGTACCCCCGCTGCGGGACGAGCCTGTTCTCCAGGCCGCGCTCGGTGCCGAGGCAGGTGATCCCCACGTTGGGATCGTTGCGTCGCAGCGCGTCGGCCAGGGCCAGGGCAGGCTCGATGTGTCCGGCGGTGCCGCCGCCGGCCAGGACAACCCTCATGCTCGTTGACAACTCCTCAGCATGTTCGTCGTGGCGGTGCCGCGGGCCCCGCCTCCCGCGCCGCGTGCCCGCGGACGCCGGTCGCCGGGCCGATCGGCACCCCGGTGTGGGGTCTCAGCGCCGTGCCAGGCCCAGCCAGCTTAGGGCCCGCGGGACCGGTCCGGGACCCCGCGCGGCCAGTGCCTGGCGCGCCCCGGGCTCGCGTTTGGCGAAGGCCAGCAGCATGCCGAGCGCGATCAGGGTGGGGATCAGCGCCGACCCCCCGTAGGAGACCAGCGGCAGCGGGATCCCCGTGATGGGGAGCACGCCGATCACCGCCCCGATGTTCACGATCGCCTGCACCACGAGCCAGGCGGTGGCGCCGGCCGCGGCCAGCCGGGTGAACGGGTCCTTGACGCGCCTGGCGATCCGCAGGCCCGCGTAGGCCAGCAGCCCGAACAGGCTGAGCACCACGAGCGTACCCACCAGTCCGAACTCCTCTCCGACGATCGCGAAGATGAAGTCGGTCTCGGCGTGCGGGAGGAAGTACCACTTGGCCCGCCCCTCGCCCAGGCCGGTGCCGAACCAGCCGCCCGAGGCGAGCGCGTACAGGCCCTGGAGGCCCTGGTAGCGCGCGCCCAGCGGGTCGCCGCTGCGGTCCAGGAATCCGGTGAGCCGCTGCATCCGGTACGGCTCGACGACGATGAGGATCGCCACCAGCAGGCACACCAGCCCGGCCATCCCGACGAACAGCCGGCCGGGCGCGCCCACCACCCACAGCAGCCCGAGGAAGATCGTCAGCAGGATCAGCGTGGTGCCCAGGTCGTCCCCGAGCATCACCAGCAGCACCAGCAGCCCGGCGCCGGGCAGCAGCGGCACCAGCAGCGGCTTCCACTCGGTGAGCTGGCCGAGGCGCTCCTTGCGGGCCAGCAGGTCGGCGCCCCACAGCACCAGCGCCAGCTTGGCGGGCTCGGACGGCTGGATCTGGAGCGGCCCCAGGGCGATCCAGCGGGTGGCGCCGCCGGCCGTCCGGCCCAGCCCCGGGACCAGCACCAGCAGCAGCGCCACGATCGACAGCAGCAGCAGCGGGTAGGCCAGCGCCCGGAACGTCTTGACCGGCAGCCGGGAGGCCAGCCACATGCCCGGCAGCCCGATCGCGACCCACACCGCCTGCTTCTGCAGCAGCGTGTACGCCGAGCCGGTCTCCTCGATCTGCTTGACCAGCGACGCCGACAGCACCATGGTCAGCCCCAGCGCCAGCAGCATCACCGTGCAGCCCAGCACCAGGTAGTACGAGGTCAGCGGGCGGTCGAGCAGGCCGATCGCGGCGGCGACCCGCTCGCGCGGCCCGGGCCGCTCGGCGGGCGGGTCCTCAGCCGGTATCGCGGTGCTCACGGTGGCTCCCCGCCGTCAGCCGGCCTCGCCCTCGGGACGGGCGCCGGGCAGGCGCCGCACCGAGGCGATGAAGGCGTCGCCGCGCGCCGGGTAGTTGGCGAACATGTCGAAGGAGGCCCCGACCGGGGCGAGCAGCACGGTGTCGCCCGGACGGGCCAGGGCGGCGGCTTCGTTCACGACGCGGTCCATCGCCCCAGTGTCGGTGTCGGCGACGTCGACGACGGGAACATCGGGCGCGTGTCGCGCGAGTGCCTCGGCGATCCGGGCCCGGTCGCGTCCCATCAGCACCGCGCCGCGCAGCCGGGCGGCGCAGGAGCGGACGAGGTCGTCGACCTCCAGGCCCTTCAGCAGCCCGCCCGCGATCCACACGATGGACTCGTAGGCGGCCAGGGAGGCCGCGGCCGCGTGCGGCTGGGTGGCCTTGGAGTCGTTGATGTAGGTGACGCCGCCGACGTCGGCGACGTGTTGGATGCGGTGCGGGTCGGGCACGAACGCGCGCAGGCCGTCCCGTACCGCCTCGGGCGGCGCCCCGTAGGCGCGGGCGAGCGCGGCGGCGGCGAGCGCGTTGGCGACGTTGTGAGGCGCGAACGGGCGCACGTCCCGCAGCCCGGCCAGCTCCGCCGCCTCCCGCTCGGGGTCGCCGGTGAAAGCGCGGTCGACGAGCAGTTCCTCCACGACGCCGAGGGAGCCGGGCCGCGGCACGTCCAGCGTGAAGCCGACCCGCCGCGCGTCGCCGGCGGCCGAGTCGGCGGCCAGCTCCGCGGAGCCGGGGTCGTCGGCGTTGTAGACGGCGGTGCCGCACCGCTGGAAGATCTTGGCCTTGGCCGCGGCGTACTCCTCCATGGAGCCGTGCCAGTCCAGGTGGTCGGGCGCCAGGTTGAGCACGGCGGCGGCGAGCGGCGCCGGGGAGCTCGACCAGTGCAGCTGGTAGCTGGACAGCTCCACCGCGAGCACGTCGTGCTTCTCCAGGACGGCCTCCACGATGGGCGTGCCGACGTTGCCGACGGCCAGCGCGTCGTACCCGGCGGCCTCCAGCATGCGGGCCAGCATCCGCACCACCGTGGTCTTGCCGTCGGTGCCGGTGATCGCCAGCCACGGCGCCGCGCCCTCGGGACGCAGCCGCCATGCCAGCTCGACCTCGCCGTAGACCTCGATCCCCGCGGCGGCGGCCGCGCGCGGCAGCGGCGCGTCGGGACGCCACCCCGGCGAGATGACGACCAGCTCGGTGCCGTCCGGCAGGGTGTCGCCGGCACCGAGCCGCACGCTGATCCCGCGGGCCTCCAGATCGGCGGCGTGCGCGCGCTGCTCGGCGCCGTCGCGGCCCTCGACGACCGTGACGCGGGCGCCCCGCTCGGCCAGGACCCGGGCCGCCGCCCGGCCCGACACCCCCAGGCCGGCCACGCACACCGCGCGGCCGGCCCACTCCCCCCGGTGCGAACTCAACTCTTGGGCATCCATTCCAGGTAGAACAGGCCGAGGCCGATCGCGGTGAACAGCGCCGACATCAGCCAGAAGCGGACGACGATCGTGGTCTCGGCCCAGCCCGACAGCTCGAAGTGGTGCTGCAGCGGGGCCATCTTGAACACCCGCTTCTTGGTCAGCTTGAACCCGCCGACCTGGATCATCACCGACAGGGTGATCATCACGATCAGGCCGCACAGGATGGCCAGCAGGAACTGGGTGCGGGTGAGGATGGCAAGCCCGACCAGCACCCCGCCCAGCGCCAGCGAACCGGTGTCGCCCATGAAGATCTTGGCGGGCGGGGCGTTCCACCACAGGAACCCGAACACGCCGCCCAGCACCGCCGCCGCGACCACCGCCAGGTCGAGCGGGTCGCGGACGCTGTAGCAGTTGGGCGCCAGCGCGAAGTCGTAGCAGCTGTTGCGCAGCTGCCAGTTGCCGATGATCACGTACGCGGCCAGCACCATGCCGGCCGGGCCCGCCGCCAGGCCGTCCAGCCCGTCGGTGAGGTTCACGCCGTTGGACATCGCCGCGATCAGCAGCAGCGCCCACACCACGAACAGGTACGGGCCGATCGAGGGGCCGAAGTCGCGCAGGAACGACAGGTGCGGGGAGGCGGGGGTGATGTCGTACCCGTTGGGGAAGTTCAGCGACACGACCGCGAAGACCACGCCGACCAGGACGATGCCGATCATCTTGGCGCCGCTGCGCAGGCCCAGGCTGCGCTGCTTGAACACCTTGATGTAGTCGTCCACGAAGCCGACCAGGCCCAGCCCGGTCATCAGGAACAGCACCAGCGCGCCCGACACCGTCGGCATCGAGCCGTCGAACAGGTGCGCGCCCGCGTACCCGGCCAGCGACCCGACGATGAACACGGTGCCGCCCATGGTGGGGGTGCCGCGCTTGCCGTGGTGCCCGGACGGGCCCTCCTCCCGGATCATCTGGCCGTAGCCCAGCCGGTTGACGATCCGGATCCACACCGGCGTGCCGACCATGCCGAAGATCATGGCGATCAGCGCCGCGATGATGATGTTGGTCACGCGGGCTCACCCTCCTGGAGCAGCGCCTGCGCGATCCGTTCCATCCCGGCGACGCGAGAGCCCTTCACCAGTACGACGTCCCGCGGCCTCAGCCGCCCGCTGAGCGCGGTCACCGCCGCGCCGACGTCATCCACCTGTACGCACTCTCCCGTCCATGACGCCACCTGGTCGGCCCCTTCGGCCATCGCGGCTGCGTTCGCGCCGACGACGACGAGGCCTGCGATGCCGCTGCGCGCGACATGCTGCCCGATCTTGGCATGTTCCACCGCGGACTCGGTGCCCAGTTCGGCCATTTCGCCCAGGACGGCGAACGCGCGGCGGCCGCGGGCCATGTGCGCCAGCACGTCGACGGCGGCCCGGGTCGACTCGGGATTGGCGTTGTAGGCGTCGTTGACGACCGTGACGCCGTCGGCCCGCTCGGTGACCTCCATCCGCCACCGGCTGGCGGGCCGGGCCTGCGACAGCGCCGCCGCCACGGCCGCCGCGTCCAGCCCGGCGGCGCGTCCCACGGCGGCGGCGGCCAGCGCGTTGGAGACCGCGTGCGAGCCGTGCAGCAGCAGTTCCACCGGGGCCGCGCCCTCCGGGGTGACCAGCGTGAACCGGGGGCGGCCGGTGTCGTCGAGCCGCTCGTCCGCGGCCCGGACGTCGGCCCGCGCGGACCGGCCGAAGGTCACCACCGCGGCCTCGGTGCGGGACGTCATCGCGGCGACCAGCGGGTCGTCGGCGTTGAGGATCACGGTGCCGCCGGGCGGCACCGCCTCGGCCAGTTCGCCCTTGGCCTTGGCGATGCCCTCGCGGCCGCCGAACTCGCCGAGGTGCGCGGTGCCGACGTTGAGGACCACGCCGACGCCCGGCCGGGCGATCCCGGCCAGGTAGGCGATGTGACCGATGCCACGCGCGCCCATCTCCAGCACCAGGTGCCGGGTGCCCGCATCGGCGCGCAGCACGGTCAGCGGCAGCCCGATCTCGTTGTTGAACGATCCGGGCGGCGCGATCGTGGGCCCCGCCGACCCGACGACCTGGGCGATGAGGTCCTTGGTGGAGGTCTTGCCCGACGAGCCGGTGATGCCGGTCACGGTGACCTCGGGCAGCCTGTCCAGGACGCCGCGGGCCAGCTCGCCCAGGGCGCGCTCGACGTCGTCGACGAGCACGGCCGGGCCGCCGACGGGGCGCTCGGCCAGCACCGCCGCCGCCCCGGCCTCGTACGCGGCGGCGGCGAAGTCGTGCCCGTCGGCCCGCTCGCCGCGGAAGGCCGCGAACAGCGCCCCCGGGACGGCCTGCCTGGAGTCGATGACCACCGGACCGGTCACCTCGCGGTCGCCGGTGCCGTCCGCCAGGGTGCCGCCGGTCAGCTCCGCGATCGTCGACAGCGGAAGTGGGATCACGCCTGCGTCCCGTCCCCTCTCAGGTCCTGCCTCATATCTCGGCCCGGGGCGCCCGCCCGGGCCGCAGCGCGGCGCCGCAGCGCCTCCCGGACGACCTCGCGGTCGTCGAAGGGGCGCATCTCGCCCGCCGTGTACTGGCCCTGCTCGTGCCCCTTGCCGGCGACGACGACCACGTCGCCGCGCCGGGCCCGGCCGATCGCCAGCTCGATCGCCGCGGCGCGGTCGGGCTCCAGCACGATGTGCGCCCGGTGCGGCTGCGGCACCTTGAGCACGCCCTCGAACATCGCGGCGAGGATCGCCAGCGGATCCTCCGACCTGGGGTTGTCGTTGGTGAAGTAGGCCTGGTCGGCCAGCCGGGCCGCGGCCTCGCCCATCAGCGGCCGCTTGCCCCGGTCGCGGTCGCCGCCGCAGCCCAGCACCACCACCAGCCGGCCCTCGGTGACCGGGCGCAGCGCCGTCAGGACGGCCTCCACCGCGCCCGGCTTGTGCGAGTAGTCGACCAGGGCCGTGAAGTCCTGCCCCTCGTCCACCCGTTCCAGCCGGCCCGGCACGCCCGGCAGCGCGGCCACGCCGTGCACCGCCGTCTGCAGCGGGATGCCCGCCTCCACCAGCGCCACGATCGCCGCCAGCGCGTTGGCGACGTTGAACGGCCCGGCGAGCTGCACGGCCGCGTCGGCCTCGACCCCGCCCGGCCCGACCACCCGGAACACGCTGCCGTCGGCGCCGGTGCGCACGTCCTCGGCCCGCCAGTCGGCGGCCGGGTCGCCGCCGGCGGAGAAGGTGGTGAGCGGCACGGTCGCGGTCTCGATCAGCTCGCGCCCGTGGTGGTCGTCGAGGTTGACCACGCCGACCCGGGAGTATTCGGGCGTGAACAGCTTCGCCTTGGCCGCGAAGTAGTGCCGCATGGTCGGGTGGTAGTCCAGGTGGTCCTGGGACAGGTTGGTGAAGATCGCCACCTCGTAGCGGGCGCCGCCGACCCGGCCCTGCTCCAGCGCGTGGCTGGAGACCTCCATCGCCGCCGCGCCCACCCCGCGCTCGCGCATCATCGCGAAGATCGCGTGCAGGTCGGTGGCCTCCGGGGTGGTCAGCGCGCTGGGCAGCCGGGCGTCCTGGATGCGCATCTCCACGGTGCCGACCACGGCGGTCTCCACCCCGGCCGCGCGCAGGCCCGCCTCCAGCAGGTAGACGGTGGTGGTCTTGCCGCTGGTGCCGGTCACCCCGATCAGGGTCAGGTCGTTGGCGGGCTCGCCGTACACCCAGGCCGCGGCGGTGCCGAGCCGGGCCCGCGGGTCGTCCACCACCAGCACCGGCAGCCCGGTCGCCGCGGCGCGCTCGCGCCCGGCCCGGTCGGTCAGGATCGCGGCGGCGCCCGCCTCGGCGGCCTTCGCGGCGAACTCGGCGCCGTGCGCGCGGGCGCCCGGCAGCGCCGCGTACAGGTCGCCGGGCAGCACCGCGCGCGAGTCGTGCGTGATGCCGGTGACCGAGATCCCGGCGGCCTCCCCGGACGTCCCGGCCGGTTCGGCCGGCGCGCCGCCTTCGGCGCCGAGCAGCGCCGCGAGCCCTGAGAGCGGACGGGCCGGGTTGGTGTTCGGGCGCATGGCGTTTCTTCCGGTACGGGTCGAAGGGGCCGGCTGGTCCGCCGGCCGGGGCACAGGTGCTGGGCTCACGGCGAGAGAGAGTACTCGCTGCGCTCAGTCGCGGGCGTAGATCTTGGTGATCGGCGGTTTGCTCCCCGTCGGTGGGATCTTGCGGGTCTGCAGCGCGAAGCTCATCACGTCCTTGAAGACGGGAGCCGCCACATCGCCACCATAGTGGCTCCCCTTCCGGGGCCCTTGCAGCACCACCTGGACGACCAGCTGCGGGTCGTCGGCGGGCGCGAGGCCGGCGAACGAGGCGGTGTAGCCGCTGCCGTCGTAGCAGCCGCAGCGCGGGTTGACGATCTCGGCGGTGCCGGTCTTGCCGGCCACCCGGTAGCCGGGGATCCTGGCCTTGGGCGCGGTGCCGTCGGGCGTCGTGACGCCCTCCAGCATGTCCCGGATCTGCCGCGCGGTCTCGGCGCTGATCACCTGCCGGCTCGCGGGCCGCTGCGCGGCGGTGAACCTCCCGTCGCCGCCGGTGGTGCCCGCGATCAGGTTGGGCGCGACCCGCACCCCGTCGTTGGCGATGGTGGCGTACACGCTGGCCATCTGCAGCGCGTTCACCGAGACGGTCTGCCCGAACGCGATCGGGTAGCGGTCGGTGCCCGACCAGCGGCTGGGCGGCAGCAGCTGCCCGGCGGTCTCGCCGGGCAGGCCGATGCCGGTCCGCTCGCCGAAACCGAAGGCGCGCAGGAACTGGTACAGGGTCTGCTGCGGGATCCGCTCGCTGGCCAGGATGGTGCCCACGTTGCTGGAGGTGGCCAGCACCCCGCCGAAGGTGAGCCGCTGGGTGGGGTGCGTGTGGGAGTCGCGGAACACCCGGTCGTAGCGCCTGATCCGGTCGGGCACGGTGAACACCGTCCCGGGCGTCACCCCGCCCTTCTCCATGGCCGCCGCGGCGGTGAGCACCTTGCCGGTCGAGCCCGGCTCGAAGGCCTCCTGGACGATCGGGCTGCCCCACCGGCTGGAGGGCGAGCTGCCGTAGTCGTTGGGGTCGTAGCCGGGCGCGGACGCCATGGCCAGCATCTTGCCGTCGCGCGGGTCCATCACGATGACGCTGCCGCTGCGCGCGCCGGTCTTCGCGACCTGCTGCTCGATGGCCCGCTGCGCGTGGAACTGCATGTCGCGCATCAGCGTGAGCCGGACCCCGGTGCCGGGCACCGGTGGCCGCTTCTGGTCCTCGCCCATCGGGATGTGCTGGCCCTCGGGGCTGATCTCGACGCGCTGCCAGCCGTTGCGGCCGGACAGCCGCGAGTCCATCGCGTGCTCCAGGCCGGCGGCGCCCTTCCCCTCGCCGTTCACGAACCCTATGACGCCCGCCGCGAGGGAGTCGTTCGGGTACTGCCGCCGGTATTCGGGCAGCGTGCCGATGCCCAGGAACTTGTAGCCGGTCACCAGCCGCGCCTGGTCCGGGCGGACGCCGTGCGCGAGGTACTCGAACCGGCTGCCGGGCTTACTGATGATCTTCATCACGTAGGCCGGGTCCAGGCTCAGCGCCGGGGCCAGCGCGGCCACGATCGCCTGCCGCTTCTCCGGTTTGATCAGGTACGGGTCGGCGAAGATCGCGCGGGCCTCGACGGTCATGGCCAGCGGGTTGCCCTGCGCGTCGGTGATGTCGCCGCGCGTCGCGGGCAGGTCGATCTCCTTCAGCCGCTGCTCCATCGCCAGATCGCTGTAGGAGGCGGACTCGATCGTCTGCAGCTGCACCAGCCGCCCGGCGAACAGCGAGAGCACGAACGCCACGACCAGCAGTCCGACGTTGAGCCGCTTGATCGGGTCGCGCCGGTGGAAGGGGACGCGCGGGCGGGGCGGGCGGCGCCTGGGCGGCCCGCCGCCGCGCCCTCCGGCGCGTCCCGGGCGCTTGGGCCTCTTCGTCGCGGGCCCGCTGCCCGCGGCGGTCCGCTTCGCCGTGCCGCGGCCGGGCGGCGCCTTGTCGTTGGGCCGCCGCCTGGGCCGTGTGCCCGTGTCGTTCTCCGGGCCCTTACCCGCGGCCTTTCCCGCGGCCTTTCCCGCGGCCTTGCCCTCGGTCTTTCCCGCGGTCTTTCCGGTGCCGCCCTTCTTGCCGTCGGCCCTCCCGCCGGCGGCGGGGCGCGGCGGGGGGACCATGCCGTTGCGGGCCGGTCGCCGGGGGCCGGAACCGCCCGGCGACCGCGGCGGATCGCCCGTCTTGCGCCCGGACGCGCGCGCCGCGCCCGGGCCGCTCTTGTTGTTCTTGCCGGTCTTGCCGTCCTTGGCGTTCTTAGCGTTCTGGCCGCCCTTGCCGGTCTTGCCGGTCTTGCGGCTCTCCTCGCCACCCGCCGGGCCCCGGGACGACCGTCCCTTGGCGCCGCCGCGCCCGCGGCCGGGCGGCTGCCCCCCCGCTCCGCGTCCCGGCCCCGCCGTCACCCTGTCCCCCGCTCCGTTCTGGCCCGGCCGCCCGTCACGGCGTCCCGGCTCCCGTTCCCGCACCCGGCCGCGCGCCCGCTCCGGCGCCCGTCCCCGGCGCGGTGCCGGCACCGGCCCCCGGCCGCCCTCCGGCGGGACCGCCGGTCGAGGCCACGGGCACGCCGTCGCCGGGCACGATCGCGCCCGGGACTCCGACGACCCCGGCGGCGCCGGCGGCCGCGGCCGACACGTGCGGCACCGGCCGGACGGTGCCGCCGATCAGCCGGCCGGTGTCGCCGTCGATGAACGCCAGCCGGGTCGGCCGCTGCATGCCGAGCGCCTCGGCCTTCTGCGCGACCCGCTCCGGCGACTCCTCGCGGGCGATCTCCTCCTGCAGCGCCTCCCGCTGCTGGCCAAGCAGCTTGTTGCTCTGCTGGAGCCGGGTCATGGTGAACGCGTCCTCGGCGAGGACGGTGTTGAGCAGCAGCAGGCTCACCAGGGCACCGCCCAGCAGCCCGCAGATCAGCAGCACGAACGGGGTGCGGGGCGGCGCGGCGGGCCGCGCGGCGCGGCGCTCGGCCGCTTCGCCCTTGGCCGCCGGCGCCGGCCGCGTCCTGCCCTTGGAGGCGACCGGGGCCGCCTTCACCGCGGCGTCGGAGGTGCCCTTCGCGGGCGCCTTCTCCTTGAGCGGCACCTCCTTGAGGGGCACCGTCGAGCCCTCGTCCCCGTCGGCGGGACGCCCCCGGCCCTTGCGGTCCGGGCGGGCCCGGGACGGGGTCGATGGCGTGGCACCCGGCGGGCGCCTGGTCGTGGTCGTCATGTCGCCTCCCGGAGCCGCTCGGCGGCGCGCAGCCGCACCGATCCGGCCCGTGGGTTGGTCGTGGTCTCCTCGTCGGAGGGCAGCTCGGCGCCGCGGGTGAGCAGCCGGAACCGCGGCCGGTGCTCGGGCAGCGGGACGGGCAGCCCCGGCGGGGTGGTGTCGGCCGCCTCGGCGGCCAGGATCCGCTTGGTGATGCGGTCCTCCAGCGAGTGATAGGAGAGGACCACGATCCGGCCGCCGACCGGCAGCGCGGCCAGCGCCGCGGGCAGCGCCCGCCGCCAGATGTCCAGTTCCCCGTTCACCTCGATGCGCAGCGCCTGGAAGGTGCGCTTGGCGGGGTTGCCCCCGGTGCGGCGGGTGGCGGCGGGGATCGCGGTGCGCACCAGGTCGGCCAGCCGCCGGGTCGAGTCCAGCGGCGCCTTCTCGCGCTCGCGGACGATCGCGGCGGCGATCCGCTGGGCGAACCGCTCCTCTCCGTACTCGCGCAGGATGCGGGCCAGCTCGGCGGGCGGGTAGCCGTTGACCACCTCGGCCGCCGTCAGGCTCTGGCCGCGGTCCATCCGCATGTCCAGCGGGGCGTCATAGGAATAGGCGAAGCCGCGCTCGGCCTCGTCCAGCTGCGGTGAGGACACCCCGAGGTCGAACAGCGCCGCGTCGACGCGCGGCACCCCGATCCGGTCGAGGACGTCCGGCAGCTCGTCGTAGACGGCGTGCTCGAGCCGCACCCGGTCGCCGAAGCGCGCCAGCCTGCGGGCGGAGCGCTCCAGAGCGGTGGTGTCGCGGTCGAGCCCCACCAGGCGGAGCCGGGGATGGGCCTCCAGCATGGCCTCGGCGTGCCCGCCCAGGCCCAGGGTCGCGTCGAGGTAGACGGGCGCGCGGCCGGTGATCTGCACGGCGGGCGCCAGCAGTTCCAGAACGCGACCGAGCATGACCGGTACGTGACCGGCCTCGCCCGCGTGGTTCCCCACGTCCATGCTCACCCCCTCGTGCCACCACTACGCTCGCGGACTGCGTGGCATCGTCGGGCCGGAACCCCCAGGGCCCGTGCCGCGACCGGCGCGTGCTCCGATCCATGGATACGCCGACCAGAGCGCCCGCTTCGGCGGGTGCGGTCGAGGTGCGATCGAAGAGCCTCGATCAGGCGGTGCCCCCCGGCGGCCTCGCCCGGCCAGGTCCCCATCCGCTGCCCGTGAGGAAGATCACCGCGTTCCCGCGGGGGGTCGCCGTCTGGCGCCGGGGAAGCTGCGCCAGCTGGCCGGAGAGCGGCTGGAGACCTGGCCGAACGTGGGCCATTGCCGGTCATCGGACCGACGAGTGAAAGTTCACAGGATCCCGGGCAACACCTCCTCCGAGACATCGGCGAAGGCCTCTTCCTCCTGCTCGAGGTAGGCCTCCCAGGCCGCGGTGTCCCAGATCTCCAGGCGCGTGTTGGCCCCGATGACGGTGCAGTCGCGGGTCAGGCCCGCGTACTTGCGCAGCGGCGGCGGGATGGTGACGCGTCCCTGTTTGTCGGGGATCTCGTCGGAGGCGCTGGCGAAGAACACCCGGCTGTACGCGCGGACGGCCTTCTCGGTGACCGGCGCGGCACGAAGCGCCTCGGTGATGCGCTGGAACTCCGCCATAGGGAAGACGTACAGGCAGCGTTCCTGGCCCTTCGTGATCACCAATCCCCCCGACAGCTCCTCGCGGTACTTCGCCGGCAGGAACAGTCGTCCCTTGTCGTCGAGACGCGGGGCATGGGTGCCGAGAAACAACGGCCCCCACCTCCCGCGCCGTGCGGGGCGCTACCGCTCCCCACGGCGCCCCACTCTACTCCACTCTTCCCCACCGTCAACTACGAAAACATCTCTTCCACGCCGCGAAGCGTCGGAAACCCGCAGGTCAGAGGGGGTGGTGCGGAGTGGGGGGCGGCGGACCCCCGCGCGCCCCCGCTCTATACCACCCCCTGGGCGGGCACCCTCCCGGAACCCCCTGTCAAGGAAGGGTCAGAGGCACCGGCGGGACACCTCGGGCGGCGGGTGGAGCGGAGTGGAGCGTCCGGCCGGGCTGTGAAGGTCATTTCGGTGCAGCACAATGGCTCCCGTTCGCCATGAACATCGCGACGGCGCGGCCGAACGACGTACTGTCGTTGGGACAGGCACTCTCGTGGGGAGCACTGTCATCGTTGGAGCACTGTCATTGGGGACAGGCACATTGACCGGGGCACGTGAACCAGGACGCAGGGCGATGCCGTACCGGCTCGCTAAGGGGCCCGGGGCGGAATCGGGCGGCCGCTCGGCTGAGGAGGGTTGCTGGTGGCAGTAGGCACGCACGGCGAGTCGTTCATGGAGACCGACCCCGCCGTATCCGCGGCGTCCCCGTCCGCCCCCTCCCGCACCCGCCATGGCGGTTCCGGCCATCGGTCCGGCCCTGAATCCGGTTCCGAACCGGGTTCCATGGGGCTGGACGGGCTGGCCCAGGTCGCGGGCAAGATCCGGGACGCGGTGGAGACGGTGATCGAGGGCAAGCCCTCGGTGGTGCGGCTGGCGCTGACGGTCCTGCTGGCCGAGGGGCACCTGCTCATCGAGGACGTCCCCGGGGTCGGCAAGACGATGCTGGCCAAGGCGCTGGCCCGGTCGATCGACTGCTCGGTGCGCCGCGTCCAGTTCACCCCCGACCTGCTGCCCAGCGACATCACCGGGGTCAGCGCCTACAACCAGGAGCTGCGCGAGTTCGAGTTCAAGCCGGGCCCGGTGTTCGCCAACATCGTGGTCGGCGACGAGATCAACCGCGCCTCGCCCAAGACCCAGTCGGCGCTGCTGGAGTGCATGGAGGAGCGGCAGGTCACCGTCGACGGCACCACCTACCCGCTGGAGCGCCCGTTCATGGTGATCTCCACGCAGAACCCGGTGGAGATGGAGGGCACCTACCCCCTGCCGGAGGCGCAGCGCGACCGGTTCACCGCCCGCATCTCGATGGGCTACCCCGATCCGGCCGCCGAGCTGGAGATGCTGGACGTGCACGGCCAGTCCTCGCCGCTGGACCGGCTGCGCCCGGTCGCGCACGCGGGCGACGTGCGCGGGCTGATCGAGGTGGTGCGGCGCCAGCATGTCGCGGCGCAGGTCCGGCAGTACGCCATCGACCTGGTCACCGCCACCCGGAACCATCCCGACCTGCGGCTGGGCGCCTCGCCGCGGGCCACCCTGCACCTGGTGCGGGCGGCCCGCGCTTATGCGGCGCTGGACGAGCGCGACTACGTGCTGCCCGACGACGTGCAGGAGCTGGCGGTGCCCGTGCTGGCGCACCGGCTGCTGCCGACGGCGGAGGCGCAGGTCGAGCGGCGCCGTCCCGAGCAGGTGGTGGCCGGACTGGTCAAGCGGCTGCCGGTGCCCTCCCCCAGGGCGTGACCCTTGAGGAGAGCGCTGGCCGGCCTGACCACCCGGGGACGGTCGTTCGTGGCCGCGGGGACGACCGCCATCGTGTGCGCGTTCGTGCTGGGCGAGCGGGATCTGCTGCGGGCCGGGGTGCTGGTGCTGGTCCTGCCGCTGCTGTCCACCCTGGCGGTGTCGCGGACCCGCTACCGGCTGGCCTGCGCGCGGCGGCTCGATCCCGCCCGGCTGCCGGTCGGCCGCGAGTCCCGCGTCGACCTGCGGCTGGAGAACGTCTCCCGGCTGCCCAGCGGGCTGCTGATGGTGGAGGACCAGGTGCCCTACACGCTGGGCGGGCGGGCGCGGTTCGTGCTCGACCGGATCGAGCCGCAGGGGTCGCGGGAGCTGAGCTACCGGATCCGCTCTGACGTGCGCGGCCGGTTCCGGGTGGGGCCGCTGACCGTGCGGCTGGCCGACCCGTTCGGGATGGTGGAGCTGGTCCGCTCCTTCAGCCTGTCGGACGGGCTGACCGTGACGCCGATGGTGGTGCCGCTGCCGGACGGCCGGCTGAGCGGCGCCTGGGCGGGCGGCGGCGAGAGCGTGGCCCGCACGGTCGCGACCGCGGGCGAGGACGACGTGGCGCCGCGCGAGTACCGGCACGGCGACGACCTGCGGCGGGTGCACTGGCGGTCGACGGCCCGGCACGGCGAGCTGATGGTGCGGCGCGAGGAGCAGCACTGGCAGAGCAGCGGGACGCTCTTCCTCGACACCCGGCGCGGCGGGTACGGGGGTGAGGGGCCGGCGTCGGCGTTCGAGCAGGCGGTGTCGGTGACGGCGTCGGTGGGGGTGCACCTGCTGCGGGCCGGGATGAGCCTGCGGTTCGTGACCGACCGGGGCGAGACGCTGCCGCGCGCGGCGGGCGCGGACGGGTCGTTCGAGGGCCCGCTGCTGGACGTGCTGGCCACCGTCCGGGCGTCGCAGGGCGGTTCGCTGACGACGGGGCTGGCGGCGCTGCGCGGCCCATCCGACCAGGGCCGGGACGGCGACGGCCTGGTCGTGGCGGTGTTCGGGGCGCTGCGGCCGGAGGAGGCGCAGCGGGTGGCGGCGGCGCGGCGCGGCGGCGCCGCCCGCGTGGCCGTGCTCGTCGCCTCGCCGCGCCCCGGCGACGAGGCCGGCCCGGGCGCCTCGGTCGAGAGCGCGGCGCGGGTGCTGCGCGCGGCGGGCTGGCAGGTGGCCGTCGTGACGTCGGCGACCGACCTGCCCGCGGTCTGGTCGGCGGCGGGACGGGCGGCCGGGGAGCCGGCCGGGGGGCGGTCATGAACATCCGGATGACGATCATGGGCGCGCTGGCCGTGCTGGCCGGGTCGGTGGGCCTGTACCCGCTGTTCTCCAGCGGTCCGTGGTTCTGGTCGGGGCTCGGCGCGGTGCTGTCGGTGGTCGCGGGCGGGCTGCTGGTGCGGCGGTTCCGCGCGCCGGCGGTCCTCAGCGCCCTGGGCGGGCTGGCCGTCCTGCACCTCTATCTGACCGTGCGGTTCACCGCCGGCCAGGCCTGGCTGGGGTTGGTGCCGACGCCGTCGTCGCTGCGCCGGCTGGGCGAGCTGTTCGGCGAGGGCTGGGACGCGGCCAACCAGTACGCCGCGCCGGTCCCGCTCGTCCCGGGTATCGCGCTGCTGGCCACGGCGGGGATCGGGCTGGTGGCGGTCGCGGTCGACCTGCTGGCCGCGCGGCTGCGGCGGGTCGCCCCGGCGGGGCTGCCGCTGCTGGCGATGTACAGCGTGCCCGCTGCGGTGCGCGAGGAGAGCATCAACTGGGCGGCGTTCGGGATCGGCGCCCTGGGCTACCTGGCGCTGCTGGTCGCCGACTCCCGCGAGCACGTCGTGGGCTGGGGCCGGGTGGTCCTCACCCGCCGCTGGACCGAGGATGTCCCGATGGCCGGGGCCGCCGGTTCCGGCGCGGGCAAGGGGCTCGGGCGCGGGGAGCGTCCCGATTCCAGCGCGCTGGCCGCCAGCGGGCGCCGGATCGGGGTGGCCGCCGTGGCGATCGCGGTGCTGCTGCCGACCGCCGTGCCGGGCATCCACCCGCGCGGCCTGTTCGGATTGGGCTCGGGCGGCGGCCGCGGCGGCGGCACCCAGACGGTGACCACGCCCGATCCCCTGGTCAGCCTCAAGCGGGAGCTGACCCGGCAGGACGACTCGGTCGTGCTGACCTACCGCACCGACGACGAGCAGCCCGACTACCTGCGGCTGTACGCGCTGGACCGGTTCGACGGCGACCGCTGGACCTACAGCGCCCTGGAGAGCACGTCCAAGGACCGCGTCACCGACCGTCCGCTGCCCCGCCCGCCGGGGTTGAGCGAGGCCGCCACCCGCGAGGTGAGGACCACCGTCCGGGTCCAGCGCAAGGTCCGGAACATGACCTTCCTGCCGGTGCCGTACGCGCCGTCCCGGCTGTCGGTCGAGGGCGACTGGCGGGTGGACGCCGCCTCGCTGATGATCTACTCGCTGCGCGACTCGGCGAGCGGGCGGTCCTACGAGGTCACCAGCGTCCGGGCGGAGCCGACGGCGAAGGTGCTGGCGGGCGGCAGCACCTACCCCAGCGACGTCGTGTCCCATTACACCCGGGTGCCCAAGAGCATCCCGCAGCAGATCCGGGAGCTGGCGCAGGAGGTCACCGAGGGCGCCACCACCGCGCACGAGCAGGCGGTGCGGTTGCAGCGGTGGTTCACCAGCGAGGGCGGTTTCCAGTACGACCTGAACGCTCCCCCGCCCCAGCACGGCAACGACCTGGTCGACTTCCTGCAGCGCAGCAAGCGCGGCTACTGCGAGCAGTACGCCGCCGCGATGGCGCTGCTGGCCCGGATCCTCGGCATCCCGGCGCGGGTGGCGATGGGCTACACGGCCGGGACGAAGACCGCGCCGGGCCAGTGGGTGGTGCGCTCCCGTGACGCGCACGCCTGGCCCGAGCTGTACTTCCCGGGGACGGGCTGGGTGCGGTTCGAGCCCACCCCGGTCGGCGCGGCCGGGCAGGGCACGGCCAGCACGCCCGCCTACACCGACGCCGCGTCCCTCGGCGATGGGTCGGCGCCGGCGGAGCCGGAGGCGCCGAGTCCGGAGGACTCTCCGACCGCGGCGCAGAGCAACGGGCCCCAGCAGCCCGAGCGCCGGCAGCCCCAGGACCAGGGCCCGGTGGACGCGCCCGCCAAGGAGGAAGAGGGCGGCGTGCCCGCCGGCTGGCTGGCGGCGGGGCTGCTGGTGGCGATGCTGCTGGCCGCGCCGGTGACGGTGCGGGTGCTGGCCCGGCGGCGGCGGTGGGCGGCGGTCGTCCCCCGTGAGGACCGGACCGGCCCTGGCCTGGGCCTGGGCGCGGGCCGATCGGACGGCGGGCCGCTCCCGCTCGATCCGGTGGACGCCGCGCACGCGGCCTGGCGGGAGATGCGCGCGGACGCGCTGGACCACGGCCTGTCCCTGCGCGCCGCCGACACCCCGCGCGCGACCGCGCGCCACCTGGGCGAGCTGCTGGAGCTGGACGCCGAGAGCGCGGGGGCGCTGCGCCGCATCGCGCACGCCGAGGAGCTGGCCCGGTACTCGCGGTCCCGGGCGCAGACGCCGGCGGAATCGCTGCGGGCGGATCTGAAGACGGTGCGGGACGCGTTCGCGGCCGCGGTGAACCGCAGGGCCCGCCTGCGGGCGCGTTACCTGCCGCCGTCGAGCATGGCCGCGTTCCGCTCGGCGGCGCTGGAGGCGGCGACACGGCTCAACCGCGTGACCGGCCGTCTGAACGGCCTCACCGACCGGCTCTCCGCCCGCATCCGCGACCGCCGCCGCTGATCCGGAACCCGCCGGCGGCGACTCAGCGTGCAAACGTGCGTGCCACACGTGGCAGCAGGGCCACATGCGGCACGAAGGGCACGACCGGACGGCCACCCCGGGGGGTGATCAGGTGCGTGCGCGCCTCACTCGCCCTCGGTGCGGCGGCGCCAGCGTTCCTCCATCCGGTCCATGAACCCGGGCTTGGACGACCGCTCGCGGCGGCGGCCCTGACCGCCCCCGCCGGCGTCGCCGCCCGGCGCGGCCTGCTCGGCGCCGACCCCGGTCATGCGCTTCCAACTGGTCAGCGCCCAGACACAACAGACGACCATGAGCAGGAATCCGGTGACGCTCACGGCGATGGTGACCGTGCCCGCGTTCATGACGAGCCCGGTCATCAGCGCGCACACACCCACCACGAAGCCGAGGGCGGCCTTGACGATCCGGCGCTTGTAATGCACCTGGGGGTTGGTCGAACGGACCGCGTGAGCGAATTTCGGATCCTCGGCGTACAACGCCTGCTCGATCTGCTCGAGCATGCGTTGCTCGTGCTCAGAGAGCGGCACGGCGCCTCCCAACGACAGCCCCGCTACGGGGTATCCGATGCAGGACAGGAACCTCAACGGTGATATGCCCAGAATACGAGGCGGAACGATGGGACGAAAGCGAACGGCCAAGCGAGCACCGGTCAGGGGTCGTGTCCTCGTCCACCGTCATCCCCGTGCGTCCCGCTCGTCGCCTGTGTCACCGCCGCGCGCGCGCCGGACCAGCGCCGCCGGACGGACGGCTCCGCTGCCGAACCGGTGCGCGACCTGGTCAATCGCGCGTTCTGCCTCTCTCCAGCCGCTCTCGGGTTCGTCGAGGGCGAGCTGGCGGGGGGCCTGGTCGGAGGGGCCCAGATTCTCCACCCGGACACCCACCAGACGGAGTCGTACCCGCTCCAGCCCGGCGGCCTCGTACAGCTCGCAGGCTGTGACATAGATCACACGAGCGAGATCGGTGGGCTCGCGCAGCGTGCGCGCCCGTGTGATCGTTTTGAAATTCGCCATCCTCAGTTTGACGCTCACCGTGCGTCCGGCGTTCCCGCCGGCGCGCAGCCGGGCGCCGACCTTCTCGGCCAGCCGGAGCAGCTCGCGCCGGATGATCTCCGGGTCGTCGATGTCGGTGTCGAAGGTCTCCTCGGCCCCGATGCTCTTGTCGGGCGTGTGCGCGACGACCGAGCGCGGGTCGCGGCCCCACGACAGCTCGTGCAGATGGCTCCCCAGCGCGTTCCCCAGCTCCCGCTGAAGGGTCGCGAGCGGCACCTGGGCGAGCCGGCCCACCGTCCGCAGCCCCAGGCGGACCAGCGCCTCCTCGGTGCGCTCTCCAACGCCCCACAGCGCCGCCACGGGCAGCGGGTGGAGGAATTCCTCGACGCCGTCGGCGGGGACCACCAGCAGCCCGTCGGGCTTGCACCGGGTGGAGGCCAGCTTGGCGACGAACTTGTTGGCGGCGACCCCCACCGAGCAGGTGATGCCCTGCTGCTCGCGCACCTGCTCGCGGATGAGCCTGGCCACGGTGGCGGGCGGGCCCAGGCGCCGCCGCGCCCCGGCCACGTCCAGGAACGCCTCGTCCAGCGACAGCGGCTCGACCAGCGGGGTGACGGTGCGGAAGATCTCGAACACGGCGGCCGAGACCCGGGAGTACTTCTCGTGCCGGGGCGGCAGCACGACCGCGTGCGGGCACAGCCGCCGGGCCCGGCTCATCGGCATCGCCGAGTGGACCCCGTACTCGCGCGCCTCGTACGAGGCCGCCGACACCACCCCGCGGGCCCCCACACCGCCGACGACCACCGGCCGGCCGACCAGCTCGGGGCGCTCCAGCAGCTCGACGCTGACGAAGAAGGCGTCCATGTCGACGTGCAGGATCGGGCAGCCGGTGTCGTCGGCCAGCGGCCCCCGCGAAGGCCCAGGCCGATGCAACTGCTGCTTACGACTCACGCCCCGCCCCCGAGACCGGCCACAGCGGGCCCCAATCGTGGCGATCGCGTGCGAAGTCGGTTCCGAGCCTGCGAGGAACCGATCGCGAAGCGAGCCGCCAGGCGAGTTCGAAGCGATGCGGCGATCGCCGCGGCGCCGCGAAGGAGGGCGTCCAACGCCCGACGCCAAGGCGCCGCAAATCAAACACGGTCCGCGACCACGTGCAGCTGGGTGGCCAGCTCGCGCAGGACCGGGTGGACGGCGGCGACCGCCTCCAGCGCGATCAGCGACTCGGCGGCGTCCTGCTCGGCGTCCAGCGGCCCGCTGGGCACCAGATCGGCGAAGATCCGCACGCCGTGCAGCGCGCCGACCCGCAGCCCGGCGTTCTCCACCAGGGCCGACAGCGACTGGCGGGTGAACCGGCGCGGGGTGCGGTCGTGGTCGCCCCAGTGGCCGGCCGGGTCGGTCAGCGCCCGCCGCGCGTCGTCGAAGTGGCCGGCCACCGCGCGGTGCACCGCCGCCGCGACCTGGCCGGGGACCAGGGCGCTGACCGAGCCGCCGCGGCGCACCGTGGCGGTCAGCGCGGCCATGACCGCCGCCGGGTCGTCGACGTACTCCAGCACGCTGTGGCAGAGCACCAGGTCGGCGGCGTCCGGGCCGATCAGGTCGGGCAGGTCGACCGCGTCGCCCTGCACCGCCCGCACCGTGACGCCGGACTCGGCGGCGCGGCGCTCCAGGGCGGCCAGTGCGTCCAGGCTGGAGTCGACCACGGTCACCCGGTGCCCCAGTTCGGCCAGCGGCACCGCGAAACCGCCCGTGCCGCCGCCGACGTCGACGATGTCCCGGGGCCGGGCCCCGGGGTCGAGCCGGTCGAGGACCTTCCGCAACGCGTCCCACAGGACGGCGTTGCGCACCCCGCCGCCGGCCCAGGCGCGCCTTCCCGGTCGGGCGGCCACGGCCATCCCCCTAGCGTCGTGCTGCTCTGGCCTCTTCATTGCCCTCTGTCGCCCTCTTCATCCGCCCCCCACCCTAGCCAGCCGGGCCGCCCGCGGCCGGAGTTCGGGGGATCGCCTCCGGTGGTCAGCTCTCCAGGGAGAGGGAGGGTTTGAGCTGCTGGAGCCGGGACAGCAGGCCGTTGACGAACCGCGGGGACTCGTCGGTGGACAGGTCGGTCGCCAGCGCGACCGCCTCGCTCACCGCGACCCCGTCCGGGACCTCGTCCAGCCACAGCAGCTCGTAGGCGCCCATCCGCAGGATGTTGCGGTCGACCGCCGGCATCCGGTCCAGCGTCCAGCCGGTGGCGTAGGTGGCGATCAGTTCGTCGATCCGTTCGCGGTGCTCCTGGACGCCTTCGACCAGCCGGACCGCGTGCCCGTGCGCCGACAGCTCGTCCTGGTTGGGCCGGCCGCGCTGGGCCAGCACCGCCGTCGGCTCCTCCTCGCGGAGCTCGGCGGCGAACAGGATGTCGAGGGCCAGCCTGCGGGCCTTGGTTCTAGCGCTCATCTGCTCGGGTCCGCTCGCCCGCCGCCGCCATCAACCGCGGCCGAGGTAATCGCCGGAGCGGGTGTCGACCTTGACCTTCTCGCCGGTGGTGATGAACAGCGGCACGCTGATCTGCGCGCCGGTCTCCAGCGTGGCCGGCTTGGTGCCGCCGGTCGAGCGGTCGCCCTGCAGGCCCGGCTCGGTCTCGGTGACCTCCAGCACGACGGCGGCGGGCAGCTCGACGTAGAGCGGGTTCTCCTCGTTGAACGCGATCACCGCGTTCTGCTCGGGGAGCAGGTAGTTCGCGGCGTCGCCGACGACGCCGCCGGGGATGTGCGGCTGGTCGTAGGTCTCGGTGTCCATGAAGACGAAGTCCTCGCCCTCGCGGTAGAGGTACTGCATTTCGCGCTTGTCGACGCTGGCCACCTCGACCTTGGTGCCGGCGTTGAAGGTCTTGTCGACGACCTTGCCCGAGAGCACGTTCTTCAGCTTGGTGCGGACGAACGCGCCGCCCTTGCCGGGCTTGACGTGCTGGAACTCCAGGACGGTCCACAGCTGGCCGTCGAGTCTCAGCGTCATGCCGTTCTTGAGGTCGTTCGTCGTCGCCACAGCGTCCTCTCCTGTGCGGGACCCGCCCGCCTCGGTCGTTCTCTTCGGCTCGCTCGTGCCCACCGGTACGCCGGGACCGGCCCGCGCCCCGCCCTCTCAGAGGACGAGCAGGTCCTTGGTCGTCTCGGTGAGGAGCTCCGGTCCGCTCCCCCGGACGACCAGGGTGTCCTCGATGCGGACCCCGCCCCGGCCCGCGAGGTAGACCCCGGGCTCGGCGGTGATCGGAACTCGATCCATCAGCTTACCGGTCTTGTCGTACCCCATGAGCGGAGCCTCGTGGATCTCCAGGCCGACGCCGTGTCCGAGGCCGTGCGGGAAGTCCTCGCCGTGCCCGGCGTCCTCGATCACCTCGCGGGCGGCGGCGTCCACGGCCTTGGTCTCGGCCTCGGGCACGGCCGCGGCGATCCCGGCCAGCTGGGCGCGCAGCACCAGGTCGTAGAGGTCGCGCTGCCAGCCCGCGGGCTCGCCCAGCGCGACGGTGCGGGTCATGTCGGCGTGGTAGCCGCCGTACAGGGCGCCGAAGTCGAAGGTCACCAGGTCGCCGCGGGCCAGCTCGCGGTCGCCGGGACGGTGGTGCGGGATGGCGCCGTTGGGGCCGGAGGCGACGATGGTCTCGAACGCGGGCCGCTCGGCGCCGAGGTCGACCATGTGGCGTTCGAGGGCGATGGCGGCCTCGCGCTCGGTCGTCCCGGGCGCCAGGGCCGGGAGGAGGGCGGCGAAGGCGCGGTCGGAGATGGCGCAGGCCTGGCGCAGCAGCGCCAGCTCGTCCTCGTCCTTGACCAGGCGCTGCTCCTCGACCAGGCGGCCGGCGGGCCGGAGGTCCAGGCCGTCCTCGAGGGCGGCCAGGGCGGTGTGCTTCTCGACGGTGATCGCGTGCGCCTCGAACGCGAGCCGCCGCACGCCCGTCCCGGCGGCCCGGGTGGTGAGGGTCTCGGCGGTGGGCCGTTCGACGACCAGTTCCAGCTCGGGGCAGACGCGGCGGGCGGTGCCGGCGTAGCGGGAGTCGGTGCACAGCACGACGGCGCCGTCGGCGTGCACCAGGAGCGCGGCGTTGGAGCTGTCCAGGCCGGTCAGGTACCGGACGTTGACCAGCCGGGTGATCAGGACGGCGTCGGCGTCCGCGGCGGCGGCGACGCGTTCGGCGAGGGCGGCGCGGCGCCGCCGGTGCTGGTCGCTCATGGCCGAACTCTATTTCACCGGTGCGGACGGGCCCCCGCCGCGCCGCGCGGTGGAGGCCCGTGCCTCGTGGGCGTTCGGTCGGACGCGGGCGGCCTCAGACCTCGGCGGCCAGTTCCTTGACCCGCTCGATCAGGGCGAGGCGGCCCTTGTGGTCGCCGGCGATCGGGGTGACGTTCAGCGTGGTGACGCCGGACTCCTTGAGCGCGGCCAGCCGCTCCCGGACGTGCCCCTCGGGGCCGATGAGCGACATCTTCTCCAGCAGCTCCTGCGGGACCTTGGCGGCGGCCTCGTCCTTCTTGCCGTCCAGGTAGAGGTCCTGGATCTCCTCGGCCTCCTTCTCCCAGCCGTACCGGCGGCACAGGTCGTTGTAGAAGTTCTTGCCCTTGGCGCCCATGCCGCCGATGTAGAGCGCGGCCATCGGACGGCCGAACTCCAGGAAGCCCTGCACGTCGTCGCCGATGGCCAGCGGGGCCTGGCCGACGATGTCCAGCCCGCCCAGCGCGGGGTCGCGCCTGGCCCGTCCCGCGTCCAGGGCGGCCCCCCACACGTCGGCGGCCTTCTCCGGGACGTAGAAGATCGGCTGCCAGGCGTTGGCGATCTCGGCGGTCTGCTCGACGTTCTTGGGCCCGATCGCGGCGATCAGGATCGGGACGGCGGCCCGCACCGGATGGTTGATGATCTTCAGCGGCTTGCCGAGGCCGGTGCCCTGCCCCTCGGGCAGCGGCACGGTGTAGTGCTTGCCCTCGTACTGGAGCCGCTCGCGCCGCCACACCGTCCGGCAGATCTCGACGATCTCGCGGGTGCGGCCGAGCGGGGCGGTGTACGGCACGCCGTGGAAGCCCTCGATCACCTGCGGGCCGGACGCGCCGAGGCCGAGCGTGAACCGGCCCTCCGACACATAGTCCAGGCCCGCCGCGGTCATGGCCATCAGCGTGGGCGTGCGCGAGTAGATCTGCAGGATGCCGGACGCGATCTCCAGCCGTTCGGTCCTGGCGGCGATGTAGCCGAGCTGGCTCACCGCGTCGAAGCTGTACGCCTCGGCGACGAAGACGATGTCGAGGCCGGCCTTCTCGAAGTCGGCCAGCTCGTCGACGGTCTCCTTGAAGCCGCCCGCGTAGTTGAGGGCCATCCCGATGCGCATCCGGCATCCCTTCCACGAAACCGAATATGATTTCAGTTGAACGTAACGTAGTGCCCCGCCCCGAGTGAGGGGCGCCCCCCTGGCCGGTCAACCCAGGGCTGGACCGCGCAGCGCAGCCAGTACCGGACCGTACATTCCGGTGCGGATCCTGCCCATCGCCGTGCCGTTCTTGCCCGCCAGCGGGGCGGCCAGCCCGACCGCCGCGGGCAGCACCCCGGCCTCGTCGGCGGTCTCCGCCGCGATCCCGGCGGCCCGCGCCTGCTCGGCGGTGTACCGGCGGCCGGTGACCATGGCCTCGTGCGCGACGGCCGGGGACAGCCGGGCCTGGATCAGCGCGAACATCCCAGGCGAGAAACTCATCCCGAGATCCACCTCGGGCAGGCAGAAGTAGCCGCGGTCGGTGCGCATCACGGTGAAGTCGTGGGCGAGGGCGAGCATGGCGCCGGCCGCGAAGGCGTGGCCGTTCACCGCCGCGACGGTCGGCATCGGCAAGGCGAGCAGGCGCGCGTACAGCGCGTGCACCCGCCCGAGGTACTCCTCGAAGCGGTCCTGGTTGGCGCCGAGCCAGTCCAGGTCCAGGCCGTTGGAGTAGAACTTGCCGGTGCCGGTGGTCACCAGGGCGCCGGGCGGACCGGCCTTCTCGACCGTGTCCAGGGCCTCCTCCACCATGTCCAGGAAGCCGGGGCCGAACCGGTTCTCGCCGTCGTCGAACCGCAGGACGAACACGTCGCCGTCGCGCTGAAGGTCGATCACGCCATCTCCTTCGTCAGTGCCTGAACGAACCCTACTGGCCGGTAGCCGTGTTTGTATGACGAAGGTCATGGCCTAGGCAAGAGACATATGATGAATGTCATAATCGCCGCATGGGGTCCGACAGCCGGGAACGCATGGTGCGCAGCGCCGCCTACCTCTTCCGCGAGCGCGGCTACAGCGGTACGGGCTTCCGCGACGTCATCGCGCACAGCGGCGCCCCGCGCGGCTCGATCTACCACCACTTCCCCGGCGGCAAGGTGCAGCTGGCCGAGGAGGCGGTGCGCTACACCGGGGAGTTCCTCAACGCCGGCATCCAGGCGGCCGTGGAGGGCGGCGACGCCGCCTCGGCCGTCGACGCGTTCGTGGCCTGGTGGCGGCAGGTCCTGATCAAGAGCGGGTTCCGGGCCGGCTGCCCGGTCGTGGCGGTCACCGTGGAGTCCCACGAGGACGCCCCGCAGCTCGCCACCGCCACCTCCGCCGCGTTCGGCCGCTGGCAGGACACCCTGGCCACCGGCCTGGGCAACGCGGGCGTGCCGGACGAGCGCGCCGGCCGGCTCGCCACCCTCATCGTGTCCGCCGTGGAGGGCGCCACCATCCTGTGCCGCGCGCACCGCGACGTCGGCCCGCTGGACGAGGTCGTCACCGAGCTCAAGGCGCTGGCCCGCGCCGCCGCCGAAACCGGCGACACCTGAACGGCGTGTCAGCCGGTACGTGTCAGCCGGTACGTGTCAGCCGGTACGGTGCCGCTCGGCGACGATCTCGGCCACCGCCTGCAGCGCCAGGACGTACGACATGAACCCGAAACCGGCGATCGTCCCGGTCGCGACGCCCGCGACCACCGAGGTGTGCCGGAACTCCTCGCGCGTCGCCGGGTTGGAGATGTGCACCTCCACCAGCGGCGCCCGCAGCTGCGCCAGCGCGTCCCGCAGCGCGTAGGAGTAGTGCGTGAACGCCGCCGGGTTGAGCACGACCGGCAGCCGCTCGTCGGCCGCCTCGTGCACCCAGCGGATCATCTCGGCCTCGTCGTCGGTCTGCCGCACCTCGACCTGGAGGTCGAGGCGGCGCCCGGTGTCGCGGCACAGGGCGGTGAGGTCCTCGAACGACTCGGAGCCGTACACGTCCGGCTCCCGCACCCCCAGCCGCCGCAGGTTCGGCCCGTTCAGCACCAGCACTCGGTTCATGCGCCCCGCCCGTTCATCGCCGCCCGGTCACCGGGCGATCCGCTTGTAGGCGGCCTCGAGGAGCTCTTCGGCGGGCCCTTCGAGCCGGCCCGGCTTGGCCAGGCCGTCCAGGACCACGAAGCGCAGCGTCGACCCGCGCGACTTCTTGTCGATGGTCATGGTGGCGCGCAGCGCGGGCCAGGCCTCGGCGCCGTAGGCCACCGGCAGGCCGGTGGCGGCCAGCACCGAGCGGTGCCGGGCGACCACGTCCGCGGACAGCCGGCCGGCGAGGGCGGCCAGCTCGGCGGCGTAGACCATGCCGATCGCGACCGCGTGGCCGTGCCGGAAGCGGTAGTCCTCGGCCTTCTCGATCGCGTGCGCGAGGGTGTGGCCGTAGTTGAGGATCTCCCGCAGCCCGGCCTCCTTCAGGTCGGCGGAGACGACCTCGGCCTTCACCCGGACGGCGCGCTCGATCAGCTCCAGGGTGTGCGGGCCGGACGGGGTCGCGGCGCCCTCGGGGTCGTCCTCGACCAGGTCGAGGATGGCGGGGTCGGCGATGAACCCGGCCTTGATGATCTCGGCCAGCCCGCTGACGTAGTCCTCGCGGGGCATGGTCATCAGCGTGGTGACGTCGCACAGCACCCCGCCCGGCGGGTGGAAGGCGCCGACCAGGTTCTTGCCCTCGGGGATGTTGATGCCGGTCTTGCCGCCGACCGCGGCGTCGACCATGCCGAGCAGCGTGGTCGGGACGAGGACGGCGCGCACCCCGCGCAGCCACGTCGCGGCGGCGAACCCGGCCAGGTCGGTGGTGGCGCCGCCGCCGACGCCCACGACCGCGTCGGAGCGGGTCATGCCGAACTCGGCGAAGCTCGACCACAGGCCCGCCAGGACGTGGACCTCCTTGGCCGCCTCCCCGGTCGGGACGGCCAGCGCGTGGACCCGGTAGCCGGCCTTCTCCAGCGCCGCCTCCAGCGGGCGGGCCACCTGCGTCACGCCCGCGTCGTGGACGACCGCGACCGTGCGGACGCCCGGCCCGAGCAGGCGGGGCAGCTCGCCGAGCACGCCCGCCCCGATCACCACGTCGTACGGGGCGGCGCCCTCGACCCGGATGGTGCGGACGGTCATGCCAGCTCCTTGACGATCTCGTCGACGATCTCCTCGGGGGCGCGGCCGTCGGTGTCGACGTGCAGCGTGCCGAGCCGCTCGTAGACCGGCAGCCGCTCCTCCAGCAGCTTGCGCAACTGGCTGCGCGGGTTGAAGACCAGCAGCGGCCGGGCCGAGGCGAGACCGACCCGCTTGACCGCCTCCGACAGCCCCACCCGCAGGTAGACCACCGTGTGCCCGGCCAGCAGTTCCTGCGTCTCGGCCGCGAGGACGGCGCCGCCGCCCAGCGCCAGCACGCCCTCGTGCTCGGCGAGCGCGGCGCGGACGGCCCGGTGCTCCATCTCCCGGAACCGCTCCTCGCCGTCGTCGATGAAGATCTCGCCGATCGGCTTGCCGGCGGCCGCCTCGACGTCGGTGTCGGTGTCGCGCAGTGCCAGGCCGAGCCGCCCGGCCAGCGCCGTGCCGACCGTGGTCTTGCCCGAGCCGGGCGGGCCGATCAGGACCGCCTTGGGTTTCACCATGGTGTCCGCGCCCTCCTACTTGACGGCCAGTGAGGACAGGTAGCCGCGCAGGTTGCGGGCCGTCTCCTCGGCCGAGTCGCCGCCGAACTTCTCCAGCGCGGCGTCGGCCAGCACCAGCGCCACCATCGCCTCGGCCACCACCCCGGCGGCGGGCACGGCGGTCACGTCGCTGCGCTGGTTGATGGCCTTGGCCGGCTCGCCGGTGCGCACGTCGATGGTGTCGAGGCGGCGCGGCACGGTGGAGATCGGCTTCATCCCGGCGCGCACCCGCAGCACCTCGCCGGTGGTCATGCCGCCTTCGACGCCGCCCGCCCGGTTGGTGCGGCGGCGGATCCCCTCGGGGGTGCCGTCGATCTCGTCGTGCGCGGCCGAGCCGCGGCGGCGCGCGGTGGTGAAGCCGTCGCCCAGCTCCACGCCCTTGATCGCCTGGACGCCCATGAGGGCGCCGGCCAGCCGGGAGTCGAGCCGGCGGTCCCAGTGCACGTGGCTGCCCAGGCCGGGCGGCAGGCCGTAGGCGAGCACCTCGACCACCCCGCCCAGGGTGTCGCCGGCCCGCTTGACCTCGTCGACGTGCGCGACCATCGCGGCGGCCGCGTCAGGGTCGAAGCAGCGCACCGGGTCGGCGTCGACGGCGGCGAGGTCGGACGGCTCGGGCAGCGTGCCGTCGGGCACGGCGACCTCGCCGAGCGCGATCACGTGGCTGAGGATCTCGACGCCGAGCGCCTGCCGCAGGAACTGCCTGGCGACCTCGCCGAGCGCGACGCGGGCCGCGGTCTCGCGGGCGCTGGCCCGCTCCAGGACGGGCCGGGCGTCGTCGAAGCCGTACTTCTGGATGCCGACCAGGTCGGCGTGGCCGGGCCGCGGCTGGGTGAGCGGGGCGTTGCGGGCTTGGGCCTCCAGCACCTCGGCGTCGACCGGGTCGGGCGACATGACCGTCTCCCACTTGGGCCACTCGCTGTTGCCGACCTCGATCGCGACCGGGCCGCCGAGCGTCACGCCGTGGCGCACCCCGCCGATGATCGTGACCTCGTCCTGCTCGAACTTCATCCGGGCGCCCCGCCCGTGCCCGAGCCGGCGGCGGCGCAGGGCCTCGACGATGTCGTCCGAGGTCACGCGCACGCCGGCCGGGACGCCCTCCACAATGGCGGTCAGGGCCCGGCCATGGGACTCCCCCGCGGTCAACCAGCGCAGCATGGGGCCAATCCTCCCATCTCCCGGGCCCTTTCCGTGCACGGGGCCGCTCAGCCCGCGCCCTTGAGCCCGGACAGATCGGCGAGGGCCTCGGAGACCGCGACCGCGAGCGACACCGGGAGCGGAGGGGACAGCCGGGCCCGGCGGTCCTCAGCGGTGCCGGTGCCGATCCCCTCTGCCTCGATCGCGACGCGCGCCAAGAGCTGCTCGGGTTCCGCGGCGACGTCGCCGAGGTAGATGCCCGGGTCGAGTTCGGCCTCCATGTACAGGCGGCCTGGCAGGCCCAAGACCATCCGGGTCTGGACGCCGTGGTCGTCCGCCTCCAGGACCCAGCCGCGCCGGGCCAGGCCCAGGACCGCGCCGGAGGCGACCGTGACGCCCTCGAACCGTTCCAGCCGGCCGTTCTCCCGCTCCGCCTCGGTGAGGGCCTCGATGGGACGGCCGAGCTGCGGGAACGGCTGGAGGATCTCGTAGTCGGCCAGCACCTCCGCCCACGCCTCGGCCGCCTCGCCCAGCAGCAGCGGATGCGGGATCAGCACGCGCGCCGACTCCGGGAGCGTGAACGGCTCGTCGTCCACGTCGGCGAACGTGCGGTCCTCGGCGATCCGGAAAGCGGCGGAACGGTCGCCGTCCTCGCTGAACCACACCAGCCGCCGCGCGATGTGCCAGGTCAGGGGGTGCTCGACGAAGAATCTCCGGAAGTCCGAAGGGGTCCAGCACCGCCCGTCCAGCATGGCGGTCTCCAAACGCTGGATCTGGTCGGTGGCGATCGAGCGGACGTCCTTCTTCAGCTCGGCGAACCGCTTGTAAGCGGCGGGCGCCAGCTCGGGGTCGTCGTTCTTGCCCGGCTTGGGCAGCGACAACCGGGGCTCGCCGTCCTCGCCGCTCACGACCGGTTTGAGCCGCTCGTCGAAGCCCACCGTGAACCGGCGCGGGCCGTAGTCGAGGACGAGGGTGCCGGCGGAATCCAGGCCGAGGTCCGGGACGAGCCGGTCCGCCAGTTCCGCGGCCGTCAGCCCGAGCCCCTCGGCGATCTCCCCGATCTTCTTCCGGGCCTGGTCGCGGAGCCCGCCGAACTTCACCCGCTGGGCGATGCCGTGCAGGTGCATGAGGGCGACCTCGGTGCCGATCTCGGCCAGCACGTCCAGCCCCTTGACCGCCTTGGCGTGCCCGGACTCCCCCGGCCAGGCGCGGATCAGCGGGGCCAGGCGGCGGACGGCGCCGTCGTCGCCGAGCCGCCCGAGCGCGGTCAGCGCCCAGCCGTCGGCGGCGGGCGCGCCGATCCACTGCCAGCGCTCGAACAGCGACCAGGCGAACTCGGCGAGCGACTCCGGATCGCACGCCTCGCGGACCCGGGCGACCCCCGGGTAGGGCTCGCCCGGTTTGGACAGCGCGAGCATCGTCATCAGGTGGCGGGTCGCCTCGGCGGGCAGCGCGCGGTCGCGGCCGCGCAGCAGGACCTGCGGGAGCACCGCCGGATCCGCCCAGTCGCCGATCTTCGGCGGCTTGGCGGCGAGGAGCTCCAGCGGGTCGATCTCCAGCGCGGCCTGGACGGCCTCCGCCGCCGTGTCGCCGTGCGCCGCCCGGGCCGCCTCGGCGACGGCGCCGGCGCTGTGCGTCCCGGCGAGCAGGCGCAGCGCGGCCTCGGCGTCGCGGCGCAGGCGGGCCGCCCTGCCGACGGCGGCGGGGACCAGCGGCGGCACGGCGTCCAGGCCGTGCCGGTCGAACCAGGCGAGGGCGTGCGGACGGGCGTCCTTCGGCTTGGTCAGGCAGGCGGCCATGAACGCGGCGACCTCGGCGTCCAGGAACGGCAGCACCTGGCCTTCCTGGTCGGCGGGGTACTTCTGCGCCCCCTTGAGCATGATCGTCTTCATGGCGGGACCGAAGCGGGCGACGAGGGGCCGCCACCAGTCGCCGTATGTCGTCAGCGGCTTGCCCTCGGCCCAGACCTCCAAGAGGGGGCGCACCAGGTCGTCGGGCCCCGCCGCGAGGAGGCCGACCTGGCGGTCGAAGGCGAGATTGCCCGACCGGAACCGCAGGGCCAGCCCTTGGAGGTCGGCATGCGGTTCGGGACGCGTGCAGTTCCGGCTGTCGGTGGCCGCCCACTCCTCCTGTTCGCCGGGCACCCAGCGCATCGTGCACTCGGCGGGCGCCTTCAGGCCCTTGATGACGACCGGTTCGCGCTCGCGCGTCCAGGGCGGCTCGGCGAGCAGAGGCGGCACCTCCCCGGCCGGGGCGTCCGGGACGCGCTCCACGGCCGCCGCGATCTCCCTGGCCGCGGCGGGCAGGTCTCCGGACGCGGCGAGTCCGGGGTGCTTCCGCAGGTGCACCTTGAGCATCTCAGTGGCCAACGCCGCCTTCCGGGACGCGCCCGCCGTCGCCGGGGCCAGGACGCGGACGGCTCGCACCGGGAACCGGTCCATCGCCGTGAGCAGCGCGGCCTGGGCGGGCTGGTAATCGATGTGGTCCACGATGGCGGCGAACGCCTCGTCCAGCGGCAGCACGCCGAGGGCGTCCAGCACCTCCGCGTGCCCGGCGGGCGCCATGCCCTCCGGGTAGGGGGCGAAGGCGGCCGTGAGCACGGGCACGGCTGCGGCGCGCATGCCATCGGCCATGGTGACGAAGTAGCCCTGCCAGCAGTCCTGGTAGTCCAGGCGGAGCCGGTCACCGAGCAGTTCGACGTGGCGGGGCGTGCTCAGCGAGGCCAGCAGGAGCCCGGGCCGCGCCGCGCAGCACTCGTCGACCCAGTCCCCGCGGGTCGGGACGAGGTAGGAGACGACCACGCGCTGCGAGTGCGTAGAGCGCGTCTCCGCCAGGAGCTTCTCGGCGGCGGCGTACTCGTCGTCGCCGCAGACCGCCAGGAGCGACCGGACGTCGTGCAGCGCCGCGGTGTCCGGCACGCAGCCGCCCTCGGAGCGCCTGCCCAGGCCTGGGGACAGCGACATGCCGGTGATCTCGGCGAGCGCGCACGCCGCGAAGGCCGGGCCGTGCTCCTCCACCCAGCCGTGCGCGAACCGCCGCTCGGCCTCGTTGGCGTCGTCCCGCTTGGAGCACACGATCAGGGCCACGACCGCCGCGCCGCAGGGGTCGGGCCCGCCGCCCAGATGGCGCCGGGCCCGGTCGACGAGGGCCGGGTCGCTCCTGGAGTCGCCCAGGACCTCCTCGATCCGCTCACCCTTGCGCTCCACGAGCCGGGCGATCCGGCCGGCCGCGCCCTCCTCGATCTCCACGGGCGGGCCGGGCGTCCCGCCGCGCCGCGGATGCAGGTCGGCCAGGAGGCGGTCCGGCAGGGTCAGGACGTCCTCGTCCGGGGCCACGTGATCCACCATGGTCATGCGTTTTCACCTTTCGTCGCGCGGATCGGGCGGGCGAGTTCCGCCGCCCGCTCCCGGGCCGCCTTCTTGATCGCGTCGTGCGGGCTCGTCCGCGCGAGGTCGTCCAGCCGCGCCCGCGCCTCGGCGGTGCCGATGCCGGCGATCGCGTCCAGCGCCTTGACCGCGCGAGCCCGGGTGCCCCGGTCCGCCCAGCCGGGGACCAGCTCGGCCAGGTCGCGGGCGGTGCGGTCGTCGCCGAGCCGGCCGAGCGCGGTCAGCGCCCAGGCGTCGCCGTGCAGGAACAGCGCCCACCCGAGGTCGGCGAGGGAACGCCGGTCGCAGGCGTCCCGGACGGCCTCCAGCCCCTCGTGCGGCTTCTTGGCCAGCGCGATGAGCCGTCTGGTCGCATCGGCGGGCAGGGCTTCTCCGCCGCCCTTGAGCAGCACCTGCGGCAGTGCGTCCGGATCGGCGTACGCGGGAAGCCGCGGAGCCTTGCCCGGCCCCGTCAGCACCTCCGGCACCCGCTCGGCGGGCGCTTCCGGGAGACGCGGGGACGGGGGCGGTCCGGACAGCTCGGGATGCGCCTTGAGGTGCGCGTGCAGCAGCCCGGCCGCGAGGAAGGCGCTCGGCGACCCGCTCGCCGCGACCTTGGACAGCACCCGGACGGCACGCACGGGGAAGCGCTCCATCGCGGCGAGCATGTGCTTGCGCGCGTGCTCCCGCTCGTACCGCTCCAGCAGCAGCTCGAACGCCTCGTCACTGGGCAGCAGGGAGATCAGCTCGACCAGCCCCTCCCGCCAGAGCTTGTAGACCTTCAGCCGGTCCCAGGCGTCGACCAGGACGGGGGCGATGGCCGGGCCGACGCCGTCGGCCATCGTGGCGCGCAGCCCGAACGAGAACGGCCCGAAGTCCGACTCCTCCAGGCGCCAGCCGCCGAGCAGTTCGAGCTGCCGCGGGGTGCCGAGCGAGGCCCACAGCAGGTCGCGGTACTTGCCCTCGCCGTAACGGTCGTCCGCGGGCGGTTCGGCGCAGCACTCGTCCACCCAGTCGTGCCGGGTGGGGACCAGGTAGGAGACGATCAGCCGCATGACCCGGGTCCGGCGGTGGGCGGCCAGCCGTTCCACGGCCCGCTCGTACTCGTCCTCGCCGCAGAACGCCAGCAGGCCCCGGACGCGGCGCAGGGACCACGGCTGCAGGTTGGGGGTGGCATCGGCGGGCAGCGGTCTCAGGTCGTTCAGTGAGTAGGCGACCGCGCTCTTCTCCGCGAACGCGCACGCGGCGAAGGCGGGCCCGCGGGCCGCGATCCAGCCGTCGGTGAAGATCCGCGCGGTGTCGTACTTGCCCGTGCGGACCCGGTCGACCGCCATCAGGATCGCCCCCGCCCCGGCCGGGTCGTCCTCGCCTGCGAGGTAGGCCCGCGCGTGGCCGACCAGGGCGGGGCGGCTGGTGCGGGCCGACAGGACCCGCTCGATGTGGTCGCGGTGCTCCTCGATCAGCTTCGCCAGGACGTCGGCGGCGCCGGGGTCGACGGTCTCGCCGGGCGCGACCTTGCCCTCGGCCCTGCCGGTGATGCCCGGCCCCGGGGGGAGCACGCCGCCGCGACGCGTATGCAGGTCCTCGCGCAGCGACTCGGGAAGCTCCAGGACATCCTCGTCCGGAGGAAAGTGATCATCCATGGCGGTTCACCGTAGGGCACCCCTACGACGGACCGCCGTGCGATCAGGCGATCTGGGGCCAGTCCAGGACGCCGCCGACCAGGTCGCGGACCGAGGCCAGGAAGCCGAGGCGGTTGGCGCGCAGCGCCGGGTCGTCGGCCATCACCATCACGTCGTCGAAGTACTGGTCGATCGGGTGCGCCAGCGGCAGCGCGGCCTCGGTGAACTCCGGCAGCGGCGCCCGTTCCGGCAGCGCCTCCCGGACCTGCGTGAACACCTCGTGCAGCCGCCGCTCGGCCGCCTCCTGGAACAGGTCGGGGTCGTAACCGGCGGCGGTGCCCTCCGGGACGATCCGCAGCACCCGCTGCAGCGCGGCGGTGAGCCTCAGGAAGCGCTCGTCGTTGACGAGTTTGCCCAGGTCGGCCGCCGCCCGCTCGGCGTACGCGGGCGACCCGGCGTGCGGCAGGACGGCCCGCACGACCGCGATCGGGTGGCCGTCGTCCAGCAGCGCCTGCTCCAGGCGGCGGGCGACGAAGCGGGCGGCCTCGGCGGCGGCCTCCCCGGTCACCTCGACGGGCTGGTGGCGCGCCGCGACCGCCAGCCCGTCCTCGACGGTCAGCGCGCCGAGCCGGTCGGTGCCGCGCAGGATCGCGGTGAGGCCCAGGGCGGCGCGGCGCAGCCCGAACGGGTCGGAGCTGCCGCTGGGCACCGAGCCGACCGCGAACAGCCCGGCGAGCAGGTCCAGCCGGTCGGCCAGGGCGAGCAGCGCGCCCGGCACGCCGGACGGCAGCGCGTCGCCGGCCGACCGGGGCAGCTCCATGTCGTACAGGGCCTGCGCGACGGCCTCGTCCTCGCCGGCGCGGCGGGCGTACTCGCGGGCCATCGTCCCGGACAGCCCGGACAGCTCGATCACCATGGACGAGGCGAGGTCGAACTTGGCCAGCTCACCGGCCCGCCGCAGCACGGCCGCCTCCGCCTCGCCCAGCTCGATCCGCTCCGCCAGGCCGGCGGCGATCGCGCGGATCCGGCCGGCCCGGTCGGCCATCGAGCCGAGCTTCTCGGTGAAGGTGAGCCGGTCCAGGCCGCGCCCGATCTCCTCGGGCGTGCTGCGCAGGTCCTGCTGGAAGAAGAACGCCGCGTCCTCATAGCGGGCGCGCAGCACGGCCTCGTTGCCCGCGCGCACGGCGATGTGGTCGCAGTCGCCGTTGGCCACGGTCACGAAGTACGGCAGCAGCCGGCCGGCGCCGCCGGCCTCGCGGACCGGCAGGTAGCGCTGGTGCTTCTTCATGACGGTGGTGAGGATCTCCTCCGGCAGCTCCAGGTAGGAGTCGTCGAACGAGCCGAGGATCGGCACCGGCTCCTCGACCAGGTTGACGATCTCCTCCACCAGCGAGCGCTCGCCCGGGAAGTCGATCGCGCCGCCCGCGCCCCCGGCCAGCGTCCCGGCCGTCTCGACGATCTGGGAGCGGCGCCGTTCCACCGCGGGTTCGATGCCGTGCGCGCGCAGCGCGGGCACCAGCGCGCCCGCGTCCGGGATCGACACGTCGGAGGTGGTGGCGGTGCGGTGGACGTGGGTGATGCGCCCCGCCTGCATCCCGGCCACCTCGAACGGCACCTCGTACTCGTCCAGCAGCGCCAGCAGCCAGCGGATCGGGCGGGCGAACGACAGGCCGGGCGCGTTCCACCGCATGTTCTTCTCGGCGCGCAGGCCCTCGACGATCCGCGGCAGCAGCTCGGCCAGCACCCGCGCCGCCGGGCGGCCCTTGATCGGCCGGATGAGCCCGGCGTACTCGCCGCCGCCGACGCTGACCGTGCCGACCTCGGCGGGGTCGACGCCCTGGCCGCGCGCGAAGCCCTGGAGCGCCTTGGTCGGGTTGCCCTCCGCGTCGAAGGCGGCCGACAGCCGCGGGCCCTTGACGACCTGCTCGGTGTCGGGCTCGTGCGGTTCGACGCCCTGGACCGTCACGATGACGCGGCGCGGGGTGGCGTAGCCGTGCACCTCGTGGCCGTCGCCGAGCAGCCCGGCCTCCTCCAGCCCCGCGGTCAGCTCGGCGGCGACGTGGTCGAGGGTGCGGCCGACCTCGTGCGGCGGCAGCTCCTCCACCCCGATCTCCAGGGCGAAGATGCCCGGCGCGAAGATCTCCGGGTAGAGCACCGCGGCCGGATCGAACGGCTCGGCGGGACGGGTCGAGACGTCGCCCAGCGGATGCTCCAGCTCCGCGCGGCGCTCCACCCACAGCCCGGCGACGTCGTGCGCGAGCCGCCGCATCCGGGCGAACGCGCGGGCCCGCTCGGTGGTGCCGATCGCGCCGCGCGCGTCCAGCACGTTGAACGCCTGCGAGCACTTGAGCACGTAGGAGTGCGCGGGCACGGGCAGCCGGGCGTCCAGCATGCGCCGCGCCTCGGCCGCGTACGCCTCGAACAGCTCCCGGACGGTGCCGATGTCGGCGTCGTCGAGGTAGTAGCGGCTCATCTCGTACTCGGCCTGCCCGAACGCCTCGCCGTAGCTGATCCCCGGGGCGTAGACGATGTCCTTGAAGTGGGACACGCCCTGGAGCGCCATGATGATGCGCTCCATCCCGTAGGTGAGCTCGACCGCGACGGGGTCGAGGGTGAGCCCGCCGGACTGCTGGAAGTAGGTGAACTGGGTGATCTCCAGGCCGTCCAGCCACACCTCCCAGCCCAGACCCCAGGCGCCCAGCGCGGGCGAGGCCCAGTCGTCCTCGACGAACCGGACGTCGTGGGCGCGCAGGTCGATGCCGAGGGCCTCCAGGCTGCCGAGATAGAGCTGCTGGGCGTCGCCGGGCTCGGGTTTGAGGATCACCTGGAACTGGGTGTGGGTCTGGAGCCGGTTGGGGTTGTCGCCGTAGCGGGCGTCGTCGGGGCGGACGCTCGGCTCCACGTAGGCGACCCGCCACGGCTCCGGGCCGAGCACCCGCAATGCCGTGGCCGGGTTGAGGGTGCCCGCGCCGACCTCCGTGTTCATCGGCTGGGTGATGAGGCAACCGTGCCCCGCCCAGTGGTCGGTGAGCCGGATCAGGGCATCCTGCATGGTCAGCACGGGGCGTCGTCTCCTACACGGCATGCGGCTAAGGGTCTGAGGCCAGCCTACGGGGGTCGGTGGCGGGCCCGTCTAGCCCGCGTGGACGAGGACGCCGATCAGGGCCCCGGCCAGCATGAACGGGCCGTACGGCAGCTCGGACCCGCGGCCCGCCCGGCGCAGCGCCAGCAGCGTCACGGCGAACAGCCCGCCCAGCACGAACATCGCGAGCACGCCGAGCATCCAGGCGTCGTAGCCGAGCCAGCCCAGGTACAGCCCGAGCACGCCCGCCAGCTTGACGTCCCCCAGGCCCATCTTTCCGGGCACGGCGAACCACTGGACGGCGAACACCAGCCACAGCACGGCCAGGCCGATCAGCGCGTACAGCAGCCGCGCCGCACCGCCGGACGTGAACGGCGAGGCGGCGCCCAGCAGTACCGCCCGGCACCGTAGAGAGGCAGGGTGAGCGGATCGGGCAGCCGCCGGAGCGCCACGTCGACGGCGGCCAGCGCCGTGCCGGCGACCCCGAGGACAAGGAAGGCGGGCAGGTCGGCCCGCGGGCCGATCCGCCAGGTCAGCAGCGCCAGGACGGCCGCGGCCGCGAGCGCCACCGGCAGCGGGCGGCGCCGGAGCGGCGCGGTCCAGTCGGCCCGCAACGACCACGCCGACTCCACGGGGGTGTCCACGGCGCGGGTCAGCGGCGGACGACGGAGAGTTCGACACCGCCGACGACCCGGCCGCGCAGCAGCTCGGCGAGCCGGTCGGACACCCGCTGGACGGCGGCCCGCTCGTCATGGCCGGGCCGCACCGAGAACCGGATCGACAGCTCGGCCGCGGTGCCCTCCGACAGCCGCACGCCGGTGACCGCCTCCTCCGCGCCGAACGCGGCCTCGACCGCCGCCATGACCTCCGGGTCCTCGTGCGGCGGCGGGATGGTGCGGCCCTCGGCGAGCAGGTGCAGCCGCAGCCCCTCCACCGCGAACGGCACCGGGCCGGCCACGTCGACCACCAGGGCGTGCGCGCCCTCGTCGAGCGCGGCCAGGCAGGCCTGCCGGGCGTGCACCGCCACCGGGCGGGCGTCGGGCCGCCACGCCTTCATCGTCTCCGCGGAGGTGAAGCCGAGCACCCCGCGCCGACCGTCCGCACCGATCAGGGTGGGCAGCGCCATGTCGCTGGACTTCTCGCGGCGCAGCTCCCCCGGGGCGACGTCCTCCTCTTCGGTCAGGACGGCCACGACCGGGACCAGCAGCCGCGCGTCGTGCAGCCGGTTGATCACGCCGTGCGCGCCGACGCGGCCCGCCGCGTATCCGGCGAGCGCCTCGCGCAGCCGCGGATCGGCGCCGCCGTCGTCCGCGGGGAACTGAGGTTCGGGAATGGTCAGTCCGGGCACCCGACGAGGTTATACCTCCGGTCGCCGCGCCCGCCCCAGACTACCGATACTCTTCGCGACGATCTCGTGACGACACGTAACGATGTGGCCGCGCGAGCGCTCACGGCTCGACGATCGCGGCGACCGTCCCGCCGCCGGACGGGCCCTGGTGGACGGCCGCGACCGACACGAACACGGCCGGGTCGCCGGTGACCGAGGCCGCGACGCCGCCGACGCACGCCTTGATCTGGCGGTGCCAGTGCACGTCGGAATCGTCCAGCATGATGTTGCGGCGGCCCCGCACCGACCCGCCCGGGTCGGCCTCGCACTTGATGAACGCGTTGACCAGCCGTCCGCCCAGGTCGTCGGGGTGCGGGCGGTCGGGCAGGGCGAGGCCGGCGGAGCGGATCGCCGACCAGATGCCGTCGGCGTCCAGCGCGTCGCGCATCACGCCGTGCCCGGCCCGGTAGCGGCCGCCGATGCCGCGCACGTTGCCGACCAGGACGATCTGCGCCCGGTCCAGCTCGACCCCCGAGGAGCAGGAGGCCACCGAGGAGTACAGCGACAGGTCGCGGTGGATCCGCCCGGCCTCGGGCATCTCGATCTCGCCCAGCGCGACCGCGATGCCGAGCGCGGTGGTGGAGTTGGAGATGTCCATCGACTTGAGCGTGTCCTCGGTGACGACGTCGCGGCCCCGGGACCTGGCGTCGTTGATGGTGTCGAGGGTGAGCAGCGGCGTCTTGGTCTGCACGTAGTGCACGTCGGCCGGATCGTCGATCCCTGCGGTCTTCATGGCCGCGCGCACGCCCGCCGCGACCGTCTCCACCATCGCGGGACGGCCGATGTCCTCGGGCAGGATGACCTCGCTCATCGCCACCCCGACCGACAGCCGCGGCTCGTCCGAGGCCGGGACCGAGGCGGGGTCGGCGGTGGCGAACACGGTGGCGTGCGGGCTCAGCACCCCGTCGGTGCCGCCCGACCACACCAGCGGCACGCCCGCGACCTCCGCGGCGGTACGGGTCCCCCGCGCGGTCAGCACCTCGCGGAACGCCCGGTCGGCCAGCAGCCGGGTGTAGTCGTTGACGCCGCCGTTGCCCTCGGTCTTGCCGACCACCGCCAGCACCCGGTCGGCCGCCAGCACGCCGCCGTCGATCAGCCGGGCCAGCCCGGAGGCGTCGGTCACGCTCTCGATGGGGATCTTGCGTACTTCGATCGGATCGGGCACGTCCACTACTCCTCGATGATCGTTCCGGCCTTGCCGTGCGCGGCGTCGGTGATGCGGTCCAGGGAGGCGATCGCCGCGCGCCGCCGGGGGGCCGACGCGACGAAGCGCAGCACGGCCTCCACCTTCGGGCCCATGCTGCCGCCCGCGAAGTGCCCGGCGGCCGCCAGCGTGCGCAGCTCGGCCGCGGTCGTCCGGCGCAGCGGGCGCTCCCGCGGCGTCCCGTACCCGGCCATGACGTGCTCCACGTCGGTGGCGATGACCAGGGTGCCCGCGCCCAGCCGGCGGGCCAGCAGCTCGGCCGCCAGGTCCTTGTCGACCACGGCCTCCACGCCGTGCAGCGAGCCGTCCGCGGCGCGCACCACCGGCACGCCCCCGCCCCCGGCGGCGACCACCACGTGCCCGGCCTCCAGCAGCGCGGCCGCCGCGCCGGCGTCCAGGATCTCCAGCGGCTCCGGCGAGGCGACCACCCGCCGCCAGCCGCGCGCGCCGAACGACCGCCACGACTGGCCCAGCGCCATGAACCGCTCGGCCTCCTCCCGGGGGAAGTAGCGGCCGACCGGCTTGACCGGGTCGGTGAACCCGCGGTCGGCGGCGTCCACCAGGGTGCGGGTGAGCACCGCCGACACCGGGCGGGACGCGCCGCGGGCGGCCAGCGCACGCTCCAGCGCGTTCATGATCAGCACCCCGATGGTGCCCTGCGTCTGCGCTCCGCACCAGTCCAGCGGCACCGGCGGCACCACGTGCGCGGCCACCTGGTTCTTGATCAGCAGGTTGCCGACCTGCGGGCCGTTGCCATGCGTCAGCGCGACCCGGGCGCCCGCCGCGACGAGGTCGGCGACCCGTTCCATGGCCCGCCCGACCGCGGCCGCCTGCGCGTCCGGCGCGGCACTGCCGTCCGGCCCGGTCATCGCGTTGCCGCCCAACGCGATCAGAACCGGCCCGACCGCTCCCCCGGCGTCCCTGTTCACGGGCCGACCGTACCCAGGGCCGCCGAGCACACTCACCGGCGAAAAACGCCCAACCGGAGCCGAGGTTTCGGCACGTCACGCTCACATCGAACGGGTATGTACGACGAATCGGGCATCCTGGTCGGGTCGCGCCGTTACACTCCCGGCGTGCAACCGACGACCGCCGCCCCACCCGTCCCGAGCGGCCGCTCGGCGCTGGACGCCTGGCGCGAGCTCGACCGCGGCACGCGAGGCGCGCTGATGCGCGGCGACCGGGCGCCCGACCCGACGACCGCCGTGATCGCCGTGGGGTACGCCCGCGCGGAGCTGGGCCGCCCGTACTGGCGGCGGGCCTGGCCGGCGCTGGCCGTGGCCGCCGGCTGGGCGGTCGCGGTGGTGATCGTCACCATGTCGGTCGCGCCGGACGTGTCGTTCGGCTGGGGCAGCCGCGCCAACCTGGCCGCCGCCGGGCCCGTGGCGCCCGCCGTCCTGCTCTACATCCTGTGGCTGCGGCGGCGGTCGCTGGCCTGGCACCGGATGGAGAGCCTGCACGCCGCGGCGCTGTGGGTCACCGAGCACTCGGCCCCCTCACCCGCCGTCGCGCCCTCGGCCGCGGAGACCACCGTGCGGTACGACCTCTCCGTGCTGCGCCGCCAGTACGTCCTGCTCGTGACGATCCTGGTCCTGGGCGTGGCGTTCATCTCGGCCTGGGATCCGGTCGTCGGGCTCGGCGTCGCGGCGTTCTCCGGCGGCCTCGTCACGCTGAGCGTCGTGCTGACGATGCGCTGGGGGAAGCCGCACCTGCCCGCCCTCCACGTGCGGGCCGACGGCATCGAGCTGCCGGCGTCGGAGACGCGGGTGGCGTGGCACGAGTTCACCGAGATCCGCGTCGCGCCCTTCCGCGCCTTCGGCCTGGCCGGCAAGAAGGGCCGGGCGAGCCAGGTCGTGGTGTTCGTCGCCGCCGACCCGGAGGCGCTGATCTCCCGGCTGAAGCCCCGGCCGGCCAAGCGCGCCCGCACTTCCCTGCGGGCCTACGGCGGCCCGGTGTCGGTCGCGGACCTCGCCCTCGACCGTCCGGCGGCCGAGATCGCCGCGGCGGCGTCGGCGCTGAGCGGCCTGCCCCTACGGCGGTTCGGGCCCTGAGCCCTCAGCCCGCCAGGCGGTGCAGCCGCTCCACCGCCTCGTCGATGACCTCGTCCTTCTTGCAGAACGCGAACCGCACGAAGTGGGCACCGGCCTCCGGGTGGTCGTAGAACACCTGGGTCGGGATCGCCACCACCCCCGCCCGGTCGGGCAGCGCCTTGGCCAGCTCGATCCCGTCGGCGAACCCCAGCGGGCGGATGTCGGCCTGGACGAAGTAGGTGCCCTGCGGCCGGTACGTCGCGAACCCGGCCGCCTCCAGGCCGGCGACGAGCCGGTCCCGCTTGGCCTCCAGCGACTTGCGCAGCTCCTCCACCCACGGCAGCTCGTTGCGCAGGCCGTAGGCCGCGGCCCGCTGCCAGGGCCCGCCGGTCGCGTAGGTGAGGAACTGCTTGACCGTCTGCACGGCCTGCACGTACCGGGCGGGGGCCGTCACCCAGCCGGTCTTCCACCCCGTGACCGAGAAGCTCTTGCCGACCGAGGAGACGGTGACCGTCCGCTCGCGCATGCCGTCCAGCGTCGCCAGGGGGATGTGCTCGGCGCCGTCGTAGGTCAGGTACTCGTACACCTCGTCGGTGACCGCGACCAGGTCGTGCTCCCGGCAGACGTCCGCGATCACCTGGAGCTCGTCGCGGGTGAAGACGGTGCCCGCCGGGTTGTGCGGCGAGTTCACCAGGATCAGCCGGGTGCGCGGGCCGACGGCGGCGCGCAGCTCGTCGGGGTCGAAGGTGAACCGCCCCTCCACCGGCCGCAGCATCACCGGCCTGCGGGACGCGCCCGCCAGCGCGACCGTGGCGGCGTAGGAGTCGTAGTACGGCTCGAAGACGATCACCTCGTCGCCGGGCCCGGCCAGCGCCATCACCGAGGCCGCGACGCCCTCGGTCGCGCCGACCGTGACGTACACCTCGGCCGCCGGGTCGAACTCCAGGCCGTACCGTTCGAGCCGCTGCTCCGCCACCGCCTCCCGCAACTCGGGCAGCCCGGGGCCGGGCGGGTACTGGTTGCCGCCGGAGCGGATCGCCTCGACCGCCGTCTCCAGCATCGCCGGCGGCCCGTCGGTGTCCGGGAACCCCTGCCCCAGGTTGATCGAGCCGGTCGCCACGGCCCGCGCCGACATCTCCGCGAAGATCGTCTCGCCGAACTCCCGCATCCGCGGGACGAGCGGTCCGCTCACGCCGCCTTCCTCTCCGTATCGAATCGATCTCTGATCTGTGAAGACGGTATCGACCGAGGCCACACCGGTGATCTACCGGCGATGACACCCCGCGAGGAAGTGGCCACCGCCCAGGACACCCGGCTGCGGCGCGAGCTGCGGCCCCGCCATCTCCGCATGATCGCGCTCGGCGGGATCATCGGCGCCAGCCTGTTCGTGGGCAGCGGCGCGGTGATCCACACGGTCGGCCCCGCCGCGGTCCTGTCGTACATCATCGGCGGCCTGCTGGTCGTGTTCGTGATGCGAATGCTAGGCGAGATGGCCGCCGCCGAGCCCGCCCTTGGCTCTTTCATGGAGTACGCCCGGGAGTCCCTGGGCGGCTGGGCGGGCTTCACCGTCGGCTGGCTCTACTGCACCTACGCCCGGTCGTGGACCGATGTGAAGCATCGCTACAGCCTCGCCGTCGACCCAGCTGAAAAGGTCGAGCTCGGCCGGATGTTGCAGTCGTGCATGTGAGATGACGCTCGGCAGAGGGGCGGTGTCGGGGCGCCTGGCTCGGCACCGCACAACTGCGGACGGTCCAGGTCGTTGCTGGGGCGAAACGCTTGGTGTTCTCACTGGATATGAGTTCTTGGTGGTGGGCTGGTGGCTAGGCTGCCGCATGTCGTCTAGAGGTGCGCAGGAGTCCTGGCATGTCATTTGAGGTTCAGGAGATCGAGGTCAAGTACCGGGTCTTCGACGGCCCGGCTCTCGAAGCCGCCTTGGCCGGCCGCGGGATCGTCCTGTCGGCTCCGGTGCGTCAGGACGATCAGGCGTTCGCTCCCGAAGGTTGGGCCTATGGGCAGAGCAAGCTCGGCGTCCCGTTCGCCCGTCTGCGGACGCAGGACGGGCGGCACCTGTTCACCGTGAAGACGCCGGTGGCGAACGAGCAGGCGTGTCTGGAGCAGGAGACGGTCGTCGAGGACCGTGAGCAGATGCACCGGGCTCTGCTCACGATGGGTTTCCGGCCCACGGTGCGAATCGTTAAAGAGCGCCGCACAGCCCGCTTGGCGGAGCTGGGCGGGGTGTCAGTGTGTGTCGACGAGGTTGCCCATGTCGGCTTGTTCGTCGAGTTCGAGAGCGTGATCGCGGCCGAGTCGGGTGAGACGGCTCAGCGTGAACTGGATCAGTTGGCGCGGTCGTTGGGTGTTGAGCTCGAGCGCACGAGCGACACCTATGACTCGTTGGTGCGTGCGGCGCTCATCCCGTCCTAGCGGCACTCGCTGGCTGGTTCGTCCCAGCCGTAGGTGGTGAGGGGGATCCCTGCCAGGTAGGCGCGGACGCCCGCGGCCGGGTAGTCGATGGTGTTGGAGGGCAACACCGCCGGGTCGGTCCAGAGAATCTTGGCGCATTCGTCGGGTTCGGCATTGTAGGGCTCGCCGACCCACCGGTCGGTGGCGAAGAAGAACCCGATCCGTGTGAGCTCGGGCCGCTGCCGGTAGTGGACCACGGTGGCCAAGCGAAGGTCGGCCGGGTCGATGTGGACGCCGACTTCCTCGCGGGCTTCGCGGGCGGCGCCCTGGATGACGGTTTCGCCGTCTTCAAGGTGTCCGGAGGGCGGCTGGAACATCCCGTCGCAATAGCCGGTGCCCTGGCGTTCCAGCAGCAGGATCTCGCCTTCGCGTTCCAGGATGACGTGAACGTCGATGGTCGAACGGTACGGCTCCTGCTGCATGCGCTGCCCCTGGCGGTAGTGGTCACTGCTGTGTGAGTGACCGTAGTGCCTGGACGCGGGCGACGAGGCGGGCAGCGAGTAGCTCGGGGGGCTCGATGGTCGAATCCAGTCCGAGGACCTGGATGCCGGAGGCGGTGAGTTGGTCGGCGACGTGTTGGTAGCGGGCGGTTTCGGCGTGGGAGATGCCGGGGGTGTCTTCGAAGCGGCCGTGGGACCCGCGGTCGCTGAGCCGTTGGTGGAGCGTGTCGAGGTTGCAGGTGAGTAGGACGGCCAGGTCGGGCAGGTCGGCGTGGCGGTTGAGCAGCTGGATGAAGTCGGGGTCGACGCCGTCGAGGGCTTGGAGGACGTGAGATGAGGGGGTGTAGCGGTCGCAGATCACAACGGTGCCGGTGGCCAGGGCGGGGCGGACCTGGGTGTCGAGATGGTGGTAACGGTCGGCGGCGACCAGGCACGCCAGCGCCAGCCCGCCCAGCTCATGGGTGTGGCCGCGGGCCAGCACGCCGATCGGGCCGGTGGAGGGCTCGGCGGTGGCCAGCGTCTGGATTCCTGCTGCGGTGAGCTGGTCGGCGGCGAGCCGGGCGAGGGTGGATTTGCCGGCCCCGCCCGGCCCGTCAATGCTCACCAGCAGCCCACGGCCGCTCACACGGCCGCCTGGTTGCGGGCGTGCTGACGTCGGCTCAGCTCGACTAGGCGTGCGCGGATCTCCTCGACGGCGGACTCGCCGAACTGCACGCCGACCGAGAAGTTGAACTCGTCGCGCTCTCGCATCGCTTCCTGGGCGCCGTGGCCGGTGAGATCGACCGCGGCGTAATCCAGCAGCTGGTCGGCGGTGAAGCGGCCGGTTGCCATCAGCCGGTCCCATTCAGGCGTACCCGGGTAGGGGCGGAACTCGAACATCGACGCGCGGAATTGGCCGGGCAGTGTGTCGGTGAGGTCCCACAGCCGGTGCACGAGCTCGACAGTGGCGGCCAGTTCGGCGCGGGTCTCGGTGGGGAAGCCGAGGATGAAGTAGCCCTTGACATTGATGCCGCGCTCAGCGAGCCGGGTCACCACCGAGCGGGCCATGTCCGGGCTGAGGCGCTTGTCGATGTACTTCAGCATCCGTTCGCTGCCGGACTCGATTCCCAGGGCGACCTCGCGCAGACCGTTGACGGCGAGCCCGTCGAGGGTGGCGTCGGGGAGGCGGTGCAGCACGTTGATGCGTCCGGTGGCGTCCCACTCGGCCCATGATCCGACCTCGGCGTCGGTGAACGCGGCCATCATCTGGTCGATCACCCGGCGGGCGCCCAGGAACAGGTCGTCGACGAATCGGAACGCGTCCACCTGGTAGCACTCGCGCAGGTGGTGCATCTCGGCCAGGATCGCCTCCGGGGAGCGGGTGCGGATGGTGACATCGGGATTGGCCGACACGGCGGCTCCACAGAATGAGCAGTCGTACGGGCAGCCGCGGGCACCGACCATGTTGGCCTCGATCCGGCCGCCGGCCGGGTAGGGGTCCTGAGCCAGGAAGGCGCGGTCCACGAACGGGAGCGCGTCGATGTCGGGCGCCAGATACGCGCCGGGCCCCCGACCGGTTACGGGCTGGCCAGTAGCAGGGTCGCGCCACATCACTCCCGGCAGTCGCGTGCGGTTGCCCAGGTCGTGGAGGAGTTCGGTGACGCGGGTTTCGGCTTCGCCCAAGACCAGCGCGGCACAGCGCCGCATTCGCGGATCGCTGAGGATGCGGGTGGGCATGGCCTTGGCGTGGTGCCCGCCGGCCATGATCTGGATCGCGGGGTCGAGGTGGGCGGCGATGTGCGCCGAGAGTTCGTAGGTGGGGGCGAGCAGGTTGAGCCCGACCCAACGTGGCTCCAGCCGGTTGACCAGGGTGATGACGTCGGCGACGGGCAGGCCGTGGGCCTCGGCGTCCAGGATGGCCACGTTGAACCCGTGTGCGGTGGCGTAGGTGGCGATGTAGGCCATGCCGAGCACGGGCAGGGTGTAGTCGTTGACGCGGGGGCGTTCGGCGTAGTCGCGTAGGGGCGCGTTGATGAACACGCAGTCCAGCGGGCGGTTCGGGTCGGCGCCGACCACATGGTGGTGTACAGCGGCCGGGCTGAGGTCATGGGCGGGCGTGGGTTGGGGGTTAGGGCGAGCCTCCATGGTGTCTTCCCCAGGCGAGTGTGAACAGGGTCAATGGAGCGAGGTGGGCGCCGGTGATCTGGCGCCACCGCGTGGCGAACTGCTTCTCGTCGGTGGGCCAGTCCGTACTTGGTGCCGCGGTCCGGGCCCATTTGCGGACCGCGAGATCTCCGTGGGGGTACAAGGACCAGTCGTGGGTGAAGTCGGCCACCGCTGCGCCTGCGGTCCATGGCCCGATCCGCGGCACCGAGTGCAGCTCCTGGAACAGGCTGGCGGCCGGCAGTGCGGTCCATTTGGCGCCATGCAGGAGGTAGGCATCGGCGGCGGCAAGCAGCACCGGGGCCTTGAATGCCAAACCGATCGCGGCCAGGTCCTCGACCTCCAGCTTCAGGATGGCTTGGGGGGTGGGAAGTGCGTGCACGGGCCCGTGGGGGGATTGGGCGGTGGCGCCGAACGTCTGACGGAGGCGGCGGTGCTGCGCGCGCGCTTGGTCAGCGCTGATGACCTGTCGGATGATCGCGGTCGCGACCGCATCCCACAGGCTCGGGTTCCGCCACCGCCTCACCGGGCCAAGGTCACGCAGCGCCCTCTCCAGCGCCGCTGGGACCTGCGCAGATGTCAGCGGGGGCAGGACGAACTCGTCCGGGCCGTCGACGTTGTCGGCATCCAGTACCTCGGGCGCTTGGTCGGCGTCGCTGACGGCCCGTAGCCAGGTTCCGGCCACGTTCGTCCACCCAGGGTGATCACGCATCACGGTTGTCATGCGGCTATCGTTCACCACCCGACTCAGGCGAAGCCGAAGGTGGCGTCGACCGGCCAGCCTTCAAAAGAGCAAGCTGGGACATTGGGCCTCCTCACTCGGGAGCGAGAACTGGCTGGAGGTGCGGCGCCCTTAGGGCGCCGGGGATTCTCGCGGTCCTCAGAACCGCCACGCGTTTCGGGCTTGTGGCCAGCACCATCAGGGCCGTGGCACCGGCTACACGGTTCCCCCTGCTTCCCGGGAGGGCAGCTATCCCCACGCCGCCCTCCCGGGGGTTGCGAGCCGTGCGACCGCCCCTCGGGTGTGGGAGTTTCCCGACGGGATTGCGGTGCTCGGGGCGGTCGCACGGCGTGGTTTGCGAGGCGGGCCGGCTGCCGCGCCTTTTCCGGCCGGCCCGCCCCGCGCTTGGGGTGGGCGTGCGCCGTCCCCTGGACGGTCGGCGCGGCGCACGCCCACGTTTTGGCCGCGCAGCCGAGGCCCCTGCGGGGGTAGGTCGGCCTCGGCCGCGCGGCGTCCCCCTGTTCACGGCCGGACGGCGAGGGTCTCTCTCCGCCGTCCCGGCCGCGTCGGCGAGCGGCGCGTCAGCACCGCAGCGCGTGCGTGGGCACCCCGAGCGGGCGCGCTACCCGCTCCGCGGTCCGCTCGACGTAGGTGAGGGTGCCGACCGGCTTGCCCTCCTGAGGGCCGGACGCCCAGATGAACAGCTCGTCGCCGTCGTCCCAGAGGACCCGCCAAGGACCGCGGTGCCGGTAGGTGACAACGAGGAACTCCGTCGGCGCCCCCAGGCGCGCCACGACCACCTGGGGGAAGCGGCGGCGGAATGCGCCGTGCAGGCTGTCCAGCGGGCCGAACGACGCACGCCTCACCAGCTCGGCGGGTTCGTCGAATCCAGGCATACTCTCTCCCGGTTGTCGGTCGTGGTCAGCGTCGTCCGAACAGCAGCCGGCGCCCCGGGGCCTCGTGGCGCCCATGACCGGGGTACTGGGGGTTGGATGACGCGGCGGGGCGAGACGTCCTGCGGGGGGCGGTCGTCGGCCGCGCCGCCGCGCCGGTCTGCTGGGCCGCACGCGCGAAGTGAGGAATGTGGGAGCGCACGGCCTCCACGCGCCGCCCGAGCTCGGCCGGGTCGGTCGCCTCGATCAGCCGGTCACGGCCGAAGCAGTCGCGCGTCATCGCCCACCACTCGCCGGTCGCCTCGCCCCACCAGGCGCGAACGCCGGGGAAACGGCGGGCGAGCTCGGTGACGACCCGGGAGATCTCCGCCGGGCACGGGGCCACCGCGTTCACTGTCCACCTCCGGCCGGCGCGCGGCCGGAGAGGTCGCTGCGGATCATCAGGGCGGCGTCCGCGACACGCTCCACCTCGGTGATCGGCTCCCCGGACGAGTTGAAGAACCACTTCCTTCCGCCGTCGTCGTCGCGCTTGCGGCAGGTGATCGTGTCCGACGCGTAAGACACCTCGCCGGAGCATTCGGAGACCTGCGCGTTGGTCACCTTGAGGTCGCGCGCGGTCAGGTCGACCGCGAAGCCGTGCGCGCCCATGTAGGCGCCGAGCGCGGCGAGCGGGTTGGTCTGGGGCATAACCTTTGCCACGGGTCGGAGTTCCCTTCCGGCCAAGGCCCCGGGTTCCCCCTGGTGTTGGCGCACCAGGGCCGGGGCCGACTTGTCTGGATGGCGGGGCGAACCCCGGCGCTGATCTCGCTCGGGCGCAAGCCCCGCCGGACTCCAGTGAACCCATGTCGCATTCCGCAGAGCTAGGTGACAATAGATGCCACGGAGAGGGTGACAATCCCTCTGTCACCTCGTCACGTGAGGCCTTCCCCCGAAGGGTGCGCGACATGAGCGAGCTCGACCGTCCCGAATGGGCGATTCGTCTTGAATTCGAGCGCACAAAGCGCGGCTGGGGAAAATGGGATATGGCCCGTCAGCTGTTCGCCGCTTCGGGGATCATGAATCCGGAGACCAATCGGGTCAAAGCCCTCGGCAGGTCGATCTCTCGCTGGGAGGCCGGGGAGCACTGCCCCCGGGACTGGGCGGTCGCCATCGCCGAGCTGTTCGGCATCGACCACGACGATCTGTTTCCCGTGTCGGCCGAACCTGCCGACCAGGAGCCAACGCGGGCCCGCGTGGGTACCGTGACACCGACTCCTACTCCCGAGCTGGGGGACGACGTGATTCGTCGCGAGCTGCTTCAGGACACCGCTGCGCTGGGCGTCGGCGCCGCAATGGCCCCAGTACTCACCGCTCTCACACAGGCATGGCAGGCCAGCGAGCCCAAACTCGCGGGCGCGACCGTCTCTCAGGGCATGATCGACGACTGGGAGGACGCCGCCTACGTGCACGCCGAGCGCGCCCGCAGACATCCACCAGTCGCCATGCTCAGCGCGCTGGCTGCCGAGTTCGCCGACATGGCGCCGCACCTGGCGGCCAGCCAGCCCGGCAAGGTGCAGGCCGACCTCGCCCACGCCGCCGCCCCGCACGCCATGCTCATCGCCGGAAAGCTCGTGGACCTGGGCGACCGCCGGGAGTCCCGTCGCTGGTGGCGGAGGACGCGCGCGCTGAGCGACCAGTCGGGAGACCCGCTGCTGGGGTCGTGGGTGCGCAGTCGTGAGGCGCTGTACCGCCGCGGCGACCCCTCCGACGAACTCCCGGAGGTGCTGGCCGTCGCACAGGAGGCGCGGCGACTGGCCGGCGATCGGCCCAGCGCGCCCCGCGTCTCGGCGCTGGCTGCCGAGGCACAGACGCTCGCGCTCATGGGACGGCACGGGCAGGCCATCGCGACGTTTAAGCATGCCGAGCGCGCCTTCGAGGCGCTCCCCGAGTCACGGTCGATCCCAGCGGGCGGGGACGTGAGAGGGCTCTGGTTCGACCAAAGCCTGATCTACAGTCTGGCCGGCGATGTGCGGCGCGCCACCGAGTCGCAAGACGTCCTGATGCGCCGGGCCGACCAGATGACCAGGATCGAGGTGGGGCTGCACCGCGCCACTCTGGACGCCCACGAGGATCCAGAGGCCATCGAGCGCGCTATCCAGATCATCGACCAGATCCCCGCCCAGGCGCGCCGGACGCGCTATCTGACGGCCGCGCGGATGACGTTGAGCGTGGCCCCGGACAAGAACCGGAAACTGCCAGCGGCGAAGGAATTGCGAGCTCTGACGGCCGGCATCTGACGCCGTCCGCCCCCCGTTTCGATCACCTCCCCAAGAGTTCCCGAAGACGTCCCGGGCGTGCACATCGAATGCACATGGGACCGGGAAGTGCAGGGATTTCTTCGGGAACTCCAGGGATGTGTTTTGCCTGTTCACCCAGGCGATTCGCGGCCCCGGCGCTGGTGGCGCCGGGGCCGGAATCTCTACTGGTACTACTGGGTCGGGGTCGTGGCCTTCGAGGCCGTGGTCGGGGCGCAGATCCTGCAGAAATGGGCGCCCGACGTCCCGCAGTGGACGTTCGCGCTGATCCTCATGCTGGTGCTGACCGCGACGAACCTGGTCTCGGTCCGCTCGTTCGGCGAGGCCGAGTACTGGCTCGCCTCGGTCAAGGTCGCCTGCATCACCGTCTTCCTCCTGGTCGGCACCCTCTACGTGATCGGCCTGTGGCCCGACAGCACCGGCTCGGTCACCCACATCGCCGCCGACGGCTTCCTGGCCAAGGGCTCGTTCGCGGTCGTCCACGGCGTGGTCATCGTGGTGTTCTCCTACTTCGGCGCCGAGATCGTCACCATCGCCGCGTCCGAGTCCAAGGAGCCCGCCAAGGCCATCGCGACCGCCACCGTCACCGTCATCTGGCGCGTGCTGCTGTTCTTCGTCGGCTCGGTCGCCCTGCTGCTCATGATCACCCCGTGGGAGCAGGTGCCGCACGACGGGACCAGCCCGTTCGCGGCCGCCTTCGACCGGTTCGGCATCCCCGCCGCCGAGACGATCATGAACATCGTGGTGCTGACCGCGGTCGTCTCGGTCCTCAACTCCGGCCTCTACATCGCCTCCCGTATGCTCTTCGCGATGCGCGAGCACGGCTGGGCACCGGCCTGGGTCGGCGACACCGGCCGGCGGGGCGTCCCGTGGAAGGGCATCCTCCTCAGCACCTCCCTCGGCTACGTCGCCGTCATCATGAGCTTCGTCTCGCCCGACCGCGTCTTCTACTTCATCATCAATTCCGCGGGCGCGGTCGCCCTCTTCCTGTACGGCATCATCGCCCTGTCCCAACTCCGCATGCGCAACCGCCTGGAACGCGAATCCCCAGAACGACTCAAACTGAAGATGTGGCTCCACCCCTGGCTGAGCTGGGCCACCTTCATCTGCGTCGTACTCGTCCTCATCTCCATGGCGATCGTCGAGGACACCCGCTCCCAGCTATGGCTGAGCCTCATCAGCCTGGCCGCCTCCCTGACCGCCTACGCCGTGATAACCCGCAGAGGCAGGACACATGCCTGACTGGCAGAGGACAGGAAACACACGCTTCCCCGTAGCCGCCAGAGTCAACGACCAATGGTGGGTCCTGCGGATCAACGGCTTTCCCGACCACCCGCTCTGGACCCTGTTCGTGGACGGCGCCAGATGCCACGACGTCCACGAGACCTCGACCCTCCCGGGCGACCCGACCGATCCGTCGGCCCCGGTACTAGAGCCCCACACCGCGCAGGAGCTTCTCGAACCCGTCCAGGCCTTCGCCGTCTACGGCAGCGAGGTCGGCGCCCCCTGCGACGACCCCGTCTGCTGCGGCTGACCTCAGGACGTTTCGCGGCTCAACTCCACCCGGAGACGAGCCACCTCCGCAAGAGCCTCGTCACGCTCGCGAATGAGCGTCTCCATCTCGCTCTCGACACGGTCGAGGAACGCGTCGACCTCCTCTTCCTGGTATCCCGGCCGGAACCGGGTCGTACCGAACGTGGTGTTGCGAACGCCCTCGGGAGTAAGACGGTCCATGCCACTCTCCTAGCACGTCCACCCCGGTCAGCGCCCGACTTTCACGTCAGGGGGGCTTCGGCCTTCACCCGCTCGACCAGGATCCGGAAGGCCGCCCGGCTCACGGCGAGGCGCGGCCCGGCGGGGTTCTTGCCGTCCCGGATGCCGATCGCGCGGGCCATCGCCGCGACCTCGACGCATTGCTGCTGGGAGTTGTTGTGGCTGCGGCTGCTCTTGCGCCAGCACAGGCCGGTCTCGGACATGGCGGGCTCCTCTGCTCGACGGTCCTGCCGTCACCGTAGGCGGCGTCCCCGTCCCGGCCGGCACCGGAACAAAAACCTCACCGCCGGGCCAGCGGTCAGGCGAGGACCGAGTAGAGGTGGTCGGCGCTTCTGGCGGCGGCGAGATGTCCCCGCATCGCGCAGCTGCCACGGCTGAACACCTGCCCGATCCGGTGCCCCAGGCCCGGCTTCTTAGACCCAGCCCATTTCTCGGGCGGCTTGTACGGCGGCCACTCGGTTGGGCTGGCCCAGTTTGGTCATCGCCGTGGAGAGGTAATTGCGGACGGTGCCCTCCGAGAGGTTGAGAAGGGCGGCGATGCGGGACGTCTCGGTGCCCGCGCCGATGAGGCGCAGGATCTCGCGTTCGCGGGCGGTCAGCGGGTTGTCGCCGGCGGCCATGGCGCTGGCGGCCAGTTCGGCGTCCAGGTAGCGGCCGCCGTTGTGGACCTTGCGGATGGCGGTGGCCAGTTCCTCGGTCGGGGCGTCCTTGGCGACGAAGCCGCGCACCCCCGCGGCCATGGCGCGGCGCAGGTAGCCGGGGCGGCCGAAGCTGGTGAGGATGCAGACCGCGCACGTGGCCCCGGCCTCGTGCAGCCGCTCGGCGACGGTCAGGCCGTCGGCGCCGGGCATGTCGATGTCCAGGACGGCCACGTCCGGCGCGTGCGCGGCGACGGCGGGCGGCACCTCGTCGCCGCGGCCGACCTCGGCGACCACCTCCAGGTCGGGTTCCAGGCCGAGCAGGGCGGCGACGGCGCCGCGGATGAGGTGCTCGTCGTCGGCCAGCAGGACGCGGATCATGCTTCCCCGACCGGGACGACCGCGCGCAGCAGGAAACCGTCGCGGTCGCGGCGCCCGTGGGTCAGCGTGCCGCCGAGGATCTCGACGCGCTCGGCCATCCCGGCCAGTCCCGAGCCGGCCGGGCGGCGGGACTGGCGGGCGCCGTCGTTGCTCATCTCCAGCACCACGGAGTCACCGTACGGCGTGATCGTGACGGCGCAGCGCCCCGCCTCGCTGTGCTTGATCACGTTGGTGGCGCCCTCCCGGATCACCCAGGCCAGCACGGAGCGGACCTCCGACGGCAGGTCCGGGGGCGGGTCGCCGATCTCGCAGCGCACGCCCGCGGCCTCCAGCACCGCGCGGACCCCGGCCAGTTCGGCGTCCAGCTCGACGGCGCGGTAGCCGCGGACGGCGGCGCGGACCTCGCGCAGCGCCTCGCGCGCGGCGCGGCGCACGTCGGCCATCTCCTCCCGGGCGCGGGCGGGCTCGGCCTCGGTCATCCGCATGGCCAGCTCGCTCTTCACCGCGATCAGCGACAGGCTGTGCCCGAGCAGGTCGTGCAGGTCGCGGGAGAAGCGCAGCCGCTCCTCGGTGACGGCGAGGCGGGCCTGCGCCTCGCGGGTGGCGTCGGCCTCCAGGTGCAGATCCCACATCCGCTGGTAGGAGTAGTAGTTGAGGTAGTACGCGAGCCCGCAGGAAGCGGTGAAGAAGGCGAACAGCACGAACGGCTCGTACCAGTGCCACTCCCCGTTGAGCGACCCGATGGGCGCCGCGACCGCCGAGCCGACCAGGCAGAGGGCGACCTTGCGGGAGCGGCCCCGCACCCACAGCGCGACGGACGACAGCCAGAAGATCGGCACTATGCACCACAGCGGGTTGGTGACCATCATCAGGCTGAGCAGGAACGTCACCGCGCCGCTGCCGACGATGTCGCGGCGCGGCAGCCGCCCGGCCAGGCCCAGCCTGACCAGCCTGGCGTAGTAACCGAGGAACACCGCCGTCCCGGCCGCGGCGGCGACCGCGACCGGGAGCCCGATGTCGCCGTAGGAGTGGACCAGCACCGTCGCGGCGGGGGCGAGCACGGCCAACGCGGCCGCCAGGAACGTCCAGTAGATCGTGCGGCGGTAGCTCTCGAGTCGTCCGGCCGCATGCTCCTGCAGCTCGGCCGTCGTCGCGCCCATCCGGCCTCCCTTCCGAGGTACGGTACCGGGCTCAGGCGTGCCGGGGTTCCCAGCGGAACCAGCGGGCCGCCATGGCCCGGCCGGCGACCGCCCAGGCCAGCAGGACGGCGAAGGGCCGTAGGCATGCCGTCCACGCTTCCGCGAAGCCCACGTCGGCGTGGGCGCCGTACGTGGTGAAGTCCTGGCCGAAGTAGGCGGTGCGGACGATCTCGACGACCGGGGTCAGCGGCAGGAGGCGGCACGCCTCGCGGAGGGCTTCGGGCGCGTCGTCCAGCGGCACCAGGACCCCGGCGCCGGCCATGCAGCCGAACAGGACGGGCATCACGGTCAGCTGGGCCAGCTCGGCGGTCGGGGTGAGCCCGGAGACCGCGAAGGCCAGGAGGGCGAAGACCACCGCTCCGGCGGCCAGGGCGGCGAGGAGCAGCAGCGGGTCGTCCGGGAACCGGCCGTCCAGCACGGTGCCCAGCAGCGCGACCAGAAGCACGGCCTGGACGGCGTACATCGCGGCCACGGTGAGGAGGCTGCCGCCGAGGATCTCCGCGTCGCTCAGCGCGGTGCCGCGCAGGCGTTTAAGGGTGAGGTCCTCGCGCCGGGCGGTGAAGACGCTCGTCAGATGAATGAACACCACGATGATCAGGAAGAAGCCGAAATAGCCGGTGCCCTGGAAGACGCCGCTGTCGATCCCGTCGAAGTCGTTTCCGCGCGCGGGCAGGAGCAGGGCCCCCAGCAGCAGTGGCATGCCGATGACGGTGAACAGCGCGGTCCGGTTGCGCCAGAGCAGGGTGAGGTCGAGGCGGGCGATCCGCAGCAGCTTGTTCATGCCGCCATCCCTTCGGCGGTGTGCAGGAAGACGTCTTCGAGGGAGGCGCTGCGGGCCTGCAGCCCGTCGAGGACGACCTCCTGGTCGGCGGCCCAGGCCAGCAGCTCGTCCAGGGCGGGCTGGAGGCCGCCGGGCGCGATGCCGTAGGCGGCGACGGCCCGCCGGGCGTCGACGGTGATGGCGGGGGTGACGCCGTGCAGGGCGGGCAGGTCGGCGACCTGGAGCCGGTCGGGCATCCGGAAGGCGATCCGGTCGCCGTGGCCCGCGACGACCTCGGCGACGGTGCCGCTGACCTCGATCCGGCCGCGGTGCATGATGGCCAGCCGGTCGGCGAGCTGCTCGGCCTCCTCCAGGTAGTGGGTGGTGAGCACGACGGTGGTGCCGCCGGCGACCACGTCCCGCACGGTCCGCCAGGTGGCGCGGCGCGCCTCGGGGTCCATGCCGGTGGTCGGCTCGTCCAGGAACAGCACGCGGGGACGGCCGAGCAGGGCCAGGGCCAGATCGAGCCGGCGCTTCTGCCCGCCCGACAGCTGCCGGGTGCGCACGCCGGCCTGCTCGTGCAGGCCGGCGAGGTCGAGCGCCTCGTCGCGGGGGCGCGGACGGGGGGTGAAGCCGCTCCAGTGGTCGATCGTCTCGGCGACGGTGAGGTCGGCGAAGAACCCGGCCTCCTGGAGCATGATGCCCAGCTCCGGGCGGACGGCGCGGCGCTCCCGGTACGGGTCGCGGCCGAGCACCCGGACCGTGCCGCCGTGCGCGGGCTGGAACCCTTCGAGGGTCTCCAGCGTGGTCGTCTTCCCTGCGCCGTTGGTGCCCAGAAGGGCGAACAGCTCGCCCTCCGCGACCTCGAACGAGATCCCGGCGACGGCCTCGAAGCCGCCGTACCGGCGGCGCAGCCCGGTGACCTGGATGGGGGGATGACTGGTCATACACCCCAGCGTGGCGGGCGCCGCCCCGCCGGGGTAGAAGCCGCTGTCACCGGTCGCGGCCGCGCTTGTCAGGCCGGCGGCATGACGGATGTCACGTCGCGACGGAGATGACGTGGCCGACCGTCCTGCCGTCGGCGAGGACGTCCAGGAGGGCGGTGGCGAGATCGGCCCTGGGGATGCGCAGGCCGCCCCGCACGGCCAGGTCGACGGCCTTGCGATAGGTGCCCTTGGCCGGTTTGTCGAGCAGTTGCGGCGGGCGCACGATCGTCCAGTCGAGATCGGTGCCGCGCAGGTGCGCCTCGGCGGCCCGCATGTCCTCGAACGGCCCGTGCAGTATCCGCTCCAGAAGGAGCGGCTTGACGACGTACCGGGTGAACGGGCCGTCGCCGGCGTCGGCGGCCAGCCCGCTCGCGCTGACCAGCACCACCCGGCGGACCCCGGTGGACGCGGCCGCGGTGGAGATCGCGCGGATGCCGTCCGCGCAGACGGTGCTGGGACCGCGGCCGCGCGGGCCCAGCGCGCTGACGACGGCGTCCCGCTCCTTGATCGCGGGCTCGATCGCGGCCGGGTCCAGCACGTCGGCGGTCACGACGGTGGCGCGGTCGCGCAGGTCGCCGGGCAGCCGCGCCGGGTCGCGGACGACGGCGGTCACCTCGTGCCCGGCGTCCAGGGCCTGCCGGACGACGTGCACCCCGGTGCCGCCCGTGGCCCCGCAGACGGTGAGTCTCATGAGGTCCCCCTGAAGGTTAGTGAATGTTCACTCACCCCTTTATCGTGGGTAGGATCTACCCGTCTGTCAAGAGGAGCCATGAGCGCGCGAGAACGGATACTGGACGCGGCCGCCGAGGTCATGCTGGAGCGCGGCATGGCGGGCACCACCACCAAGGAGATCGCCCGCGCCGCCGGCTATTCCGAGGCGCTGCTCTACAAGCACTTCCGCGACAAGGAAGAGCTGCTCCTGCACGTGATGCACCACCGGATGCCCGCGTTCATCGACGGCGTCGTCGCGGGCGAGGGCGAGGTGGCGGCCAACCTGGCCGCGCTGGCCCACCGCGCGCTCAACTTCTACCTGCGCGCCTTTCCGATGATGGCCTCCATGGTCTCCCAGCCCAAGCTCATGGCCGCCACCCGCGAATCGCTCCGCAAGTACGATGCCGGCCCCCGGGTGCCCGTCGACCGGCTGGCCGCGTACCTGCGCGCCGAGCGGGACGCGGGCCGGATCGCCGCCGGCGCCGACCCGGAAGCGATCGCCTCGCTGTTCATGGGCGCCTGCTTCCAGCAGGGCTTCCTGCACTACTTCGCGCACGGCCCCGACGGCCCAGCGATCCCGGAGTCGGACGCCCGCGCCCTGGTCGCCCCCCTACTACCCGCCCTCGGTTTCGCGCCGGACTCCTAGCTCAGCGGCCGGTGGGCCACCTTACGAGGGTGCCGTCGTGGAGGGCGGCCAGCTCGGCGGCGCCGGGATGGTGGCGCTCGGGGAAGAAGCCGGGGACCGCGCCGGTGCGCTCGCCGGTGAAGGGGTCCCAGATCTCCAGCCCGTCCGCGCCGGCGGAGTAGAGGCGGCGGTCGTCGGCCATGAGCGGGCGGCGCGGCCCGGCGAACCGGGTCACCTCCGCACCGCTCTCGGCGTCGAAGATCTGCACCCCGTCGAGCAGGTAGAGGTCGTCATGGCCGATGCCGGAGACCGCGAGCTGCCGGTCGGAGACCCAGCACATCGGCTCGTCCCAGGCGTAGTGGCGCCAGGCCAGGTTGCCGCGGGACGGGCCGTCCTCCGACTCCCAGGGGTTCTCGTCCAGCCAGCGGCGCAGGTCCCACACCGTGGGGATGCCGACCGGTGCCCAGACCCAGCCGTCGTCGGCGATCCAGCGACCGTCCGGGGAGACGTGCACCGCGCCGTGGAAATAGTCCAGATAGTGCGCGGGGAACCGCTCACCCTCCGCGGGTTCGGGATGCTCGCGTGCGGTGAGGAGCCGCCCGGTGGCCGGGTCGGAGACGTCCAGGCGGTTCCATTGCGTGCGGTGCACCACCACCTCGCGGCCCCGGTGCACGGCGAACGCCAGCGCGAACGGCACGTGCTCGGTCCGGTCGTCGCCGCCGTCCAGGGACATCATCACCTGCCCCGAACGCAGGTCGACCAGCGTTCCCCCGGTGCCGCGATCGTGGACGACCGCCGCGTACCGGCCGCTGGGCGACACGTGCAGGCGTGGACGGGGCCGGCGGTCGGGCTGCCGGTCCTCCCCCCGCTCCCTGCGCAGCGGCACGCGGGTCAAGGTCTCGTGCTCGCCCGACCCGGCGTCCAGGCGCACCAGGCGCTTGCGACCGGTGAGGAACAGCCACGCCGAACCGCTCTCCCCCGGGATCGCCGCCCAGTCGAGCGGGTCGCGCAGCGCGCGCGGCAGCGGCGTGCGCCTCAAGGTGGGGTCGACGGGCTCGGGACGTTCCAGGATCTCCGCCTCGCCGCGCCAGCCGACCATGGTGCGGTTGTCCTCGTCGCCGACCCGCTCCGCGCACCCCTCGCACACCTGCGTCAGCTCCGGATCGCCGTCGGCGCGGTCGCAGGCGTCGCAGCACATGTCGTACTCGAGGCCGCGTCCGGTGAGGAGCCGCACGTGGTCGACCTCGTCGCCGTCGGGGCCCAGCAGATGCCGGCACATGCGGCTGGTGCTCGGGTAGGCCACGTGGCCACATGGCAGGACGTCCATCGCGCTAACCGCCGAGCCGGGTCTTGACCACCTTGCCCATCGCGTTGCGCGGCAGCGCGTCCACCAGGTGGACGACCCGCGGACGCTTGTGCGCCGACAACCGGTCGGCGACGAAGCCGATGAGCGCCTGCTCGTCGGCCCCGTCGGCCACCACGTACGCGGTGACCTGCTCGCCCAGGTCGGGATGCGGGGTGCCGATGACGGCGGCCTCGCGGACGGCCGGGTGCGCCAGCAGGGCGTTCTCCACCTCGCCCGCGCCGATCCGGTAGCCGCCGCTCTTGATGAGGTCGGTGGACGCCCGCCCGACGATGCGGTGCCAGCCGTCCGGGCCGATGGCGGCGATGTCGCCCGTGCGGAACCAGCCGTCGGGGGTGAACGCGGCGGCCGTGGCCTCGGGACGGTTCAGGTAGCCGCCGAACAGCATCGGGGCGCGCAGGTGCAGCTCGCCCGGGGTCTCGCCGTCGGCCGGGACGGGCGAGCCGTCCTCGGCGGCCAGCCGGGTCTCCACGCCGGGCAGCGGCAGGCCCACGTACCCGGGCCGCCGGTCGCCGCCCGCCCGCGCGCTCAAGGTGATGAGGGTCTCGGTCATCCCGTACCGCTCGACGGGACGGTGGCCGGTCAGGTCGGCGAGCCGTTCGAACACCGGGACGGGCAGCGGCGCGCTCCCGGAGACCAGGAGGCGGGCGCCGCGCAGCGCGCGGGCGGCGTCCGGATCGGCGCAGACCCGCGACCACACGGTCGGGACGCCGAAGAACAGCGACCCGCCGTCGTCCTGCGCGGCCGCCGCGTACGCCGCCGCCTTGGGCCGCCCGGTGTGCACGAGCGGCGACCCGACGCGCAGCGCGCCGAGCACGCCGAGCACGAGGCCGTGCACGTGGAACAGCGGCAATCCGTGCACCAGCACGTCGTCGGGTGTCCACGCCCACGCCTCGGCCAGCGCGTCCAGGCCGGCGGCGATCGCCGACCGCGAGACGAGCACTCCCTTGGGCGCACCGGTCGTGCCGCTGGTGTAGAGGATCAGCGCGGTCGCGTCGCCGGGCACCTCGCTCTTGACCGTGCCGCCGCCCCGCAGTTCGTCGACGGGGACGATCGGCGCCGCGCCCTCGTGCGGCTCGTACGCGCCGCGCGCGGCCAGCAGCAGGTTCGCGCCCGAGTCGCCCAGGATGTGCGCGCGCTCGTCGGGACCGGAGTCGGGCGGCAGCGGCACCACCGGCACCCCGGCCAGCAGCCCGCCCACCACGGCGACGACGGTCTCCAGGCTCGCGGTGGCGTGCACCGCGACCGCCTCGGCGCCCGCGATCTCCGCGGCGACCCCGGCCGCCCGGTCCAGCAGCTCGGCGCGGGGCAGCGCGTGCTCCCCCACTCTGATCATCTGGCCGTCGCGCGGTTTCCCGAGCACGTCCCCCGCGGGCAGGTCCATCAGGCGTCCCTCTCGTCCAGCCAGGCCATCACGTCGTCATTGTGCTCCCCCAGGACCGGCGGCGCGGTCTGGGCACACCGTTTCCTCCGGCAGTATGCCTTTCGATGACATTCGTTCCAGAGCCGACCACCACCTACCCGGACCTGGCCGCCCGGCTGCTCGCCCTGCCCCCGTCCTGCGGGCCGGTCCGGGTCGTCGCCGTGGACGGCCCGAGCGGCGCGGGCAAGTCCACGTTCGCCGCCCGGCTCACAGCGGCCCTGGACGGCCCGCCGCCGCCGCTCCGGTCCGACGACTTCCGGGTGCCCTGGGACGCCGACCCGCTGACCTGGTGGCGCCCCCTCACCGAGACCGTCCTGGACCTGCTGCGCGACGGGCGTCCCGGCAGGCTGCGCCGGTACGACTGGCACCGCGACTCCTACGGCCCCGAGGAGGAGATCCCGCCCGCGCCCGTCCTGATCGTCGAGGGCGTGGGCGCCGCCTGGCGGGGGTCGCCGGCCGCGTACCGGATCTGGATCGACGCCCCGCGCGCACTGCGCCGCGCCCGCGCGCTGGAACGCGACGGCGCCGAGTACGCCGCCGCCTGGGACGCATGGTCGGAACTGGAGCGCCGCCACTTCGCCGCCGACGGCACCCTCGCCCGGGCCGACCTGCGCGTGGACGGCCGCCGCATCGAGGCCCCCGCCTTCACCTGCCGTTACAGCTCGTCGACCTCCGCGCCGGTCCGGCCCCCGCTGAGCAGGGGGTAGCCGGGACCGCGGTCGAAGAACGGGGGCTCGCCGCGCTCCTCCCGCAGGCGGGCGCGCAGCGCGGTGGTGGCCGCCGCGTCGAAGGACCCGCCCGCGATCACGACGCCGTAGTCGTCCCGGGCGCCGTCGGCCGACACCTTCCCGTCCCGGACGTCCGCGGCGACGCGCGCCGGGTCGCGGTCGAGCGGATCGCCCCAGCCGCCGCCCCCGGTCGTGCGGATCCGGATGACCTGCCCCGCCCGGACCGGCCGGTCGTCCACCAGGCCCTCCATCTCCTCGCCGTCGATGTCCACGCGGAACGGGCGGCCCGCCCGTCCCCCGTTCACGCCCCAGCAGGACAGGATGGAGCGGTCGGCGATCGACATGTAGTGCGCGTCCCGCAGCATGCGCAGGTGCTTGTCGTAGCCGAGCCCGCCGCGGAACTCCCCCGGCCCGCCCGAGTCCGCCGCCAGGCCCAGCCGCTCGACGACGAACGGCCAGCGCGCCTCGGCGAACTCCACCGGGATGTTGCGCGAGTCCGGCACGACGTGGACGGTGTCTTCGCCGTCGGCGTAGTGCCGCCCGCCCGAGCCGCCGCCCAGGACCTCCCGCATCAGGTACGGGGCGCGGTCGTCCTCGCCGTACACGCCCGTGTAGCGGATCGTCTCCTGGTCCGCGGGCATCCGTCCCCCGGTCGCCTTGGCCAGCACACCCGCCAGCACGCCCAGCAGCCGCAGGATGACGAACGTCCGCGCGTTGGTCGGCGCCGGGAAGACCGGGGTCAGCAGTGTGCCCTTCGCCGGGAACCGCATCTCGATCAGCGGCACCACGCCCTCGTTGACGTCCAGCTCGGCCGCGCGCTCCGGCGTGTCGGCCAGGTTCCGCAGGACGGGCGCCAGCCACTTCTTCAGGAACACCCCGTCGGCGTAGTCGCCCGCGTGGTTGATCGGCCCCTTGGCCTGCGGGGACGTCCCGGTGAAGTCGATCACCAGCGGGACCGGCGCCGCGTTGTCGACGGTCAGCGTGATCCGCTGCGCGTGCAGCCGGGGCGGGTCCACGCCGTCGTGCTCGGCGTAGTCCTCCCACACGTACACCCCGTCGGGGATCTTGGCGAGCAGCTCGCGGCGGAACGTCTCCGTGGTCTTGCCGATGATCGCGTCGAAGCACTCCTCGACGGCCGCGCGGCCGTACCGGGCGAACAGCTCGGCCAGCCGCCGCGCGCCCATCAGGCAGGCCGCGCACTCGGCGTCCAGGTCTCCGGCCAGCGAGTCGGGCATCCGCGAGTTGCGCGTCATGATCCGCAACGCGGCCTCGTTCGGCACGCCCTGATCCCACAGCTTGATCGGCGGGACCATCAGCCCCTCCTCGAACGCGCTGCGCGCATGGCTCGGCATCGACCCCGGAACCGCCCCGCCGATGTCGTCGTGATGCCCGAACGCCTGAACGAACGCCACGACCTCCCCCTCGTGGAACACCGGGACCGTGACGCACAGGTCCGGCAGATGCCCGATCCCGCCCTCCGACAGGTACACGTCGTTGTGGAAGAACACATCGCCCGGCCGCATCTTCTCCGGCGGGAAGTCCCGCGCGACCGGATGCACCAGCGCCGAATACGACCGCCCGGTCAGCTTGCGCAGCCGCCGGTCGTGGATCCCGGCCCGGAAATCGTGCGCGTCCCGGATCATCGGCGACCGCGCGGTCCGCGCGATCGCCGTCTCCACCTCCCGCTCGACCGACGCCAGCGTCCCCTCGACGATCTCCAACAGGATCGGATCAGTGCTCACTTGCCTCCCTCCGCTCGGCGGCTCACTCTCGCTCCGCTCGGGTCACCGTCAGGTTGCCGCAGGGGTCGGCCTCGGCGCGGAAGCCGGGGTGGAGGGGAAGGGTCGAGCCGAACTCCTGGACGATCGCCGGGCCCTCGATCACGTCGCCCGGCGCCAGGAGCGCGCGCTCGTACACCGGCGTCTCCGTCCAGCCGTCGCCGAAGTGGACGCGCCGGGACGAGACCAGCGCGCGGGACGGATCCCCGTCGCCGGGCGGGCGCTCGCGCGGCCGGGGGCGGTCGATCGGGCCGATGCCGGAGACCCGGTAGTTGACCCATTCGACCGGGTGCCGGTCGGGGTCGTCGCGGTAGCAGTAGCCGTACAGCGCCTCGTGGGCGTCGTGGAAGCGGCCGACCACCTCGGCGCGGAAGTCCTCGGTCACCGGCCCGGCCGGGGCCGGCACCCGCACCTCGAACGCCTGGCCGTGGTAGCGCAGGTCGGCCGTGCGGGCGAAGCGGCGCCGGGCGGGTGGGAAGCCCTCGCGGTCCAGGGCGGTGGCGGCCTCGCGCTCGAGGTCGCCGAACGCGGCGGCGACGGCGCCGAGGTCGAGCCCGGTGTCGCGCATGACGCGGGTGCGCACGTAGTCGTTCTTGACGTCCACGGTGAGCAGCCCGAACGCCGACAGGTTGCCGGGGTTCTCCGGGACGATCGCCGCGGGCGGCCCGAGCACGTCCAGCAGCCGGCACGCCAGCAGCGGGCCCGATCCGCCGAACGCGACCAGGGGGTAGTCGCGCACGTCCAGGCCGCGCTTGACGGTGATCTGCCGGATCGCGTTGGCCTGGTTCCAGGCGGAGATCTCCAGGATCCCGGTGGCGGCGCGCTCCACGCTGAGTCCGAGCGTCGCGGCGAGTTCCGCGAGGCCGGCGCGGGCTGCGTCCACGTCCAGGGGGATCTCGCCGCCGAGCAGGTGCGGCGGGATGCGGCCGAGGACGGCGTGCGCGTCGGTGACCGTCGGCTCGGTGCCGCCGCGGCCGTAGCACAGCGGGCCCGGGTCGGCCCCGGCGCTGCGCGGGCCGACCTTCATCGTGCCCTCCGGGGACACCCGGGCGACCGAGCCGCCGCCCGCGCCCACCGTCACGATGTCGATCATCGGGATCTTGACCGGATGGCGGCCGATCGCGCCCTCGGTGGTCAGCGTGGGCTCGCCGTCCAGCACCACGGCCACGTCGGTGGACGTGCCGCCGCCGTCCAGGGTCACCACCGAGCCGCGGCCCGCCCGGGCCGCCACGAACGCCGCGCCGAGCGCCCCCGCCGCCGGGCCCGACAGCACCGTGGTGATCGGCTGGTGCACGACCTCCTCCGCCGACAGCACCCCGCCGTTGCTCTTCATCACGTGCAGCCGGGCCGGCGCCCGCGCGCTCGCACGATCGCCGATCCGCTCGATGATCCGCGCCAGATAGCGGGCCATGACCGGCTTGACCGCCGCGTCCACCAGCGTGGTCACCGACCGCTCGTACTCGCGGTACTCGCGCAGCACCTCGCACGACAGCGACACCACCGCCTCGGGATGCTCGCGCCGCAGCACCTCCCGCATCGCCAGCTCGTGGGACGGGTCGGCGTAGGAGTGCAGGAAGCACACCCCGATCGCGGCGATCCCCCGGTCGCGGAACCAGCGGGCCGCCCGCACCGCCCCGGCCTGGTCGAACGGCCGCAGCTCGGCGCCGGTGTGGTCGAGCCGCCCGCCGACCGTCCGCACCCGGTGGACGGGCACGATCCGCGGCGGCTTGACCCAGAAGTAGGAGTTGCCGTACCCGTCCGGGACGCTCTGCCGGGCGATCTCCAGCACGGACTCGAAGCCCTCGGTGGTGATGAACCCCAGGTCCTCGATCCGGTCCTCCAGGAGCCGGTTGGTCGCGACCGTCGTCCCGTGCGACAGCCCCACCGCCTCGGCCGGCAACGGGCCGTCGCCCGCCAGCACCTTGGCGGCCGCGGCCAGGAAGCCCTCGGCGGGGTCGGACGGAGTGGACGGCGTCTTGGTCGTGATGTATTCCCCGGTGTCCTCGTCCAGCGCCACGACGTCGGTGAACGTCCCGCCGGTGTCGATCCCGATGCGCAGCCGTCGCCCCATGACTCGGGTCTACCGGAAGCCGCCCGCCCGGCGAACCGTCGCATTCTGCCAATCAGCGGGTCTTTCTTTGGCGAGTCCCATCGGGCACTAGGCTGAGCGGGTCCTTTTCCGCGAAACCACTGATGAGAACGCTGGAGCCCGCCGATGGCGCTTGAACGGCCCGAGATCGACTTCCCCGAGGGGCAGCCGCCCGAATACCTCGACATCACCGACATCACCGTGGGCGACGGCCCGGAGGCCGCCAAGGGCTCCCAGGTGTCGATGCACTACGTGGGCGTGTCCTTCTCCACGGGCGAGGAGTTCGACGCCTCGTGGAACCGCGGCGGCACGCTGGACTTCACGCTCGGCGGCGGCCAGGTCATCAAGGGCTGGGACATGGGCATCGCCGGCATGAAGGTCGGCGGCCGGCGCAAGCTGGTCATCCCGCCCCACCTGGCGTACGGGAACCAGAGCCCCAGCCCCCGGATCAAGCCCGGCGAGACACTGATCTTCGTGGTCGACCTGGTCGGCGTCAGCTGAGACCCGGCTGAGACTCAGTGCGGGAAGGACGTCTGCGCCGGGGCGATGAGGTCGGCGGCGTGCTTCTCGTACAGGGCCAGGTTGCGCTCGGCCAGATGGTCGAAGCCGTGCCGCACCGACGACCCCGGGGTGAGCGAGCGCATCGCCGCCTCGGGGTCGAGCCGGGCCGCGGCCCAGCCCTCCTGGCTGGCGGCCCGCGCCACCACCTCGGCGATCGGTGTCACGATCATCGAGTTGCCGAAGTAGAGCGTGCCGCCGGGGTCGGCGCCGACCGCGTTGGCGCCGACCACGTACACGTGCTCGTCGTACGCGCGCGCCCGGCAGGTCAGCTCCCAGATGTCGGCCGAGCGCAGCAGCGCCGACGGGCGGCAGATCAGCTCGGCGCCGCGCACCGCCTGGATCCGCCACAGCTCCGGGAAGTCGCCGTCGAAGCAGATCGCCATGCCGATCCGGCCCAGCCCGGTGTCGACGACGCAGACCTCGGAGCCGGGCGTGGCCCAGCCGCCGTGCCGGGAGTCCTCGACGCGGAACGGGTGCGTCTTGCGGTAGACGCCGAGCACGGCGCCGTCCGGGCCGGTCAGGACGGCCGAGTTGTAGACCGTGCCGCGGTCGGGGCCGCGCTCGTAGGTGCCGAAGCACAGGTGGACGCCCAGGTCGCGCGCCGTCTCCTGGAACGGCTCGGTCACCGGCCCGGGGATCTCCGACACCGCCTCCCACAGCTCCTCTGCCGGCAGGGCCGGGTCGAAGCCGGTGGTGCAGGACTCGGGCAGGACGACCAGTTCCGCGCCGGACCGCTCGACGCAGCGCGCCGTCCAGGAGACGGCCTTGTCGATGTTCGCCCGGACGGTGTCGCGCGTGACCGGCCCGGGAGCGGGCGCCAGTTGCAGGGCGGCTGCGGTGAACGGCCTCATGGTCGCCTCCTCGTGCGGCGTCCCAAGGCGTACCCGATGACGACCCCGGCCAACGCCGCGGCGGCCCCCGCGCCGAAAGCGGCGAGCGTGGGCACCGGGCGCGGCCCAGCGGTCGCCGCGCCCATGAACGTCCGGGGCTCCTTGGGCCGCTGGGCGGCCTGGTCGCCGCGCGCGGGCATCTGGACGACGTCGGCCCCGCCCGCGCCCGTCGCCGCGAAGGCCGCGGCGGGCTCGGCCAGGGAGCGCTCGACGGCCGCGAAGAACTCCCCCGCGGTCTTCTTCGCCACCGACCCGAGCATCCGCTGCCCCACGCCGCCGATCATCCCGCCGACGACCGCGTCGGCGTCGTAGTCGATCCGGGTGCCGCCCTCGCCCGCCGACAGCCGCACCCGGACCGTGGCGTCGACCGTCCCGGGCGCCCCCTGGCCCCGCGCGCGCAGCACGAACGAGCGCGGCGGATCCGGCTCGGCCAGCTCGACGCTCCCGACGTAGGTGCCCTTGATGGACGCGACCCCCGCCGAGACCGTCATCCTGTAGACGTCCTGCCCGGTGGTCTCCAGGGAATGGCAGCCCGGGATGGTCCGGGCCAGCACGGCCGGGTCCTGCAACGCGTCCCATACCCGCGGCACGGGCGCGGCGACGGTGGCACTACCAGTGACCTTCATGTGCCGACTTTAGAGAACCCGGCCCGCCCTCCGTACGGCAACACTTGCCGAGTACACGCCGAAGGTTGGTAGATACGCCCCGACCGGTCCGGGTAAGGGAAGAATGCCCCAGGGATTCATTGCTCGGCGGACGCGAACCCTGGCGGACTTTCACGCGTCAACCGATGCGACACCCCTGAATCGGACCGGGCCCCGTGCGGGCCCGCGGCGGACGGAGAGCGCGGCTGATGCTAGGGAAGATGCCCGTGGTCGCAACGGTGGCGGCGGGCGTGATCGGCGTCGGAGCGGGCGCCTGGCCGACGGTGCGGGGGCAGTCGTCCGGGGAGGAGGCGCCCACAATGCGGGCGCAGCTCACCGGCGTGCTGTCCGACCAGCAGTGGGCCAAGCCGAAGCCCGGCTCCTGGACGCCTCCCAAGCCCGCGCCGGACGGCCTGCCCCCGAAGATCACCAGGATCGCCACCCAGGACAAGGTGGTCTTCCTGACCATCGACGACGGCTACGAGTACGACGCCGAGTTCGTGAACCTGGTGCGCAAGGAGCGGGTGCCGATCCTGACGTTCCTGACCTCCCGCTACGTCGAGGGGCAGGGGCAGTACTTCTGGGCGCTGCGCAACGCCGGTTCGCAGATGGAGAACCACACGGTCAGCCACCCCAACATGGCGTCGCTGTCGCCGGAGGGGCAGCGCAAGGAGATCTGCAAGGCGTCCGACACCATCGCCGAGCAGTACGGGCGGCGGCCGCAGATCTTCCGGCCCCCGTTCGGAAGCATGAACGAGACCACGCGGCAGAAGGCCAAGGAGTGCGGGATCAAGTCGATCCTGCTGTGGTCGGCGGAGTTCTACAACGGCACGACCGGTCCGGGCGTCGGCTTCAACGGGTTCGCGCGCGGCGACGGCGCGGGCAAGAACTTCCGTCCGGGCGACATCATCCTGATGCACTACCGGAAGGGCCTGGCGGAGCAGTTCCAGATGATCCTGGGCTGGATCCGCCAGCAGGGCTTCCGGCCCGCCGCCGTGGAGAACTACCTGCCCAAGTCGCTGGGCGGCAACGCCCCCGACCAGCCCGGACCGGCCGGGCAGACGGAACAGCCCGCCACCGTCCCGTAGCGGCCGCTGACGTGCGCGAACTTCGGCAAGATCGATGCGGCGCGCCTCCACGACATCGCGTGGAATCTGCTGTCTCTTTGAAGGCGGGGGCCTCCCGTCATCGAGCGGCAGTACGGGAGGCCCCCGCCTTCCCCGCACGGGTGCGGAGCGTGCCGTCGTCGCGGGCGCGCAGCCGCAGGCGGTACAGGTCGTCGGGACCCATCGGCATGGCGTCGACGCGGATGCCCTCGGCGTCCTCGACGGCCGAGGCGAGCACCGCCGACACCGGGATGACGCCCGCCTCGCCCGCGCCCTTGATGCCGAGCGGATTGAGCGGCGAGGGCGTCTCCAGATGGCCGGTCTCGATCCGCGGGATCTCGGTCGCGTACGGCATCAGGAAGTCCATGAACGAGGCGTTGAGGAGCTGGCCGGACTCGTCGTAGGCCATCCGCTCGTACAGGGCGCCCGCGACGCCCTGCGCGACTCCCCCGTGGATCTGCCCCTCGACCACCATCGGGTTGATCAGCCGCCCGCAGTCGTGCACCACCGCGTACCGCAGGATGCGGATCTCGGCGGTGTCGGGGTCGGTCTCGACGATCGCCGCGTGCGCCCCGGCGGCGAACGTCGACCGCACCGGCGAGTAGTAGTCGCGCCCCTCCAGGCCGGGCTCCTCGCCGTGCGGCACGGGCGGCCGGTCCGGCGGCGCCGCCGCGGCGAACTGGGTGGCGCGGCCGGCCTCCTCGTCGAAGGCGTACCGCAGCGGGTTGGACAGCACCGCGACCGTGCGCAGCGGGACGGCCGCCGACCGGTCGCCGCGCACGTGCACGACACCGTCGGTGATCTCCAGGTCGTCCGGGTCGGCCTCCAGCGCCTCACCCGCGATCCGCAGCGCCTTCGCCCGCACCTTGCGGCAGGCCAGCGCGATCGCGTTGCCGCTCATCACCGCGGCGCGGGAGGCGAAGGTGCCGACCGCGTATCCGAACCGCCTGGTGTCGCCGGTGGTGACCGTGACGTCCTCGATCGGCACGCCCAGCTCGGCGGCGGCGATCTGGGCGAACACCGTCTGGTGGCTCTGCCCCTGCGAGGTCAGCCCGGTCGACACGTGCACCCGCCCGGTGGAGTCGATCTCCACGTGCCCGCCCTCGTAGGGGCCGACGCCGGTGCCCTCCACGTAGCAGCCGACGCCGATCCCGATCCGGCGGCCCGCCGCCTCCGCCTCGGCGCGGGCCCGCGCGAACCCGTCCCAGCCGATCAGGTCCTTGACCTTGCGCAGCAGCTCCGGGTAGTCGCCCGAGTCGTAGATCAGCGGGCGGCCGTCCTGGAACGTCAGGCCCTGGTCGTAGGGGAACTCGTCGGGCTGGATGAAGTTGGCCTCCCGCACCCGCGCCCGGTCGAGCCCGAGGTGGTCGGCGATGCGGTCCATCGTCCGCTCCATGCAGAACACGCCCTGCGGGCGGCCCGCGCCCCGGTACGGGGTGACGATCAGGGTGTTGGTGTAGAGGCTGCGCACCTCGGCCCGGTAGGCGCCCGGCTTGTACGGGCCGAGCAGCTGCGTGGACGAGATGATCGGGATGATGATCCCGTACGGGGTGTAGGCGCCGTGGTCGTGCAGGATCCGCACGTCCATGCCCAGCACCCGGCCCGCGTCGTCGAACCCGACCCGGACCCGCTGCGCCTGGCCGCGCTCGTGCGCCGCCGCCACGAAGTGCTCGCGCCGGTCCTCGGTCCACTTGACCTCCCGGCCCAGCAGCCGGGCCGCCCACGGGACCAGGACCTCCTCCGGCCACGGATGGACGATCTTGACGCCGAACCCGCCGCCGACATCCGGCGCGATCACCTCGACCTTGCCGGGCGGCAGCTCCAGCTTGGCGGCGATGGCGGCGCGCACGCTCGTGGACGCCTGGGTCGAGGAGTACACGCGCAGCGACCGGTCGTCGGCGTCCCACCGCGCGTACACGCCGCGCCCCTCCAGCGGCATGGACGCGCTGCGCTCGATGCCGAGCCGGAACTCCAGGACGTGCGGCGCCGCCGCGATGGCCGCGTCCACGTCCCCGACCTCCTGGTGCAGGACGGCCCCCACGTTGCCCGGGACGTCGTCGTGGACGAGATGCTCGGCCCGTTCCGCGGCCTCCAGCCCGACGACGACGGGCAGCGGCTCGTACTCGACGCGGATCCGCTCGACGGCGTCCTCGGCCAGATACCGGTCGCGGGCGACCACCATGGCGACCGGCTCGCCCACGTGCCGGACGACCTCGCGGGCGAGCGGGTAGCCCGTCCGGCCGTGCGTGAGGGCCGGGTGCGGGATGAGCAGCGGCAGCGGCTCGCCCACCCGCCCCGGAAGGTCCTCCCAGGTGTAGACGGCGACGAGGCCGTCGACGTCCAGGGCGTCGGTGACGTCGATGTCCAGCACGCGCGCGTGCGCGTGGGGCGAGCGGACGAAGGCCGCCGCGAGCGCGCCCCGGCCCAGGTCGTCCAGGAACCGCCCCTGACCGGTGAGCAGCCGCGGATCCTCCCGGCGCTCGATCGGCTCACCGAACCCCATCAGGCCCCCTCTTCCGCCAGCTCGGCGGCGCGATGCACGGCCTTCACGATGTTCTGGTACCCGGTGCAGCGGCACAGGTTGCCCGAGATGCCCTCGACGACCTCCTCCTCGGTCGGCCGCGGCGTCTCACGGAGCAGGGCCGTGACCGTGCAGAGGAACCCCGGCGTGCAGAAGCCGCACTGCAGCCCGTGGCACTCGCGGAACGCCCGCTGCACCGGCGACAGCGTGCCGTCCGGTGCGGCCAGCCCCTCCACCGTGGTGATCTCGTGCCCGGCGGCCGTGACGGCGAACATCAGGCACGAGCGCACCGGCTCGCCGTCCAGCAGCACCGTGCAGCAGCCGCAGACGCCGTGCTCGCAGCCCACGTGCGTGCCGGTCAGGCCGAGATCGTGCCGCAGCAGGTCCGACAGCAGCCGCCGGGCCGGCGCCCGCGCCGTCCGGTGCACCCCGTTGACGGTCAGCGCGACCTCGAACGTCTCCTCCATCAGAGCCCCTCCCGGCTCAGCGCTTCTTCGGCGGCGGCGCGCAGGGCCCGTTCGGTGAGGACGCCGGCCAGGTGGCGGCGGTAGTCCGCGCTCGCGTGCAGATCGTCGCCGGGGTCGAGCCGCGCGCGGGCGTACCCGGCGGCCGCGGGCCAGTCGCCGGTGCGCACGGCCGACGCGGCGGCCTCGGTCAGGTCCAGCACCAGCGGGGTGCCGCCGACGCTCAGATAGCCGGCGCGGGCCGCGGTCACCCGCAGGTCGTCGTCCAGCGTGACCACCGCGGCGACCCCGGCGAGCGCGTAGTCGCCGTGCCGGCGGGCCGTCTCGGCGAACGCGGTGCCGGTGCGGCGGGGCGCGGCCGGGAAGAACGCCGACACCGCCAGCTCGTCGGGCCGCAGCGCCGGTTCCAGCGGCCCGGCGAAGAACTCGGCGGCGGGGATGGTGCGGCGGCCCGTCGCCGAGACGGCCTCCACCGTGCCCCCGAGGACGGCCAGGACGGCGGGCATCTCGGCGGCCGGGTCGGCGTGCGCGAGGCTGCCCACCACGGTGCCCCGGTTGCGGATGACGGGGTGCGCGACGTGCCGCAGGGCCTGGCGGATCAGCGGCTGCGCGGCGGCGGCCCCGGTGTCGCGCTCGACCCGGGTGTGCCGGGCCAGCGCGCCGATCCGCACTCCGCCGCCGGCGACCTCGACCGTGTCGAGCTCGGCCAGGCCGTTGATGTCGACGAGGCGGGACGGCGCGGCCAGGCGCATGTTCAGCAGCGGGATGAGGCTCTGCCCGCCCGCCAGCACCTTGGCCCCGCCATCGGCCAGGGCGTCCAGGGCCTCGTCTGCCGTACGGGGCGCGCGGTAGTCGAACTGGGGCGGCTTCACGCGGGCCGCGCCATCCGGACGGTGATCTGGCGCAGCAGGTGGTAGCCGGTCAGCACCACGATCGTGCCCAGGGCGATGCCCTCCAGCTTGAAGTCGTCGCTGATCTCGAGCACGACCGGGCCGATCGCCAGGATGATCCCCGCGCCGATCGGGACCGTGTTGACCGCGTCGGCGAAGTCCACCCGGTTCTCGATCCAGATCTTGGCGCCGAGCAGGCCGATCATCCCGTACAGGATCACGGTGACCCCGCCCAGCACCCCGCCGGGGGTGGCCGCGACCAGCGCGCCGAACTTGGGGCACAGCCCGAACAGGATCGCGATCAGCGCCGCCACGTAGTAGGCGGCGGTGGAGTAGATGCGGGTGGCGGCCATGACGCCGATGTTCTCGGCGTAGGTGGTGGTCGGCGCGCCGCCGACCGAGCTGGTCACCACGGTGCCGACCCCGTCGGCGAAGACCGCCCGGCCGATCAGCGGGTCCAGGTCTGCGCCGGTCATCTCGCCGACCGCCTTGACGTGCCCGGTGTTCTCCGCGATCAGCGCGATCACGGCGGGCAGCACCAGCAGGATCGCCGACAGCTTGAAGTCGGGCGCGTGCATGCTCGGCAGGCCGAACCAGTCGGCGCTCTCCACGGCCGAGAGGTTCACCCGGTCGTGCGGGAACGCGGTGGCCACGCAGTAGGTCCCCTCCGGCTGGCACGCCTGCCCGGCGGCACCCCGCAGGTTCTGCCCCGGCAGCACCGAGGTGATCGGGCCGGCGGTGCGGTCGAGCACCCACGACAGCGCGAACCCCAGGACCAGCCCGAGCAGCACCGCGATCCGGCCGATGAACCCGCGGAACAGCACCATGACCAGGAACACGAACGTCATGGTGATCAGCGCGACCCACTGGTCCTGCGGCCAGTAGGTGTCGGCGACCACGAACGCCAGCCCGAACCCGATCAGCATCACCACCGCGCCCGTCACCACCGGCGGGAACACCTGGTGGATGATCCGCTGCCCGAGGAAGTGGATGAGCAGGCCGCACAGCGCCAGCACCGCGCCCGCTACCAGGATCGCGCCGGTGACCCAGCCGTCGGTCTGCGCGCTGTCGACGCCCGCCCGGATCGCGAACACCCCGCCCACGAACGAGGCGCTGGTGCCGAGGTAGCTGGGCACCTTCCCCTGGACGATCAGCAGGAACAGGATCGTCGCGACGCCCGACATCATCACCGCGAGGTTCGGGTCCAGCCCCATGACCAGTGGGAACACGAACGTGGCGCCGAACATGGCGACCACGTGCTGGGCTCCGATGCCCGCCGTGCGCGGCCAGGTCAGCCGCTCGTCCGGGGCGACGACCTCGCCGGGCGGCGGGGTCCTGCCGTCCCCGTGCAGCTTCCAGCCCGCCGGTTTCCAGCCCTCGGCCATCCGCGCCCTCCCTCGGGGTGTCACCTTGCGCGCAACCTAGAACGACTCTTGCCTACAGGCACCGGCGACATCTGCCAAAGCACCGCCGCCCGCTCAACGCCGGGCAGATCGCGATTACTGTATGCAATGACAATCTTGCCGATCGTAGCGAGGGCTGCGGCATGGTGTCACAGTTCGCCTACCAGTGACCGGCCGCGGGGTCAGATGCCGCGCATCCGCAGGACGTGCAGGGCCAGGGTCAGGTTGAGCCGCAGGTGGGCGTCCTCGGTGAAGGGGCCGAGCATCCGCTCCAGCTTCCCGATGCGGTAGCGCAGGGTGTTGTAGTGGAAGTGCAGCCTGCGCGCGGTCTCGGCGACGTTGAGGTTGGTCTCCAGCAGCACCTGCAGGGTGCGGCGCAGGTCGACCAGCTCCGGCTCGTCGTCGCCGGCCAGCTCGCCCAGCGTCTCGCGGACGAAGGCGTGCAGCTCGGCCGGGTCGGAGACCAGGCTGAGCAGCCGGTAGACGCCCAGCTGGTCGAAGTGCGCGCGGGCCCCGGCGCCGTGCAGCTGCCGGCCCACCCGTACCGCCTTGACGGCCTGGTCGTAGGCCTCGGGCAGCCCGGCGGGCGAGGCGACGGTGCGGCTGATCCCGGTGGAGAAGGTCCGGCGGTGCTCGGCGAACACGGCGGCCGCCTCCTTCACCATCGCCTGGACCGGTCCAGCGGAGAGAGCGGCCGCGTCCCCGTCCTCGGCGCCCACGACCGCGACGACCTCGTGCGCGAAGCTGGCCACCGCGGCGCCCCGGTCGTGCCGCCGCACCGCGGTCGTCCAGGCGGCGGCGAGCCGCTCCTGCGCCAGCCGCTCCTCCGCGCCGCGCCCCGCCGGCTCGGCCCGCCCGCCCGGCTCGGCCCGCGCGGGCTCGCCGCGGCCGCTCTCGCGGCCTCCCTCACGGCCGCCGTCCCGGGACGGACGCTCGGGCTCGGCGCCGCGCGCCCGCCCGTCCAGCTCGGCGACCAGCACCATCACCGGGCGGTCCAGATCCCAGCCGAAACCCGAGCAGTGCGCCACCACCCGGTCGTCGTCGCCGGCCCGCCCGGCCAGGATGTCGCGCAGGAAGTCGGCCCGGTACTTGCTCTCCACCGCCGCGACCGCCTGCTGCTTGGTCACCACGAGGGCGGCGACCGTGGCGGCGCGCTCCAGGATGGTCAGATCGGCCTCGCGCAGCGACCCGCTCGGGCTGTAGGCGACGATCTTCCCGTGGTCGAACCCGCCGGCGACCACCGGCACCACCAGGTGCTCGCCCTCCTGCGGCGAGCCGCGCCCCAGCGCCCGCATCGCCTGGACGTGCTCCTCCGGCCCCGCCCCCGCCAGCACCCGCTGCTCGCCGTCCAGCGCGGCCACCGCCACCTCCAGCAGCGCGGCGACCTCGTCCACGACCTCCTGGAGCCCGCCCCCGCACAGCACGATCTGCACCAGCGCCCGGTGCACCTCCTCGGTGCGGGCCAGCACGGCCGCCTGCCGGTTGAGGATGTCGGTGAGCACCTGGTTGAGGATGTCGTCGAAGCCCACGTCGTCGGCCAGCAGGATCAGCGGGAACCCGCGCCGGTCGGCCTGCTCGATCATCTCCGCGGGCAGCGAGTCCAGGTACCGGCCCAGCTTGATCGCCAGCGCGGCCAGCCCGCGCTCGTCCAGGTCGGCCACCAGGTTGTCCAGCGACTGGGGCGTGTTGCGCAACGGGTAGCCGGTCGTCAGCAGCAGCTCGTTGGGCTTGACCCACGACAGGATGTCGGGGACCTCCATCACGTTCAGCCGCTGGACGACCCGGCCGAGCCCGGTGCGGCCCGCGATCAGGCGCGCGCCCCTGAGGGTGGAGACCCCCAGGACCTCGCCGACCGGCAGCCCGTAGGTCAGGGTGCCCGTGCTGGCGAGCCGCAGGGCCGGTGGGCCGTCCACGGGGATTGACATCAGATGACTCCCAACTGGGTCGGCTCCGGCGGCGAGGTCTTCGTCCGCCGGGGTGCGCGGGGCCGGGCCGTGGTGGGGCCCGCCCCGTCCGGCCCGGGCCGTGCCGCCTCGGACCGTCACGCTGTGGTTCGCGCGGCCGGACGCGTCACCGGCCGCCGGCACCGCCGATCGGGAACGAGGGACCAACGGCTCACCCGCGGGCCCGCCCGGCGCATGCGGCCGGTCGGCGGGACCGCGTGAGGCGCTCATGGACGCGGACTCACGAAAACGGTCACCTCGCTCTTCGGTCCTTACATCGCCCCCCGAAGGGTGATCGCTACCCCTCTCTGATCAACACTGACAACAAAGACGAAGGAAGACAACCAGTCTTGGCAGCTTTCTCCATACGTCACCCCCCTGGCCCGGCCGTACGGTCCCAGCTAGAGGGGTCGGACCGCCGGCAGGACGGCGCCCACACCGGCCCCGGGAGGACCCAGTGACAGCCCTCGTGCGCGACCCGATGCGCGACCCGACCCCGCTCGCGCCCAGGCCGGGGCGGCGGCCGCCCGCCGCCGGCGCGGCCAGCCTGGCGCTGCGCCCGGTGCTGGACGCGCCGCGCCGCCCGGCCCGGGTGATCGCCGTGTTCCCGTCCGCGGTCTACCTGGAGCCCCGCGGCGGCCCCGAGCCGCGGGTGATCGCGGTGGTCAGCTCCGACGCGGTGCGGCTGCCCAACGCGGTCGTGGTGGTCGCGACCTGCCGGGAGCGGCCGTTCCGCGCCGTCCGGGAGGGCGGGGACGCCTGGGTCGGCGACGGCCGGGTGGAGACCGAGGGGCTGGAGACCCGGGTCCGGCGCTGGTGGGAGCCCTCCCCCGCGCTCGGCGCGGTGCCGCCCGCGGTCCTGGCGCGCGGCGTCCGGGCCCTGGAGGCGGCGCTGCGGGACGCGGGCGAGGCGTCCCGGGGCGGGCTGGCGGGGCACCCCGACCCGGTGCGGCTGGCCGACCGGTGCGCGGCCGGCGACCTGGCCGGCACCGTCGAGGCCGCCGAGCGGATCGTGGGCCTCGGCCCGGGGCTGACGCCCAGCGGCGACGACATCCTGTCCGGCCTGCTGCTCTCGCTGCGGCTGCTCGGCGGCGCGCTGCGGGCCGGCGGGCACGGCACCGGCCGCGGCGGCGGCCGGGCCGAGTGGATGGCCGACTGGCTGGGCGCGGCCGTGACGGCCGACGCCGGCACCCGCACGACCGCGCTGGCGGCGACCCTGCTGCACTGCGCCGCGTCCGGCGCGGCGGGGGCCGAGGTCGCCGCCGTCCTGCGCGCGGTGGCGGGGCACGAGCCCGCCGCGCCCGCCGTGCGGCGGCTGCTGGCGGCCGGGCACACCTCGGGCGCCGATCTGGCCGCCGGAGTGCTCGCGGGCTGCCGCGCCGCGCTGGCGCTGGCCCCGGACCGGGCCCGGGCCGGGGCGCCCGCGCGGCCGCGGAAGGTGCCGGTGTGAAACGGGAGGCGCCGTGACCCGGTGGGTCGAGGTGCGGCGGGGGGCGTACCACGACTCGGTGACCCTCATGCGGGTCAGCCGGCAGGTCGGGGACATCCCCGGCGTCGCGGGCGCGATGGCCGCGATGGCGACCGGCCTCAACCTGGAACTCCTCGCCCGGATGGGCTTCGAGGTGCCTGCCGGGGCGGGTCCGGCCGATCTGGTGGTGGCGATCCGCGCCGAGGGCGAGGCCGCCCTCGACGGCGCCCGCGACACGCTGGACGAGCTGCTGCGCTCGTCCCGGGCCCAGGGCGGCGGCGCGGCGGCACCGGGCGAGGCGCCGCCGCGGACGACGGGCGCGGCGGCCAGGCGGCGGCCCGAGGCCGGGATCGCGCTGGTGTCGGTGCCCGGCCCGCACGTGTTCCCCGAGGCGATGGACGCGCTGGCGGCCGGGCTCAACGTCATGGTCTTCAGCGACAACGTGCCGCTGGAGCAGGAGATCGCGCTCAAGGACGCCGCGGCCCGGCGCGGGCTGATCGTGATGGGCCCCGACTGCGGGACCGCGGTGATCGGCGGCGCCGGCCTGGGCTTCGCCAACGCGGTGCGGCCGGGCCCGGTGAGCCTGGTGGCCGCCTCGGGCACCGGCGCGCAGCAGGTGATGTGCCTGCTGGACGCGGCCGGCGTCGGCGTCGGCCACGCGCTGGGCGTCGGCGGCCGCGACCTGTCGGTGGAGGTCAGCGGGCGCTCGGCGCTGGCGGCCCTGGCGGCGCTGGACGCCGACCCGGGCACCGAGCTGATCGTGCTGGTGTCCAAGCCGCCCGCGCCCAAGGTGGCCGATCTGGTCCGCGAGGCGGCGCGGCGGCTCGACACGCCGGTGGTCTTCGCCTTCCCCGGCACCGAGGACGATCTGACCCGGGCCACCGAGCGCGTGTTGAAGCGGCTCGGCCGGGCCGTCCCGCCGTGGCCCCGCCGGCCCGCGTCCAGGCCGGCCCCGGCCCGGGTGGCGGGCGGGCTGCGCGGCCTGTTCTCGGGCGGGACGCTGCGCGACGAGGCCGCCGCGATCGCGACCGCGGCGCTGGGCCGCGACCCGGCGACGCGCGGGCACCGGCTGATCGACTTCGGCGACGACGCCTACACCCGGGGCCGCGCCCACCCGATGATCGACCCGGCGCTGCGGCTGGAGGCGATCGCCGAGCACGCGGCCGATCCCGCGTGCGGGGTGCTGCTGCTGGACGTCGTCCTGGGCCACGGGGCCGATCCCGATCCGGCCGCCGCGCTGGCCCCCGCGATCGCCGCGGCGCTGGCCGGGCGCGCGGATCTGGCCGTCGCGGTGTCGCTGTGCGGCACGCCCGCCGACCCGCAGGACAGGGACGCGCAGGCGGCGGCACTGCACGCGGCGGGCGCCGCGGTCTTCGCGTCCAACGCGGAGGCGGCCCGGTACGCGATCGGGCTGTGCGAGCGCACGGAGGGCGCCGATGACTGACTCCCGGCCGCGGCTCGGCGGCCTTCTCACCCGCGAGCCGAGCGTCGTGGCCGCCGGGGTCGGCGTGCTGGCCGAGGCGCTGGAGCGCCAGGCGGTGCCGGTGGCGGCCGTCGACTGGCGGCCGCCGCCCGAGGGCACCGAGGGCGCGCTGGCGGCCGTGCTGGGCCGTCCCGGATGGGCGGAGGCCAACGAGCGGGCCGTCGGGCGGATGCTCGGCGCCCGGCCGCACCTGGTCGACGTCCGTCCCGCGGGCGAGGTCCTCGGACTGGACGCGGGCACGTTCCTGCACGCCGGCCCGCCGCTGGAGTGGGAGCGGGCGTCGGGCCCCATGCGCGGCGCGCTCGTCGGCGCGATGCTGCTGGAGGGGCTGGCCGACTCCCCGGAGAAGGCCGAGCGGGCGCTGGAGAAGGGCACGGTGGTGCTGGAGCCGTGCCACCACCACGGCGCCGTCGGCCCGATGGCGGGCGTGGTGAGCCCGTCGATGTGGATGCTGGTGGTCGAGGACGCCGAACACGGCGGCACCGCGTACTGCTCGCTGAACGAGGGACTGGGCAAGGTCCTGCGGTACGGGGCGTACGGCCCCGAGGTGATCGACCGGCTGCGCTGGATGGGCGGCGTGCTCGGTCCGGTGCTGCGCGCGGCCGTCCGCGGGCACGGCCCGGTCGACCTTCTCGCGATCATGGCGCAGGCCCTGCAGATGGGCGACGAGCTGCACAACCGCAACCGGGCGGCGACCTCCCTGCTGCTGCGCGAGCTGGCCGCCGACCTGGCCGAGGCGGACGCGCCCCGCGCGCGGGTGGCCGAGGTGCTGCGCTTCGCCGGCGGCAACGACCACTTCTTCCTCAACCCGGCGATGGCAGCCGCCAAGGCCGCCGCCGACGCCGCCCGCGGGGTGCCCGGCTCCAGCATGGTGGTGGCGATGGCCCGCAACGGCACCGACTTCGGCATCCAGGTGTCGGGCACCGGCGACCGCTGGTTCACCGGTCCCGCCGGCGTCCCGGACGGCCTCTACCTGGGCGGCTACGGTCCCGCGGACGCCAATCCCGACATCGGCGACTCGGCGATCACCGAGACCGCCGGGGTGGGCGGGTTCGCGCTGGCGGCGGCGCCGGCGATCGTCCGGTTCGTGGGCGGCGAGGTGCCCGACGCGCTGGCCGCCACCCAGCGGATGTACGAGATCACGCTCGCCGAGCATCCGGCGCTGCAGATCCCGCTGCTGTCGTTCCGCGGCACCCCGGCCGGGATCGATGCGACCCGGGTGGTGCGCACCGGGATCCTGCCGGTCATCGACACCGGCATCGCCGGGCGCGAGGCCGGCACCGGCCAGGTCGGCGCGGGCCTGGTGTCGCCGCCCGCCGGCGTCTTCCGGGACGCGCTGCACGCCCTGGCGGAGATCGCCGCGGATCCCGGGGCCGCCGCCGCGAAAGGCACGTGACCGGGGACCGGGAAGGGTACGTTCGGGCCATGACCCAGTCGATCTACGGCGCGCAGGACGGCGGCGTGCCGATCACCGGTGTGCAGTACGAGATCGCCGCCGGGCCGTACCGCGCGGTCGTCACCGAGGCGGGCGGAGGGCTGCGCGAGCTGACCCACCAGGGCCGCCCGCTGGTGCTGTCGCACGGCGCCGACGAGGCCGTGCCCGTGGCGCTCGGCCAGCTGCTGGTGCCGTGGCCCAACCGGATCGACGGCGGCCGGTACGCCTATGACGGCCGCGTCCACCAGCTCGACCTGTCCGAGCCCAAGAACGGCTGCGCGATCCACGGCCTGGTCCGGCACGCCCCCTGGACCGTCACCGCGCACGGCGCCGACCGGGTGCTGCTCGCGCACGAGCTGATGGGCCATCCGGGCTACCCGTACCGGCTCTCCCTGGAGATCGCCTACGCGCTGGACGCCGAGCAGGGCCTCACCGCCGTCCTCACCGCCCGCAACATCGGCACCCGCACCGCGCCGTACGGGCACGGCGCCCACCCCTACCTCACCGTGGACGAGCCGATCGACGACTGCACGGTGACGGTGACCGCCGACCGCCGGCTGCCGGTGGACGAGCGCATGATCCCGTCCGGGCCGGCCGAGGACGTCACCGGCACCCCCTACGACCTGCGCGAGGGCCGCGAGCTGGGCGGCCTGCGGATCGACAACGCCTTCACCGGGCTGCGCCGCGACGGCGACGGGCGGGCCTGGGTGCGGCTGGCCGGCGGCGGGCGCACCACCGCGCTGTGGGCGGACGCGGCGCACCCCTGGCTGGAGGTCTACACCGCCGACCAGGCGCCCGGCGACCGGCGGCGGCGCGGGCTCGGCGCCGAGCCGATGACGTGCCCGCCCAACGCCTTCGCCACCGGAATCGATGTGATCCACCTCGAACCGGGTGCCCAAGCGACCGGTTCTTGGGGGATCATGTCGGGGTGAACCTCAGCGTCCCCTCGTTCGACGACCTGTCCGCCCGGATCGCCGCGATCCGCGACGATCACGCCAAGCACTTCCCGGGGCCGGCCACGGGACGGCAGCCGGTGCACACGGTGTACGTCCCCGCCGACCGGTTCTCCCGGTCCACGCCGGCCGACTTCGGCGCCGAGGCGCTGCGGCTGCTCAACACCCACACGCCCGGCGCGGGCTCGTTCGGCACCGCGTTCGGCCTCGATCCGGAGCTCGCCGGGCCGGTGCGGGAGCGGGTGGCGGCCAAGCTGGCGCGCGAGCCGGTCGAGGACGTGCGGATCGACTTCGAGGACGGCTACGGCACGCGCCCCGACGATGAGGAGGACGCGCACATCGCCCAGGTGGTGGAGGCCGTCGCCGCCGCCTACCAGGTCAAGGGGCTGCCGCACTACTGGGGGCTGCGGGTCAAGTCGTTCGCCGACGGCGGGCACGAGAGGTCGATGCGGACCATGGACGGGTTCCTGACCTCGCTGCGCGACCGGCTGGGCCGGCTGCCCGGAGGGTTCACCATCACCTTCCCCAAGGTGGTCATGGCCGAGCACGTGGCGGTCTTCGTGGACTACCTGGACCGGCTGGAGAGCTCGCTGGGGCTGCCCGCGGGCATCCTGCGGTTCGAGATCCAGGTGGAGACCACCGAGGCGATCGTCGACCACGAGGGCGGGATCGGGCTGCGCGCCATCATCGACGCCGCGGGGCCCCGGCTGACCGCGGCGCACTTCGGCGTGTTCGACTACACCGCGTCCCTGGGGCTGCCGCCCGACCAGCAGCGGCTCGACCATCCGGCGTGCGACTTCGCCCGGCACGTCATGCAGGTCGCGTTCGCGGGCACCGGCGTGCGGCTGTCGGACGGCTCCACCAACGTCGTCCCCCGCAACGACGGCCCGGACGAGGTCAACGACACCTGGGCGGTGCACGCGGCGCACGTCCGGCATTCCCTGCGGCACGGCTTCTACCAGGGCTGGGACCTGCACCCGGCGCACCTGCCCAGCCGCTACGCCGCCGTCTACGCCTACCACCTGGCGGGTGTCGACGGGGTGATCGGGCGGGTGCGGGCGTGGCACGAGCAGGCGGCGGGCCAGGACGGCGGGGTGCTGGAGGAGCCCGCGACCATCAGGGCCCTCACCGACCGCCTCCAGCGCGCCGTCGACTGCGGCGCGCTGGACGAGAGCGCTCTTCCCAATGTGGAGGGGCGACCCTCCACACCACCCGGGACGTAGGAAAACGCCTCCTCCGCTCCGCTGGCGCTCCGCTACGGACCCGCTTCCCTACGCCTGCCCGTCCTCTCCACTCCGCTCCGGGCCGGACAGTGAAAAAGCGGGGTGGCTGCGGGGTTGGTGTTGTGGGACTAGGGGTTTTCTCGGGTGGGGCCGGCCCAGTCGGCGGCGGTCATCGCGTTCAGGGCGTCGACGAGTTCCTTCTCCTCGTAGGCGTAGTGGGCCTCCAGCTCGGCGGTGACGCGGTCGAGCCGGCCGCGTACGGCGGCGGGGTCGGCGGCGTCGATGCCGTCGAGCGTCTCCTGGAGGTCGGCCCGCAGGCGGGCGACGGTGGCGTGCTCGCGGCGCAGCCGGTCCAGGACGGGCGCCAGCCCGGGGTGGTGCCGGCGCAGCGGCGGGAAGCCGCGGTTCTCCTCCCCGTCGTGGTGCTCGCCGAGCGCGGAGCAGAACGCCAGGCAGTGCGCGCGGAGCTGGGCCGCCGGTTCCGGCCCGGGGCGCTCGCCCGCGGCGGCCCCGGCGAGGTACGCCTCGACCTCCTCGCGCAGGGACGCCAGGTCGGCGCGCAGGGTCGCGTGGGCCTTCACCAGCGTGTCGCCGATGGCCAGCCCGCGCGCGGAGTCGGCGCGGAGCAGCGCGACGACCGGGATCACCCGCGAGGTCATCCGCTGGTACTCGGCGTAGGCCGGGACGAGTTCGCCCTGCCGGGCGTAGCGCGAGTCGCGCTCGGCGCCGTGCAGCGGCATCGCGGTGGCCTCGTAGGTCTCCACGCCGGTGCCGTCGCCCGTGCCGATCTCCACGGTGACGCAGGAGTCGGCCAGCAGGTTGGAGTACCAGGCGGGGTGGTCGGGACCACCGGCGTTCGAGGCGAAGACCAGGACGCGGTCACCGTCGGCCAGGTAGGTCAGCGGGCTGGTGCGGCGCTTGCCGCTCCTGGCCCCGGTGGTGGTGAGCAGCACCAGCGCGGCGCCCTCGAACATGCCGCCGACCCGGCCGCCGTTCGCGCGGAACTCCTCGATGATCGCCCGGTTGAACTCCGCCGGTGAGAACTCCTCGGCCATGGGACGCCCCCTTATTCTGACGGTTGAGACTGAGAACACTTTGCTTTAGATGCAAAGCTACTTTAGATACAAAGGTATTGAGGTCGCCCACGTATGTCAACGGACGAGCACGGCGCCGCCCCGGAGGCCGGGACCGGCGTGGAGGACGGCGTCCGCGCCATGCTGCTGCTGATGCCCCGGCTGGTCGGCCGGGTGAAGCGCATCAAAATCCCCGCGGAGCTGCGCTCCTTCGACCTGGCCCCCCGCCATCTGTCCCTGCTGTCGTACCTGCTGTTCGACGGGCCGATGAGCGTGAACGAGCTGGCCGCCCGGCTGGAGATCGCCCCGGCCACGGCCAGCCTGATGGTCGGCGACCTGAGCCGTCAGGGCATCCTGGAGCGCCGCGAGGACCCGTCCGACCGGCGGCGCACCATCGTCAGCATCGCCGACGCCCGGCTGGAGTCGATCAAGGGCTGGCTGGCGCAGGGCGCGAACGCCTGGCGCACCGCGCTGGAGCCGCTCACGCCCGCGCAGCGGCGCCTGTTCATCGACACGCTGCTGGCCTACGAGCGCGCCGTCACCGAAGGTTCCGGGACGTGAAGGCGGCCAGGTCCGCCGGGGTGTCGATGTCGTCGGGCGCGGCCACGTCCGCGCACGGCACCGCCGTCACCAACTCCGGGCGGGCGCGCAGGAACGAGCGCGCGCCGGCGTCGCCCTCCGCCGCCTCCGCCGCCGCGGCGAAGTGCTCGCGCGCGATCAGCACGGGGTTGCGCGGCCGCCCGTCGTAGGTGGCCACGGCCACCCGGGCGCCCCGCTCGTACGCCTCGACCAGCCGCCGCACCGCGGCGGCGGTGACCAGCGGCTGGTCCACCAGCGCCACGACCACCGCCGGGCACTCCGGCGGCAGCGCGGACAGGCCCGCGCGCAGCGACGAGCCCATCCCGGTGCGCCAGCCGGGATTGGGCACCACGACCGCCCCGATCACCTCGATCTGCGCGGCGCCCGCGACCACCAGGACCGGCGAGCAGCCGCCGTCCCGCAGGGTGCGCACGCCGCGGTCGACGAGCCGCTCGCCGTCCAGCTCCACCAGCGCCTTCGGCCGGCCGAGCCGACTGCCCTCGCCGGCCGCCAGCAGCAGCCCGGCCGGGCACTCCGCTCCGCGCAAGGTCATCACGCGAGCGTAGCCCGCTCATCCCTCCGGTCCGCGGATCTCACCGTGGATCCGCCCTTCGGTGTCGGTCAGCGGCCGGCCCGACCCGCCCCAGCGCAGCTGGATCAGCTCGGCCGCGATGGAGACCGCGGTCTCCTCGGGCGTGCGGGCGCCCAGGTCCAGCCCGATCGGCGAACGCAGCCTGGACAGCTCGTCCTCAGCCAGCCCCGCCTCGCGCAGCCGCTTCATCCGGTCGTCGTGGGTGCGCCGCGAGCCCATCGCCCCGACGTAGCCGGAACGGGTGCGCAGGGCCACCTCCAGCAGCGGCACGTCGAACTTCGGGTCGTGGGTGAGCACGCAGATCGCGGTCCGCTCGTCCACCTCGGTCTCGTCCAGGTACTTGTGCGGCCACTTGACCACGACCTCGTCGGCGTCGGGGAACCGCTTGGCCGTGGCGAACACCGGGCGGGCGTCGCACACCGTCACGTGGTAGCCGAGGAACTTGCCGGCCCGCGCCACCGCCGCGGCGAAGTCGATCGCGCCGAAGACCAGCAGGCGCGGCGGCGGCGCGAAGGAGTGCACGAACACGGCCAGCTCGTCCAGCCGCCGCTCCCCCTCCCGGCCGTAGTGGCGCTGCCCGGTGAGGCCCTGGGCGAGCATGCCGCGCGCGTCGTCGTCGACCGCCGCGTCGAGCCGGCCGGCGTACCGGGCGCCCGGCGCCAGCGACCCGGAGGCGCGGTCGGGCCAGACGACGCGGCGGGCGCCGACCGTGCCGGGCCCGGCCACCACCGTCGCGACCGCCACCGGCTCGCGCGCCGCGATCGAGTCCGCCACCCGCGCGAACTCGGGGAAGGTTCCGGGCCCGACCGGCTCGACCAGCACGTCCAGGATGCCTCCGCAGGTCAGGCCGACCGCGAACGCGTCGTCGTCGCTGACCCCGTACCGCTGGACGACCGGCCTGCCCGAGGCCATCACCTCCTGCGCCAGCTCGTACACCGCGCCCTCCACGCAGCCGCCGGAGACGCTGCCGGTCACCTCCCCCGAAGGAGCCACCGCCATCGCCGCGCCCGCCGGACGGGGCGCGCTGCGGAAGGTGTTGACCACGGTGGCCAGGCCGAAGGTCTCCCCCGCCGCGTACCAGGCGGCGATGTCGGCGAGCACGTCACGCATGGCGATCTCCGATCAGACGGGCCAGGTCCTCCAGGGCGGCCAGGCTGTGCCCCGAGGTGAAGTCGTCGACGTGCGGCAGCGCGGCGGCCATCCCGGCGGTGAGCGGCTCGTAGCCGGGGCGCGCCTTGTGCGGGTTGGCCCACACGACCCGGCGGGCGAGCCGGCGCAGCCGGGCCATCTGCTCGCCGAGCAGCCCGGCGTCGCCGCGCTCCCAGCCGTCGGAGGCGATCACCACGATCGCGCCGCGGGCCATGCCGCGCCGCCCGAACCGGTCGAGGAACTCCTTGAGCTCCTCGCCCAGCCGCGTCCCGCCGTTCCAGTCGGGGATCGCGGCGGACGCGGCGGCCATGGCGGCGTCGGGGTCGCGGTGCCGCAGCTCGCGGGTGAGCCGGGTCAGCCGGGTGCCGACGCTGAACACCTCGACCGGGCGGCCGCCCCCGCCGGAGCGCGCGGCGGCGTGCCCGAACCGCAGCAGCGCGTCGGCGTACGGGCTCATCGAGCCGCTGACGTCGACCAGCAGCACGACGCGGCGCGGCCTGGTGCGGTGGGCGCGGTGCCGCAGCAGCGAGATCTCACCGCCCCGCCGGAGCGTCTCCCGCACCGTGCGGCCCGGGTCGAGGCGGCCGCGCGGGGCGGGCGCGAACCGGCGGGAACGGCGCCGCTCGGTGGCCGCGTCCAGCACCGCGATGAGCCGGTTGACCTGGGCGCGCTCGTCCGGGCCGAGCCTGGCGACATCGCGCTCGCGCAGCACCTCGACGGCGCTGGCGACGGCCGTCCGCACCTCGCGCGGGTCGCCGTCCCCTTCGCCGGACGGGTCCGGGACGGCCATGGGCGCGTGGCGGACGACCACGGGCGGCGGCCTGCGCCGCCCCGGACGCGCGGTCACCCCCGAGAAGTACGCGGCGAAGCAGCGGTCGTAGCGGGGCAGGTCGTCGGGATCGGCGCACAGCGTGAGCCGTCCCGCCCAGTACACCTCGGAGCGGTCCAGGACGTCGAGGTGGTCGAGGGCGCTCAGCATGGCCTGCACCCGCTCGGGACCGGCGGCGCCGCCGGCCGCGCGCAGCGTCCGGGCGAACCCCACTATGGTCTCGGTGACGTCCCGGTCGCCGGGCACGGTCAGCCCCCGTTGAGCAGGACGTCGAGGCCGCCGGCGACCACGCGCTCCTGGTCTTCGCGGTACTTCAGGACGGTGCCGAGCGTCACCGCCGCGGCCTCCGGGTCGAGCTCGCGCACGCCCAGCGCCACCAGCGCCTCGGTCCAGTCCAGGCTCTCCGCGACGCCGGGCGGCTTGAGCAGGTCGGCGGCGCGCAGCCGCTGCGCCGCCCGGGCCACCTGCCCGGCCAGCCGCCCGGCGGCGCCGGGCAGCCGGCGCCGGATGATCGCCACCTCGCGGTCGAAGGAGGGGTGCTCCAGCCAGTGGTAGAGGCAGCGGCGCTTGAGCGCGTCGTGCACCTCACGGGTGCGGTTGGAGGTGACCACGACCACCGGGGGGCGCTCGGCGCGGATGGTGCCCAGCTCCGGCACGGAGATCGTGAAGTCGCTCAGCACCTCCAGCAGGAACGCCTCGAACTCGTCGTCGGCGCGGTCGATCTCGTCCACCAGCAGCACGCTGGGCGCCGTCTCCAGGGCCTGGAGCAGGGGACGCGCCATCAGGAAGCGGCGGTCGTACAGCTCGCCCTCCAGCCGCGCCACGTCGGTGATCCCGGCGGCCTCGGCGGCGCGCAGGTGCAGGAGCTGGCGGGGGAAGTCCCAGTCGTACAGGGCCTGGGAGGCGTCCAGGCCCTCGTAGCACTGGAGCCTGATCAGGGGCGCGCCGAGCACCGCGGCGAGGGTCTTGGCCAGCTCGGTCTTGCCGACCCCGGCCTCGCCCTCCAGGAACAGCGGCCGGCCCATCCGCAACGCCAGGAACCCGGCCGTGGCCAGGCCGTCGTCGCAGAGGTAGGCGTGCCGGTCGAGCAGGTCCGCCAACTCCGCCGGGGAAGCGATCTCGAACGCGGCACCGGCCGCCCTGTCACCCACCACCTCAGGCTACTCAGCCGGAGCCCGCACTTTCATCGATGAATTGCACCGATTCTCGTACGATGCGTCAACCGGTAGCCGCCCGCGGCACGCGGGGCTAGCGGGGGTCGGGGGCTTCGCCGCGTTGGTGGACCAGGGCCTGCAACTGGTCGAGCTGGCGGGCGGCGAGGTCGCGTTCGGCGCCGTTGATGCCCATGGCGCCGATGGACGTGCCGTCGGCCAGGTCCAGGGTGGGCCAGGGCTCGCCCGTCGCCATGGTCACGTCCACCACCTCGGCCCAGTCCAGGCGGCGGGAGCGGAAGGCGTTGACCACGGTGATGCCGGCGGCGTCGGCCACCACGCGGCAGCGGGCGAACATGTGCAGGATCCACGCCAGGAACAGTCCGAAGGCGACCATGAGGATGCGGTCGAACAGCTTGAACTGCGGCGCCACCACGACGGCGAGCAGGATCATGCCGAGCACGATCACGCCCGCCGTCGCGTAGGCGACCACCCGGGTGGTGCGCGGACGCCACACCACCGGAAGCCCGGGAACGTCAGTCAACGATCTTCGAGATCGGGATCTCGAGGATGTCGTGCGCGCCGACCGCCTTCAGCGCCGGGATCAGGGTGTTGACCCCGCGCTTGGCGACCACGCTCTCCACCGCGTGCTTCTCGCCGCCGGCCAGCGGGGTCACGGTCGGCGAGGACATCGACGGCATGATGTCCAGGACGGCCCGCAGGTCGCCGTCGGCGACGTTCAGCTTGAGCAGGACGTTGCCGCGGGCGCGGATGGCGCCCTGCAGCAGCAGGGCGATGTCCTCCATCGCGGCGCGCTTCTCAGCGTCCTCGTAGGCGGCCCGGTTGGCGACCAGCTCGGTGTAGCTGGTCAGCAGGGTGTCGAGGATGCGCAGGCCGTTCTTGCGGAGCGAGGAGCCGGTCTCGGTGAGGTCGACGATCACGTCCACGATGTCGGGGACCTTGGCCTCGGTCGCGCCGTAGGACGGGACGACCTTGGCCTTGACCCCGTGCCGGTCGAGGAAGCGGCGGGTCATCGAGGGGAACTCGGTGGAGATCCGCACGCCCTCCGGCAGGTCGGACACCTTCTGCCAGGGCGCGTCCTCGGGCACCGCCATGATCACCCGGACCGGGTTGCTGGTGGCCTTGGAGTACTGCAGCTCACCGAGGCTGACCACGTCGGAGTCGGTCTCGGTGATCCAGTCGCGGCCGGTGATGCCCAGGTCGAACAGGCCCTGTTCGAGGTAGGTGGGGATCTCCTGCGGGCGCAGCACCCGGACCCGGTCGATCCGCGGGTCGTCGATCTGGGCGCGGTAGTCGCGGTCGGAGGCGCGCCGCACGGTGAGGTCGGCGGCGTCGAACAGCTGGGTGGTCGCCTTTTCCAGCGAGCCCTTGGGCAGGACGAGAGACAGCACGGGAAGAGCCTTTCGTGACGGGATGCGATGTCGGGTGACCGGGACGGCGTCAGGAGCCCAGATGCTCCGCGCGATGCCCGGCGTGCCCGTGATGCCGCCGGCCTCGCAGGGGCAGTGCCGTGTCGAGTGCGGCCACCGTCGCCTCCCATCCCGTGGTGCGACCCGCCGGTCGCTCCGGCGAGTGGTCCCTCGCGCCGGTCGGCCCGGCGCGCTGTCCATCCCAGATCTTACGCGGTCCGGGCCGGGCTTCCGCCGACCGGGCCGCCCGGAGGCGTGCCGCGCGGCGGCCGGGCCGCGCCGGACGATCTCAGCCGGCGCAGCGTCAGGGCGGTGTCCAGGGCGGCCACCACCGACTCCCAGCCCTTGTCCTCCTTGCTGTCGGGGAAGCCGGAGCGGGCCATGGCCTGCTCGACGTCGTCGCAGGTCAGCACTCCGTTGCCGACCGGGGTGGCGGCGTCCAGCGCGACCCTGGTGACGCCGGAGGTGACCGAGTCGCAGACGTGGTCGAAGTGCGCGGTCTCGCCGCGGATCACCGCGCCGAGGCAGACGACGGCGTCCAGGTCGCGGGCCAGCTGCTGCGCCACCACGGGCAGCTCCAGCGCGCCGGCGACCCGGACGACGACCGGTTCCCGGATCCCGCAGGCGCCGGCGGCGGCCAGGGCGCGTTCCAGGAGCCGGTCGGTGATGTGGCCGTGCCAGCGCGTGCACACGATGCCGAGGGTCAGGCCCCCGGCCTCGACGGTGGTGTCCTCGGGACGTCCCGCCCCGCTCATGAGAGACCCTCGATCCTGTGTCCGAGACGGTCGCGCTTGACCGTCAGGTAGCGGCGGTTGTGCTCGGTGACGACGACGGGCATGGCCTCGCGGCCCAGCACCTCGAGGCCGAAGCCGTCCAGGCCCTTGAGCTTGGCCGGGTTGTTGGTCAGTACCCGGACCGAGCGCACGCCCAGGTCGCGCAGCATGTGGGCGGCGTTGGAGTACTCCCGGGCGTCGGCCGGCAGGCCCAGTTCCAGGTTGGCGTCCACGGTGTCGGAGCCGCTGTCCTGAAGCGCGTAGGCCTGCAGCTTGGCCAGCAGGCCGATGCCGCGGCCCTCGTGCCCGCGCAGGTAGAGGACGACGCCGCGCCCCTCGGCGGCGATGCGCTCCATGGCGGCGTCCAGCTGGGTGCCGCAGTCGCAGCGCTCGGAGTGCAGGACGTCGCCGGTGAGGCATTCGGAGTGCGCCCGGATCAGCACGTCGGTGCCGTCGCCGAGGTCGCCGAGGACGAGCGCGACGTGCTCGCCGCCGTCGATGGCGCTGGCGAACCCGACCGCGCGCCAGGTCCCGAACCGGTTCGGCAGCCGGGTCTCCACGACCCGCTCCACCAGCGACTCGGTGCGCCTGCGGTACTCGACCAGCTGCTCGATGGAGATCAGCTTGAGGCCGTGCTCCTTGGCGAAGACCTGCAGCTCGGGCAGGCGGGCCATGGTGCCGTCCTCGTTCACCACCTCGGCCAGCACCCCGGCGGGCGCCAGCCCGGCCAGCCGGGCCAGGTCGACGGCGGCCTCGGTGTGCCCGCGGCGCCGCAGCACCCCGCCGTCGTGGTAGCGCAGCGGGAAGATGTGGCCGGGACGGACCAGCTCGTACGGCTCGGTGGCCGAGTCGCACAGCGTGCGGATCGTCCGGGCCCGGTCGGCGGCGGAGATGCCGGTGGAGACGCCGTCGCGGGCGTCCACGCTCACGGTGTAGGCGGTGCGCATCCGCTCGGTGTTCTGCGCGGTCATGAGGGGGATCTGGAGGCGGTCCAGGTCCGCTCCCAGCATCGGCACGCAGATCACGCCGCTGGTGTGGCGGACGGTGAAGGTCAGCAGCTCGGGGGTCGCCGCGGCGGCGGCGAAGATGATGTCGCCCTCGTTCTCGCGGTCCTCGTCGTCGACGACCACGACGGCCCTGCCGGCCGCGATGTCGGCGACCGCCTCCTCGATCGGGTCGAAGATCCCGCCGGTCCCGCCGTCGATGTCCATGCTCGTTCCTTCCGTCCTCACGGGGCCACCGCCTCGTGTCGGGGGTTCTGTACGTTCTGCGCCCGGGCCTCCCGGTGCCAGTCGCGGAACCCGATCATCACCATGACGAAGAAGACGCCGTACACCGCGGCCGAGACGTACGGCCCCGGCTTCAGCGCCGGCGGGACGCCGGCGAGGCCGGTCCAGAGGATGTGCTCGCCGAAGGCCTCGAAGCTCGCGTTCAGCCAGTTCATCCGGTGCCGTCCAGGGGGCCGGCCGCGCGGTCGCCCAGCATGCGCGCGACGTACTTGGCGACGACGTCGACCTCGAGGTTGACCGGGTCGCCGGGGGCCTTGTGGCCGAGGGTGGTGAGGGCGAGCGTGGTCGGGATGAGCGCGACGCTGAAGCGGTCGGCGCCCGCCTCGACCACGGTGAGGCTGATGCCGTCGACCGTGATGGAGCCCTTGTCGACCAGGTAGCGGCTCAGGTCCGCGGGGAGGGAGACGGTGACGACGTCCCAGCGCTCGCCGGGCTCGCGGGAGAGGATCTCGCCGACGCCGTCCACATGGCCCTGGACCAGGTGGCCGCCGAGGCGGTCCTGGAGGCGCACCGGGCGTTCGAGGTTGACCTTGGCGCCGGGGCGCAGCGCGCCCAGGGCGGACCTGTCGAGGGTTTCCTTGATCGCGTCCGCGGTGAAGGTGCCGTCGGCGGTCTCGACCACGGTGAGACAGACGCCGTTGACGGCGATCGAGGCGCCGTGCACGGCGTCCTCGGTGACGAGCGGGCCGCGGATCGTGATCGCGGCGGAGTCGCCCGCGGGCTCGATCGCCACGATCTCGCCGAGCTCCTCGACGATGCCGGTGAACATCTCCCGGGCCTCCATGGGTCTGCCGAAGGCTCCGGGGGGGTGTGACGGTCGAACGGCGCCCCGTGCAGGGGCGTACGGCGCGCTGCCTCCCATCCGGACTTTCACCGTCGGTCCCGGAGTTCCACCGGGTCAACCGGCCGATGGCTTCGGCCGGGTCGCGGACTGTCACCGCCGGTTCGGAATTTCACCGACCCCGGAGCACGCGTTTCACTGCTGCCAACCAGTGTGCCATGCCGGGCATTCCCCACCACATGTGAGGAAGGCCACGCCGGACACTCTCGCCACCAAGCACTCTCTCTACCAAGCGCTTGCTAGGTTAGCACAGGGAGAGCCGCAGGCCCCCGGGCACCGCGGTCAACGGCGTCAGGTCGGGCACCAGCAGGTCCGCCTCGCCCAGCTCCGCCGCGGCATGGCTGGTCGTCACGGCCACGACGGTGGCACCGGCGGCACGGCCCGCACGCACCCCCGCCGGGGCGTCCTCGACCACGACGCAGTCGCGGGGGTCGGCCCCCAGCCGGCGGGCGGCCTGCAGGTACCCGTCCGGATCGGGCTTGCCGACGCGCACGTCGGACGCGGTGACGACGACCTCGGGCAACGGGATCCCGGCCGCCCCGGCACGCGCCTCCAGCTGCGCCGGGTCCATCGACGTCACCACGGCCCACGGCAGCCCGTCCATCGCGGCCAGCAGCTCGCGGGCGCCCGCGATCGCGGTGACGCCGTCGACCTCGACCGCCTCCAGGGCGTCCAGGTGCTCGGTGGCCGCGCGCACCCGATCGGGCGGCAGGAAGTCGGCGACCCGGTCGCCCGTGCGGCGGCCGTGCGCGCCCGACAGGAACTCCTCGGCGTCGATGCCGTACTCGGGCGCCCACAGCCGCGCCGCCCGCTCCACCAGGGGCGTCGAGTCGACCAGGGTGCCGTCCACGTCGAACAGCACCGCCGGGCACGGCAGGGTCAGCACGCTCACCGGGCCGCGGCCTCCTCCGCCTGGCCGCGCAGCTTCCGGACGGCCTCGGCCGGGTCGTCGGCGCCGTACACGGCGCTGCCGGCGACGAACACGTCGGCGCCCGCCTCGGCGCAGCGCTCGATGGTCTCGGCGCTGACCCCGCCGTCCACCTGCAGCCACACCGGCCGGTCGCCGATCAGCGCGCGGGCCCGGCGGACCTTGGGCAGCACGACGTCGAGGAACCGCTGGCCGCCGAACCCGGGTTCCACCGTCATGAGCAGCAGCATGTCGATCTCACCGAGGAGGTCCTCGTACGGCTCCACCGGGGTGGCCGGGTTGATGCCGAGCCCGGCGCGGGCGCCCGCCGCGCGGATCGTGCGCAGGGTGCGGATCGGTGCCTTGGCGGCCTCGGCGTGGATGGTCACGCTGCCGGCGCCCGCCTCGGCGTACTGCGGCGCCCACCGGTCCGGGTCCTCGATCATCAGATGGCAGTCCAGCGGGAGCGCGCTGGTCTTCAGCAGCGCCTCCACGACCGGCAGCCCGAGGGTGAGGTTGGGCACGAAGTGGTTGTCCATCACGTCGACATGGACCCAGTCGGCGGCGCCGGCGATGATCGCGACGTCGTCGGCGAGCCGGGTGAAGTCGGCGGACAGGATGCTGGGAGAGATCTGCGGAGCCATGATGCCCCGAGTCTATTGCCGCACCTTCGGCCGCTTCGCACCCGGCCGGGTCACGGCGCGGGAGGTTCGCCGCGCCAGTCCCAGCCGGACGAACGCCTCCGGCGCGCCCGCGGTGGCCCACAGCCCGAGCAGGGCCTGGACGGCGAACGCCTGCGCGGGCCGGGTGCCCAGGAACAGCCCGAGCGTGTAGATCGCCAGCGCCCCGGCGGCGCCCACCGGGATCCGGGCCAGCCGCCGCCACACCTCGCCCGCCGGGTCGTACCCGATGCGGCTCGCCGCGTACGACAGCCCCGCCAGCAGGCCGAACAGCCCGCCCGCGGCCGCGGCGCCCTCGCTCAGCGTGATCGGCTCCACCCGGCCGCCCGCCTGCACGATCTCGCGCGCCCAGGTGGCGGGCCAGCGCCATCCGTCCAGCGCCTCCACGGCCGCCCACATCGCGCCGAGCGCCGCCAGCGACACCGCCAGGCTGAACCCGAACTGCTCGGGGAGCGAGCGGCCCGTCCACCGCGGGACGACCCGCGGCTCCAGCCACAGCGCCGCCGCCAGCAGCGCCGCGCCGATCGTCCACCCGGCCGCGACCTGGCCGGGCGAGTGCACGCCGAGCACGACCCGGGAGACCCCGATCCCGGCGATCAGCACCGCCGACACCGCCCACAGCGCCCTGCGGCGGGTCTGCGCGGCCAGGAACCCCCACACCGCGACGGCGTTCTGGGCGTGCCCCGAGGGCATGCCGAACGAGTTGCGGGACTCGTGCCCCGTGACCGAGCCGTCGGTCCAGAACGGCCGGGGATCGTGGAAGAGCAGCTTCAGCCAGGTGTTGACCACCGAGCCGCACGACAGCACCACCGCGGCCCGCGCGCCGAGCCGGGCGTCCACGCACCAGTAGACGACCACCAGCAGCGGCAGGTAGAACGCCGCGCTGCCGATGAACGACAGGACGTGCATGGCGCCGGTGAGCACGGATCCCCCTGTACGTGTGAGAAAGGCCGGGGTGTCGAACGTTACTGAGCGCTACCGGAAGGACGTTCCTCCAACACGTAAAGGTTCCCGGGCGTGCGCCGGCGAACGGCGCCGCGCGGCGCTCAGCGGCGCCGGAGAAGCGCCAGGAACATCGCGTCGGTGCCGTGCCGGTGCGGCCAGAACTGGGCGTACGGACCGTCCCCGAGCCCGGTCAGGCCGGGCTCGACGGCGGCCAGGACGGCCGGGGAGTCGAGCCGTTCCACATCGTCGCGACCGCGCAGGACGTCGTCGACGACCACCCGTGTCTCGGCCAGGTGCGGGGAGCAGGTGACGTACGCCACCACTCCCCCGGGCCGCACGGCCTCCAGGGCGCGGCGCAGCAGCTCGCGCTGCAGCGGGCCCAGCTCGGCCACCGCCTCCGGGCCGCGCCGCCACCGCGCCTCGGGACGGCGCCGCAGCGCCCCCAGCCCGGTGCACGGCACGTCCAGCAGGACCCGGTCGAACGCGCCGGGCCGCCAGGCGGGCGCGGCGCCGTCGGCGACGACCACCCCGGCGCGCGCGTCGACCGCGCGGGCGACCAGGGCGGCGCGGTGCGGCTGGACGTCGGCGGCCAGCAGCCGGGCGCCGCGCTCGGTGGCCAGCGCCGCCAGCAGCCCGGCCTTGCCTCCCGGACCGGCGCACAGGTCGGCCCACAGCCCGTCGCGGCCCTCGACCGGGGCGGCGGCCATGGCCAGCGCCACCAGCTGGCTGGCCTCGTCCTGGACGGCGGCGCGGCCCTCGCGGACGGCGGCGACCGCGGCCGGGTCGCCCTCGGGCAGCACCGCGGCGTACGGCGAGTACGGCGCGGGCTCGGCGCCGGCCTCCCGCAGCTCCGCCACGGTCGCGCGGCCCGGCCGGGCGACCAGCGTCACGCGGGGGCGCTGGTTGTCGGCCTCCAGGAGCGCCTCGATCTCGTCCCGGTCGGGCCCGAGGGCGTCGCGCAGCGCGCCCACGATCCACTTGGGGTGGCTGTGCGCGATCGAGAGCCGGGCCGTCTCACCGCCGTCCCGCGGGGCGACGATGGCCAGCCAGCCCGCCAGATCCCGGGTGGCGACCTTGCGCAGCACCGCGTTGGCGAACTTGGCCTGCCCCGGGCCGGCCACGGAGCGGGCGAGGTCGACGGCCGTGCCGACGGCCGCGTGCGGCGGGATCCGGGTCGCCAGGATCTGGTGCGCGCCCAGCCGCAGCACGTCCAGCAGCGGCGGGTCGATGCGGTGCAGCTGCCGGTCGCTGCACAGCGCCAGCACCGCGTCGTAGGTGCCGCGGCCGCGCAGCGTGCCGTAGGTCAGTTCGGTCGCCAGCGCCGCGTCCCGGCCGGTCAGCTCGCGGTCGCGCAGCCGGGCGGGCAGCAGCAGGTTGGCGTAGGCGTCGCGGGTCTCCACGGCGCGGATCACGTCGAACGCGGTGCGGCGGACCAGGTCCTCGGGGGCGCCGGTGCGGCGCGGGCCGCCGGGCCTGCGGTTGCGGCTGGGGTGGCCGTGGGCCCGGCCGTGCCCCCGGGCGCGGCCCTTGCCGTCGCCCTGACCGCCTTGGCGCTTGCGGGCTGGAGGCATCAGACCAGGGTGTCCTCACCGGTGAGGGAGGCGCCGCGCGTCCAGTCGAGCGCGGACATCCGCCGCTTGCCCTGGGGCTGCACCTCGCCGAGCGCGACGGGATGGGTGGCCGTCCCGACCAGGACCTCCTTCTTGGCCGCCCGGATCTCGCCGGGGCCCAGCGGACCGGCCCCCGCCGCCGGGCGGACCGGGCCGAGCTTGAGCCGCTCGTCGCGGAAGGTCGTCCAGGCGCCGGGCGCGGGCGTGCAGGCCCGGACCAGCCGGTCGACGCGCTGCGCGGGCGCGGCCCAGTCGACCCGGGCGTCCTCCGGTGTGATCTTGGGGGCGTGCGAGACGCCGTCCTCCTGCTGCGGGCGGGCCTCCAGCACTTCGGCCTCGACGCCGTCCATGGTGTCGGCCAGCAGCCGGGCGCCCGCGACCGACAGCCGCTCCAGCAGCGCGCCCGCGGTGTCGTCCGGCCGGATCGGCTCGGTCAGCACCCCGTACACCGGGCCGGTGTCCAGGCCCTCCTCGATCTGGAAGGTGGCCGCGCCGGTCACGTCGTCGCCGTGCAGGATCGCGTGCTGGACGGGCGCCGCGCCGCGCCAGGCGGGCAGCAGCGAGAAGTGCAGGTTGACCCAGCCGTGCCGCGGGACGTCCAGTGCGACCCGGGGCAGCAGCGCCCCGTAGGCCACCACGGGGCAGCAGTCGGGGCCGATGGCGCGCAGCCGGTCGAGGAACTCCGGGTCACGGGCCTTGACCGGCTTGAGGACCTCGATCCCGGCCTTCTCCGCGCGCTGCGCGACGGGACTGGCCACCAGCCGGCGGCCCCGCCCGGACGGCGCGTCTGGGCGGGTCACCACCGCGGCCACCTCGTGCCGGGGCGAGTCCAGCAGCGCCTCCAGGGCGGGCAGCGCGGTCTCCGGCGTGCCGGCGAAAACGAGTTTCAAGCGTGCTCCTGCTCCACCTAGATGGCCTTGCCGAACGTGCGGTGCGGGGACTCCTTGACCACGGGCGCGGGGTCGCCGAACCACTCGGCCTCGCGGATGGCCTTCATCGCCGCCTTGCGCTGCTCGGGGTCCATCCGGTCGATGAAGACGATCCCGTCCAGATGGTCGGTCTCGTGCTGGACGCAGCGGGCCAGCAGGTGGGTGCCCTCCAGCGTGATCGGCTCCCCGTGCATGTTGAAGCCCTTGGCGACGGCCCGCACGGCGCGGGGCGTGGGGAAGGCCAGCCCTGGCAGGGACAGGCAGCCCTCGTCGTCGGTCTCCAGCTCGTCGGACAGGTCGAGGGTCGGGTTGACCACGTGCCCGAGCCGGTCGTCGACGTAGTAGGTGAACACGCGCAGGCCGACGCCGAGCTGCGGCGCCGCCAGGCCCGCGCCGGGCGCGTCGATCATCGTGTCGGTCAGGTCCTTGACGAGCTGCCGCAGTTCCTTGTCGAAGTCCTTGACGGGCTCGGCCGGGGTGCGCAGCACGGGGTCGCCGAACAGGCGAATGGGCTTGACGGCCAACGAGGACTCCGTTTCCTGTCCTGTAACTCACTGGTCCCTGCGAATCGGGTGCCCAGTCTACGAAGGGGCGCGCACTGACCGGGCCTTGTACGCCGCGGTGCGGGCCGTCTTGGCGATCTCCCGGTCCGGGTGGTGGTCGCCCAGGGCGCGCAGGACCTCCTCGACGTCGGGGTGGTCGGCGCGCCACATCTCCTCGACCATGCCGGACAGGTCGGCCCCGGCCGGGGCGTCCGCCAGGGCGGCGGCCACCGCGTCCGCCGGATCGGCGGTCTCCAGCATGCCGGCGACGGTGTCGATGAACAGCCAGAGGTAGTCGTCCCGGTCCAGGCCCGTGTTGTCCGGGCCCGTGTTGTCCGGGCCCGTGTTGTCCGGGGCTGTGCTGTCCGGGCCGTCGCGGTCGGCGGTGAGGCGTTCCAGCCACAGCGCGGCGTACGGGCGGACGGGCCGCTCCGCGCCGACCTCGCGCACCGCGTCCGCGGCCTCGGGGCCGACGCGCTGCAGCACGGCGGCGGCCAGGTTGCGGGCGCCCGGGCCGCCGGTGCGCATGACCTCCAGCAGGTCGCGGGCGGCGGTGCCGGCGTCGCGGCCGGCCAGCCAGCCGTCGATCTCCTCGTCGGCGGTGTCCTGCCGGTGCCAGGTGAGCCCGGCGACCAGCTCGGCCGCGGGGGCGCCGGCCAGCTCGCCGACGACGGGCGCGGCGAAACCGTCGGCCAGCAGCAGTTCCCGCACGCCCCACACGCCCAGCGGCGTGAGCGCGTATCCCGAGCCCTCCTGGACGGGGCGGACGACGTCCCACCGGACGAGATCGTCGATCTCCAGCGCCAGCGCCTCCTCGACGGCGGCGGCCAGGTCGAGCCCGTCGGCGGCCTCGTAGGCCTCGGCGACGTGCTCGGCCAGCGCGGCGGCCAGCTCCGCGCGCGGCGAGGGCCCCTCCTGCTCGTAGAGGTGGATGAGGACGCCGGTCAGCTCGTTCTGCACGAGCCGCACGGCGTCCAGGCCGTCCTCCGGGTCGTGCTCGGGCACCGCCACGCCGTCGAACAACCGCAGCCACGTCTCCAGCACGTCCTCATCGCCCGGGACGCCGTCGCCTTCCTCGCCGGGGGCGGGCAGCCTGGGCAGGGCGGGGCCGGGGCCGGCGCGACCGTCCTCCGCCGTGATCACCTCGGCCTCGACCGCGGCCCACCAGAGCCGGTCCAGCTCGGGCAGGTCACCCAGGTCGTGCACGGTGCCGGAACGGCGCGGCACGGGCAGGTCGAGGGCCTCGACGGCGGCGCTCGCCTCCGCGGCCGCCGGTTCGCCGTACTCGTCGACCGCCCTGCCGTCCCCGGTCCAGGCGGCCAGCGCGCGGATCTGCGCGGCCAGGCCCGAGGCCCGGGCGGCCGCGGCCAGGTCGGCGGCAGGGGCCAGCCGCACTGGCGGGACGACGCGTTCCCCGGCCTCGCGCAGATACTGCTCGGTACGGGCGTACCGCTGCTCCTCGGGCAGGGCCTCGAACTCCCGCACCCACCGCGAGACCGCCTCCTGGTCGTCGACCGGGACGCCCTCGGCGAGCATCATCCCGGTGAGGAGCTCGGCGGCGGCCTGCCGCTCGGCGGTGTCGGCGGCGGCGACGGCCTCGGCGAACTCGGGGGCGAGGGCGTCCAGCTCGGCCTCCAGCGCGTCGGCGGCGCCGTCCTCGACGGCCCCGGTGTCGCGCAGGAAGACCAGCAGCCGGCGGATCGCGTCGAGAACGGCCGGGGCCTCGTCCGCGCTCGCGACCACCGCGTCGGGGAACACCTCCAGCAGCAGCTCGCGCAGCAGCGGCGGGGTGAGCCCCGCGAGCCCGGGGAGCTCCAGCTCCGCGCGGGCGAGGTCGAGCAGGAGCAGCGCACCCTCTACGTCCGCGGCGCCGTCGATCGCGCGGCGGTCCGCCCAGCGCCGGAAATCCCCGGCGACCTCGTCCACCCAGTTGTCGGCCACCCGGAGAACCCTAGTGCTCGAACGCGCCGGAAGTGGCCCGCTCAGATGAGTTCGAGCGGGTCGATCTGCACGCGCACGGTCTCCGGCGCCTTACGGGCGCTGCGCACGCCCTGGGCCTCCTGCAACGCCTTCGCCAGGGCGGCCCCGGCGGGACGCGGCACGCGCACGAGCGCACGCTCCTTCTCGGCGCCCTCGCCTTCCTGCGCGGGGCCCTTGGCGCCCACGGCCACCGGCACGGGGCCGAGGACCTCTGCCCCTCCCGGCAGCCGCGCGTGGGAGAGCAGCTCCCGGATGGCCGCAGGCGTGCCCGTCAGGGAGGCCATGCGGACGGCAGGAGGAAAACCGACCTCCCTGCGCTCGGCCAACTCGCGTTCGGCGTAAGTGACCGGATCCCAGCGGACGAGGGCCTGCGCAGGGGGAAGCGCCCCGTCGGCCGAGACGACCACGGGCGCGGAGGGCCGCACCAGCGCGGCGGCGTTCATCCAGCGGCGCAGCGTCTCCTCCCCCGCCCGCAGGTCGGCGCGGCCCAGCAGCACCCAGCCGTCCAGCAGCAGCGCCGCCGCGTAACCGCCGCCTTCGGCGACCGGCTCCGCACCTGGCGTGGACACCACCAGAGCCCGCTCCTCGCCGATCCGGTCCAGCACGGCGTCCCGGCCAGAGGTCCGTACGAGTACCCCCGGAAAGGCCCTGCCGAGCTCCTCGGCCGTACGGCGGGCCCCCACGACCACGGCGCGGACCTGCCGAAAGCCGCACTCGGGGCACGCCCAATCACCCGCTATACGGCCGCACCAGCGGCAGTAGGGCGCCGCATGGGCCGACGTCAACGACAGCGGCCCCTGGCACGCCCCGCACCGGGCCGGGCCACGGCAACGGCCGCACGCGAGCCCCGGCAGGTAGCCGCGCCGAGGGACCTGCACCAGAACCGGCCCATGCTCAAGCGCCTGCCGCGCCGTCTGGAACGCCATATGGGTGAGCCTTGCCGTGCGCGCGGCGCCGTCACGCGACAGTTCGACGTCATCCCCCACAGGCCGCACGCGCGGCATCGTCGCACGTACCCGAAGCCGATCCGCAGCCAAGGCGTGTGCCCACCCCGTCTCCACCAGGACGGTCGCTTCCGTCGTACGCGTGAAGCCCCCGATCAGCGCGCCCGCCCCGGCCCTGTGCGCGCGCAGAGCCAGCACCTCGCGCGGGTGCGGGTAGGGGGCGTGCGGCTCGGCGTGCACATCGTCGCCGTCGTCCCACAGGACGACCAGGCCCAGGTCCTCGACGGGGGCGAACATCGCAGCCCGCGTACCGACGACCGCCCGCGCCGTGCCCCTGCGGATGGCGAGCCAACGCCGGTAGCGCTCGGCAGGGCCCACTTCCGCGGTGAGGGCGACATGCCTGCCCGTCCCCAACTCTTCGCCGAGGGCCTCGTCGACACGGGCGACGTCCCCGCCATCGGCCATGACCACGAGCGCGCCCCGTCCGCCCTTGAGCGCGACAGCCACGGCCCGTGCGATCGCCCTCGTCCAGGCGGGGCCGGGCAAGGCGGTCCACACGGCACGCGGGGCGCGCCCTTCTGCGAGGGCCTTCAGGAACGACGGCCCCGCCGGATACTCCTCCCACGGCCCGGGCCCGTCCACGGCGATCTCCCCGTCGGGCGCCTCGGGCGCGGGCTCGGCCTCGACGCGCGCGTGCCGGGGCGGTACGGCCAGCCGCAGCACGTCCGCGAACGTACCGGCGTAACGGTCGGCCACCTCCCGCGCCAGGGCGGCGACCTCCGAAGACAGGACGGGCTCGGACGAGGTTACGCGCTCCAGGAACGACAGCCGGCCCTCGTGCTCGCTCTCGGCCACCCGCTCCAGGACCAGGCCGTCCACGAGCTGCCCCGCGAACCGGACCCGCACCCGGCAGCCCGGCACGGCCTTCTCGTCCAGCTCTGCGGGCACCTGGTAGTCGAAGGGACGGTCGAGGTGCGGCAAGGACATGTCCACGGCGACGCGCGCGACGGGCAGGTGCTCGGCGGGCCGGCGGGCCCCCTTCTTCCCTTTGCCCGCCTTCTTGGCGGCCGTGGCGGTGCCCTTCCCGGCCTTGACGGGCGCGCGCGGCACGTCCCCCAGGCCCGGGATCAGCTCCGTTTCGCCGCCCTCGTTCGTCACGCCACCCGTCCTACCAGATGCCGGCGACACCGCCTCTCGCCCGCGCACGGAAACCCGCTCGCACCGCCGACGCGCGCATCGCTAGGGTGCCGGCTGGTGGGTCGTAGCGCAGAGGTCGTCGCGCCCGGAACCCCCTTCCGGGAGGACGCCGGTTCGATTCCGGCCGACCCACCACCCGCTCCCGCACCGCCTGGCCGATCACCGGCTTCGACCGCCCCGCCGGCCGGCCCAGCGCCCGCAACATCGCATACCCGCGCCGCTGCGGCAGCCCCAACGCCACGCACGCGTCCTTCACCGGCACACCCGCATCGACCAGCCGCGTCAGCCGCTCGCCATGCGCCGCCAACTCCTCCGCAAACGACACGGTCGTCGCAACTCCTCAAATCGAGGTGTTGCGACGACCGCGTGAACCCAAGACGTACCCCGAGGCCCTTTCCAGTGTTGCGGGACGGTCAGAGGCCGGCGGCCTTGGCCAGGTCGGCGGCGCGGTCGGTGGACTCCCAGGAGAAGTCCGGCTCGGGACGGCCGAAGTGCCCGTAGGCGGCGGTTTGCGAGTAGATCGGGCGCAGCAGGTCCAGATCGCGGACGATCGCGGCCGGGCGCAGGTCGAACACCTCCAGCACCGCCTCCTGGATCTTGGCGGCGGGCACCTTCTCGGTGCCGAAGGTCTCCACGAACACGCCCACCGGGTGCGCCTTGCCGATCGCGTAGGCGACCTGCACCTCGGCGCGGTCGGCCAGCTCGGCCGCCACGATGTTCTTGGCCACCCAGCGCATCGCGTACGCGGCGGACCGGTCGACCTTGGACGGGTCCTTGCCGGAGAACGCGCCGCCGCCGTGCCGGGCCATGCCGCCGTAGGTGTCCACGATGATCTTGCGGCCGGTCAGCCCGGCGTCGCCCATCGGCCCGCCGATCTCGAACCGCCCGGTGGGGTTGACCAGCAGCCGGTACCCGTCGGTGTCCAGGTCGAGGCCGGCCAGCACCGGGTCGACCACGTGCTCCTTGACGTCGGGGGTCAGCAGTTCCTTGAGGTCGATGTCGGGGGCGTGCTGGGACGACACCACCACGGTGTCGAGCCGCACCCCGCGGTCGCCGTCGTACTCGATGGTGACCTGGGTCTTGCCGTCGGGGCGCAGGTAGGGCACCTTGCCCTGCTTGCGGACCTCCGACAGCCGCTGCGCCAGCCGGTGCGCCAGGGTGATCGGCAGCGGCATCAGCTCGGGCGTCTCGTTGGTGGCGTAGCCGAACATCAGGCCCTGGTCGCCGGCGCCCTGCCGGTCGAGGTCGTCGCCCTGCTTGTCGCGGTCGTCGCCCTCGCGGTTCTCGTAGGCGTCGTCGACGCCCTGCGCGATGTCGGGCGACTGCGCCCCGATCGATACCGACACGCCGCAGGAGTGCCCGTCGAAGCCCTTCTTGGACGAGTCGTAGCCGATCTCAAGGATCTTCTCGCGGATCACCCCGGGGATGTCCACGTAGGTCTCGGTGGTCACCTCGCCGGCGACGTGCACCTGGCCGGTGGTGATCATGGTCTCGACGGCGACCCGGCTGGTGGGGTCGTCCTTGAGCATCGCATCGAGGATCGCGTCGCTGATCTGGTCCGCAATCTTGTCCGGGTGTCCTTCGGTGACGGACTCGGAGGTGAACAGGCGGCGAGACACGTTACGTGAACTCCTTGCAGCGGCTGCTGACTGACGTCGCAGAAACGGACTTGTGGATGTGGCCTCCGGCGGGAAACGCCGTCCCGCGCGGGCGGAACCGTCTCGGCCATGGCACGACCGGCCGGGCGCGACCGGCTGACCGACTCGACTCGGCTTATTCCGCCGAAGTCTATCGGGAACGGCCCCGAGGCAACGTATACCCAACCCTCCGACCGGTGCATCCTCGGACTTCCGGCCGGACCGCATACCGGGAGCAGGGGCTTCACCCCAGGGGAAGCGGCTCCAGCCGAGCGACGACGAGGTCCCAGACGACCTCGGCCAGCGCCTCCTTGGCACCCCGCGGCACCTCGGTGGCGGTGCCGTCGGCACCGAGCACCACGGCCTCGTTGTCCGGCAGGCCGAAGGTCAGGTCCTCCCCGACCTGGTTGACCACGAGCAGGTCGCAGCCCTTGCGGGCGAGCTTGTCGCGGCCGTTGGCCAGCACGTCGTCGGTCTCGGCGGCGAATCCCACGACCACCTGGCCGGCCGGGCGGCGCGCCGCGAGCTCGGCGAGGATGTCGGGGTTCTTGGCCAGGGCGATGGGCTCGGGCTCGACACCCGCGGCCTTCTTGATCTTGGAGCCCTGGTAGCCGACGGGGCGGAAGTCGGCGACCGCGGCGGCCATCACCACCGCGTCGGCCTCGCCGCCCGGGTGCGGGCCGCCGCCCTGCACGGCCTCCAGGACGGCCTTGCGCATCTCCTCGGCGGAACCGACCCGCACCACCCGGGCACCGGCCGGGTCGGGCAGCGCCGAATTGGCCGACACCAGCGTGACGCGGGCGCCGCGGGCCACCGCCGTACGGGCCAGGGCGTACCCCTGCATGCCGGAGGACCGGTTGCCGATGAAGCGCACCGGGTCGATGGGCTCACGGGTGCCGCCGGCCGAGACGACCACGTGCCGCCCGGCCAGATCGCGGCCCTCGGCGCGTCCCGCCGCGGACCGGGCCAGGACGTGCCGGGCGACCTCGAACAGCTCGGCGGGCTCGGGCAGCCGGCCGGGGCCGGTGTCCTTGCCGGTGAGCCGGCCCGCGGCCGGTTCGACGACGATCGCGCCGCGGGACCGCAGGGTGGCCACGTTCGCCTGGGTGGCCGGGTGCTCCCACATCTCGGTGTGCATCGCCGGGGCGAACACCACCGGGCAGCGCGCCGTCAGCAGCGTGTTGGTCAGCAGGTCGTCGGCCAGCCCGTGCGCCGCCCTGGCCAGCAGGTCGGCGGTGGCGGGGGCGACGAACACCAGGTCGGCGCCCTGGCCGAGGCGCACGTGCGGCACCTCGGAGACGCCCGTCCACACCTCGGGCGACACCGGATGGCCCGACAGCGCGGCCCACGTGGGCTCGCCCACGAAGCGCAGCGCGTCGGCCGTGGGCACCACGCGCACGTCATGGCCGGACTCGGTGAGCCGCCGCAGCAGCTCGCACACCTTGTACGCGGCGATGCCCGCGCCCACGCCGAGGACGACGCGCGGCTGGGAGGAGCTCATCTCTTTATGATCGCATTCCCGGCGCTCATGTGATCAGGCCGCCCCCCCGCTCACGGGGATCGCTCTCCCGTCCGGTCGCGGCCGACCTTAGCCCCGCGGGGCGGCCCCCCGGGGCGTCGAACACCCCCGGGGGGTTCCAGGGGATCCCCCTGGAACAACAACAAGATCCAAGGGGCCCGGCGAAGACGCCCGGAGCGCGTCGAGCACGCCCCCTCCCGGGGGTTCCAGGGGGTCGCCCCCCTGGAACAACACAAGATCCGAGGAACCGGCGAAGACGCACCGGAGGGCGTCGAGCATGCCTCGGCTCCTCGGGTCGGCCTCAGCCTTCGATCGGCTCGGCGTTGAGCAGGCCCTCGCGCGTCTCGCGCAGCGCGATCGACAGCGGCTTCTCCTGGACCTGCGTCTCGACGAGCGGGCCGACGTACTCCAGCAGGCCCTCGCCGAGCTGGGCGTAGTAGGCGTTGATCTGCCGGGCGCGCTTGGCCGCGATGCTCACGAGGCCGTACTTGGTGTCGACGACCTCGAGAAGCTCGTCGATCGACGGGTTGGTGATGCCTTCGCTGCTGGCTGCCACTCCGTGGCCTTCCATTCGATGTCTGGCGTCGCGACCTCTCCGCCGGGCGGCGGGCGTCGCGTTGATGGACAACCATCAAGGTTAGCAGCTCATCGCACATCTCTTGGACGGAGGTGTGGACGAGGGTGACGCCGGGGAGTCCGGGTGACCGCCGGGACCGGCGGGTGATCTCCAGGAGCACCGGCTCGCCGTGGGCGAGCCGGTCCTCCCCCTCGGCGACGAGCCGGTCGGAACCGGCGTCGTCGACGAAGAAGCACTGCGTCCCCGCGGGTCTCGCCCGGCCGGGGGCCGGGTGGTCACCGAGACCGACAGCCTCACCTCTGGTGGGCCCGCCGGATCTCGGCGACGACCGTGCGCCGACCGGCGCCCGACGGCCCGGACAGGACCGTCAGCCGCCGCACGCGCACGTCCCGCGGGAGGGAGCCGTCCGGCACAGGAATGGGTGTGCCGGAATCGGACGGGATGGAGCCGGCCGGCCGGAAACGCACCTGACCGGCCGCGGCGGATGCCCCGCCGCGCCCGCCCATGAGTCGCCGATCAGCGGTTCGCACCGCCGCCGAACTCACGCTCCAGGGAAGCGCGCTGGTTGGCACCGAGCCCCCGCACACGGCGGGACTCGGCGATGCCGAGGCGCTCCATGATCTGCTTGGCACGGACCTTGCCCACACTGGGCAGCGATTCCAGGAGGGCCGACACCTTCATCTTTCCGATGACGTCGTCGGTCTGCCCCTCCTTGAGGACTTCGGCAAGCGAGAGCCCCCCGTGCTTGAGCTTGTTCTTAACCTCGGCCCGCTCCTTGCGGGCCTTGGCAGCCTTCTCCAGGGCTGCGGCGCGCTGTTCGGGGGTTAGGGGCGGAAGAGCCACGCCGGGTCACCTCAGGTTTCCACTCGACGGAGTCGGACGGGTGTGGAAACTAGCGACTTCACTGCCCATAAGGCAACGTGAAGTGCCGTTTAGCCCGCCACAAAATCACGAATATCACTCCTTGAAGTGACCTCAATACACAGTGTACTCAACTCGGCCGTCCGAGACGGCCATCCGCCCGCCTTGCTGGGACTATTGCCTGATCGTGAAAAACCGCCCGCGAGGGCCCCGATTGTGTCATCCGTCACCCGATTTCACCCCCCTAGCGGCCTAGTTGATCATCAGAGGGCCATCGGACGGTCACACTGAGCACGCTCGGCGCCTTCCCGTGGCTGGTCGGGACACCGCTCGGGGAGCGCGCCGGGGGCGCGATCGACGGACTGGAACGCGCAGAACGTGACCCTTGTCACGCCCGGTCCGTATTCACCATTTTCGGTCGGCCGAACCTGGATGCTGATCTTGCGGGCCGGGTGTGCGCACCGCTCGCGCGACTTTGGCACGCGACAATTGGCACGATTCAAATGTCGGGCGGACTTCGCCCGTCGAACATCGCGCGGTGAACTTCGAACGCCCGGATTCACGGGGCGCCGGCGGCGACCCGGCGAAGCGCGGCGGCGATCCCGGCCGCCGCCGCGCCCGGGTCCGCGGCGCCGGTGATGGGGCGGCCGATCACCAGCAGGTCGGCGCCGGCCGCCAGCGCCGCCTCCGGCGTGGCGACCCGCGCCTGGTCCTGCGTCGCGGCCCCCGACGGGCGCACCCCGGGCGTGATCAGCGTGATGTCCGGGCCGACCTCCGCGCGCACCGCGGCCGCCTCCCGCGGCGAGCACACCAGCGCCTGCGCGCCCGCGTCCACCGCGAGCGCCGCCAGCCGGCGCACCGCGTCGGAGGCGGGACCGGCGACGCCGAGCGCGTCCAGGTCGCCGTCGCCGAGCGAGGTGAGGACCGTCACGGCCGTGACGCGGGTGGCCGGGGCCGCCTCCACCGCGGCGCGGATCATGGCCGGGCCGCCGGCCGCGTGCACGGTGAGGAAGGCCGGCCGCAGCCGGGCCACGGCACGGGCGGCGCCCGCGACGGTGGCCGGGATGTCGTGCAGCTTGAGGTCCAGGAAGACCTGGACGCCGCTGGCGCCCCGCACGCTGGCCACGACGTCGGGGCCGTACCGCAGGTAGAGCTCCAGCCCGACCTTGACGGTGCTGACGTGCGGGGTGACCTGGGTGGCCCAGCGGGCGGCGGTCTCCAGGTCGGGGGCGTCCAGGGCGACGGCGATGGGAGCGGGTGAGACGGTCACTGGAGCTTCTCCTTCAATTCCCCGGACCGGCCGGCGCCGGGCCGGAGAGCGGCTCAGAGGCGTACTCGGAGCCTGCTCGGGGGTCGGGGTCCCGATCAGGCTCCGTGGCCGGTACGGGCGGCTCGGGCAGCACCTGGGGCGGTACGAAGCCGGCGGGCTTGTGGGCCAGGCCCACGACGTCGCCGATCCGGCCGATGCTGCGGACGGCCAGCGCCTCGTCCAGCTCCCGCAGGATGCGCGGCACGGCCATCGGATCGTGGAACAGGGTGGTGCCCACGGCCACGGCGGACGCGCCCGCCAGGACGAACTCCAGCGCGTCCAGGCCGCTGCTCACCCCGCCCACCCCGATGATCGGGACGCCGGGCAGCGCGGCGTGCACCTGGTAGACGCAGCGCAGCGCGAGCGGGCGGAGCGCCGGCCCCGACAGGCCGCCCGACACGCCGGTGAGGGCGGGCCGCAGCGTCCCGGTGTCGATCGCCATGCCCTCCAGGGTGTTGATCAGGGTGAGGCCCTCGGCGCCCGCGTCCACGCACGCCAGGGCGATGGTGACGATGTCGGTGACGTCGGGGGCGAGCTTGGCCAGCACCGGCACGCCGGGCCGCGCGTGCGCCTTGACCGCCCGCACCACCGAGGCGGCGGCGCCGGGGTGCCAGGCGAACATCCGGCCCCGGTCCTCGACGTTGGGGCAGGCGACGTTCACCTCGATCGCGGCGATCCCCGGGACGCCGCGCAACCGCCGGGCCAGCTCCCCGAACTCCTCCACGCTGTTGCCCGCGACCGACACGATCGTGTGCACGTCCTGCTCGGCCAGCCAGGGCAGATCGCGTTCCAGGAAGCCCTCGATGCCCGGCCCGGGCAGGCCCATGGCGGTGAGCAGGCCGCTGGGCGTCTCGGCCATCCGCGGCGTGGGACGGCCCGCCCGCGGCTGCGTCATCACCGACGTGGTGACGAACGCCCCCAGCCGGTCGAGGTCGAAGAACTGGGCCAGCTCCCGCCCCGTGCCGCCGCAGCCGGCCGCGGTCAGCACGGGATTGGGCAGTTCCAGCGCCCCCAGGCGGGTCCCCAGCCGCGCGGTGTTCATCGCGTTCACCGGTTGCCGCCTTCCGTGAGGCTGAGGGCGCGGGGGGCGCCCAGGGCGTCGAAGGGGATCGTGCCGAGGTCGCCCCAGCGGACGCGGTCGCCGCGCAGGACGGGCCCGTCGGCGCAGGCGCGCACCATGCGGGTCACGCCGTCGTCGCCGTGCATCGGGAGCATGCACGTCATGCAGACCCCGATGCCGCAGGCGCCCGTCTCCTGGAGGAAGGACTCCACCGACACCTGGGAGGGCAGGCCGTACTCGCCCGCGACCTGGGTCACCGAACGCAGCAGCGGCGTCGGGCCGCAGGCGTACACCACGTCGGCGCCGGTCTCCTGGATGACGCGGGGCAGCACGTCGCGGATCGCGGCCTCCTCCCCGAGCGAGCCGTCCTCGGTCGTGACGGTCGCCGAGTCGCCGATGCGCCGGGCCATCCGGGACCCGAAGACCTGCCCGGCGGACGGACCGCCGAGCACGAAGTGCACCCGGCAGTCGCGCCGATGCAGCGTGTCGGCCAGCGCGAACAGGGCCGCTCCCCCGGGGCCGCCGCCGATCAGCAGGCAGCTCACGGGGTCCCTGGGGAGCCGGAACGGGCGGCCGAGCGGGCCGACGAGGTCGAGCTGGTCGCGGGAGCGGCGGGACGCCAGCCACGCGGTGCCCGGCTCCCGGTCGGCGAAGACGAGCTCGACCGTCCCGCCGTAGTCCGACTTGACCTCGTACACCCCGAAGCACCGGCGGACCAGGCGGCCGGTGTGCTCGCCGCCGACCGCCAGCGCCACGAACTGCCCCGGGCGGAACCGCTCGGCGATCGCCGGGGCCACCAGCGTCAGCGCGTGGTAGTCCTGCACCTGGCGGACCGTCAGTACGGTCGCCGACGTCTGCACCGGGGTGTCGGACACCAGTCTCCCTCTCGTCGTCCTGCCGTGCGCTCCCGGCGGCTACCCCCGGCCGTGCGCGCCGCGCAGCCGCTCGGCGTGCTCCTGCAGCGACCTGACCCCGACATGGCCGCCCGCGATGGCCTCGACGCCCTGCACGGCCGCGGCGAGCCCCTGCACGGTCGTCACGCACGGGACGCCGCGCAGCACGGCCGCCGTGCGGATCTCGTAGCCGTCCAGCCGCGGCCCCGACTGGCCGGGCCCGCCGAACGGAGTATTGACGATGAGGTCCACCTCCCCGTCGAGGACGCGCCGCACGATGGTGGGTTCGCCGTCGGGGCCGGGCCCTTCGCTGTGCTTGCGCACGATCTTGGCACGCACGCCGTTGCGGCGCAGGACCTCGGCGGTCCCCTCCGTGGCAAGGATCTCAAAACCCAGGTCGGCCAGCCGCTTGACGGGGAAGATCATGTGCCGCTTGTCCCGGTTCGCGACGGAGACGAACGCGCGGCCCTTGGTCGGCAGAATCCCGTAGGCGGCCTGCTGCGACTTGGCGTAGGCGGTGCCGAACACCTCGTCGATGCCCATGACCTCGCCGGTCGAGCGCATCTCCGGGCCGAGGATGGTGTCGACGCCCTGCCCCTGGGCGTTGCGGAACCGGTCGAACGGCAGTACCGCCTCCTTCACCGCGATCGGCGCGTCCAGCGGGAGCGTGCCGCCGTCGCCCTCGGCCGGCAGCAGCCCCTCGGCGCGCAGTTCGGCGATGGTCGCGCCGAGCATCACCCGGGCCGCCGCCTTGGCCAGCGGCACCGCGGTCGCCTTGGACACGAACGGGACGGTGCGGGACGCGCGCGGGTTGGCCTCCAGGACGTACAGGACGCCAGCCGACAGCGCGTACTGGACGTTCATGAGCCCGCGCACGCCGATGCCGCGGGCCAGCGCCTCGGTCGCCTCGCGGATCCGCCGCACGTCCTCGTGGCCGAGGGTGATCGGCGGGAGCGCGCACGCCGAGTCGCCGGAGTGGATCCCGGCCTCCTCGATGTGCTCCATGACGCCGCCGAGGTAGAGGTCCGCGCCGTCGAAGAGGGCGTCCACGTCGATCTCGATGGCCTCGTCCAGGAACCGGTCGACCAGCACCGGATGCTCGGGGGACGCCTCGGTCGCCTTGGCCATGTACGACTCCAGCGTGACGTCGTCGTACACGATCTCCATGCCGCGCCCGCCGAGCACGTACGAGGGCCGCACCAGGACCGGGTAGCCGATCTCGGCGGCGATCTCGCGGGCCTCCTCGTAGGACGAGGCGGTGCCGTGCTTGGGCGCGGTCAGCCCGGCGCGGTGCAGGACGCGGCCGAACGCGCCGCGCTCCTCGGCCAGGTGGATGCTCTCGGGCGAGGTGCCGACGATCGGGACGCCGGCGTCCTTGAGCTTCTGCGCCAGGCCCAGCGGGGTCTGCCCGCCCAGCTGGACGATCACCCCGGCGACGGTGCCGGTCCGCTGCTCGGCGTGCACCACCTCCAGGACGTCCTCCAGCGTGAGCGGCTCGAAGTACAGCCGGCCGGAGGTGTCGTAGTCGGTGGAGACGGTCTCGGGGTTGCAGTTGACCATGACGGTCTCGTAGCCCGCCTCGGCCAGCGTGAACGAGGCGTGCACGCAGGAGTAGTCGAACTCCACGCCCTGCCCGATCCGGTTCGGGCCGGACCCCAGGATGATCACCTTGGCCCGGTCGCCGGGCGGGACCTCGGTCTCCTCGTCGTAGGCGGAGTAGAGGTAGGGGGTGCGGGCGGCGAACTCGGCGGCGCAGGTGTCGACGGTGAGGTAGACGGGCCGGAGGCCGAGGGCGTGCCGCAGTTCCCGGACCACCTCCTCCGACAGGTTGCGCAGCCCGCCGATCTGGGCGTCGGAGAAGCCGTGCCGCTTGGCCCGCAGCAGCTTGCCGCGGGTGAGCGCGTCCTCGGCGGTGCGGATCTCGTCGGCGATCTCGTTGATCGCGGTGAGCTGGTCCAGGAACCAGGGGTCGATGCCGGTGGCCTCGTACAGCTCCTGGACGGTCGCGCCGGCCCACAGGGCCCGCTGGACGGCGCGGATCCGCCCGTCGTGCGGGCGGGCCGCCCGCTCCACCCAGGCGGCGGCGTCGCCCGGCCCGCCGTCCCAGGAGAAGGATGAGCCCTTCTGCTCCAGCGAGCGCAGCGCCTTCTGCAGCGCCTCGGTGAAGTTGCGGCCGATCGCCATGGCCTCGCCCACCGACTTCATGTGGGTGGTGAGCGTGCCGTCGGCGCCGGGGAACTTCTCGAAGGCGAACCGCGGCACCTTGACCACCACGTAGTCGAGGGTCGGCTCGAAGGAGGCCGGGGTCTCGGCGGTGATGTCGTTGGGGATCTCGTCCAGGGTGTAGCCGACCGCCAGCCGGGCCGCGATCTTGGCGATCGGGAAGCCGGTGGCCTTGGACGCCAGCGCCGACGACCGCGACACCCGCGGGTTCATCTCGATCACGATCATCCGGCCGGTGCCGGGCTGCACCGCGAACTGGATGTTGCAGCCGCCGGTGTCGACGCCGACCTCGCGGATCACCGCGATCGCCACGTCCCGCATGTTCTGGTACTCGCGGTCGGTCAGCGTCATCGCGGGCGCGACCGTGATCGAGTCGCCGGTGTGCACGCCCATCGGGTCGAGGTTCTCGATGGAGCACACGATGACCACGTTGTCGGCGCGGTCCCGCATGACCTCCAGCTCGTACTCCTTCCAGCCGAGGATCGACTCCTCCAGGAGCACCTCGCTGGTCGGGGACGCGTCCAGCCCGGTGCCGGCGATGCGGCGCAGGTCGTCCTCGCCGTGCGCGAACCCGGACCCGGCGCCGCCCATGGTGAACGAGGGCCGCACCACGACCGGGTAGCCCAGCTCGCCGGCGGCGGCCAGCACCTCGTCCATGGTGCGGCAGATGCGCGAGCGGGCGGACTCGGCGTTCAGGCCGTGCTCGGCGGCGACCTTGGCCACGACCTCCTTGAACCGCTCGCGGTCCTCGCCGGCCTGGATCGCGGCCACGTCGGCGCCGATCAGCTCGACGCCGTACCTGTCCAGCACGCCGCTCTCGTACAGCGCGATCGCGGTGTTGAGGGCGGTCTGGCCGCCCAGGGTGGGCAGCAGCGCGTCCGGCCGCTCCTTGGCGATGATCTTCTCGACCACCTCGGGGGTGATCGGCTCGACGTAGGTGGCGTCGGCGAACTCCGGATCGGTCATGATCGTGGCCGGGTTGCTGTTGACCAGCACCACCCGCAGCCCCTCGGCCCTGAGCACCCGGCACGCCTGGGTGCCGGAGTAGTCGAACTCGCAGGCCTGGCCGATCACGATCGGCCCGGAGCCGATCACCAGGACGGAATTCAGATCTTGGCGGCGTGGCATTACTCCGCGCCCTCCTCACGACCGTCCGAGCGCCCGGAGGGCGGTCGTGAGTCTTCGTCGGGGGGTGTGGGGGGTCGTCCCCCCACAGTGATAGGCGACCCCTGCATCAGCTCGCAGAAGCGGTCGAACAGGTCCGAGGCGTCGTGCGGCCCGGCCGCGGCCTCGGGGTGGTACTGGACGCTGAACGCCGGGCGGTCGAGCAGCCGCAGCCCCTCGACGCAGCCGTCGTTCAGGTTGACGTGGCTGACCTCGGCGCGGCCGTAGGGGGTGTCGAACGGCCCGTCGGCCGGCGCGTCCACGGCGAACCCGTGGTTGTGCGCGGAGACGTCCACCTTCCCGGTCGCGCGGTCCTGGACGGGCTGGTTGATGCCGCGGTGCCCGAACCTCAGCTTGTAGGTGCCCAGGCTGAGCGCCCGTCCGAAGATCTGGTTGCCGAAGCAGATCCCGAAGAACGGCCTGCCCGCGTCCAGGACGCCGCGCAGCGCCTCGACGGCGTGGTCGGCGGCGGCGGGGTCGCCGGGGCCGTTGGAGAAGAAGACGCCGTCGGGGTTCAGGGCCAGGATGTCGGCGGCCGTGCTGGACGCGGGCAGCACGTGCACCTCGCAGCCGCGCTCGGCCATCCGGTACGGCGTCATCGCCTTGATGCCCAGGTCGACGGCCGCGACGGTGAAGCGCCGCTCGCCGTGCGCCGCGACCACGTAGGGCTCCGTCGTGGACACGTCGCCGGCCAGGTCGGCGCCCTCCATCGACGGGCCGGCCAGCACCTTCTCCAGCAGTTCCGCCTCGGGGACCGCGGCGGCGGCGCCGCTGAAGATCCCGGCGCGCATCGCGCCCCGGTCGCGCAGGTGCCGGGTGAGCGCGCGGGTGCCGGGGATCGCGATGCCCACGATCCCCTGCTCGCGCAGCGCCGACCCCAGCGAGCCGGTGGCCCGCCAGCTGGACGCCACGCGGGCGGGCTCGCGGACCACGTACCCGGCGACCTGGATGCGGCTGGACTCGGGGTCCTCCTCGTTCACGCCGGTGTTGCCGATGTGCGGCGCCGTCATCGCGACGATCTGCCGGGCGTAGGACGGGTCGGTCAGGGTCTCCTGGTAGCCGGTCATGCCGGTGTTGAAGACCATCTCCCCGAAGGTCTCTCCCTCGGCCCCGTACCCGACACCGCGGAATATCCGCCCGTCCTCGAGGACGAGCAGGGCTGAAGTCGGGCTCATTGCAGCTTCCCCTCGAGGACGGTGGCCGTGCCGCGCAGGAACGTGGCGACCACGCGGCCCGGCAGCTCCAGGCCGGTGTACGGCGTGTTGCGGCTCTTGGAGGTCATGGCCATCGGGTCCACGGAACGGCGCGGGGACGGGTCGTACAGCGTGATGTTGGCGGGCGCGCCGGGCTCCAGGGGGCGGCCTTGGGCGGACAGCCGGCCGATCCGGGCCGGGCGGTACGACATCCGGTCGGCCACGCCCGCCCAGTCGAGGAGGCCGGTGTCGACCATCGCCTCCTGCACCACCGGCAGCGCGGTCTCCAGGCCGATCATGCCCATCGCGGCCACGGCCCACTCGGTCTCCTTGGCCTCGACCGGGTGCGGGGCGTGGTCGGTGGCGACGCAGTCGATGGTGCCGTCGGCCAGCGCCCGGCGCAGCGCGGTCACGTCGTCGGCGGTGCGCAGCGGCGGGTTGACCTTGTAGATCGGGTCGTAGGTCTCGGCGCGGGCGTCGGTCAGCAGCAGGTGGTGCGGGGTGACCTCCGCGGTGACCCGGCAGCCCCTGCTCTTGGCCCAGCGGATGATCTCCACCGAGCCGGCCGTGGACACGTGGCAGACGTGCAGCCGGGAGCCGACGTGCTGGGCCAGCAGCACGTCCCGGGCGATGATCGCCTCCTCGGCCACCGCGGGCCAGCCGCCCAGGCCGAGCCGGGCGGACATCTCGCCCTCGTTCATCTGCGCGCCCTCGGTCAGCCGCGGCTCCTGCGCGTGCTGGGCGACCACGCCGTCGAACGCCTTCACGTACTCCAGCGCGCGCCGCATGATCACCGCGTCGGAGACGCAGTGGCCGTCGTCGGAGAACACCCGCACCTCGGCGGCCGAGTCGGCCATCGCGCCCAGCTCGGCCAGCTGCTCGCCGCGGATGCCGCGGGTGACCGCGCCGACCGGCTGCACGTCGCAGTACCCGGCCTCGCGGCCCAGCCGCCACACCTGCTCGACCACGCCGGCGGTATCGGCGACCGGGTCGGTGTTGGCCATCGCGTGCACGGCGGTGAATCCGCCCATCGCCGCGGCCCGGGTGCCGGACTCGACGGTCTCGGCGTCCTCCCGGCCCGGCTCGCGCAGGTGGGTGTGCAGGTCGACCAGGCCGGGCAGCGCGACCAGGCCGTCGGCCGGGACGGTCTCCGCGCCCGCGGCGTCCAGCCCGGCGCCGATCTCGGCGATCTCGCCGTCCCGGACCAGGATGTCGGCGGGCTCCCCGCCCAGGATCCGGGCCCCCCTGATGATGTACGTGCGGCTCATGCTTCGGAGATTTCCTTTCCGATGGCGGGCTCGGATCCGCCTAGCAGCAGGTAGAGGACGGCCATGCGGGCGCTCACGCCGTTGGCGACCTGCTCGACGATGGTGGAGCGGACCGAGTCGGCGACCTCGGCCGCGATCTCGACGCCGCGGTTCATCGGGCCCGGGTGCATGACGATGGCGTCGTCGGCCATCCGCGCCATCCGCTCGCCGTCCAGGCCGTACCGGCGGCTGTACTCGCGCACGGTCGGGAAGTAGGCGGCGTTCATCCGCTCGGCCTGCACCCGCAGCATCATGACCACGTCGCTCTTGGGCAGCACCGCGTCCAGGTCGTAGGACACCGCGCACGGCCAGGTGTCGACCGCCACCGGCAGCAGCGTGGGCGGTGCGACCAGGGTGACCTCGGCGCCCAGGGTGTTCAGCAGCAGCACGTTGGACCGCGCCACCCGGCTGTGCAGGACGTCGCCGACGATGGTGATCCTGCGGCCGTCCAGCGCGCCCAGCCGGCGCCGCATGGTGAAGGCGTCCAGCAGCGCCTGGGTGGGGTGCTCGTGGGTGCCGTCGCCGGCGTTGACCACGCTGCCGCGCACCCAGCCGGCCAGCCGGTGCGGCGCGCCGGACGCGCCGTGCCGGATCACCACGCCGTCGGCGCCCATCGCCTCCAGGGTGAGCGCGGTGTCCTTCAGGCTCTCGCCCTTGGACACGCTGGACCCCTTGGCGGAGAAATTGATCACATCGGCGGACAGCCGCTTGGCGGCGGCCTCGAACGAGATCCGGGTCCGGGTGGAGTCCTCGAAGAACAGGTTGACCACGGTGCGGCCGCGCAGCGTCGGCAGCTTCTTGATGGAGGAGCGGCCCGACACCTGGTCGAGCTCCTCCGCGGTGTCCAGGATCAGCAGGGCGTCGTCCCTGCTCAGGTCGGCCGCCGAGATCAGATGCCGGTTCACTCGCGCTCCTCCCCCGCCGGGCCGAGCATGACCGCCTCGCGGGCGTCGTTCTCGTCCAGCAGCACCTTCACGGTCTCGCGCATCGAGGTGGGCAGGTTCTTGCCCACGTAGTCGGCGCGGATCGGGACCTCGCGGTGCCCGCGGTCGACCAGGACGGCGAGCTGGACGGCGCGCGGCCGGCCCAGGTCGTTGAGGGCGTCCAGCGCGGCCCGCACGGTGCGGCCGGAGAACAGCACGTCGTCGACCAGCACCACGATCCGGTCCTCCACGCCCTCGGGCGGCAGCTCGGTGCGGCCCAGGGCGCGGGCGGGCTTCAACCGCAGGTCGTCGCGGTACATCGTCGCATCGAGCGATCCGCACGGGACGCGGCGGCCCTCGACCTGTTCCAGCTGGGCGGCCAGCCGGTGGGCGAGCGTCACGCCGCGGGTCTGGATGCCGAGCAGGACGACGTCGTCGCCGCCCTTGGTGCGCTCGAGGATCTCGTGCGCGATCCGGGTGAGGGCGCGCCGGATGTCGGGGCGCTCCAGGACGGCCTTCTGCGCGGCGGCCTGCGCCGCGGCACCGGCGTCCGCCGGATCGCGTGCGGGGTCGCCGCGGCGGGCATCACCGTCCGCCACGCGCGCCTGGGCCGGGCGGTCCGGTGTGGAGGGGACATTCGAGGCAGCATTCACCGCCGGAACCTCCTTTCCCGCCTCACGGGACGGGCTTTAAAGGACGTCTTGTCCGTCTCACCGTAGCAGGACCGGATCGCTGCCCCGTCCCCGGACCGAACCGCGTCTTAGCAGGTGAGAGGCGTCACATCGGACGGCGCGCGGACGGCGCGCGGACGGGGTGCGGGCGGCGCGCCGGCCGGCCCAAGATCGGGACGCAACGGATGAGACGGATGAGACACGACATCTCTGGCCGTTCCGTACGATCCGGACGGCCCAGATCGAGACCTGCGGATTCGACCGCTTTTTTCCAATCGGCTTGACCTGAGGCCGTCCCCGTTTTACCGTCACTGTCCGTAACCATCCCTGGAGACAGAGCTTTAAGGCATCACAGCCCGAAGGACCTGACTCCCCCCGGGAACCCACCCGGGGCCCGACCACAACGACGATAGTGAGCCTGGGGGCCGCAAAATGCCGTCTGAATACGCGAAGGCTCTCGGTGCGCGCCTGCGCGCCATCCGCACTCAGCAGGGCCTGTCCCTGCACGGTGTGGAAGAGAAGTCCCGAGGCCGCTGGAAGGCCGTCGTCGTGGGTTCGTACGAGCGGGGCGACCGCGCCGTCACCGTTCAGAAGCTGGCCGAGCTCGCCGATTTCTACGGCGTGCCGGTCTCCGAGTTGTTGCCCGGCGGAGCCGCGCCGAGCCCGCTCGGGCCAACGCCGAAGCTCGTGATCGACCTCGAGCGGCTGCAGCAGCTTCCGAAGGACAAGGCCGGTCCCCTCGCCCGTTACGCCGCGACGATCCAGAGCCAGCGGGGCGACTACAACGGAAAGGTTTTGTCCATCCGTCAAGAGGACCTGCGTTCACTCGCGGTCATCTATGACAAGTCTCCGACCGAGCTGACCGAAGAGCTCATCACCTGGGGCGTCCTCGACCCCGAGGCGCGCCGGGCCGTCGAGTCCTTCTGACCGGTCGGACCGCCCGTCGGCGACCCGCGTAGCGATCGCCTAGCGGGGCCTTGGACGCGACACTCTCCGGTGACCCTTCCGGCGTCGCGCCCAAGGCCCCGTCTGCGTTCCCCACCGCCCCTCAGCCGGTCCCTCGGGCCGCTCCGCCGTCCGGAGCCCCGATGATCAGTGCCCTGCCCCTGAGCGCCGCCTGAGAGACGGCAGGGCCGGGCCTGCCGGCGGCGGTCGCGCTCAGGCGGTGGAAGCCGCCGGCCGCCGGATCGGACGCCATCAAGATCACCGCGACCCGCGGCCCCGGCCCGGGGCGGCGGGCCGGGCAAGTTTCCTCGCGCGTCCTCTCTTATGCGCCGACCCGCCATTCCCTGAATCGGTTACCAGGCGTTTACCGGAACGCCGGTCGGGCGTTTCCGTGTGGTCATCGGAAACGCGCTGCCGGGTCGTCCGCTATCGCAGTCTGGCGGTGTCCCGGGGAAGCACCACCTGGCCGGTGACGAATTCGCTCCAGAGGCCGAACTTCGTTTTCGTGCCGGGCCGGGCCGCGGTCTCGACGAAGCCCACCGGCCGGCCGTTCACCATGCGGGTGGCGCCGAACGACAGCTCGAAACGGGCGGTGCCCTGGCGCTCCTCCGGCGGGACGGCGGTGGGCGGCACGATCTCGTCCAGCGTCCAGCGGTGGTCCCGCCGGTACGGCGCGGAGGCCCGCTCGAAGGTCTGCTCCAGGAGCACCCCGCCCGCCGGGATGACGACCAGCGCCCCGCGCAGCCGGCCGACCATGGCGTTGAAGACCAGGACCTCCTGCCGCTCGCCCGTCGTGAGGGTGCCGCGGCCCGAACCGATCTGCGAGCCGGGCGGGCACGCCCGCACGCCCTTCTCCCTGATCAGCTCGGCCGTGCAGGTCGGGAACGCCTGCGGGTTGAAGCGGATCGAGCGGTCGAACAGGAACACGAAACGGCGCGCGCCGGCCTGGACCGAGCCGTCGGCGGTCCGGCTCCGGCGGTCGAACGCCACGGTGACGCTGCGGCCCTCGCCGCGGGTGGCGGTGACGTCGAGCGAGTCCAGGTTCTCCGGGCCGGGGACGTCCGGCTCGTACGGACGCTGCGGCCCGCCCGGCGCCGGGTCGGGCGGGGCTCCGGCGTCCGCCGCGGCCGCCGGGACGGTCCCCGCGAGGGCGGTGGTGAGGGCGGCCGCGGCGAGCCCGATCCGGGCGGCGGAATGGGCGACGGAATGGACGGCGGAACGGTCGGCAGGGCGCATATTCTCCTCCGTTGTCGGCTGCGAGACGGTTCCACTTGATCAACACATGCCGAAAGCGGAGATAAAAGCCGGACCGCGTCCGCCGCTAACCGATCACCTATTCCACCCGTTCCAGGGACACTTCGGGAAGGCGCCGGGCCAGCGGCCCGGGCAGCCACCAGGCGCGCCGTCCCAGCAATTGCATGATCGCCGGGACGATCAGGCAGCGGATGACCACGGCGTCCAGCAGAATCGCCACCGCCAGGCCCAGCCCGAACTGCTGCAGCATCCGGGACGGGCTCAGCACGAACGCCGCGAACACCACGATCATGATCGCCCCGGCGGCGGTGATCACCTGACCGGTCGCGGTGAGCCCCTCCCGCACCGCGAGCGCCGGATCGCGGGTGCGGGTCCACTCCTCGTGGATCCGCGACAGCAGGAACACCTCGTAGTCCATGGACAGCCCGAACACGATCGCGAAGATCATCACGGGGATGAACGCCTCGATCGGGCCGGCCTCCGCGCCGAACCGGCCGTCCTGGAACACCAGCGTGATCGCACCGAGCGCGGCCGCGATGCTGAGCAGGTTGAGCAGCGCGGCCTTGATCGGGATCAGCACGGAGCGGAACACCACCAGCAGCAGCAGCGCCGACAGCCCCACCACGATCGCGACGAACAGCGGCAGCCGCCCCGAGACCGTATCGGCGAAGTCCTGCGTGGCGGCCGTGGAACCGCCGACCAGGTACCCGCCGGGGAGCACGTCCTCGCGCAGGGTGTGCACCAGATCCGCGGTGCCCTCGTCCTGCGGCGCCGTCTCCGGGAAGACCAGCACGGTGAACAGCCGGCCGTCGCCGGACGGGATCGGCGGGGTGGCCGCCGCGACGCCGTCCGTGCCGGACAGCACGCCCTGGATCCGGCGCCCCGCTGCCGCGTCCCCCTCCCCCACGACGACCAGCGGGCCGTTGAAGCCCGGCCCGAAGCCCTCGGCCAGCAGGTCGTAGGCCTCGCGGCTGGTCTGGCCGGCCGGGTCGTTCCCGGCGTCGGCGAAGCCCAGGCGCATGCCCAGCGCCGGCGCCGACAGCGCCAGCAGCGCCAGGACGGCCACCAGCAGCGCCGGGACGGGACGGCGCTGCACCGCCATGGCCGCCCGCCGCCACCGCGCGCCCGGCTCCCGGCCCTTCGCGGCGGCCTTGGCGGCCCGCTTCAGCACGTGCCGCCGGATCCGCCCGCCGAAGACGCCCAGCAGCGCCGGCAGCAGCGTCAGCGAGGCCAGCATGGTGACCAGCACGGTCAGCGCGACCGCCAGCGCCACGCCCTGCAGCGCGCCGAGCCCCAGCGCGACCAGGCCGAGCAGCGCGATGACGACCGTGCAGGCGGCGACGAAGACGGTGCGGCCCGCGGCGTCCAGCGCCCGCCGCGTCGCCTCCCGGGGCTCCGCGCCGTCCAGCAGCTCGTGCCGGTAGCGGTAGAAGACCAGCAGCGCGTAGTCGACCCCGACGCCCAGCCCGACCAGCATCATGATCGGCGGGGTGAAGTCGGCCACCGTCGCCACCCGCGAGGCCAGCACGATCAGGCCCATCGAGGCGCCGACCGCGAACAGCGCGGTGACCAGCGGCAGCGCGGCGGCGAGCAGCGAGCCGAACAGCAGGACCAGGATCACCAGCGCGGCCATCATGCCCGCGCCCTCGGCGCCGCCGCCCTCGCTCTCCTCCGCGCCGCGCGCCGCGTCCCCGCCCGCCTCCACCCGCACCCCGGCCGAGGCGGCGGTGCGCGCGGTCTCGATGATCCGGCGGACGTCCTCCTTCGGGACGGCCTCCGCCTTGCCGGACAGCGTCACGGTGCCGTACCCGATCGTGCCGTCCCGGGAGATCGCCGCGGCGTCCTCGTACGGCGCGCGCACGCCCGCCACGCTCGGCAGCCCCTTCACCCGGTCGAGCGCCGCCCGCACCTCCCGCTCGACGGCGGGCGCGCGCAGCCCGCCCGGCGCCTTGACCACGATCTGCACGCTGTCGCCCGCCTGCGCCGCCCCATGCCGCGTCAGCAGGTCGGTGGCGCGCTGCGACTGCGTCCCGGGAAGCGTGAAGTCGTTGCGGTAATCCGCCCCGGCCGCCTGCCCGGCGACCGTGACGGCCACCAGGACCAGCGCCCACAGGGCCAGCGCGGCCCACTTGAACCGGAACGACCACGCCGCCACGCGCGCGATGACGCCTTCGGATCGCCCCGCCATCAGTTCCCCCTCCGGGTGGCGACCCGCAAGCCGACGAACGCGCCGGCCACCGCGAACAGCGGCGGAACGAGCGCGAACACCGCGATCAGCGCGGGATTGCCCTCCACATCGGGGGTGATGCCGAGAACGAAGTGGAAGAACGCGGCGCCGCCCTCGGTGGTCACGAACCCGGCCGCGCCGCCGGCCAGGAAGCCGACGAACGCGCCGCCGGCCTTGCTCGGAGATGAATCGTCCATGGGCACACCGTGCGGGAACGGCATGGCCCGCCGAATCGGCCGCCGGGCGCCGCGAGGCTACGGCGGTTGTTGCGCACCGCCCGCACCGCCCTACGCCCGGGGTTGCGTCCCCGTGCCGCCCGCGTAGCCGGGCGCGACCATGCCGCTCTCGTAGGCCAGCACGACCAGCTGCGCCCGGTCCCGGACGCGCAGCTTGGCCATGATCCGGCTCACCGCGCTCTTGACCGTCGCCGGGCTCAGCACCAACCGCGCGGCGACCTCGTCATTGGACAGCCCCTCCGCGACCAGCCCCACCACCTCGCGCTCGCGCGGCGTGAGCCCGTTCAGCCGCAGATCGGGCCCAGGACGCACCGCCCGTCCCGCGTACTCGGCGATCAGCCGCCGGGTCACCGACGGGCTGATCAGCGCGTCGCCGCGGGCCGCCACCCGCACCGCCCGGATCAGCTCCGCCGGATCGGTGTCCTTGACCAGGAACCCCGCCACGCCCGCGCGCAGCGCCCCGTACACGAACTCGTCCAGGTCGAACGTCGTCAGGATCACGATCCGCACCTCGGGCAGGTCGGCGGCGATCCGCCGGGCCGCCTCGAGCCCGTCCATGCCCGGCATCCGGATGTCCATCAGCACGACATCGGGCCGCTCGGCGCGCGCCATCGCCACCGCGGCCCGCCCGTCGGCGGCCTCCCCGACCACGGCGAGGTCGTCCTCGTCGTCCAGCAGCGAGCGGAAACCGGCGCGGACCAGGGCCTGGTCGTCGGCGAGCAGAACGCGGATCATGCCTGCGCACCGTAGGGCAGCCGGGCCCTCACCCGGAAACCGCCGTCCGGATCCGGCCCGGCCGCCAGCTCGCCGCCCAGCGCCCGCGCCCGCTCCCGCATGCCGCGGATCCCCCCGCCGCCCGCCGCCGCGCCGCCCCGGCCGTCGTCCTCGACCTCGACCCGCAGCTCCGCGGCGCCGTAGCCGAGCGTCACCCGCACCCGGCGCGCCGCCGCGTGCCGGGTCACGTTCGTGACCGACTCCTGCAGGATCCGGTACGCCGCCAGATCGACGCCGGCCGGCAGCGGCCGCGGCTCCCCCTCGGTGCGGACCTCCACCGCCAGCCCGGCCAGCTCGGCGTACCGGACCAGGTCGCCGAGCCGCTCCAGCCGTGCCGCCGGCGCCGTCGCCTCCGCCTCGTCCACCTGCCGCAGCACCCCCAGCGTGGAGCGCAGCTCGCGGAGGGTGTCCCGGCTCGCCTCCTTGATCACGCCGAGCGCCGTCCCGGCCTGCGCCGGATCGCGCTCCAGCCGGTGCAGCGCGGTGCCCGCCTGCACGTTGATCATCGACAGATGGTGGCCGACCACGTCGTGCAGCTCCCGCGCGATCCGCAACCGCTCCTCGACCGCGCGCAGCCGGGCCGCCTCCTCCGTCCGCCGCACCGCCGCCAGCAGCGACTCCTGGCGGCCGTGCCGCACCACGCCGAGCGCGACCACCGCCACCACCCAGCCGGCCAGCATGGTCAGCGCGATCCCGTTGAACTCGTGGTTGCCCGCCAGCGTCCCGAGCCCGGTGCCGATCACCAGCACCGCCGCCACCGCCACCGCCGAGTACGTCCGCCCCTCCGCCGCGACCGCGTACAGGCACAGCATCACCACCACCAGCAGCGGCCCGTCGACCGGGCTCAGCACGTAGTAGACGCCGCTGGCCAGGAGCGCGTACACGCCCGCCGCCAGCACGTGCCTCCGCGGGACGAACAGGGCGCCGCACACGCTGAGGACCAGCGCCGAGTCCAGCAGCGTCCGCGGCCACGGCTGCTCCGGACCGCCCAGCCAAGCCACGACGGTGGCCGCGACCACCAGCGACGTCACGACCGCCGGGAAGACCATCCCCCCAGCTTGGCTTCCTCCCCCGCCCAAAGAAAGGGGATTCCCCTCGCAGGAGGGCTTTCCTGCTAACGGCCGACTCCACCAGCCAGGTGCCGGCAGCTTGGGGGGCTGGTCTTGCTCGAAGCGGCCTCAGGTACCGCGCGAGCACGCTACCTGGCCGGTGAGTTGAAGCCGGAGGCGAGCCTCACCGGCCAGATCGCGAAGCGATGTCGCGCTCGCACCAAGCCAGGTCAGGGTGCGAGCCGCCAGGCGAGCACCCTGGGCCGGGGTTGTATGAACACAGTGTGGGCTGGCCGGGGATGCCCAGGGTGTCCTCGACCAGGGAGACGAAGATCTCCGCGTCGTGCAGCAGCTCGTCGGCCTCGCGCGCGGTGACGGCGCGGGGCAGGCCGGCCTCGGCGGCGGCGCGCTTGTCGGCGCCGGCGGCGAAGAACGCGGCCCATTCGCGCAGCGCCGGATCGGCCTCGGGCAGGAGCACCCAGACGCTGCGCGGACGGCTCCGGCGTTGGGGGTCGGCCGGCTCCTTGGACGCCAGCACGGCGGCCGCGGCGCGCAGCGCGGCCAGGTGCGCGCAGACGTACCGGACGGCGGGCGAGGTCGCCTCGGCCGCCTCGGCCAGGCCCATCCGGGCGGCGTGCAGCTGGCCCACCGCGGTCTGCGCGGGACGCGGCGGTTGCGGTGGACGGGATCGGGGACTGGGCAGGCGCTGGGCAGAAGAGTGGAGCCCGTGTGCGGTCATCGCTGTGGACATGACTGCCTCCTTCCGGCGGCTCGGGCCGGCCGGGCGGAGAGCTTCCCCTCACTCCGCCCGGCCGTCCGTCCCGGCGGGGACGTCGCCCTGGTGCGGGCCGCGAGTCCCGCACCACGTCGAACATAAGTTCGACGCATTCACAGTAAACCGTCCTGACGTCGATTCGTCAATGCGTTCGAACGAGTGGCGTGACCCGCAGTGATCTTGCGAGGTCACCGCGGGCGGCGCACGTGGACGGGCACACCGGTCTTGACGATCTCGGGGAAGTACTCGGCGATGTGCATCGGGAGCCGGACGCAGCCGTGGGAGGCGGGGTGGCGGGGGACGTCGAGGGCGCCGTGGAAGGCGATGCCGCCGTTGAAGTAGATCGGGTTGTAGAGCCGGCCGAGCGGCGAGACCTCCCAGCCGGAGGCGCGGCGTCCCGTGCGGAAGTCGCCGGTGCCGGTGGTGGCGTAGCGGCAGCGGGCGACCTTGGCGCCGCGGTCCTTGGCGCAGTAGTACTCGCCCGATCCGGAGGAGATGTGCGTGATCAGGTCCGGCTTGCCGTCCTTGTAGACGACGAGGAACTGGCGGCGCAGGTCGACGTCGACGCGGTCGGCCTCGCGGCGCTTGGCCATGGGCTCGGGCTGCTTGGGGGCGTCGAGGGCGGCCCAGGTCTTCTTGCCCACGTTGCTGCTGGGCTTGAGCCGGTTGACCTTCTGGAAGGCCCACACGGCCATCTGGGTGGAGAGCCCGTACCTGCCGTCGGCGCGGCCGGGGTCGTACTTGAGTTGCTTGAGACGCCGCTGCAGTTGCCTGACGTCCTCGCCCTTGGTGCCCGCCTTGAGCGTTCGGCGCGGAGGCCGGGTCGTGGGAGCGGCGGTCGGGGCGGTCGTGGACGGAGAGGCGGCGGGCGTCTCGGCGGTCCGGCCGGCGTTCGTCTCGCCGCCGGAGCATCCGGCCACCATCATGGCCCCGCCCGCGATCAGCAACGTGCCCTTTCGAACGCTCATCTGGCTCCCTCGCACATATGGTCCCCTCGGGCGCTGTCCTCCCTTGGACGCGACGAGACTCAAGGGGGGTTCGACCACTTTAGAGTGATATTCCGCCTACGGAAGGTGGCATCGCCTCCGCCGCCGGCTCCGGGCGGCTCTAAAGTGATGCCCATGCATCCCAACGTGGAACGGGTCGCCCGCGCGCTGCGCGAGCAGGGCGCCACCGGGGAGATCGTCGAGCTGCCCGAGGCGGCGCCGACCGCGCAGGCCGCGGCCGACCAGCTGGACTGCGCGGTCGGGGCGATCGCCAACAGCCTCGTCTTCGACGCCGACGGGACGCCGCTGCTGGTGCTGACCAGCGGCGCGCACCGGGTCGACACGGCGCGGGTCGCGGCGCTGGTGGGCGCCGCGAAGGTCAGGCGGGCGGCCCCCGAGTTCGTGCGCGCGGCCACCGGCCAGACGATCGGGGGCGTCGCGCCGTTGGGCCATCCGGCGCCGATCCGTACCCTGGTGGACGTCTGGCTGGACAAGTACGACCGGGTCTGGGCGGCGGGCGGGATCGCCCACACCGTGTTCCCGACCTCGTACGAGGAATTGCTGAGGATCACCGGCGGCGAGTCCGCCGACGTGGGGGTGGGCGAATGACCGGCACCGAACTGTGGCACAACCCGCGCTGCTCCAAGAGCAGGGCCGCCAAGGCCGCGCTGGACGAGGCGGGCACGCCGTACACCGAGCGTCGCTACCTGGACGAACCGCCCACGGCCGAGGAGCTGGACGCCGTCCTGAAGCGGATCGGGGCCGAGCCGTGGGACGTGGCGCGGCTGAACGAGCCGGTCGCCAAGGAGCTGGGCCTCAAGGACATGGAGCGCGACCGGGCGCGCTGGATCGCGACGATGGTGGCCAACCCGTCGCTGATCCAGCGGCCGATCGTGCTGACCGCGGACGGGGACGCTGTGGTGGCGCGCGATCCCGAGTCGGTGCGCAAGGCTCTCGACAGCGCGTGATGCGAGTGTGATTCTGGGAGACTGACGGGGACCGATCCAGAGTGATCGCGGAGGGGCGATGACCGCGCAGATGCGCACCGGCCCGGCGGCGCGCCACGCCGACTTCAGGGGGATCGATCCGGCGGCGCTGAACCAGCTGATCAAGCAGGTGCAGGACGCCAACACCGCCATCAGCGGCTGGCTGAACGGGCATCGTCCGCCGGCCGGGGTGTCGGCCGCGGGGTACCGGCAGGCCGAGCAGGTGGCGCGGTGGGCGGCCGATCAGCTGGGCATGCTGACCCGCCGCTACAACTACGCGATGACGCATCCGGACCGGGGCGGCGGGGTCGAGGCGCCGCCCGCTCCGGCGCCGCGGCCGCGCACGCCCGGCGGCGCGCCCGGGGACGGGCCCGCGCCCGGTGGCACGCTTGAGCCGGTGCTGCCGCCGAAGCGGGCGGAGCCGCCCCGGCAGGCGGCGCCCGCGCCCCGGCCGCCCTCGACCACCCCGAATGGCGCGGGCGGCGATCTGGGCAACTTCCCGACCCGGCCGGACGCCGCGAAGGCCGCCAAGACCGACGCGCTGGCGGTGGCGGCGGCCGTCCAGGACGGCAAGCCGGTGCCCGCGTCGGTGTGGAGCCACCTGAAGGACAACGCCGGCGATCCCGACTACACCGAGAAGCTGTACGAGCGGCTCGGCCCGGCGGCGGCCGCCGACCTGCTCAAGGCCGCGGGCGGTGACCAGGCCCGGGTGGGCGCGGTCCGGGAGTCGCTCGGCACCGCGAGCCACCACGTGGTGATGGACGCGCGGTGGCTGCGCGCGTTCCTGGCCGAGGCCGACCGGGCGGGGGTCCGGCCGGTCGCCGTCCAGGTCCTCACCGGGGCCGACATGAGCCGCCGCACCCGCGAGGCCGCCGGCAAGCTCGACCTCAAGCCCGTCGCCGACCGCAAGGCCGGATAGCCGAGCCGGCAGAGAGGAGGCCGCGATGGCCGCTCCCCCGCCCCCGGGCAGCCTCCCGCCGCCGCTGGACTCGGCGGCGGCGACCCGGCTGCCGCCGACCGAGCGGCCTAACCCGGCCTACCGCGAGCTGTACCAGGCGTACGCCGACGCCTACGGCAGCATCAACCGGCTCCGCCAGGCCCTGGATCCCGCGGTGCGGACGCTGAACGGCACTGACGCCTGGCTGGGCCCCGAGGCCCGCCAGTGGGGCGGCCAGCTGGAGACCAACCGCGGCACGCTGCAAAAGGCCGCCGACAAAATCCTGTGGGACATCTACGACCGGCTGTCGGCGACGCAGCGGACCGTCCCGCGGGCCTGACCGCTGGGTCTACCCTCGACCAGGTGAAGGAAGCCAAGCTCCGCGAGATCGACCACCGCGCCTTCCTGCGGCGGCTCGACCCGATCCTGGCGGTGTACGCGGCGGCGATGCGGCCGCCCGCCGAACAGCTCCCCGGCCGCCACACGATCATGGAACGGCACACCTCGTACCCGGGATTCCGGGCGGTGGTGGCAGAGCGGCGCGGGGCACTGCTGCCGCGCGGCGGGATCCGCGGGTTCGGCTACGGGTTCCACGGCGCGCGCGGCCAGTGGTGGCACGACGTGGTGCGCGGCGCGCTGGCCGGGACGGCCGGCGAGGAGCACGCGGTCCGGTGGCTGGACGACCCCTTCGAGGTCGCCGAGTTGCACGTGCACCCCGATCATCAGGGGCAGGGGCTGGGGCGGCGGCTGCTGAACACCCTGTGCGAGGGCCGTCCCGAGCGGACCGTGGTGCTGTCGACGCTGGACCGCGGCCCGGAGGAGACCCCCGCCAGGCGGCTCTACCGGTCGGTGGGCATGGTCGACCTGCTGACCGGGTTCGTGTTCCCGGGCGGGGGCCCGCCCTACGCCGTGATGGGGGCGGCGCTGCCGCTGGCGCCGTACGAGCCGGGCATCGCCGCCGGCCCGTCGCCGGGCGCCGCGTAGGAGGCGGCGTCCAGCAGCCCGTACACCTCACGGGTCGCGGTGGACTTGTTGAAGGTGATGAAGTGGATGCCGGGCGCGTCCTGCTCCAGCAGCTCGCGGCACAGCTCGGCGGCGTGCTCGATGCCCAGCCGCCGCACCGCGTCGGGGTCGTCGGCGACGGCGTCGAAGCGCTCCCGGACCTCGGGCGGGAACGGCGCGCCGGACAGCTGCTCGGACCGCTCGATCGTGCTCATCTGGGTGACCGGCATGATCCCCGGGACGATCGGCACGTCGCATCCGGCGGCCTGCACCCGGTCGCGCAGCCGGAAGTAGTCCTCGGCGCGGAAGAACATCTGGGTGATCGCGTAGTCGGCGCCGGACCGGCACTTCTCCACGAAGTAGCGGGTGTCGCTCTCGACGTCGACGGAGCGGGGGTGCTTGTAGGGGAAGGCGGCGACCCCGACGCAGAAGTCGCCGGCCGAGCGGATCATCCGCACCAGGTCGGCGGCGTACTCCACGCCCTCCGGGTGCCTGATCCACTCCCCCATCGGGTCGCCCGGCGGGTCGCCGCGCAGGGCCAGCAGGTTGCGGACGCCGGCCGCGGCGAACCGGCCGATGAGGTTGCGCAGCTCGGCGGTGGAGTGGTCGACCGCGGTGAAGTGCGCCACCGGGGTCAGGGTGGTCTCGGTCGCGATCCGCTCGACGATGTCCACCGTGGTGTCGCGGGTGCCGCCGCCGGCGCCGTAGGTCACCGACACGAAGGTCGGGTGCAGCGTCTCCAGCTCGCGGATGGCGCGCCAGAGGTTGCGGACGCCGTTGTCGGTCTTGGGCGGGAAGAACTCGAAGGAGAAGGACCTGCCACCGGCGGCGAGCAGCTCACGGATGGTGGGGGCTCGGTCAGGGCGTTCGCGTCGCATCCTCCAAGGGTAGTGCCGCCCGCCCCCGTCCCCGGCGCCCGCGGCTTCGCGGCGGATCGTCAAGACTCCGGCAGGGGGCCGGCGCCGGAGGGGCAAAATTCCCATGGTGACACCGGTGAAGGCCGGGAGATTTCGTTACATTCGACGAAATACTCCCCCGGCAATGGGGAAGGCTGCCTACACCACTGGATACGATCATCGCATGTCCATGAGCCGCATCCGCAAGGAGGTCGACGCGGCACTGCTGGCATTCGTCGACCGGCAGCGCCCCGGCCTGCTGGCCATCAGCCCGGAACTGGCGCCCATGCTGGGCGCGCTGGACGCGCTGCTGGCAGGTGGGAAGCGGCTGCGGCCCGCGTTCTGCTTCTGGGGCTGGCAGGCCGCCGGCGGCCGGGAACCGCGTGAGGGCGTGGTCGCGGCGGCGGCGTCGCTGGAGCTGCTGCAGGCCAGCGCGCTGATCCACGACGACGTCATGGACTCCAGCGACACCCGCCGGGGGCAGCCCTCGGTGCACCGGCGGTTCCAGGCGCTGGCGCGCGCGGAGGGCTGGTCCGGGCACGCCGGGCCGTTCGGTGAGGGCGCCGCGATCCTGCTCGGCGATCTGTGCCTGGCCTGGTCCAGCGAGATGTACGAGACCAGCGGCGTCGCCCGGGACCTGATCGGCCCCGGCCGCCAGGTCTACGACCTGATGCGCACCGAGGTCATGTGCGGCCAGTACCTCGACCTGCTGGAGGGCGTGCGCGGCGCGGGCACGGTCGAGGCGGCGCTGCGGGTGGTGGAGTTCAAGAGCGCCAAGTACACCATCGAGCGTCCGCTGCACCTGGGCGCGACGCTGGCCGGGGGCTCGCCCGAGGTCGTCGAAGCGCTGCGCGCCTACGGACGGCCGCTGGGCATCGCCTTCCAGCTTCGCGACGACGTGCTCGGCGTCTTCGGCGACCCGGCCGAGACGGGCAAGCCCGCCGGGGACGATCTGCGCGAGGGCAAGCGGACCGTGCTGATCGCGCAGACCCTGGAACGTGCCGACGCCGCCGGGACCGCCGTGCTGGACCGGCTGCTGGGCGATCCCGGGCTGACCCCGGAGGGGGTGGCCGAGCTGCGCGCGATCATCGAGGGGACGGGCGGGCTGGCCGCCTGCGAGGAGATGATCGAGCGGTACGCCCGGGAGGCCGCCGACGCCCTCGCCGCCGCCCCGGTCAACGGCGAGGCGCGGATCGCGCTGGAGGAACTGGCGGTCGCCGCCACCTCCCGGCAGGCCTGAGCCGACCGCCGGCCGCCGCTCGCGCCCCAGCGGCGCGCGCACCTGTTGCGCAGGCGCCGCTCTGTGGCGCGATGTGGCCAAACCGACCCGGCGGGGTAGCACTGTCCCACCAATCAGTGGCACAAATGGCGGCATGGTCACAGACCCCGACCGGCACGGCGCGCCGCGCGTCCCGCCGCTGCCCGAGGCGGAGTGGAACGAAACGCTCAAGGTGGTCGCCGCCACCGTCGGCCCCCTCAACATCTTCACCACGCTGGGACGCCACCGCGAGCTGTTCGACTCGTGGCTCGGCTTCGGCTCGATGCTGCTGCTCAAGGGGACGCTCACAGGACGGGTCCGGGAGCTGGCCATCCTGCGCACCGCCCACCTGGCCTCCTGCGAGTACGAGTGGGCCCACCACCACCGCATCGGCCTGGACGCGGGGCTCGCCGAGGCCGAGATCGCCGCGCTGCGGCTGGGCCTGGACGAGCACCCGTGGGACGCCGCCGACCGCGCGGTCCTGACCGCCGTCGACGAGTTGCACGCCGACGGCACGCTCGGCGACCGGACCTGGGCGGCGCTGGCCGGCCGGCTCGGCGAGAACGAGCTGATCGAGCTGGTCGTCCTGATCGGGCACTACCACATGCTGGCGTTCGCGCTGAACGCGCTGCGCGTGCGCCCCGACGCCGGCCACTGACAGGGAGCACCGATGGAGAGGCCCTGCACGTCGGCCGCGGCGGCGCTCGCGTGTCCTCGCGTGTCACCTTCCCGCTGTCCGCCCGTTCCCTCTCCTACTGGGACGAGGGGAGCGGCTCATCCCGGGACATCGCCCTCCAGGACGCGTTCGCGCAGGGGGGCGCCTCCTGCCGTGGCTAAGATCACGGTTCTCCTGCCGGGTGCGACGGGCACAGGGTAGAAATAAAGGCATTCTTCGTCCGTCCCCGCCGAGTCGGAGCCCCCAGTGCCGCACGATCCCTCCCGAGGGAGGACGCCCCCTCGCCTCACGCCGGTCCCTTCCGGCGTGGGAGGCTCCGGTCCTGCCCGTCCCGGCGGAGGGGAGCGGCCGGGCGGCGAGCGCGCGCACCGCGCCCGGTCCGCCGCCGACGGCGCGCGGGACGACGGTCCCCGCGGCCGCGCCGACCGTGATCACGACGCCCCGGTGGACGCCGGCCCCGACGAACCCGGTCCCGCGCGGGCCGCGGCGGCGCGGCCCCGGAGCGGCGGCAGGCGGCCGCTGACCGGCGACGACCCGCGCCGCATCGGCACCTACCGGCTGACCGAGCGGCTGGGCGAGGGCGGCCAGGGCGTGGTTTACCTCGGCCGCGACGAGGACGGCGGCCCGGTCGCCGTGAAGCTGCTGCGCGGCGGGGCCGGGGCGAGCCAGCGCGCCCGCGCCCGCTTCGTCAAGGAGGCCGAGGCGGCGCTCCAGGTCACCGGGCGGAGCACCGCGCAGGTCCTGGACGCCGATGTCACCGGCGACCGGCCCTACATCGTCAGCGAGTACGTCGAGGGCCCGTCCCTCCAGCGGCTCGTCGAGGAGCGCGGCCCGCTGCCGTCCGAGCGGCTGGAGCGGACGGCGCTGCGCACCGCGCGGTCGCTGGCCGCGATCCACAAGGCCGGGATCGTGCACCGCGACTTCAAGCCCGGCAACGTGCTGCTCGGCCCGGACGGCGCCAAGGTGATCGACTTCGGGATCGCCCGTGCCCTGGACGCCGCCCCGCTGACCACCGGCCCCATCGGCACGCCCGCGTACATGGCGCCCGAGCAGATCGAGGACGAGCCCGTCGGCCCGCCCGCCGACGTCTTCGCCTGGGCCGCCACGATGGTGTACGCGGGGACCGGCCGGCCGCCGTTCGGCACCGGCCCCAACGCGGCCGTCATGCGCCGGGTCACCAGCCGCCGCCCCGACCTGGGCGACCTGGAGGGGCCGCTGGGCGACCTGGTCGCGCGCTGCCTCGACAAGAACCCGGCCGCCCGGCCCACGGCCCGGCAGGTGGTGCGGGCGCTGCGGGACGGCCAGGAGTTCGCGCCGAAGCCGCGTCCCAAGCGGATCCCCCGGTACCGGTGGCGGATGATGGTGGCGCTCGCCGCGGTGATGTCGACCGGTTTCGTGCTGGGCATCCTCTTCTAGGACGGTACGGCGGGACGGGTCACCAGTGCGGCGGGCGGTCCTCGATCAGCCGCGCGTCGTCGTCACCGCCGCGCCAGTCGCCCCAGCCGGAGTCGGTGTCGTCGGAGGTCTGGTCCGGGAGGATCTCCAGATCGTCGTCGGACAGATCCACCGGGCGCTCGTCTTCGGGTCCCAGGCTCATGGCCCCATTGTCGGGCATCGCGCGCGGTGGTCGGCCGCGGATGTGATCCAGAGCATCGGTGATCCGTCCCACCCGGCGGCCGGGCGCGGCCCCGGGTCAGCCGGCCTCGCGCAGCCGCCGCGCCAGCTCCGCCGCCGCGGCCCCCGGATCGTCGGCCTCGGTGATCGCCCGGACGACCACGGCCCGCCGCGCGCCCGCGTCCAGGACCTGCTGGAGGCGGCCGGAGTCGATCCCGCCGATCGCGAACCACGGGCGCCCCTCGCGCTGCGCCGCCACGTACTCCAGCAGCTTCAGGCCGGGCGCCGCCCGGCCCGGCTTGGTCGGCGTCGGCCAGACCGGGCCGGCGCAGAAGTAGTCGACGCCCGGCTCGGCGGCCGCGGCCGAGGCCTGCTCGTCGGAGTGCGTGGACCGGCCGATCAGGATGTCCTCGCCCACGATCGCGCGGGCGGCCCCGACCGGCAGGTCGTCCTGCCCGAGGTGCAGCACGTCTGCCTGGACGGCGTGCGCGATGTCGGCCCGGTCGTTGACGGCCAGCAGCGCCCCGTGCCGGTCGCAGGCGTCCCGGAACACCCGCAGGTGCTCCATCTCCTGCCGCGCTTCCAGGTCCTTCTGGCGAAGCTGGACGATGTCGACGCCGCCCGCGAGCGCCGCGTCGAGGAAGGCGGGCAGGTCCCCCTGACGCTCCCGGGCGTCCGTGCAGAGGTAGAGGCGGGACCGGTCGAGCCGGGCGCGCAGGGCCACGGCACGTTCGGAGAGCAGATGCCTGGACACGGTCGGGGCTGGTTCCTTTCCGGCACTGGGCAGAAGCGATCACGGGGCCGGCGCGGCGCGAACCGCCGCCGCGCGCGGCCCCGTCATCCTGTCATGTGTGCTGCTTTGGACTGCTCTGATGGGCTAAGTCCGGTTCCGCGCCGGGCCCGGACCGCCGGTCAGAAGGCCAGCGCCTGCGCCCGCCTGCGGACCTCGGTTCCGCGGTTCTCGCTGAGCGCCTGGACCGGCGTGCCCGGCAGCGTGTCGTCGGCGGTGAAGAGCCAGCGCAGGGTCTCCACATCGTCGAACCCCGCGTCCGACAGCAGCGTGAGAGTGCCGGGCAGCCCCTTGACGACCTGCCCGTCCTTGATGAAGGACGCGGGCACCATGGGCCTGCCCTCGCGGCGTACCGCCAGCAGTTTGCGCTCGCTGAGCAGCTGCTTGATCCTGCCGCTCTTGATCCCGAGGGCGTCGGTCGCCTCCTTGAGGGTGAGCCACTCACCGACGAGGGATTCGGTCCGGGGATCCAGAGCGCTTTCTACGGTTGCGTGCAGTTGCGTCACGCCCCCTTGCTACCACGCGCCCATGACGCTCAAACCCTCAGGAACGCACCGCGTCCTTGATCGGAATGTCGGGATCGGCGACGGCCTCGGGGTCGACCGGGGTGCCCGCGGCGATGACCCGTCTGGCCTGCATCAGGTCGCGCGGCCGGTTCACCGTGAGGACGGCCTCCAGCCGGTCCCCGCTGAGCCAGCAGACCGCCCACTTGGCCTCCGCCGGGTCGCCGCGGCGGACGAGGCGTTCGGCCGCGGGGTGGTGGCCCGCGTACTGGACCATGCGCCCGAACTGCTCGGACCAGAAGTAGGGGACGGGGTCGTAGGCCGCCTCCTGGCCGAGCAGGGTCGCGGCGGCGACCTCGGGGGCGTTGAGGGCGGTGTCCCAGTGCTCGACGAGCAGGCGGCGCCCGTACCGGTGCGACCACCAGGCCGCGCAGTCGCCGACCGCGACGATGTCGGAGCGGAGGTCGTCCGCGCCGACGGTCGCGCGGAACGCGGCGTCGGTGACGATCCCGCCCTGGACCAGGACGCCGGAGCCCTCCAGCCAGTCCAGCGAGGGGCGGACGCCGACGCCGACCACGACCTCGTCGGCGGCGATCCGGCCGCCGTCGGCGAGGGCGAGGCCGTCCGCCTCGATCGCGGCGACCTTGACGCCCGTGCGCAACTCCACGCCCGCCTCGGCGTACCAGGGGGCGGTGAGCGCGCCGACCTCCGGCCCGACGGCGTTGGCCAGCGGCGTGTCGGCCGCCTCCACGACGGTGACCGCGCAGCCCTTCCGGGCGGCGGTGGTGGCGACCTCGGCGCCGATCCAGCCGGCCCCGACGATGACGACGCGGGTGCCCTCGGCCAGGCGGGCGCGCAGGGCGCGGGCGTCGTCGACGGTGCGCAGCACCCGCTGCGGCCCGCCGCCGGGCAGCGTGATCGGGGCGGCCCCGGTCGCGATGACGAGCCCGTCGAAGCGCAGGTCGCCGGCCGTGGTGGCGACCGTACCGCCGCCTCCCGGCGCGGGCCGCAGCGCGGTGGCGCGCTCGCCGAGCAGCAGCCGGGCGCCGAGCGCGTCCCAGTCGGCGTCGACGGTGGTGTCGTCGCGCTCGCCGGCCAGCACCGCCTTCGACAGCGGCGGCCGGTCGTACGGCCGGTGCCGCTCCGCGGAGACGAGCGTCAGCCCGCCCTGGAATCCCTTGCCGCGCAGGGCCTCGACCGCTCGCACGCCGGCCAGCCCGCCACCCACCACGACCACGCTCTCCATGACGGCTCACGATAACCACCGGACCGGCCCGCGGGACGGGTGGTGCCCGGGTCGCCCCATAATCAGCAGGTGGACGTAGGCTAGGGGGAACATGCGCGGGAGTCCGGTACGACCGGGCTGAGAGGGCGGCTATCGACGGGCCGCCGACCGCTTGGACCTGATCCGGATCATGCCGGCGAAGGGAGCGGGATGGACATTGCGATCATCGGTGCCGGTGTCATCGGGCTGGCCACCGCCTGGCGCGCCGCCGCACGCGGCGCCGCCGTCACGCTGATCGATCCGGCCCCCGCGAGCGGCGCGTCCGCCGTGGCGGCGGGCATGCTCACCCCGGTCAGCGAGCTGGCCTACGGCGAGGAGCCGCTGCTGCGCCTCGGCCTGGCCTCCCGCGACCGGTACGGCGCGTTCGCCGCCGAGCTGGAGGAGCTGACCGGGCTGCCCACCGGCTACCGCGCCGACGGCATCCTGGAGGTCGCCTTCGACGCCGACGACCTGGCCCACCTCGACGAGATGCGGCGGTTCCAGGAGTCGCTGGGCGTCCCCGCCGAGGCGCTGAGCGGCCGCGAGTGCCGCAGGCTGGAGCCGATGCTGGCGCCGGGCGTGCGCGGCGGCCTGCTGGCCCCCCGGGACGGCGCGATCGACCCGCGGCGGCTGGCGCCGGCGCTGCTGGCGGCCGCCGAGCGGCACGGTGCCCGGCTGGTGCGCGAGCACGCCGCCGCCGTGATCGTGGCGGACGACGCGGCCAGGGGCATCCGGCTCCGCGACGGCACCGAGGTCCGCGCCGACAGGGTGCTGCTGGCGGCCGGTTCCTGGTCGGGCGGCATCGGGGGCCTGCCGCCCGGGATCGTTCCACCGATCCGCCCGGTGAAGGGCCAGGTCATCCGGCTGCGCACCGCCGTGCCGTTCCTGCGGCGCTGCACCCGCGGGGTGGTGAAGGGCTCGCCGGTCTACCTCGTGCCGCGTGCCGACGGCGAGGTGGTGGTCGGCGCCACGCAGGAGGAGATGGGCTTCGACACCCGGGTGACCGCCGGCGGGCTGTGGGAGCTGCTGCGGGACGCGCGGGAGCTGCTGCCCGGCATCACCGAGCTGGAGTTCGTCGAGGTGTCGGCGGGGCTGCGCCCCGGCTCCCCCGACAACGCCCCGGTGATGGGCCCGACCGGGCTGCCCGGTCTCGTCCTCGGCACCGGCCACTTCCGCAACGGCATCCTGCTCACCCCGATCAGCGCCGACATCCTCACCGAGGCGCTGCTGGAGGGCACCGTGCCCGAGGCGGGCCGCCCGTTCACCCCCGACCGGCTGGAGGACGCGGCATGACCGAGCGGAGCGAGGGCATGAGCGCGGTTCTTGCCGGGGGGTGTGGGGGCGCGACCGGCCGAGCGCCCGGAGGGCGGTCGCGCGATCTTGCCGGGGGGTGCGGGGGGTCGTCCCCCCACCGCGAATCGTCCCCCCAGGAGGAGGCGGCATGACCGAGCGGGCGGGCGAGAGACGGCCCGGCATCACCGTGGTGGTCAACGGGGAGCCGTGCGAGCTTCCCGCGGGCACCAGCGTCGCCGACGCGGTCGCCCGGGTCACCGGGCGGTCCGGGCCGGCGGCGTCCGGGGTCGCGGCGGCGCTGAACGACGAGGTGGTACGGCGGTCGGAGTGGACCGCGACGACGCTGGCGGAGGCGGATCGGCTCGAGGTGCTGACCGCCGTGCAGGGAGGCTGACGGTGGACCCCCACGAGAACGACGACGCGCTGGTCATCGCGGGCGAGCGGATCGGCTCGCGGCTGATCACGGGAACCGGCGGCGCGCCCAGCATGAGCGTGCTGCGCGAGGCGCTGCGGGCGTCGGGCACCGCGCTCACCACGGTCGCGATGCGGCGGGTGGACCCGTCGGCCCGCGGCTCGGTGCTGGACGTGCTGCGCGAGTGCGAGATCCGGGTGCTGCCCAACACCGCGGGCTGCTTCACCGCGGGCGAGGCGGTGCTGACAGCCAAGCTGGCCCGCGAGGCGCTGGGCACCAACTGGGTGAAGCTGGAGGTCATCGCCGACGAGCACACCCTGCTGCCCGACCCGATCGAGCTGGTCGAGGCGGCCGAGCAGCTCGTGGACGACGGTTTCACGGTGCTCCCCTACACCAACGACGACCCGGTGCTGGCGCGCCGGCTGGAGCAGGCGGGCTGTGCGGCGGTGATGCCGCTGGGCTCCCCGATCGGCTCGGGCCTGGGCATCCGCAACCCGCACAACATCGAGCTGATCGTGGAGCGGGCGGGCGTCCCGGTGATCTTGGACGCGGGGGTGGGCACGGCCAGCGACGCCGCGCTGGCGATGGAGCTGGGCTGCGACGCGGTGCTGCTGGCGACGGCCGTGACCAGGGCGCGGCATCCGGCGCGGATGGCGGCGGCGATGCGGCACGCGGTGGAGGCCGGGCGGCTCGCGCGGCTGGCCGGGCGGATCCCGATGCGCCGGTACGCGCGGGCGTCGTCCCCGTGGGAGGGGACGATGAAGCAGCCCTAAAGCGTCTCCTGTAGGAGAATTCGCTGGACCTGAACGATCGGCGCCATGAGACTGGGCGCGAATCCCACCGGAACCGCACGGAATCGTTCGGTGTTGGTGGAAATATCGGCGATCTAAGGTGCAGCGCATGGAACAGGGCGAAACAACGGCCGGGCCGCGTTCCGAGCGTCTCGCCGTGGCCGCCGCGGCGGTCACGGTCGTGCTGTGGGCCTCGGCGTTCGTGGCGATCCGCAAGGCGGGCGAGGACTACAGCCCGGGCGCGCTGGCGCTCGGGCGGCTGCTGTCGGGCACGGTGGCGCTCGCCGTCATCTGCGCGGTCCGCAGGGCGGGATGGCCGCCGCGGGCCGCCTGGCCGGGGATCGCGGTCTCGGGCGTGCTGTGGTTCGGCCTCTACACGGTCGCGCTGAACTGGGGCGAGCAGTTGGTGGACGCCGGGACCGCCGCGATGGTCGTCAACATCGGGCCCATCCTGATCGCGGTGCTGGGCGGCTGGCTGCTCAAGGAGGGCTTCCCGCGCCGGCTGGTGGCCGGGCTGGCGGTGTCGTTCACCGGCGCGGTCGTGGTCGGGGCGTCGATGTCGGGCGGGGGCCGCTCGTCGGTGCTGGGCGTGCTGCTGTGCCTGGTCGCGGCGGTGACGTACGCGGCGGGCGTGCTCAGCCAGAAGCCCGCGCTGCGGCACGGCAGCGCGCTGCAGGTCACCGCCTTCGGGTGCGCGATCGGGGCGCTGGCCTGCCTGCCGTTCGCCGGGCGGCTGGCCGCCGAGGTGCCCGAGGCGTCCCTCACCGGCACGCTCAACATGGTCTACCTGGGCGTCTTCCCGACCGCGCTGGCGTTCACCACGTGGGCGTACGCGCTGGCCCGCACGTCGGCGGGGAAGATGGGCGCGACGACGTACGCGGCCCCGGCGCTGGTGGTGGTGATGTCGTGGGCGGCGCTCGGCGAAGTGCCCGGCCCACTGACCCTCCTGGGCGGCCTGCTGTGCCTGGCCGGCGTCGCGGTCTCGCGGCGAGGTCCGCGACCCGCCGCGAAGGTAAAATTTTCCACCCCAAAATCGCTCAAATCAGACGAAAGCCTCAATTGCGGACCAAGTTCTTCAGATCCCGGACGGACGGGCGAGAAGGCCCTACGATGAGGCGTGGCGGCCTGAGAAGGCCCGACCCCGCCGCCAAGATCGGCCGAGAGTCATTCTCCCGGCTGATGGGATCCGCTCGGGAAGGCCTTTACACTCGCTGTGATGGACGCTACGGTCGCAGATCCACTTATCGGGCAGGTGCTCGACGGGCGCTACCGCATCGAGTCCCGGATCGCCCGCGGCGGGATGGCCACCGTCTACCTGGCGCGCGACACCAGGCTCGATCGCGTTGTGGCGATCAAGGTGATGCACGCCGGCCTGGCCACCGACGAGGAGTTCGTCCGCCGGTTCATCGGTGAGGCCAAGGCCGCCGCCGCGCTGTCCAACCCCAACGTGGTCGCCGTCTACGACCAGGGCACCGACGGCGAGCACGTCTTCCTGGTCATGGAGTACGTCCGCGGCCGCACGCTGCGCGACGTGCTCAGCGAGCGGGGCCGGCTGGGCCCGCGCGCCGCGCTGGAGATCATGCAGCCGGTGCTGGCCGCGCTGGGCGCCGCGCACCGCGCCGGGCTGGTGCACCGCGACGTCAAGCCGGAGAACGTGCTGATCACCGAGGACGGCCAGGCCAAGGTCGCCGACTTCGGGCTGGCCCGGGCCGAGACCGCTTCCGGCATGACCAAGACCGGCATGATCATCGGCACCGTCGGCTACCTGGCCCCCGAGCAGGTGCTGTCGGGCAGCGCCGACGTCCGCTCGGACGTCTACGCCGCCGGCACCATGCTGTTCGAGCTGCTCACCGGCGAGCTGCCGCACCAGGGCGACACCCCCCTCGCGGTGGCCTACAAGCACGTCAACGACGCCGTCCCGGCGCCGTCCACCTGGGTGCCGGGGCTCCCGCACCGGCTGGACGTGCTGGTCCTGCGCGCCACCGCCCGCGAGCCCGGCCACCGCCCCCAGGACGCCAACGCCATGCTGGCCGAGGTGGCCGAGGTGTGCGCCGGCCTCCCCCGCGACTTCGACGCGCGCATGGGCACCGCCATGCCGCCCCCCGGCGGCCGGACCTCCGTGCTGCCCGCCCCCGGCATGGCGCCGCCCGGCGACTCCCGCACCCGGGTCTTCGACGCCCGCACCGCGCCCTCCAACCTGGCACCGCCGCCGCCGCGGCGCACCGCCTCCGACCGCGCCATCGGCGCCCTCACCGGCCGCTATGTGCTGATCGCGATCGGCGCGCTGGCCGCGGTTATCCTCGGCTGGGCGGTCTGGTACCAGACCTCCGGGCAGTACGACCACGTCCCCGAGCAGATCATCGGGATGCGCGTCGCCGACGCCCGCAACCAGCTGGAGCAGGGCGGGCTCGACGTCCGGGTGGCCGAACCGGTGTTCAACGACCGCGTCGCCAAGGGCCAGGTCGCCAGTACCGCCCCCGGGCCCGGCGCGCGGATCACCGAGGGCAGCACGATCACGCTGACCCCGTCCAAGGGCCGCACGCCCCGGGACGTGCCCGACGTCGCCGGCAAGACCGAGGCCGAGGCCAGGCGGATCCTGCGGGGCAAGGGCTTCACCCCCGGCCAGGTCAGCAAGGCCACGTCCCAGCAGGTCGCCAAGGACCGCGTCATGCGGACCGATCCGCGGGCCGGCACGAGCCAGTCCCCCGACGAGCCGGTCGACATCGTGGTGAGCAGCGGCATGTCGATGCCGTCGCTGGTGGGCCGCAACGGCCAGGAGGCCGAGAACCAGCTCCGCGGGATGGGCCTGGACGTCAAGGTCGAGAAGCGGAAGCAGGACGGCCGCCGGCCCGGTGCGGTCATCAGCCAGGACCCCGAGCCCGGTACCGGCGTCTCCCGCGGCGACGAGGTCACGCTGGTGGTCAACGAGCGCGACTGCTTCTTCCGCGAGTTCTTCTGCGACGACGGCGACCGCGGCGACGGCGAGCGGATCCCGGTGCCCAACGTGATGGGCCAGCCGCTCGACCAGGCCCGCAAGGCGCTGCGCGACTCCGGCTTCGACGTCAAGATCGGCAGCCGGTTCGGCAACCGCGTCGTGGGCCAGAACCCGGTCGGCGGCGAAGCTCCGCGCGGCTCGGAGATCACCATCTGGGGCTGACGGACGCCGGGAACCCGCGGACCGGCGAACCGGCGAACCGGCCGGACTGTCCGAGCCGGCGACTAAGCTGTGCGCGCTATGACCTCTCTCAAGAGCCCCGTCGGGGCGCATGTCCCGGTCGCCGGCGGGCTGGCGACCGGCGGGCTCAAGTACGCCGCCGAGATCGGCGCCGAGGCCGTCCAGGTGTTCGTGTCCAACCCGCGCGGCTGGGCGCTCCCCGAGGGGAAGCCCGCCGAGGACGCCAAGCTGCGCGGCCAGGACGCGATCCCCGTCTACGTGCACACGCCGTACCTGGTCAACTTCGGCTCCCCCAGCGCCGAGACCCTGGAGAAGTCGGTCGCGTCGGTCCGCCACTCCCTCGAACGCGGCCGCGCCATCGGCGCCCGCGGCGTCGTCGTCCACACCGGATCGGCCGTCAGCCAGTCGTACGAGGACGCCCTGGCGCAGGTGCGCGAGCACGTGCTACCGCTCCTGGAGGAGATCCCCGACGACGGCCCCGACCTGCTGCTGGAGCCGATGGCGGGCCAGGGGAAGATGCTGTGCGCCAAGGTGCAGGAGCTCGGCCCGTTCTTCGAGGCGCTGGAACACCATCCCAAGCTCGGGGTCTGCTTCGACACCTGCCACGCCTTCGCCGCGGGCCACGACCTGGCCTCCGCCGGGGGCGTCGCCGAGACCATGGAAGCCCTCGTGGCGACGGTCGGCGCGGGACGGCTGAAGCTCGTCCACGCCAACGATTCCAAGGACCCTTGCGGCTCCGCCAGGGACCACCACGAGAACATCGGCGCCGGCCACATCGGCGAGAAGCCCTTCGCCGAACTGTTCGCCCACCCGGCCGTGGCAGGGGTCCCCTTCATCATCGAGACCCCGGGCCGCGCCCCCGAGCCGCACGCCAAGGACATCACGACCCTCAAGCGCCTGCGCGACGGCTGACGCCGCGCCCGGCCGGGCCTCGACCGTCCCCTGGCCGCGGGCCCCGCGGCCAAAAGAGGCCGGGCGTCGCTGAACAACCCCCCGACTGTTCAGCGACGCCCGAACCAACGCCGCCTGATCCCACCCCCCCGGTACGGGATCCGGCGGCTCCTGATCCGGCGTGCGACTGGCGCGTGCCGGATCTCCAGTTATGTCTTGGGCCGGGGGATCTCGCCGCGGCCGTCGTGGCGCCTCGTGGTGGAGGGCCGGGCCCCGCACCATGCCCGCTCCCCCCGGATGCGGTGCGCTTCGCCGGTGTCGTCCGCCGGCTCGTGCTGCGCGGTGCCACTGAGAACACTAGGGCCCCATCGATACCGATCGGGACCGGAGACCCACCACGCTCGATAAACGGTCAGTAGTCATCGTTGTACGTAGCGTAGCGGAAAGATGAGCGGTCGGTCCGGCGGGACGAGCGGTTCTGGGAACGATCCAACGGCCTGGACCGCCCGCGCCACCCTTTCGACCTTCTCCCTATCGGACCGTCAAAGCTGCGGTAAAGAGCGTAGATCTCCGGCAGAGCTGCGGCGGAAAGCGCCTCAGAACCTACGATCTCCAAGCGCAGGCAAAGCCGGGACGACACACCCGGAGGCGGGCATGAGCGGCCGCCGGACGTCCCCGGGGGGCCGACCGGTCGTCGCCGTGCGTGATCAGCGGATGCGGTGTGTGCAGTGGGTGCGGGCTCAGTGCGGGCGTTCGCCCGCGCCCGGCTCCGCCCCGTAGCGGAGCGAGATGCCGGTGGGGCCCGAGGCGCGCGGCTCCGGTTCGGGGTCGCCGTTGCGGAACCTGCGGATCAGCAGGTCGCGGACCTCGCGGGTATGGCGGCGGCTCACCGGGAGCAGCTCCTCGCCCACCTGGACGGCGGCGCGCCCCCCGTCGAAGTGCAGCTCGCTGATGTGCGCCGACGCGACCAGGGTGCTGCGGTGGATCCGGATGAAGCCGGCCGACTCCCAGCGCCGGGCCAGCGCGGCCAGCGGCATGCGGACCAGGAAGCTGCCGTCGCCCGTGTGCAACCGCACGTAGTCGCCGTGCGCCACGACGTGCGTGACCGAGCGCCGGGACACCAGCCGGGTGCGCCCGGCCAGCTCCACCGGGACCATCTCGTCCTCCTCGGCGCGGTCCGGGGGCTCCTCGTCCCGCGCCGCGTCCCGGCGCACCGCGTCCTCGACCCGCCGCACGGCCTCGGCCAGCCGCTCGGGGCGCACCGGCTTGAGCAGGTAGTCGAGGGCGCCCAGCTCGTAGGCGGTGACGGCGCAGTCGTCGTGCGCGGTCACGAACACCACCTGCGGCGGCGAGGCGAACCCGGTGAGCAGCCGGGTGAAGTCGAGGCCGTCCAGGCCGGGCATCCGGATGTCGAGGAAGACCGCGTCCAGCCGCTCCCCCGCCCGCAGCAGCCGGCTCATGTCGCGCAGCGCCCCGGCCGCCTCGCCCGCGCGGTGGACCCGATCGATCCGCGGATCCGCACGCAGGAGGTAGACCAGTTCCTCCAGTGCCGGCACTTCGTCGTCGACCGCCAGGACGCGCAGCATAATAAGGACCTTCCCGCGATTACTTTCCGCTCGCAATCGATTTCGTTAGGTGAGTCGTCCGAGATGGCCGATCCCGGCCCACTCGGAAGCCCGCTCACCTCGGGAACAGGCCCGCCCGGTTCTTGGGGACGCGCAGATTGACCTTGGTGCCCGCGCCGAGCCCGGTCTCGACGGTCAGCCCGAACGCCTCGCCGTACAGCTGGCGCATCCGCTCGTCGACGTTGGCCAGCCCGATGCCCGCGCCGGAGCCGCCGGAGCCGCCCGTCCCGGCCGCGGTGAGGATCTCCAGCAGCCGGTCGGGGTCCATGCCCGCGCCGTCGTCCTCCACGCTGATCGCCGCCTCGGTGCCCGCGTCGCGGCCCACGATCCGGACGTGGAACGGCTCGGGGCCGCGCGCGTCGTCCATCCCGTGCCGGATGGCGTTCTCCACCAGCGGCTGCAGCGACAGGAAGGGCACCGTGACCGGCAGCACCTCGGGCGCGACCTCCACGCTGAAGCGCAGCCGGTCGCCGAACCGGGCCCGTTCCAGCAGCAGGTAGCGATCGATGGAGCGCAGTTCCTCGGCGAGCGTGGTGAAGTCGCGCGGGTTGCGGAAGGAGTAGCGGGCGAAGTCGGCGAAGTCCAGCAGCAGGTCGCGGGCCCGCTCGGGGTCGGTGCGGACGAACGAGGCGATCGTGGTCAGGGAGTTGTAGACGAAGTGCGGCGAGATCTGCGCCCGCAGCGCCCGCATCTCGGCCTCGGCGAGCCTGGTCCTGGACGAGTCGAGCTCGGCCAGCTCCAGCTGGCCCGACAGCCACCGGGCCACCTCGCTCACCGCCCGCACCCGGGCGGCCGAGGCACCGGCCACGTAGGCGGCCAGGGCGCCCTCCACACGGCCGTCGACGGCGAGCGGGGCCACCACGGCGACCCGGATCCGGCAGCGCGGATCGTCGCAGGACAGCAGTTCCGCCGGCACCACACGGGCGCGGCCGGTGGCCAGGACCTGCCGGACGTGCGCGGGCGCGTCCGCGGAGTGCCCGGGGCCGCCCGCACCCTCCCAGACCAGCAGCCGGCAGCACTCCGCCTCCCGCGCCGCCTCCCGCGCCGCGCCGCGGCCCTCCCCGGACCGGGCGGCGGCCACCACCGCGACCGCCTCGGCGCCCAGCAGCGACCGCAGGTCACGGGCCGCCTTCCGCGCCGACTCCCTGGTCAGCCCGTTGCGGAGGGAGGGCGCCGCCCGGGAGATGGTGTGCAGGGTCGCGAAGGTGACCTCGTCGGCCACGGCGCCCAGCCCGCTCCGCCGCACGCGCAGCCACCAGCACAGCGCGGCGGCGGAGACGGCCGAACCCGTGACGACGGCATGGGTCACCACGTCGAACACGGAAAGTGCTGACATGGAAACGTACGGTAACGCCAGCGCGGCGCCCGCGCGGCGTCAACCGCGCAACCCGCCCGGCCCCCTCCGGGAACACCTGGTCAGGGCCGCGGTTCCCGCAGCGGCCCGCGGATCACAGCGGCGGCGACTCGTCGGCGTCCTCCTGGTAGGAGTAGCGCTGCTCGCGCCACGGGTCGGCCACGTTGTGGTAGCCGCGCTCCTCCCAGAACCCCCGGCGGTCCTTCACCATGTACTCGATCCCGCGCACCCACTTGACGCTCTTCCACGCGTACAGGTGCGGCACGACGAGGCGGATCGGGAAGCCGTGATCGGGGCTGAGGCGCTCGCCGTCGCGGTGGGTCGCGAACATCGTCCCGTCGGCCAGGAAGTCGCTCATCCGGATGTTGGCGCTGTAGCCGTACTCCGCCCACACCATCACGTGCGTGACGTCGGAGTGCGGCGGCGCCAGCTCGACGATGGCGGTGCCGGAGATCCCCTCCCACTCGTTGTCGGGGATCGTGAACTTGGTGACGCAGTGGAAGTCGGCGACGGCCTTGGTCCGCGGCAGGGCGTCGAACTCGTCCCACGACCAGGCGTGCTGGCCGCCCGACTCGGTGGCGCCGAACACCCGGAAGTCCCAGTCGGCGGGACGGAACTTGGGCACCGGGCCGTAGTGGAGGACCGGCCAATCGCGAGGGACGTATTGCCCGGGCGGGAGATCCCGCCGGTCGTCTGAGGAGCGTTCGGGTCGGGACATGACTCGGGCCATACTGCCATCCGTAGTGAGCTGAGCCATATTCGCCCCCTGCCCTCCGGTCCCCGGCACGGCATCCGCTACGCTGTGACCCATGCGCAACGTGGTGTATTTCTTTTGGTTCGACCAGCCCGGCAGGCTGGTCTGCCAGACGCTGCGCTGACAGACCTGAGACGAGGAGCCCCGGGCCACCACGGCCCGGGGCTTTCGTCGTTCCAGGGCGCTTTCGCCGGGCCCGGACGGGTCCGGCAGGATGAGGAGAGGCAACAAACAATGGTCGTCGTCATGGCCCCGGGGGCCACCGAAGCCGATATCAGGGCCGTCGTCTCACTGGTCGAGACGGCGGGCGGGGACGCCTTCGTCAGCCGTGGGGTGGAGCGCACCATCGTCGGGCTGGTCGGGGACGTCCAGCAGTTCGGCTCGCTCAACCTGCGCGGGATGGGCGGGGTCAGCGACGTCATCCGGATCTCGGTCCCCTACAAGCTGGTCAGCAGGGAGAACCACGCCGAGCGCTCGGTGGTGCGGGTGGGCGGAGTGCCGATCGGCCCCGGCACCATGACGCTGATCGCCGGCCCGTGCGCGGTGGAGACGCCCGAGCAGACCCTGCAGGCCGCGCAGATGGCCCAGGCCGCCGGGTCGACCCTGCTGCGCGGAGGCGCGTTCAAGCCGCGCAGCTCCCCCTACGCCTTCCAGGGGCTCGGCGAGGCCGGGCTGCGGATCCTGGCGGACGTGCGGGAGGAGACCGGCATGCCGGTCGTCACCGAGGTCGTGGACGCCAAGGACGTGGAGCTGGTCGCCTCGTACGCCGACATGCTCCAGATCGGCACCCGCAACGCGCAGAACTTCGCGCTCCTGCAGGCGGCCGGCGAGTCGGGCAAGCCGGTGCTGCTCAAGCGCGGCATGAGCGGCACCATCGAGGAGTGGCTGATGGCCGCCGAGTACATCGCCCAGCGCGGCAACCTCGACATCGTGCTGTGCGAGCGGGGCATCCGCACCTTCGAGAAGGCCACCCGCAACACCCTCGACATCTCCGCGGTGCCGGTCGCCCAGCGCCTCTCCCACCTGCCGGTGATCGTGGACCCCTCGCACTCGGGCGGCAGCCGCGACCTGGTGCTGCCGCTGAGCCGGGCGGCGATCGCGGTCGGCGCGGACGGCGTGATCATCGACGTGCACCCGCACCCGGAGACCGCGCTGTGCGACGGGCCGCAGGCCCTGGTGGACGGCGACCTGCGCGAGCTGGCCCGGCTGGTGCGGGAGCTGCCGCCGCTGGTGGGCCGATCGCTGGCGGTGTCCGACGGCGACGCGGTCCCGGCCTGATCGTGCCGGTCTGATCCTCGTCCCTCGCCTCTCCCCTTCGGCGGGCGTGGGCCGCGCCGGGGGCCCCGCCTGGGCCGCGCCGGGGCCGCTCGTCCCGGCGCGGCCCGGCCCGGCGGCATGGCGCCGTACGGGTGGTAGCCTCGCTTTTCGTGGAGTACTGGACACCGAACTGCGGGCCGCCCCGCGCCTGAAGGGGCGCGGCGACCTTCCTCTGAGTTCCCGCGGACCCGGCGCGCACGCGCCCGGTCCCTTTTTCCTGCGCCCCGAATCCGGATCCTTCTCACCGATTCGAGTTCAGGAGCGTTCCTCCCATGTCCGTACGCCCTCGCTCGTCCGTGCGCAACACGTCCGCACGCGTCACCGAGCATGACTCCGCCGCGGGTTCCGGAACCGCGGCGCGCCGTCCCGGCGGCCGTCTGGGCGGCGCCGCCGACGTTCTGGCGGCCGCCTGCCTGTGGGGCACCACCGGCACCGTCCGCACCTTCGTCCCGGAGGCCTCCAGCGCCTCCATCGCCGCCGTCCGGATCGTCATGGGCGGCGTGCTGCTACTGGCCCTCGCCGCCCTCACCGCGCGCGGGACGGGCCTGCGCCGACTGCTGAGGTCCCGCCGCAACCGGCACCTGCTGGGCGTGGGAGCGGTCGCGGTCGCCGTCTACCAGATCGCCTTCTTCGTCGCCGCCGCCCGCACCGGAGTGGCGATCGGGACGGTCGTCACCATCGGCAGTGCGCCCGCGTTCGCCGGGCTGCTCGGCCTGATCACCCGGCAGTCGGCGTTCGGCGGCCGGTGGGCGCTGGCGACCGGGGGCGCGATCGCCGGCTGCGCCGCGCTGGTCGCCGGCGGCCAGGACGCCGGAGCCGAGCCGCTGGGGATCGGCCTGGCCGTGCTGTCGGGGCTGTCCTACGCGGTGTACGCCACCGTGGCGTCCACTCTCATCGCCCGCGGCGAGGAGGGCCGGGCCGTCACCGGCGCGCTGTTCGGGGTGGCCGCCGTGCTGCTGCTGCCGGTCCTGGCGACCGGCTCCGCCGGGTGGGTGCTCGGCGGCACGGGCCTGCTCGTCGCGCTCTACCTGGGCGTGGTGACGACGGCGGGCGGCTACGTGCTGTTCGCGCGCGGGCTGCGCACCACGCCCGCGACCACGGCCACGACGCTGACGCTGGCCGAGCCCGCGGTGGCGGCGGTGCTGGGCGTGGCGGTGCTGGACGAGCGGCTCGGCGGCGTCGCGCTCGGCGGGCTGGCGCTGCTGGTGGCGAGCCTGCTCGTGCTGGTCCTGCCCGCACGGCGGTGATCCGGACGGCCCGGCGGTCCGCTCCGGGCCGCCGGGCCCGCGCCCGATCCGCCGCCGCTCCCCGATAACGGGTTCCGAAAAATTGGTCTGAACCACTGGGCAGGGCGGGCGCGGGAGTGGATGATGTCCGGCATGACAACGGGCGAGGGGGACGCCGGTGGGCGGCTTTTCCCCGAGGACCTGGACGGCGTCGATCCGGTCGCCGCGGTGATGCTCGCGGACGCCTGCCGCGCCATCGCGGCCTACCCCGAGCTGGTGGCGGTCGGCGCCCTGTTCACCGCGGCCGAGCGCGTCGCCGACGGCTGGCAGGTCGTCTGCCCCTGCGACCCGCTGCCGCAGGGCGCCAGGGAGATGCTCGCCGACCATCTGGAGGACACCTGCGCCGGGCCGCTCGCCGCGGCCGGGCGGCGGCTGCGGTTCGACCCGGTGGACGAGCTGGCGGTGGCGGGCCGGCGGTTCCGCGTCCTGCGCATCGAGCAGCTGGTGCGGACCGGTCCGGACGGCCCCGAGCCGCCCCGGCCCACCGACTTCGACCCGCGGCCCGGAGACCACCGGCTGCCCCGCTGCCGCCCGTTCGACCTGCTGCGCGACGGCCACGCCATCCCCGATCTGGCCACCGCCGAGCTGCTGTGCCAGCTCCTGGACGCCACGTCGCGGACCGGCGCCGAGCCGCCGGAGTCGTTCCTGACGCCGGTGCAGCTGGCCCCGGTGTTCACCGTCGCGGAACGTTCCGAAGGGCGCTGGCTCCCGGTGGGACGGCTGCACGAGACGCCGCAGCAGACGCGCGACTCCCTGGCCACCTACTTCCGGCACGTGGTCCCGGCGGTGGAGCGGCCCTGCGAGGCCGACCTGGCCGAGTACGCCGAGGCCGCCTCGCTGATGGCCGACGCCACCCGCCGCAACGGGATCGCGGTGGCGGGCCGGCGGTTCCGCATCGTCCGGCTGGAGCGGCTCACGCTGATGGGCCCGGACGGCCCCGAGCCACCCCGTCCGACCGACGCCGACCCGCGCTGAGCCACCGGCCGCCGAACGGGCGGGCCGGCCGCGCTCAGGCGGCGGCGTCGTCGCCGTAGACGGGGCGGTGCTCCTGGACGGAGCCGGCCAGCTGCTCGGCCAGCTCGCCCACGTCCAGCCGCTTCTCGATCTGCCGCAGGTCGTCGATCTTGGCCCGGGTCTCGGCCCGGCGCGGGGCCAGCAGCGTGCAGCAGTCCTCGTCGGGCAGCTCGGAGATCGACAGCGTCCGGATCCGGCGCGCCTGGTCCATGATCTCGATCTTGTCCATGCCGATCAGCGGGCGCAGGATGGGCAGCTCCACCGCGTCGTCCAGGGCGGTGATGTTGGCCAGCGTCTGGCTGCTGACCTGGCCCAGCGCGTCGCCGGTGATGAGCGTGCCGCCGCGCAGCCGGCGGGCCAGCAGCTCGCCGGTGCGCAGCATCAGCCGGCGCTGCGCGATGACCGCCAGCCGGTCGGCGCCCGAGGACTTGATCTGCTGCTGCGCCTTGCCGAACGGCACCACGAACAGCCGGGAGCCGCCCTGGAACCTGTCCAGCTCGCGGACCAGCGCGTAGGCCTTGTAGATCGACTCGGGGCCGGTGAACGGCATGCCGGAGAAGTGCAGGTAGTCGACCCGCAGCCCGCGCCGCATCATCCGGTAGGCGGCGACCGGCGAGTCGATCCCGCCCGACATCAGCACCAGGCCGCGGCCGCTCATCCCGACCGGGAGCCCGCCCTGGCCGGGCAGCCCGCCGGAGTACACGAACGCCTCGTCCCGGTCGATCTCGATGGACAGCGTGTGGTCGGGGTTCTTCAACCGGACCGGCAGGCCGTACCGGCCGGCGATCGCGGCGCCGATCCTGCGGTCGAGCTCGGTCGAGGTCAGCGGGAACCGCTTGTCGCGGCGGCGGGCGCGGACCGCGAACGTGCCCGCGCGCCCGGCCATCAGCTCCAGCGCGGCCCGCTCGACGCTCTCCACGTCCTTGCCGACCCGCCAGGCGCGGTGCGCCCAGACGATGCCCATCACGTCGGTGATCCGCTCGGCCAGCCGGTCGACCGTGGCGGCGGTGGCGTCCTTGGTCCGGACGATCATCACGCCGTGCCGGCGGACCACGTCGACCCGGGCGATCGGGCGGACCGCGGCGCGCAGGTTGTCGGCGAGCCGCTTCTCGAACAGCTCGCGGTTCTTGCCCTTGAGGACGACCTCGCCCAGCTTGATCAGCACGCACGGCTCGCCGTCGACCGGCAGCCCGGTGTCGGCCGCCTGCGGGCCGTCGGCGGCGATCGCGGTGTCGAGCGGCGGCATGCGGCATCCTCCTGGACGGACCTGAAACGGGATCGATCTCTAGTGTGACCCACAGACCGCAACGCCGCGACTCGGATACCTGTTCCCTTTCATTGTGGGGGGCGACCCCCCACGCCCCCCGGGACGTAGCGAAGCGCCTCCTTCGCTCCGCTGGCGCTCCGCTACGGACCCGCTCCGCTACGCCTGCCCGTCCTCTCCACTCCGCCGGCGCTCCGCTCCGGGCCGGGCAGTGGGAAAAACGAGGTTGTTGCGGGGCGGGGGAAGGAGGGCCCGGGTCTAGCCGAAGAAGACCTCGGCTTCGGCGTAGCGCTCCACCGGGACGGTCTTCAGTTCCTTGGTGGCCTCGGCCAGGCCGACGCGGACGATGTCGGTGCCGCGCAGGGCGACCATCTTGCCGTAGTCGCCGTCGCGGACCGCGTCGATGGCCTGGAGCCCGAACCGGGTGGCCAGGACGCGGTCGAACGCGGTGGGGGTGCCGCCGCGCTGGATGTGGCCGAGGACGGTGGCGCGGGCCTCCTTCCCGGTGCGCTTCTCGATCTCGTCGGCGAGCCGCTGCCCGATGCCGCCGAGCCGGACGTGCCCGAAGGCGTCCCGCTCGCCGGTCTGGAGCTGCATCTGGCCGTCCACCGGGTGGGCGCCCTCGGAGACCACGATGATCGGCGCGTAGCGGGTCTTGAACCGGCTCTCGACGTAGGCGACGACCTTCTCGATGTCGAACGGCTGCTCGGGGATGAGGATCACGTTGGCGCCCGCGGCCATGCCCGCGTGCAGCGCGATCCAGCCCGCGTGCCGGCCCATGACCTCGCAGATCAGCGCGCGGTGGTGGCTCTCGGCGGTGGTGTGCAGCCGGTCGATGGCCTCCATCGCGATGCCGACGGCGGTGTCGAAGCCGAAGGTGTAGTCGGTGGCGTTGAGGTCGTTGTCGATGGTCTTGGGGACGCCGACCACGTTGACGCCGTTGTCGAACAGCTCGCGGGCGACGCCGAGGGTGTCCTCGCCGCCGATGGCGATGAGGGCGTCGACGCCCAGCCCGGCCAGGTTGTCCTTGATCCGCTCGACGCCGCCCTCGACCTTGACCGGGTTGGTCCGGGAGGAGCCGAGGATGGTGCCGCCGCGCGGCAGGATGCCGCGTACCGCCTCGATGTCGAGGGCCATGGTGTCGCCCTCCAGCGGGCCGCGCCAGCCCGCCCGGAAGCCCACGAACTCGTAGCCGAAGACCTGCACGCCCTTGCGCACCACGGCGCGGATGACGGCGTTCAGGCCGGGGCAGTCACCGCCTCCGGTCAGCACTCCGACGCGCATGCCCTCTCCCTCAACAGACACCGGGCTCCTCCCTCTGTTCCACCAGCTCAAGCCTAGTCCCCGGCGCACCCCGCGATGGTGCGTTCCCGCACTTCGCGGGCGTGCCGCCATTGGTCTAGACCATAGTGCTTCGGCGGGGTGTGCCGCGCACGTTCGGCGCAGCCGGGGGTCAGCGGCGGGCGGCGGGGCCGAGCGTCCGGGCGCGGCCCATGATCTGGACGATCACGCCGCCCGGGACGCGCCGCACCGCGGCCCTGCGGCGGCGCGGCTCGCCTCGTCCGTCGTACCGGAACCGGGCGTCGGTGAGCGCCAGTTCCCGCACCGCTTCGGCGGAGAGCCCGCCGGTGTGCTCGCGCGCGAAGTCCCAGGCGTCGCGGACCGATCCGTTGGTGGGACGCCGCGCGGCCCAGTCGGCGAAGGTGTTCTTCCAGTCCGGTCCGTACGAGGCGGCGAGCGCGGGCCAGGTGCGGGCCACCTCGCTCGCCCGCTTGTAGAGGATGCTGCGCGCGGCGGCGTCCACGGCGGCGGGGTCGAACCCGGGCGGGAGCGGCCCGCCCGCGGTGATCGCCCGGACCAGGGCCTCCTGCGCCGCCGCCAGACCCGCGTCGAGGGGCTCGTTCGGGCCGCTCATGTGACGGGGGCGTGGCCGGAGGCGGTGGCGATGGCGTCGAGCTCCTCGCGCAGTTCGGCGGCGGGCGGGTAGCGGCCGTCGCGTTCCAGCAGGAAGCCGGGCGGCCGGTGGCGGGCGCACAGCTCGCGGATGAGGTCGAGGACCTCCACCGGTACGGGGGCGGCGTGGGTGTCGTGGTAGCGGCCGCCCTCCTGCGAGCCGCCCGCCACATGGCAGTACGCGACGCGTTCCAGGGGCAGGCGGTCGAGGAGCGCCACCGGGTCCTCGCCCTGGTTGCGGGCGTTGGCGTAGACGTTGGCGACGTCGAGCAGGAGCAGGGCGCCGGTGCGTTCCAGCAGTTCGGTCAGGAAGTCGCCCTCCTCGTACTCGGCGTCGGGCCAGTCGAACAGTGTCGCGATCGGCTCCACCGCCAGCGGCACCGGCAGCTCGGCCTGGGTGCGGCGGATGTTGGCGGTGAGCGCGTCCAGCGCGGCGCGGGTGCGCGGGACGGGCAGCAGGTGCCCGGCCTCGATCCCGCCCGCCCGCACGAACGCGACGTGCTCGCTGACCAGCGGGGCGCGCAGCGCCTCGGCGCATTCGGCCAGGTGCGCGACGCGCTCGGCGGCGACCGGTTCGGCACCGCCGAGGGACAGCTTCACCCCGTGCGGGACGACCGCGGCGCCGCGGTCGCGCAGCTCGAGCAGCTCGGGGGGCGGATGGGCGGTGTGCACCGATTCGGCGACCACCTCGGTGAAGCGCTGGCCGGGCAGCGACTCGACGAACCCGGCGATCTCCGGCCGCCAGCCGATGCCCACGCCGAACCCTGCGAGCATGCTCAGGTCCTCCCCTGCGGGTGTTCCGGGTCCCCATCGTTCCACCGAACGTTCGCGCATGGTCATCCGCCGCCCCCGCCGCCGCAGCCACCGCCCCCACCGCCACCGCCACCGCAGCCGCCGCCTCCTCCGCCCCCGCACGAGCCGCCACCGCCGCAGCCGCCGGACGAGCAGACCGAGGCGCTGGACGAGCAGGTGGCGGGCCCGCCCGAACCGGATGAGGCCGTCGCCGACGAGCTCCCGGCCATCGCCAGGAAGCGGCCGAGGCCGACGGTCTGCGCGAAGACCGGATCGATCGCCATCAGGGCCGCCGTGCCGAAGAGCGCCACGCCCATCGGCGCCGCGTCGCCCTCGTACGCGGGCCGCGAGCGCGGGTCGAGGTGCGCGTGGCGAACGCGCGCCTCCTCCAGGGCCCGCTCCCCCGCGCGGGTCCGCTCGTTACCGCCGCCGACCGTGAACGACACCGCTGCGAGGGCCACGCAGGAGAACACCAGCAGCATCGCCCGGTACCAGACCGCGTCCGCGCCCGTCACGTCGTCCCACCCGGTGATGAACCAGATCAGCAGCCAGATCCGGGCCGGCCAGGGCGTCAGCCGGGCCACTTGCCGCTCCCATGTGCCCATGAGCGCGCCCTGCGCGGCCAGCCCGTCACGCAGCTGCGCGATCGCGCTCCGCACATGGGGGTCGGCGGCGACGGCGGCGACGCTGGGCATCCGCGCGCCGCGCAGCGACCCGAGGATCGCCCCGTCCAGCGGCGTGCGCGCCGCGGGGATCCGGCCCGTCAGCTGGATCCGCCCGGTCGCGTAGGCGTCGAGGGCCCCGAGCCCGCGCAGCGAGATCAGCGCCGCGGTGATCGCGTGCCGGCCGCCGCCGTCGAGGTAGGCGAGCTCGTAGGGGTGCAGGTCGCGCGTCGGCGCGCTCCCGACGCGGAGCCGCCGGTGGGCGACGGCGCCCCCGGCCAGGAGCACCGCGAAGCCGCCCGCGAGCAGCACGAGAAAGACCCAGTAGGAAAGACCCCCGACCTGGCCTGCCATGGGCGCCTCCACCGACAAGTAACCGTTTACAGCCTCTTCATGGATAGATGCCGGAGGCCGCCGCACGGTTCACTCTTCTTTGTCCAGGCCCTTCTCGATGGCGTAGCGGACCAGTTCGACGCGATTGTGGAGCTGCAGCTTGCCGAGGGTGTTCTGCACGTGGTTCTGGACGGTCCGGTGCGACAGCACGAGCCGTTCGGCGATCTGCCTGTAGGTCAGGCCCTTGGCGACCAGCCGCAGCACCTCGGTCTCGCGCTCGGTCAGGCGCGGCGCGTCGTCCTCACGGCGGCTCGGGGCGGCGGCCAGCCTCCGGTACTCGCCCAGGACCAGGCCGGCCAGCCGCGGGGTGAAGACCGCGTCACCGTCGCCGGTGCGCCGCACCGCGTCCAGGAACTCCGCGCGCCCGGCCGACTTGAGCAGGTAGCCGGTCGCGCCCGCCTTGACCGCCTCCAGGACGTCCTGCTGCTCGCCGCTCGCCGACAGCACCAGGACGCGCACCGGCGGGTCGGCCGCCGCCAGCCGCCGCGTCACCTCGACCCCGCTGATGTCGGGCAACTGGAGATCGACCACCGCGACCTGCGGCCGGGCGGCGGCGGCGACGCGCACCGCGGCCCGCCCCTCGCCCGCCGTGGCGACCACCTCGTGCCCGGCCTCGGCCAGGTCGCGCGCGACGGCGTCGCGCCACATCGGATGGTCGTCGACCACCATGACCCGGAGCGAACCGTCGGAAGGGGCCTCGGGAGGGGTGTCGTCGTCCACGAAGCCACCCTAAACGGGCGGTGGGGGCGCGGGAACGGTCATCTCGATCTCGGTGCCCTCGCCCGGCGCGGTCACGATCGAGACGGTGCCGCCCAGGTCGCGGATCCGGCCCCGGATGGACTGGGCGACGCCGAGCCGCCCGTCCGCGGCGGCCTCGTCGAGCCGTCCCCGCGGCATCCCCGGGCCGTCGTCGCGGACGCTCACCACCACCTCCCCCGCCCCGTCGTCCTCCAGCAGGACCCAGGTGCGGGTGTCCGCGGAGCAATGCCGCCGCACGTTGTCGAGGGCCGCCGCGACCGCCGCGCCGACCTCCCGGGCGATATGCCCGGGCAGCCGGACGGGCGTGGCGGGGGCCGCGACGGTGACCTTGGGGGACGCGTGCCCGTTGAGCAGCGACCGCAGGTCGACCTCGTCGGGCGCGGCCGGATCGCGTTCCGCGCCGATCAGGGCGCGCAGCGCGGCCTCCTGCTCCCCCGCCAGCCGGCCCAGCTCGGCCGCCTCCCCGCCCAGCTCGCCCCCGCGCCGCTGGAGCATCGCCAGCACCTGCAGCACCGAGTCGTGGATCCGGCGGGCCAGCCGCTCCCGCTCCCGGGTGGCGGCCTCCAGTTCCACCGCGCGCGCCAGCCGCGCCTCCGCGTCCAGGGCGAGCTTGACCACGTGCCCCACCACCAGCCCGGCCATGAGCAGCAGGACGATCCCGTTGAAGGTGACCGAGCCGGCCGAGCCGGGCGTCCCGGCCAGGACGTGCACCAGGACGTTCGCCGTGCCGAGCAGCAGCGCCGCCGCGGCCCCGGACCGCTTCCCGCACTCCACCGCCCAGGACAGCACCACCGCGGCCACCCACGAGCTCGGCAGCGTCGGGCTGCCGCTGGAGATGTCGCCCGGGGTCTGCACCCACGCGGTGGCCAGCAGGCAGCCCACCGCCACGGCCATGTCGGCGGCCAGCAGCGACCGGCCCCGCTTCCGGGGATCGGCGAAGGCGTAGGTGGCGTACGCCGTCCACACCGTCATGACCGCCAGCACCGCCCAGCCGCCCAGCGGATGCGCGTACTCGCCGAAGCCCATCGCGATCAGCAGGGCCGCGTAGCCGAGCGAGAGCCACCGGTAGACGGCGACCGCACGCCAGAGCGCGACCTCCAGCCCCATCGTCCGCCCCCGCCGGATGCCCCGCAGTCCTCGTCTCAATCGCCGTCTCAGTCCTCGTCGTCGACCGGGCGGGCCTCCTCGCCCGCCAGCTCGGCCTTCACCTCGGCCGCGTACCGGTCGACGTAGCGCTGCCCGGACAGCTCCCGGATGGTCTGCATGATCTCGTCGGTGATCTTGCGCAGCACCTCCCGGTCGTCCTCCTGGCCGTAGTAGCGGGAGAAGTCCAGCGGGGGGCCGAACCGCACGCCCGGCCGCACCCCCAGCCGGGGACGGGCCCGGCCGGACGGCATCAGCTCGAAGGTGTTGATCATCGCCATCGGGATCACCGGCACCCGCGACTTCAGCGCCAGCCGCGCCACCCCGGTCTTGCCCCGGTAGAGCCGGTTGTCCGGCGCCCGGGTGCCCTCTGGGTAGATCCCCAGCAGCTTGCCCTCGCGCAGGATCCGCAGCCCGGTCTCCAGCGCCGCCTCCGCCGCGTCGCCGCCCGACCGGTCCACCGGGACGACCCCCACCCCGGTGAAGAACGCCCTGCTGATCAGGCCCTTGACGCCCGTCCCGGTGAAGTACTCGCCCTTGCCGATGAAGAAGATCGGGCGCAGCAGCGGCAGCGGCCCGAAGAAATGATCGGCGAACGACAGGTGGTTGCTCACCAGCAGGGCCGGACCGCGCTTGGGGACGTTCCGGCTGCCCGAGTTCCGGGGACGCCACACCAGGTACAGGATGGGCGTGAGAACGATCCTGAGGAGGATCCAGAACCAGAGCATGCCGACACCTTCCTCCGGCCGCGCCCGCCTGCGGCGCGCTTTCCGAACACTCCTACCCGAACTTTGCGACGAACGGGCGATGATGCGACATCTTCCCACTCCCGGGCCGACCTGCCCACACCACCGCCCGGTCCGCCCGCCCGCGCCCCCGGGTGCGCCCCGTCCCGCCCCGGCGGGGGCGATATGAACGTAGGCTCTGCGCAGGGAATCGTGATCGGGTGTGCCTCAGGGGCTTGTCCCGGGCGGCGCAGCGAATACCGTGGGACACACGTCAATGGGGGAGCGGAGGCCGTCATGCCGGTGCTGCCGGTCACGCCGGAGTCGTCGAAGGAGCCGACCCCGTGAATCGCCGTGGCAATGGACTGTCAGCGGACACCTATGCTCCGCTGGTCGACCTCGCCCCGCATCTGGCCGACGCCATGCTCTCGGCCTTGCGGGAGGCGGGCGTGGCCGCCTATGCCGCCTCCCCGGAGGAGCTGGCGGGCCTCGCCGAGGAGGCCGCGGCCGGAGCGGCCTCGGCGGGCGTCGACGACGTCCTCGACCGGCTGTACGTCGATGTCGAGATGAAGCCGACCGCCGAGAGCGTGCTGCGCGTCCACCTGACCCGGCTGCGCGATCCCGAGCGGCGCGACATCGATCTCTGGGACGCCGATCTGCGCGACACCGACCCCGGCGAGGACGGTCCGCCGGCCGGCGAGCCGCGCGAGATCGACCTGCGCAAGCCCGGGGCCGAGGGCCTGGCCGCCGACGCGCCCGACCCGGCGGGCGGCACCGGCCGGACGGGGAACGCCGACGAGCTGGACGAGGACGCCATCTGGGCCGAGATCGTCGCCGGCTTCGACGCGGCCCCCGAGGGCGACCAGGTGCCCTGGCCCGAGCAGGAGAACATCGACGAGCCGCCCGCCCCGCCGCTCCCCGAGGGCGACGACCGCACCGGTCGGCTCCCCCGCGCCCGCGTGATCAAGGCCGCCGACCTGTCCAAGGCCCCCGCCGAGGACGACGGGGACGACGAGGGCCACTACGTCCCGCCGCCTCCCCCGCCGCTGCCCAGCGCCGACCCGCTCACCAAAGGGGCCTGGATCGCGCTGGTCGGCGGGCCGCTGTACCTGCTGGTCACGGTGATCCTCGACTGGGAGGTGCCGGGCTACGCCGCGTTCCTGGCGGTCGCCGCGTTCATCGGCGGGTTCGTGACGCTGGTGCTGCGGATGGGCGACGAGCCCCGCGACCCCGACGACGGCGCCGTCGTCTAGCCCGGGCCCGGTAGCCGGAGGGTGGCCAGGACCGGGCGGTGGTCGGTGGCGACCGGGTAGTCGGCGGCGACCGCGGCCCCCGCCGGGACGCCGCAGCCGACCACCTCGATCGCCGGGTCGGCGAACACCCCGTCGATGCGGCGCCGCGGGTCGCGCGCGGAGAAGGTCGCGGCCTCCCCGTCGGGCGCCACGGCGTGCGCGTCCTGGAAGCGGCCGGCCAGCAGCGTCCAGGACGCTCCCCCGGGCTCCTCGTTGATGTCGCCGGTGAGGACGACCGGTGCCGGATACGCGGCGCGGACCCGCTCCAGGATGCCGATCACCTGGCCGGTGTGGGCGCGGCGCGGCTCGTCGCGGAGATCGAGATGGGTGCTGGCCGCGATCAGCCGGGCCGCCCCGGCGGCCGCGCCGCCGCCGTCCGGGAACTCCAGGACGGCGACGGCCAGCCCGCGCCGATGCAGCCGGGGGACGCGCTCCAGCAGGTGGTACTCGCGGTGCACCACCCGGGCGCGCGGCCCCGCCAGCACGGCCAGCCCGGCGGCGCGCCGTCCCGCCGCCACCGACAGCCCGCAGGCCCGCGCCAGCCGCCGCCGCTTGAACCGCCACCACAGGAAGCGGGGCACCTCCTGCAGGCAGACCACATCGGGCGCGAGGGCGCGCACGACCCGCGCCACGGCCGCCGGGTCGTCCCGCAGCGACCGGACGTTGTAGCTGAGCACCCGGACGGCGGCCATGCCCGCGCGATCAGATCCGGGCCAGGTCGGCGGCCCCGACGATGCCCGCGGCCGACCCCAGCTCGGCGATCAGGATCTCCGGCAGCGGGCGGTGCCCGCGGCCGGTGAGCGTGTTCCCGAAGGCTTCGCGGATCGGGTCGAGCAGCAGGTCGCCGGCGTCGGACAGGCCGCCGCCGATGATGAACGCGCCCGGGTCGAGGATCGCGGTGAGGTCGGCCAGCCCCTGCCCGGCCCACTGCGCCACGGTGCGGAAGCACTCCAGCGCCGCGGGGTCGCCCTCGCGGGCCGCCTGCGTCACCTCCGGCCCGCTGATGCCTTCGGGACGGCCCTCGCCCAGCTCCAGCAGCCGCCCCGCCATCGCCGGGGCGACCCTGGCCAGGTCGCGGGCCTCGTGCACCAGCGCGTTGCCGCTGGCGTACTGCTCCCAGCAGCCGCGGTTGCCGCAGCCGCAGCGCCGCCCGTCCGGGACGACCCGGAAGTGGCCCACCTCGGCGCCGATCCCGAACCGGCCGCGGTAGAGCTCGCCGTTGATGATGACGCCGCCGCCGATGCCGGTGCCGAGCGCGATCAGGACGATGAAGTCGTGCCCGCGCCCGGCGCCGAACCGGGCCTCGCCCCAGGCCGTGGCGTTGCCGTCGTTCTCCACCACGACCGGCAGCCCGGTCAGGTCTTCCACCTTCTTCTTGATCGGCTCGTCCCGCCAGGCCAGGTTCGGCGCGAACAGCACCGTCGAACGGGTCTGGTCGACGAACCCCGCGGAGCCGAGGCCGACCGCCGCCACGTCCTCGAACTTGCCCTTGAGCAGGTCGACGACGTCGGCGATGACCGCGGCGGTCTCCTTGGGGTTGGTCGAGGGGGTGGGGCGGCGGACCTTCTCCAGGATCCTGCCGCGGTCGTCGACCACACCCGCGGCGACCTTGGTCCCCCCCACATCAACGCCGATGGTCAGGGCCATGTACGGTTCCTCCTCCTCGCGGCGCCTAACGGAGCCCTCGCTGCGTCATTGCGGGTCACTGCGCGTCACCCGCGGCGCTCCGCCCGGCCGGGCGGGTCCTGCGAGGGACGGGTGCGCTCGTAGGCGGCGGCCACGTCCAGCGCCGCCGCGAGCAGCGAGCGCCCGGCCTGCCGCACGTGCTCCTCGACATCGGCGCGGGACGCGCGCGCGACGGCGATGGCCCGGCAGATCGGGCAGTCGCGGCATTCGGGGGCGCCGGTCGCGATCCGCTCGCCCGGCGGCAGCGGCCCCGGGGGCGGCTCCTCGGCCACCACCCGGCTCCACACGTCCTCACCCGCACGTCCACCCGCACGTTCATCGGCGTCGGGCGGGCCGGTCTCCCGGCCCGCGCCGCCGCCCGCCTCGCCCAGCCGCCTGCGCAGTGTCTCGAAGAGCTTGACCGCCTCGTCGAGGAGGTCGCCCGGCTGCTCGTTCATGTGAACATTGTCCATCCGTCGTCGGCGCGAAACAGCATCGCCGCCCCCCGGTGCGGGGGCGCGGCCCGCTCAGCCCTCGACGTGCCGTTTCAGGCCCTTGAGCGCGGAGTCGATGATGCGCTTCTCACCCTTGCGCTTGACCATGCCGATCATGGGGACGCGGACGTCCACCGCCAGCTCGTAGGTGACCTCGGTGCCGTCCCCGGCCGGTTTCAGGGTGTAGGACCCGTGCAGGCCGCTCACCACGCTGCCCTTCTCCACCAGGTCCCAGCGGACGTGGTCGTCGCCGACCCACTCGTAGGCCAGCCCGACGGTGTCGCCGAACGGCCCGCCGTCGAAGGTCAGCCGGGCGCGCTCGGCGCGGCCGTCCGCGCCGGTCTCCTGGACGGTGAACTCGCGGATGCCGCTGGCCCACGCGGGATAGGACTCCAGATCGGCGATCACCGCCATGATCTCGGCCTTCCCGGACCTGATGGTGACGGAAGAACTCGTACGGTCCGCCATCGATGCTCCGCCCTTCTGCGCGTGCCAGTCGCGTGCGAGTACTGCGCGTGCGAGTACGCCGGATCCGGCGTCCCCAGGAAAGTATCCGTCAGAACGACAGAACGTAAGGAACCCCGCTGCCACGGAAATGGCCCACGTTGACGCATTCGGTGCGGCCGATGCGCATGCGCCGCGCCAGCGGCTGGTGGACGTGGCCGAACAGCACGTAGCGGGGCTGGGTCTCGCGGATCGCCTCCAGCACCGCCTCGCTGCCCCGCTCGAACCGGCGCGCGACGGTGTCGTACAGCAGCTCGGGGACGGCGGGCGGGATGTGGCAGCAGAGCACGTCGACCGCGCCGACGGCCGCGACCTTGGCCGCGTACGCGTCGTCGTCGAGCTCGTAGGGGGTGCGGTATTCGGTTCGCAGTCCCCCGCCGACGAAGCCGAACCGCAGCCCGCCCAGCTCGGTCACCTCGCCGTCCAGGACGTGCTGCCCCTCGCGCAGGTAGTCGGCCCACAGGTTCGGGACGTCGACGTTCCCGTAGGTGAGGTAGGCCGGCGTGGGCATGGCGGCGAACAGCTCGGCGTACTGGCGGCGGACGGCCTTCTCGATGTGCGGCCAGGCGCCGCCTTCCAGCGAGTCCCACATCCGCTTGGAGAAGGCGCGGGCCTCGTCGAAGCGCTTCTGGGTGCGCAGCTCGATGAGCCGGTCGGCGTTCTCCTGCCCGAACAGGTCGGCGAAGATGCCCTGGCCGTGGTCGGAGTAGTCGATGAAAAGGATGAGGTCGCCCAGGCAGACGAGCGCGTCCGCCCCATCGCCCGCGCGCTTGAGGGCCTCCGCGCGGCCATGAACGTCGCTCACCACATGGATCCGCATGAGCCGACTCTAAATGGTCCGGCACGCCGGTGCTCCCAAGGGCTTCCCGCTCGGGTCGGGGTCAGGGGCCGGCCGCGGCGGCGACCAGGGCGCGCCACTCGCGCACCAGCCGGGCGTCGACCGGGGCGTCCCAGGACCCGTCCGGACGCACCGCGCTGCCCACGTGGAACGCGGTGATGCCGGCGGCGGCCAGCACCGCGACGTGCTTGCGGCGCAGCCCGCCGCCCGCCAGGATCAGCGCCGCCTGGCGGGGGCCCTCGGCGGCCCGCCGGACCAGCGCGTCCATCCCGGTGCCGACCCCGCGCGGCGAGCCCGCGGTGAGCACGGCGTCCATGCCGCCGCCCAGGTCCCGGACGGCGCGCCAGGCCTGTGCCGGTGCGGTGGCGTGGTCGAGCGCGCGGTGGAAGGTCCACGGCAGCGGGGCCAGGGCGGCGGCGAGCTTGCCGGCGGCCGCGGCGTCGATCCCGCCGAGCGGGTCCAGGAAGCCCAGCACGAAGCCGTCCGCGCCGGCCTCGCGGTGCAGCCCGGCGACCCGCCGCAGCCGGTCCAGCTCCGGGACCGTGGTGCGGAACCCGGCGTTGGCGCGCAGCATCACCCGCATCGGCAGGGACGTCGCCGCGCGCAGCTCGGCGACCAGGTCGGGATCGGGGGTCAGGCCGTCGGCGGCCATGTCGGCGACGACCTCCAGCCGGTCCGCGCCGCCCTCCTCGGCCGCCCGCGCGTCTGCGGCGTCCAGCACGATCACCTCGAGCAACGACACGGCGCCCCACCCCCCGTGGTGTCCCGCCATGGATTTCCCACGGGTCCCGAGCCTAGGCGACCGGGCCCGCCCGCCGGGGCGTCCGCCGCCGTCTTTGCGTCACCGTTAACCGCGGCGGCGCGTCCCCGCACGCCGGAGCCAGATTACTACTCGCGGGTATCATTCGACCGTGGGAACGCTGTACCGTCGTGGCCACCGCCGCGCCGTCCACCCCGCGGGACGGTGGGACGACGGGCGTCCGCAGCGCCCGACCGTTGCCGTGTCGAACCGAGGAGATGGGCCGTGCGCGAGTTCAGCGTCCCCGAGATGGTGCAGGTCCCGGCCGACGAGAACCTGACCGACGCGCCCTTCGCCCGGGCCGCCGAGCACCCCGGCGCTATCGTGCTGCGGCGCCAGGACGGCGGGATCTGGCGGCCGGTGACCGCCGGCGGGTTCGCGGCCGAGGTGACCGAGGTCGCCAAGGGCCTGGTCGCCGCGGGCATCGAGCCCGGCGACCGGGTCGCGCTGGTGTCGCGCACCCGCTACGAGTGGACCGTCCTGGATTACGCGATCTGGGCGGCCGGCGCCGTGACGGTGCCGGTCTACGAGACCTCCTCCCCCGCGCAGATCGAGTGGATCATCGGTGACTCGGGCGCCAGGGCGGTGTTCGCCGAGACCTCCGAGCACCTGGCCGCCATCGCCGAGGTACGGGAGGACCTGCCCGGCCTCGCGCACGTCTGGGGCATCGACGCCGGCGACCTGGAGGACGTGGTAGCCGCCGGCGCGCAGGTCACCGACGAGACCGCCGAGGAGCGCCGCCGCTCCCGCACCGCCGCCGACCTGGCCACGCTCATCTACACCTCGGGCACCACCGGCCGTCCCAAGGGCTGCGAGCTGACGCACGGCAACTTCGTGTCCACCGCCCGCAACGCCATCCAGGGCGCGATGGCCGAGGTGACGGTGGACGGCAGCTCGACGCTGCTGTTCCTGCCGCTGGCGCACGTGCTCGCCCGGCTGATCCAGGTCGCCTGCGTCGAGGGCGGCATCGTGCTCGGCCACAGCGACGTCGCCAACCTGCTGCCCGACCTGGCCTCGTTCCAGCCGACGTTCCTGCTGGCCGTGCCGCGGGTGTTCGAGAAGGTCTACAACGGCGCCGCGCAGAAGGCCGAGGCCGAGGGCAAGGGCCGGATCTTCCACGCGGCGGCCGACACCGCGATCGCCTACAGCCGGGCGCTGGACGACGGCGGCCCCGGCCTCGGCCTCAAGATCAAGCACCGGGTGTTCGACCGGCTGGTGTACGGCAAGCTGCGCGCGGCGGTCGGCGGCCGGGTCGAGTACGCCATCTCCGGCGGCGCCGCGCTCGGCGAGCGGCTCGGCCACTTCTTCCGCGGCGTCGGCATCACCATCCTGGAGGGGTACGGCCTCACCGAGACCACCGCCCCCGCCTCGGTCAACCGGCCCAACGCCATCAAGGTCGGCTCGGTCGGCCGGCCGATCCCGGGCGTGACGGTGCGGATCGCCGAGGACGGCGAGGTCCAGGTCCGCGGCGTCAGCGTCATGACCGGCTACTGGAACAACGACGCCGCCACCAAGGAGGCCCTGGACGACGGCTGGTTCCGCACCGGCGACCTCGGCGCCCTCGACGACGACGGCTTCCTGCGCATCACCGGCCGCAAGAAGGAGATCCTGGTCACCGCGGCCGGCAAGAACGTGGCGCCCGCCCCGCTGGAGGACCTCATACGCGCCCACGCGCTGGTCAGCCAGTGCCTGGTGGTCGGCGACGGCCGCAAGTTCATCGCCGCGCTGGTCACGCTGGACGAGGAGGCGCTGGGGCCGTGGAAGGAGCGGCACGGCAAGCCCGCCGCGACGTCGGTCGCCGAGCTGTCCCGCGACCCCGAGGTGATCGCCGAGATCGACGCCGCGGTCGCCGCGGCCAACCGGTCGGTCAGCCACGCCGAGGCGATCAAGAAGCACCGGATCCTGGAGGTGGACTTCACCGAGGAGGCCGGGCACATGACCCCCAGCCTCAAGGTCCGCCGGCACGCCGTCATGAAGGACTTCGCCGACGAGATCGAAGCCCTCTACTCCTAGTCGCCTCAGGCACCGCGCGAGCGCGCTACCTGGCCGCTGGGGCGACGCCGGAGGCGAGCCCCGCCGGCCAGATCGCGAAGCGATGTCGCGCTCGTCCAAGCACGGTCAGGGTGCGAGCCGCCAGGCGAGCGCCCTGGGCCGGGATTGAAATAAACACAGCCCGCCAGGCGAGCGCCGTAGGCCGGGACTTTAAAATACAGCGGCGACGGCCTCGTCGACCGGGGTGGCGCCGCCGATCAGTTCGAGCACGCGCCGCCGCACGGCCGGTGCGCGCAGCAGCGCGACGATCACCGCGGCCACGTCGTCCCGCGGCACCGCCTCGTGCCCCACGTACGGCGCGGCCAGCCGCACCCGGCCGGTGCCGGGGTCGTCGGTGAGCAGGCCGGGGCGCAGGATCAGCCAGTCCAGGCCGTCGCGCGCCCGCAGGTCGTCCTCGGCCCGCTTCTTGGCCCTGATGTAGGCGGCCCAGACCTCGCCCCGGTCGGCGCGCGGCTCCGCGTCCACGCCCATGGCCGAGATCTGCAGGAACGTCCGGACCCCGGCGCGCTCGGCCGCGTCCGCGGTGAGGGCCGAGGCGGCCCGGTCGACGGTGTCCTTGCGCGCCGCGCCGCTGCCCGGCCCCGCCCCGGCGGCGAAGACCAGGGCGTCCGCGCCGGCGACATGGCCGGCGACCTCGTCGGCGGTGGCGCGCTCCAGATCGCACACCACCGGGTCGGCGCCGGCCGCCCGCACGTCTTCGGCGTGGTCGGGATCGCGGATCAGGGCGAGCACGGTGTCGCCGCGCGCGGCCAGCAGCGTGGCCAGCCGCAGCGCGATCTTCCCGTGCCCTCCAGCGATGGCAACGTTCATGCGATCGATCTTACGAACCTGCGGCCGAAAGGGGCGCGGCCGGTGCGGGCACCGGTTCCCCGGTCCCCCGCACCGGCCGCGCCGACGGGTCTTCGGTCCTTCCTCCGGTCTGCCGACCGGTTCAGCGTGCCCGGTTCAGCACTCTTGCCCGGAGTTGATGCAGTCGGCCGCCTTGGCCATGAGGTTGTCGGGCATGACGTTCACGAAGTCGGCGTGGTCGGTCACCGGGTCGTGCCCCTGCTCGGGGAAGGAGTCCACCGCGAACGCCTGCGCCTTGTTGGGCAGGTTGTAGCTGAGCGTCAGGCGCAGCTGGGGAACGGCCTGCCGGCCCTCGCCGCAGGCGCCGTTCTCCTCTGGGAAGGCGATGTGGTCGCGGTGGTTGGCGCTGTCGGTGTTCTGGCCGTCCCAGCAGCTCGGGAAGTCCAGGACGCGCTTCACCTGGCTGTCGCCCGGGCACAGCGGGTACTTGTCGGTGAACGCCTGGTCCTCGGACCCGCTGCAGGTCCACGAGGCCTTCGCGTTGGCCAGGCCGTTGGTGCCGGCCTTGGCGTCACCCATGATCACCCGCAGGAACCGCGGCATCGGCACGACCTTGCTCTGCGCGTTGCCGCGGAACTCGACCTGGGCCGACTGCGGCAGCACGATCTTGCCGACGTTGCCGTCCGCCGTGCTCTGCTGCGCCTGGTTGGAGTCGTCCTGCTGGGCCCGGTCGCGCATGACCGGCCAGTAGTAGGTGGACAGGTCACCGTTGGTGCAGGTGGTGTCCGAAGCGGCGAGGCTCTCGTCGGTGGAGAAGGCGTCCGCCGAGTTGTTGCCCACGTAGTCGTGGATGTGGTGCGCCCCGTTCTGGACGCCCGGCGCCACGATGAAGTTGTCGGGGTTGTGGTGCTCGTTCTCGTTCGTCCCGCACTCCGAGGTGAACGTGCCGTTCGAGCCGCCGCCCGCCGCGTCGACCTGCTGCACCGGCGGGGCCTGGTCGATGGGAGCGAAGTCGTCGGCGTTCGGCCCCTCGACGACCTGCTGCTGGTCGCCGCCTTCCTGGCCGCCGCCCTGCTGGCCGCCGCCCTGCTGGCCGCCACCTTGCTGGCCGCCGCCCTGCTGGCCGCCGCCCTGCTGGCCGCCACCTTGCTGGTCGCCGCCCTGCTGGCCGCCACCTTGCTGCCCGCCGCCCTGCTGACCGCCGGGCGCGTTCGGGTCCTCGGCCGGGGGCTGGGCGCCGCCCTGCTGGCCGCCGCCCTGCTGCCCGCCGTTCTGCTGGCCGCCGTTATCGGGCGGCTCGTTGGGGTCGGCCGCCGCAGCCGCGGGCGACAGGCTCCCTGGAACCGTGGCCCCGGCCGGCGCCTCCGTCATCGCTGCCATCAGCAGCAACGCCGGAAGGACGACGGCTATTCGTTTCCTGCTTCCCATGTACATCTCCCTGTAAGCGGGGGTGGGGATGATAGACCCGTCAGGAAAGGGCTGACTTAGAGACGAGCCCGGTACTCTCCAACAGCGACATGTGCGTATTGACGTACTTCATCGCACGCTCGGCGAAAGCGCGGATCTCGCTGTTCTCGGTCTTGGCCCGTACCGTCGCGATGACACTGAAGACCGCACCGTGCGCGGCGCGCAGCCGCAGCACGAAGGTGTCGTCGAACGAGTTGCCGTACCGGTCGGTCATCTCGGCCAGCCACCCCTTCTGCTGCTGGCTCGGCTCACTCGGCAGGATCACCTCCAGACGTTGCGCGACGGCGCGGGTGTCCTCGTCGAGCCGCGCGTGCTGCTCGGCGATCATCGCCGCCACCTCCTTGACCCTGGGGCTGGCGGCGCGCTGCTGGGCCTGCTGGCCCGCGGGCATCTCCCACAGACCGGCCTGCCGCACCTTGACCAGCAGTGTCCGGTCCGAGGCGCTGAGACGACCCCAGCGGGTGTCCTCCGTGCCGCCGGCGAGCATGCCCCCGCGGGACATGTCGCCATCGGCCGGTGCCCCGACCCCGGACCCCGGCGGCCGCATCACGACGAACAGTGCCGCCGCGACCGTCAGCGCGGCCGCGACCACCAGCAGCAGCCGGCCGCGCCGCATGCGCCGCAGCAGCCTTGCCTCGCCGATGCCGTACGACTTCCGCACCGGTTTCCTCCTTTCGCCGCATCCTTGAACTCCACCCCGGCAGGCGTCTTCAGGAAATACGCGCCGGTCCCGCCCCGGGTTCACCGGGTAACATTATTTTCTGGCTTTTACTCTTGCTCTGGCCGAGCCCTTGGAGAAGACCGGGCGAAACGCCAAGACAATGGCCGGGCCGTGCAATTCACAGCCCGTTGCCGGAATGCCCGGCCCGGTTTCGGCCGGGCATTCCGGGACCGTTCCCGATCAGGAACGGCGGGTGGAGCCGCTCTTGGGCACTCCCGTGGTCACGCGCAACGCCAGCGCGGGGCACATCGCCACCGCCCGCTGCACGTCGCGTTCCATCCAGGCCGGGATGTCGGTGCCCAGCACCACCGGGAAGCCGTACCGGTCGAGCTGGATCAGCTCGGGCACCAGGTAGGCGCACAGGCCGTGCCCGTCGCACCGGCTCCAGTCGATCGCGACCCGTCCCTCGCTCCCGGTCGGGACGGGCAGCGGCAGCACGCCGAACACCGGCTGCCCGCAGGTGCCGCCGTACCGGTGGATCTCGATGTCCTCGGCGAAGGCGTCCATCGCCGACAGCACGAACTTCGCCGTGCCGTCCGGGTGCGTGCAGGCGCCCCGGCCGCGGCCGATCCCCGCGGCGCGGCGCACGTCGTCGACGCTGCCCGACCCGTCGTTGAGCGTGTTCATGGCCCGGACCACGTCCGGGAGCCCCAGCCGGCACGGCCCGCACTGCCCGGCGGACTGCGCGGCCAGGTACGAGGCGATCCGGGTGGCCTCGCCGAGCGGGCAGGTGCCCTGCGTGAGCGGCAGGATGATGCCCGCGCCGACCGTGCCGCCCACCGCCTTCATGCCCTTGCGCGACAGCAGGGCGCGCGACACGCCCCGCGCGTCCAGCCACATGCCGTGGTAGCCGCCGACCAGCACGGCCTGCGACGGCGGGACCTCGCAGTGCTCGAGGACGGCCTGCAGCGGGGTGCCCAGCGGCGCCTCGACGACCCGGGTCCCGCCGATGGTGAGCAGGGTGGTGCCCGGCTCGTCCTCGGTGCCGACGGAGGCGTACAGGTCCGGGCCGAGCGAGGTGAGCACCGCCAGCTGGGCGAACGTCTCGGTGTTGGACAGCAGCGTCGGGCAGCCGTCCACGCCCGACTCGGCGGCCCGCACCTTGCGGCCCGGCGGGATCGGGATCTCCCCGTTGATCGCCCGGACCACCGCGCCGGCCTGGCCGGAGATGAACCGTTCGGTGAGCCGTACGACGCGGGCCGGCATGCGGCGCTCGACGATGGCGGCGCGCACCGAGCGGGCGGCCTCGTCGTCCTCGACCGCCACCACGATCCGCTGGGTGCCCAGCGCGGTGGCGGCGATCGCGGCGCCGTCCAGGACCAGGTGCGGCGCCCGGTTGAGCAGCACCTTGTCCTTGGAGCTGCCCGGCTCGCCCTCGGCGCCGTTCACCACCACGACCGCGTCCTGGGCGGGCCGGCGCCGGTCGCGGCTCTCGCCGGGCAGCATGTTCATCTGGTCGGCGGAGGGATGGGTGACCTGTGCGGCCACGGCCATCAGCTTGCGCGCGAACGGGAAGCCGGCCCCGCCGCGGCCGCGCATGTCGACCTGCTCGGCCATCTTGACCAGGTCTTCCATGACCGGGGTGCTGAGCCTGCCGTGCACCGCCTTGTGGCGTTCCAGGTCCAGCCGGTCGAAGCGGTCGAACCCGAGCGTGAGGCGGGACCCGCCGATGTTGGAGACGGTTATGGCCCCGCTCATCGCATCACCTCTGTGCCTCTCGGGTCGGCCGGGCCGGTGCGCGGGTCACCGGGGTCCAGCTCGCCGTTGCGGGGGTCGGCGAAGCGCGGGTCGTTCGTCGGGCCGCGGGTCGCGCCGCGGACCACGTCGCGCCGCCCGCCGCCGGTGCGGCCGCCGCGCGCCTCGGTGGCCGACGGCGCCGTGGCGGTGTCGCCGGCGCGCCGCACCTCCCGCGGCCGGAAGACCACGAACACCCGGGTGAACACGGCGAGCGCGACCATCGCGACGCACAGCACGTAGCTGAGCGTCACCCACGGCGCCGCCGCGCGTCCCGCGGTCAGGCCGTGCGCGATCGACATCGGCCAGGAGACGTAGGCCAGCGCGTGGACGGACCGCCACACCCACGGCCGGGTGCCGCGCGCGAACCGGGCCCGCAGCAGCCCGCTGGCCGCGATCACCAGCATCAGGTCGAAGGCCAGCGCGCCGTACCCGATCGGGCCCACGCTCGGCACGATCACCTGCTGCGGCACCGCCAGCCCGCCGAGGATCTTCACCGTGAAGTGCGCGAGCACGAACGTCACCGCGAGCAGGGACGCCGCCCGGTGGACGGCCTGGGCCAGCACCCGGTGCCGGATCGCCAGGATCAGCCGCTCGGTGGCCAGCAGCCCGGTGACCACCGCGGTCGTCATCGAGAGCAGGCCGAACACGCCCGCGTAGAAGGAGAGGAAGCGCTGCACGTCGCCGGCGATCGCGGCCCCCTGCGGGGTCGCGGCGCCGATCAGCACCAGGACGGCGCCGATCAGGACGGCGCGCAGCGCCCAACTCGGTATGAGGGGATCGTCGCTAGTTCGCGTCTGCACTGTTCGAACTCCGTTTCTGGGTTGCGGAAGGCGCGGGGCCTCGCCCGGCACCGTCGGCGTCGTCGCCGCCCGGCAGGCCGGGGAGGGAGGGGACGGCCGACGGTGCTTCCGCCGGGACCGCCCCGAGGTTGGCCAGCAGCCCGCCGGGCAGGACCTGCATCACGCCGCGCTCGGCGAAGCCGAGCAGCGGGCGGGCCCGTTCCCGGAAGGTCCAGCCGCCGAGCCGGGCCCCTTCGAGCGGGACCTCCTCGGCTCCGCGGCGGAGGGAGAACTGGACGAGCGAACGAGGGGCGGCCGCGCCGCCGCAGGCACGGTCGGTGCCGATCCGGCCGAGCGTGTCGCCGCGCTTGACCGGGGTGCCGCCGCGCACGGTGGTGACCTGGCGCATGCGGTAGTAGGTGCTGGCGACGCCGCTGGGGTGCACCACCATGACCAGCCCGCTGCCGGCGGTGCCGCCGCAGAACCGGTAGACGCGGCCGTCGCCGGCGGCCTGCACCAGGCCGTCGCCGCCCCAGAAGGCGAGCGCGCCCAGCGGGCGGGACGAGGCGTTCCCGTCGGCGCTGCCGATCGTCCAGGTGCCGCCGACGCGCCAGGGCAGCATCAGGCCGTCGCCGCCCCGGGTGCCGTTGGTCGCCGCGACCGCCTGCTCGGAGGTCACCGAGTTGTAGCGGCGCAGCAGCCCGACCTCGGGCGCGGGCATCACCGCCGCCGGCATCCGCGCGATCAGCGCGGCGAACGAGCTGGTCCCCGACAGCCCGACCTGCCACTGGCCCTGCGCCCAGCGGCCGATGAACAGCGCGCCCTGCGGAGTGGCCGGGCTGGAGGCCGGGACGGGGACGGCCGTGGTGCCGAACACCCACTGGCGGTCGGCGCTGACCCGGTCGACGTCGATGATCGGGGCCCCGGCGGGGGCGGCCCCGTAGGCCTGCCGGGCGGTCGAGCCGTGCTGGTCGAGGGTGAGCCTGCGGACCCTTTCGGTGAGGGTGCGGGTGTCGGGCGCCGCGTTGCCCGGCTGGGGCGCGGCCGAGGGCCGGGTCGGGGCCGGTCCGCGGGAGGGGGACTTGGCCTGGGAACCCGGCGATTGCAGCACGAGGTCGGAGCCCGCGGGGCCGGGGGTGCCGAAGGTGCTGCCCTCGAGCAGGCTGCTCTCCACGACCGCCAGCAGCGACAGGCCGACGACGATGGAGAAGACCAGCGCGCCGGTGCTCAGCCGGTCGGCGGGGCCGCGCGCGCCGCGGACCCGCTGCCGCGGCATGCCGCTCTGCTTGGGCATCGCGTGCGGGCCGCGGCCGCGCCGGGCCGACCCGGGCCGCTGGGGACGGCGCCGCTTCCGGCCCGTCCGGCCGTCCTCGCCGTGCAGCCGTTCGATCCGTGGCGGGTCCGGGTCCGGAAGGAGCTCCGGCGGAAGGATCGGCTCGGGCAAGGGCGGCCGCCGGGTACGGGTCGGCCGTGCCGGAGGCGCCGTTGGGAGGGCCGACTCCGTGCGGGTCCGGATGGGACGGCGCGGGTCCGGGCGCGCCGATTCCGGGCGTGCCGGTTCCACGCGCGGCGGCTCCGCCCATACGTGGGCGGGCACGCCGGCGTTGCGCGGGCCGAGATCCCGCGTCCCTGGCCGCGCCGGCTCGTTCCGGACCGGGGTCCGGACGTCACGGGGGTCCGTGACCGATGGCGTCCGGGACGGCTGAGACCGCCTCGGCTGCGCCTGCTGCCGCGGCTGGGACCGCTGCTTCGGCCGAGAGCGCCTGCCCGCCGGGTTCGCCCAGAAGGCGTCATACGAGCTCTCGGACGCATGCCTGCTGTCGCGTCGCGCCATGCCCTCTCCTGTGGAGGAAGGCGGAGGCTCGCGAACGCGACCTTGGTTCCGTCTCGCTCCGGGCCCGCGAGGGTCCGGAACGCGTTCCTGATTGAGTTGAGTCACGGGCGAGGCGTTGGAACCCGCTCCGCTCCAACCACGCCCAAAGACGGCTCGAACATCGAGTCCGTCCCGACTCCCCCGGAGCATACGCCCCAAGGGCCACTCTGTCGGGGGTTGGCGACAAAAATCCTCCGGAAGAAGTGTCCGAAAGTGGATCTTGCCCCTTCCGGCACGGTCCTCCGGGGGAAGCTCGCGCGCCCCGTACTCCAGTACGGGCGAACGCGGCCGGATGTTCACAGGGCCGCGCCGCGGATTCCGCCTCCGCACTCCCCCTTCGCACGCACCTGCGGGCCCCGCCGCGCAGGTCACGGGACCGTTCCGCCGGCCCCGGCTTAGCCGCGGCTCAGCCTTCCCTTAAGCCAGACATAACGCCCGTGACATGGGCGAAAGCGCGGCCTAGCTTCAGTGGTGTCACTGGTCGCCGGTACGAGAGGAGGTACCCCGTTGAACGACCTCCGCGGGGTGGCCCACCCCTCCTCGAACGGACCCGCGATCCAGTGCCGGGGTCGCGCCCGGCACTCCCGTCCACGCCTCGACGATCCGCGCACCGGCCGTCCCGCACGACGCGCCCGCCTCCAGGTTCTCCCCCCGAATGGGCGCCGGGCCGGGGCACCGCGGATCGCAAGCCCTCCTCGACAGGGGCCGCGTGGAACTGGTCTCCGGGAGTGCCCGGCGCGATCCCATCCCCCACCGGACCTTCCCTGAATCACAGGCGGCCCGGGGACGGGCGGCCCGCCCGCATGGCGCGGGGGCGGGCCGCCCGTCCCCGGCTCGGGTCGGTGAAGCGGCCCCGGCGAGCCCGGGCCGGAAGATTCAGCCGGTCCAGGGCAGGCGCAGCGCCTCCAGCTCCGGATCCGCCAGGATCGACTCGATCAGCGAGGTCGGGCCCACCACCTTGGTGCCCCACAGATCCCAGTCGCAGTAGACGATCCAGGAGCGGTCCTCCGCCCACAGGTTGGACGGGCAGCTCGACATCGCCGGATGCTCGTACAGCCCGGCGGCGTCGCCCAGCCGCCCGGCCAGCACCGTCTCCCGGTCCCAGTCGCCGGTGACGAACGAGCAGTAGTAGGCCAGGCAGCGCCGGCCGTCGCCGTCGATGTCGTGCCGGGCCAGCAGCGCCATCAGCCGGGACCAGCCCTCCCGGTCGAGGCAGCCCTCCGCAGGCGGCTCGATGGCCGCCGACCAGCTCCCGGTCGGATGCGCCTGCCGCAGGCAGCGGTGGCCCGGCAGCACCCCCTCGGGCACCGCCGGCTCCCCGAACCCGCGGGCCAGCTCGGCCCAGCGCAGCCGCCGCCATCCCTCGCCCGGATGGCCGCCGCGGCCCAGCCGGGTACCGGTGACGACGGCGCCCTCCACAAGGTCGCGGTCGATCTCCCCCGCCGGCTCCGGCTCGGCCAGCCCGGACGCCCGTGCCGACTGGTAGACGTCGTCGTGGGTCGTGGTGACCAGGCCGCCGTTCCACACGTACATGGAATGCAGGATCCACACCGCGTCGGGACGGCGCGGCGGGTGGTAACCCGTGGGCCCTTGCTCGGGATCGAGCTTCTTCAACCAGTCGGTGGCCTCCCCGGAAACCGGCTCCCACGTGTCTTCGACGTCCGCCATGACCCGCATCCTGCCACTGTTCGAAGCGGGTTCCGGACACTCCATGACACCCGCATGGTGATCCTCGTCGCGAACCGCCGGTTCCGGCCGATCCGGACGGCGGTCAGCCCTGGAGAAGGGCGTCGAGACGGGACGACTGAAGCTCCCAGCGCCACTCCTGCTCGACCCAGGAACGGCCCTGCCGTCCCATCTTCCGAGCCCGCTCAGGGTCGCCGAGCAAGTCGCTCAGCGCGCGCGCGACGGCGGCCACGGAACGACCCTCGACCACGATGCCGGTCTCCCCGTCCACGACCGCGTCAGGCGCGCCCCCGGAATCGCCTGCCACGACGGGCAGCCCTGTGGCCGACGCCTCCAGATAGACGATGCCGAGCCCTTCGACGTCGAGGCCGCGATGGCGCGTCCTGCACGGCATCGCGAACACATCGCCCGCGTCGAAGTGGGCCGGCAGTTCCTCCCAGGGCACGCTTCCCGTGAACACCACAGAGCCGTCCACCCCTAGGGAGACGGCCAGCTTCTCCAGGTCGGCCCGGTACGATCCGTCCCCCACAAGCAGCAGGGCCGCATCGGGGACGGCCTTCAGCACCCGCGGCCACGCATGGATCAGAGCGTCCTGCCCCTTGCGGCGCACGAGCCGCGACACGCAGACGGCGACAGGACGATCGCTGAGGCCGTACCGCGCCCGGACTTCCCCGCCGCCCGCGCCCGCGTAGAAGACCTGCTCGTCGACGCCGGGGGCCAGCCAGGCCATCCGGGACGCCGCCGAGGGCGAAAGGGCCTTCGCCATACGGCTTCGGGTGTACTCCCCCAGGTAGGTCAGGGCGTCGACGCCGTCACCGATCCGGCGCAGCAGCCCGCGCGCCCCCGGCAGCGCCGCCCATCCGGCCTCATGCCCGTGGGTGAGGCCCACCAGCCGCTCCGCCCCGCGCCGCCGCAGCGCCGGCGCCAGCAGCCCCAGCGGTGCGGCCGCCCCGAAGATCACCGAGTCGCAGCCCTCCGACCGCAGGATCTGCCCCGCCCGCCGCAGCGCCGCCGGCTCGGGCAGCAGCAGCGAGGTCGGATGCCGGACGACCGGGAACGGCTGCGCGGCGTCGAACTCCGCGGCCCCCTTCCAGGCGGGTGCGTACACCACGATCGACCCCGGCGGGCGGCGCACCGCCAGGTTGTGCACGAACGCCTGGATCCCGCCCGGGCGGGGCGGGAAGTCGTTGGTGACGACAAGGGTCTTGGTCATCTCTCCCCAGACTACGCACGAGCGGAGGCCCGCCACCGGCACTCCGGTGGCGGGCCTCCGCCATGCCCTCGTGGAACGGGCGGCTCAGCGGCTGAGCTCCTCGCGCTCCGAACCGCTCTCGGTACCGCTCTGGGTACCGCTCTCGACCTCGTGCCCGCCGTGCTCCCCGTGCTCGACCTCGGCGTGCTCCTCGACCGGGATGTCGTCGAAGGTCCAGGCCCGGTTGAGCCGCGACCGCACATGCCCCAGCGGGCCCTTGGTGCTCGGCGCGGGGACCCCGTTGGCGTCCACCGCGGGCGTCTCGGGACGGGAGTTCTCCTTGCTCAGAATCACCGCCCGCTCCTCCGCGCGCGCCGGCTCGTGCCGCTCGCTGAACTTGCCGTCCGGCGCCATCAGGATGATGCCGCTCTCCACGCCGTGGCCGATCGTGTCGGCGTCCTTGCGCTGCAGTCCCAGGCACATCCGCTTGGTGACGGCGTAGGCGATGAACGGGCCGAGGATGACCGCGAACCGGAAGAACCAGGTCGTGGCGAACAGCGACACGTGGAACCGCTCGGCGATCACGTCGTTCGCGCCGGCCAGCCACAGCAGCCCGTAGAAGGCGACCGCCGCCATGCCGATGCCGGTGCGGACCGGGGCGTTGCGCGGCCGCACGTTGACATGGTGCTGCCGCTTGTCGCCGGTCACCCACTGCTCGATGAACGGGAACAGCGCCGCTCCGGTGAAGATGATCCCGAGCGGGCCCAGCGCCGGTATCAGGACGTTCCAGCTGACCGTGTGGCCGAACGCGGTGGTCTCCCAGTTCGGCATGATCCGCAGCGAACCCTCGAGGATCCCCATGTAGAAGTCGGGTTGGGAGCCCGAAGAGATCGCCCCGGGATCGTAGGGACCGAACAGCCAGATCGGGTTGATCTGGGCGAACGCCCCCAGCAGCGCGCACACGCCGAAGGTGAACATGAAGTAGGCGCCCGTCTTGGCCATGAAGACCGGGTAGAACGGGTAGCCGTAGACCTTGTCCTCGGTCTGCTCCTTGACCGGCATCGCGGTGTGCTTCTGATGCCACATGATCATCATGTGCGCGGTGACCAGGCCCAGGATGATGCCCGGGATCAGCAGCACGTGCAGGGTGAACAGCCGCGGAATGATGTCGCCGGTGTTGCCCTCGGGGAACTCCCCGCCGAACAGGAACATGTAGATGTAGGTGCCTACCACCGGGATCGACTCCGCCACGCCCTGGGTGATCCGCAGGCCGGTGCCGGACAGCAGGTCGTCGGGCAGCGAGTAGCCGAACAGGCCCTCGAGCATGCCCAGCGTGAACATGCCGATGCCGATCAGCCAGTTGATCTCGCGCGGCTTGCGGTACGCGCCGGTGAAGAACACCCGCAGCATGTGCGCCATGATCGACGCCATGAACAGCAGTGCCGCCCAGTGGTGGATCTGCCGCATCAGCAGCCCGCCGCGGACGTCGAAGGTGATGTGCAGCGTGGAGGCGTAGGCCTCCGACATCGGCACGCCGTTCAGCTTGGTGTACGAGCCCTCGTAGATCACCTCGGTCATGCTCGGCTTGAACCAGAGCGTCAGGAACGTCCCGGTCAGCAGCAGGATGACGAAGGAGTACAGGGCGATCTCGCCCAGCATGAACGACCAGTGGTCCGGAAAGACCTTCTTCACGTTCCGCTTGAAGAAGCCGGTGGAGCCCAGGCGGTCGTCGAGGAAGTTCAGCGTCCCGTCGACCGCCTTCGGGGCGGTTGTCTCGCTCATCCGCGCTCCCAGAAGGACGGCCCGATCGGCTCGGGGAAGTCGCCCGTGGCGATCAGGTAGCCGTTCTCCGTCGCGAGCGGAAGCTGCGGCAGCGACCGCGCCGCCGGGCCGAAGATGACCTTGGCCCCGTCGGTGGCGTCGAAGGTGGACTGGTGGCACGGGCACAGGATGTGGTGCGTGGTCTGCTCGTACAGGGCGGCCGGGCAGCCCACGTGCGTGCAGATCTTGGAGTAGGCCACGATCCCGTTGACGGTCCAGTTCTTCTCGGTACCGCCCTTGATCTGGTCCGCCGGGATGTTGACGAGGATCGTCACGGCCTTGGCGATCTGGTTCAGCGCGTGGTGCGACTCCTCGATGCCCTCCGGCAGCACCGTGATCATGCTGCCCGGGGAGGCAAAGTCGCTGGCCTTAAGGGGCTTGTTGGTGCCGTCCACCACCAGGCGGACGCCCTTCTTGCCCTCTGCCTGGGCCTTCTTCACCGCCTCGCCCCAGTAGGTGTGGCGCAGCCGCTTCTCCGGCAGCGGGCCGAGGTCGCGCAGCAGCACCAGCGGGGCCAGGCCCAGCGGCGCGGCGGCCAGCAGCAGGGTGCGGCGCAGCAGCGGCCGCTTGGTGATGCCGCTGTCGTGGGCGCCCTCCAGGAAATCCTGGGTGAACTCCCGCCGCGTCTGCGCGTCGGCCTGCAGCTCGTGCCGCTCCTGGACGATCGGCTTGGCCGTCATGAGCCGGCGCACCCAGATGGTGACGCCGATGGCCAGTGCCAGGAACGACAGCGCCATCATGCCGCCGAGCCAGTAGTTCGACTCGCGGGCCCGGTCGATGCCGTGCATGCCGCCGTCGCGGCCGCTCCACCCGATGTAGTAGGCGATGAACGCCACGCTGCCGGCGAACGCGGCCAGGAAGAACAGGGCCACGACGCGCTCGGCGCGCTTGGCGGCCTTCTCGTCCAGTTCCTCGCCCGCGCCGGCGGGCGCGGAGATGTCCTCGCTGACCAGCAGCTGCTTCTCGGCCGCGGGCGAGGGCGTGCCGACCACCCGGCCCGGCGCCGCCCCGCCCTCGGCCGGCTCCCGTCCGGAGCCGGCGGTGTCGTTGTTGTCGGTCATGACTTCTTCAGCTTCTTCGGCTTCTTGGCGGTGATCCACATGGCCGCCAGGACCAGCAGCCCGATCCCGATCAGCCAGCCGGCCAGGCCCTCGGAGACCGGGCCGATGCGGCCGAGCCCGTTACCGCCCGGGTTGGGCTCCTGGCGGGTCTGGACCAGGTAGGCGATGACGGCCCGCTTGTCCTCTTCGGTGAGCGTGGTGTCGTTGAACACCGGCATGGCCTGCGGCCCGGTCAGCATCGCCTCGTAGATCTGCGTGGGCGTGACGTCGCTCTTGTCCAGCGGCGGAGCGTACTTGCCGCCGGTCAGCGCGCCGCCCGCGCCCACGAAGTTGTGGCACTGGGCGCAGTTGGTACGGAACAGCTTGCCGCCGAGGGCGACATCGCCCTTCTTCGGGTCGACCATCTCCGCGCTGGGCACCGCGGGACCGCCGCCGAGCGAGTTGATGTAGGCGCGCAGGTCGGCCAGGTTCTTCTCCGCCTGGGCCTTCTGCTTCTCGGCCCGCGCCCGCTGCTCGGGGTCCTCGTAGTCGGTGTTGATCCCGGTGTCGAACTCGGGGATCGGCTTCTTGCGGGGCATCTGCGCGCCCGGGTTCATCGCGGGCATCCGGCCCGTGCTGACCTGGAAGTCGACGGACGCCGCGCCCACCCCGATCAGGCTCGGCGCCAGCGGCTTGCCCTTGGCGTCCTTGGAGCCCTCGGCGTTCAGGCCGTGACAGCTGGCGCAGTTCTTGTCGAACAGCTGCTTGCCGTTCTTCAGATCATCTGCGGCCTGCGCCGTGTTCGCCGCCTCTGCGCGCTCAGGCTGCGGCTGGAAACCGGCGTAGATGACGCCGATCGCCGCCAGGGCCGCCAGCACGACGGCGTAGCCCGCCCACGGGCGCCGTCGCCATGCGGTGAACCTTTTCACGGAAATCCCCGTTCGGGTCTTGTCGTCGGTGGTCACGCGGGTCACAGGTCCAGCAGGTAGATCGTCGCGAACAGGCCGATCCAGACCACGTCCACGAAGTGCCAGTAGTAGGACACGACGATCGCGCTGGTCGCCTGCTCGTGGGTCCAGCGCTTGGCGGCGTAGGTCCGCCCGAGGACGAACAGGAACGCGACCAGGCCGCCGGTGACGTGCAGGCCGTGGAACCCGGTGGTCAGGTAGAAGACCGAGCCGTACGCCGAGGACGACAGCGTCAGGCCGTCATGGGTGACCAGGTTGTAGTACTCGTAGGCCTGCCCGGCCACGAAGTAGGCGCCCATCAGGAAGGACAGCACGTACCACTCGCGCAGCCCCCAGCGCCGGAAGTTCAGCAGGCCGCCGTCGCGTCCGACCTTGCCGGCCTCGGCCTTGAACACGCCCATCTGGCAGGTCACCGAGGACAGCACCAGGATCGTGGTGTTGACCGCGGAAAGCGGAAGGTCCAGCTCGGCGCCCGGCCACGCGTGCTCTCCCTGCTGGCCGATCGTCACGGAGCGGATCGTGAAGAACATCGCGAACAGAGCCGCGAAGAACATCAGCTCGGACGACAGCCAAACGATCGTCCCCACGCTGACCAGGTTGGGACGATTCGCCCGAGCGTGAGGGGTTGTCTCTATCGCGGATGCTGTTGCCACGGGCGCCATTATTACGTCACCCACCCGGTGATCGACGCATGACCCCCCTTCAGCGCCCCCCGAGCGTGTCCGACCTGCGCTTTCCCGGGCGCCCCCGGGCACCGCCCGCGGCCGTCCCACCGGCCCTGACCCGCGCACCGTATGCGCACGGCCACGTTTCGGACACGGTACGGCCACAGAAATCCCCGCCGCAGGTCCGGTACCCTCTTCAGCCATGAGCACCACCCCGGACAGCGCCGCCGAGACCCCGATGAAGGTCCTCGTCTACAGCGACGACGCCGACACCCGCGCCCAGATCCGGCTCGCCATCGGGCGCCGGCCCGCCGCCGACCTCCCCCGGGTGGAGTTCGTCGAGCGCGCCACCCAGCCCGCGGTGGTGGAGCGGCTGGACGAGGGCGGCATCGACGTCGTCGTGGTCGACGGCGAGGCGCAGCCCGCGGGCGGTCTGGGCGTGTGCCGCCAGGCCAAGGACGAGGTGTACGACTGCCCGCCGGTGCTGGCGATCATCGCGCGGCGCGACGACGGCTGGCTGGCGACCTGGTCGCGCGCCGACAAGGTGGTCGGCCTGCCGCTGGACCCGATGGCGCTGGCCGGCGCCGTGGCCGACCTCATGCGCCGCCGCGCGGAGAACCGCCTCCCGGCTCTGTAGACCTGCTCGCCCGGGAGGCGGGGCGAGCCCCCCGGGCCCTCGGACCCACCTGGGGAGACCATGAACGCGCGTACCACCTGGCCGGCGCTGCTGGACGCCTTGATCGGCGGCGAGTCGCTGTCGAGCGAGGAGGCCGCCTGGGCGATGAACCAGATCATGGCCGGGGAGGCCACCGACGCCCAGATCGCGGGCTTCGCCGTCGCGTTGCGGGCCAAGGGCGAGACGGTCGCCGAGGTCACCGGGCTGGCCGAGGGCATGATGGCCAACGCCACCCCGATCGACGTCCCCGGCCGGATCGGCGACCTGGTCGGCACCGGCGGCGACCGGGCGCACACGGTCAACATCTCCACCATGGCCGCGGTGGTCGCCGCCGCCGCGGGCGTCAAGGTCGTCAAGCACGGCAACCGGGCCGCCTCGTCCTCCTGCGGCGCCGCCGACCTGCTCGAAGAGCTCGGCGTCGCGATCGACCTGCCCCCGCGGCGGGCCGCCGAGATCGCCGAAGAGGTCGGCATCACCTTCTGCTTCGCGCCCCTCTACCACCCGGCGCTGAAGCACACGTCCAAGACCCGCCGCGAGCTGGGCACCCCCACGGTCTTCAACTTCCTGGGCCCGCTGACCAACCCGGCCCGCACCACCACCCAGGCCGTGGGCGTGTTCCACCCCCGCATGGCCGGGATCATCGCCGGCGTGTTCGCCCAGCGCGGCTGCTCGTCCCTGGTCTTCCGCGGTGACGACGGCCTGGACGAGCTCACCACCACCGGCACCTCCACCGTGTGGGTCGTCCGCGGCGGCACCGCCACCGAGACCGTCTTCGACCCCGCCGACCTGGGCATCCCACCCGCCGGCCCGGACGACCTGCGCGGCGCCGACGCCCCGTACAACGCCCAGGTCGCACGCGCCGTCTTCGCCGGCGAACCCGGCCCCGTCCGCGACATGGTCCTGCTCAACGCGGCCGCCCTACTGGTCGCCTACAACGGCACCCCGCCGGCGAGCGAACTGACCGAGTCCCTCCGCACCGCCTACACCCAGGCCGCCGAAGCCGTGGACGAGGGCCAGGCCGCCGCCAAGCTGGCCCAATGGATCAAGCGCAGCAACCTCTAGGCTGTGTTTCAGAGTCCCGGCCTACGGGCTCGCCTGGCGGCTGTGTTCTCGCAGACTAGTCCGCGTCGGGGAGGCCCAGGGCGAACGCTGCTTCCAGGTCGTGCTGGGAGTAGGTGCGGAAGGCTATGTGGGTCTCGGTGTCGCGGATGCCGGGGACCTTGTTGAGGCGGCCGGGGATGATGTCGTTGAGTTCCTCGTGGCGGTGGACGCGGACCATCGCGATGAGGTCGTATTCGCCGGTCATGGAGTAGACCTCGCTGACTCCGTCCAGGGCGGCGACGCTCTCGGCGACCTCATGGATCTGCGCGACGTCCGCCTTGATGAGCACGATCGCGGTGACCACGGCATCCTCCCCCGTTCGGCAACGCTGAGCGGGTCGACTCTACCCGCGGCTCAGGGCGACGGGGCGGCGGGACGGGCCGGCGTGGCGGGCCAGGGCGGCGAAGCCCACTCCGGCGATGAAGCCCGCGATGTGGGCGACGTAGGCGACGTTGCTCTCCTTGTCGCCCAGGGAGAGCCACTGGAGGACGAACCAGTAGCCGAGGACGACCCAGACGGGGAGCCGGATCACGATGACGGGCGGGACGAGGCTGACGATGCGTCCGCGCGGGTTGAGGATCAGGTAGGTGCCGAGGACGCCCGCGATGGCGCCGGAGGCTCCGATCAGGGGTGTGGTGGAGTCGGGCGACATGTAGGCGAAGCCGTAGACGGCCGCCAGGCCGAAGAACAGGTAGGCGAGCAGATATCGGAGGCGTCCGAGCCGGTCTTCGACGCCCATGCCCACGACGAACAGCACCACCAGGTTGCCCAGCAGGTGGAGGGCGCCGGAGTGCAGGAACATCGAGGTGAAGGCGGAGAACCACGGGGTCTTGTCGTAGGTGGCGTTGCCGCACTGGCGGACGATCTCGTTGGGCAGCGGCTGCTGTTCCCCGGTGGTCAGTTCCTTGGGGACGGCTCCGTGTTCGAAGGAGAAGCGGGCCGCGTTGCATTCGCGGGTCTTGCCGTCGCCGTACCAGGTGGAGAAGCTGGCCATGGGGGTGATCAGGAAGACCAGGACGTTGGCGGCCACCAGGAGGTAGGTCACCCAGGGGACCCGCCGGGCGGGCTGGCTGTCGTAGAGCGGCAGGGCCATCGGGTGTCCTCGTGCGTGTCCTGGAAGGGTTTGCCGGGGTTTCTCCCGTCACTTTAGTGGTCGGCCGGACCGCGACTCGCCCAGGCCGCGGGTGGCGTAGGCGTTGTCGATCCATTCGCGGAGGCGTTCGGCGCCGTGGACCGGGCTGGTCCAGCTGCCCTCGACCTCGACGGGGCGGACGCCGGGGGCGTCCATCCAGCGCAGGATGCATTCCATCTCTTCGGCCGCGGCGGCGCCGCCGGGGGCGCCGGTGGTGACCGACCAGGGGAAGACGGTCTCGGCGGTGGCGATGAGGGCGTCGACGTAGGGGCGGGGGTGGGCGCGGGGCGGGATCATGCCGGCGGCGGCGAGCCGGCCGTGCCGGACGACGGCCAGTTCCCAGCCGCCGTCGAAGGCGGGGCGGGCGGCGACGACCTGGCGGCAGCCGGCCAGGGCGCCCAGCCGCTGGCCGCGGGCGGCGGCGCGGACGAACGCGGCGAGGCGGTCGCGCTGCAGGCCGGCCTCCTCGTAGCGCCGCCCGGCGGCGAGCCGGTCGATCCGGGCGCGGGCGGCGGCGACCACGGGGCGCACGTCGCCGGCGATGACGGCCCGGGCGGAGCCGCTGTGCGCCTCGTAGGCGGCGGCGGACTCGCGGCCCTCGCAGGGGGCGCCGCAGCGGCCCATCTCGCCGAGGGCGCAGGTGCGGGCGCGGCCGCGTTCGATGAGGCGGGGGGTGAGCCGCTGGGTGCACTGCCGCAGCGGGAGGGCCTCGTGCATCGCGGCGCGGGCCTCCTCGGCCTGCCGCCGGGAGGACATGGGACCGAGGTAGGCGGCGCCGTCGTCGCGGCATTCGCGGACGATCGACAGCCGGGGGAACGGTTCGACGGTGAGCTTGAGCCACAGCACCCGTTCGGGGAACTTGGAGCGCCGGTTGTAGCGGGGCTTGTGCTCGGCGATGAGCCGCAGCTCCCGGATCTCGGCCTCCAGGCCGGTGGCGCAGACGATCGTGCGGACCCGTTCGGCGAGGCCGACCATCTCGCGGACGCGGTGCCGGGTCTCCGAGCCGGTGAAGTAGCTGCGCACGCGGCTGCGCAGGTCGCCGCTCTTGCCGATGTAGAGGGCCTCGCCGCGGGTGTCCTCGAAGACGTACACGCCGGGGGCGCTGGGGACGGTGTCGGCGAGGTGGCGTTTGCTCCGCTGCTCGGGGGTGGGGGCCTTGGCGAAGCCGCGCAGCTCCTCCAGGGAGGTGACGCCGAAGGAGCCGAGCCGTTCGATGAGGCCGTGCAGGACGTCGACGGTGGCGCGGGCGTCGGCGAGGGCGCGATGGCAGGGCCGGGTGGCGGTGCGGAAGAACCGGGCCAGGGTCTCCAGTTTGCAGTTGGGCACCTCGTCGCGGGTGAGCACGCGGCGGGCCAGGTCGACGGTGTCGATGACGGGGAAGGCGGGCCAGGCGTAGCCGTGCGCGGCGCAGGCGGCCTTGAGGAATCCGGTGTCGAAGGGGGCGTTGTGGGCGACCAGCACGCAGCCGCGGGCGAACTCCAGGAAGGCCGGGAGCACCGAGTCGATGCGGGGCGCGGCGGTGACCATGGCCTGGGTGATGCCGGTGAGCGCGGTGATGAACGGGGGGATCTCGCCGCCGGGGTCGACGAGGGTGCCGAACTGGCCGAGGTCGGCGCCGCCGCGCACCTTGACCGCGCCGATCTCGGTGATGGCCGATTCGGCCGGGGAGCCCCCGGTGGTCTCCAGGTCGACCACCACGAAGGTGACTTCCGCGAGCGGGGTGCCGAGGTCGTCGAGGGTGCCCTGGACGCCCTGCGCCGTGGTGGAGTGCGAACGCGCAGCCGTCATGGCCGTGACCGTAGAGGACGCCACTGACAGAGCGCGGGCCGCTAGGGTGGAGGACACGCCGGGGAACGCCGTGGGCGGGAGGCGCCGGGGGCGGCCCGCGAGGCCCCGGCCGGCACCGGCTGATCAGGCGTTCGCGCTGGTTAAGGTGCGCGGCACCCGGGAAACACTTGAGCGCACCGGCGGTACGGGCCTGGGAGGAGCGGGATCATCGACAGCGGCGCGGACGCGGAGGAGCGCCTGCCTCGTCCCCTCCCCGAGGCGGTTCGGGTGGGCGTGGTGGAGACCGCCGCCGAGCTGATCGGGGCGCTGCCCGCCGAGGAGGTCCCGCTTCCGCTGCGCCGGTTCGCCCGCTTCGAGCGGCGCAAGCGGGCCAAGTTGGCCGGGCAGCACATCGCCGCGCAGTTGGAGAAGGACGCCGATTTCCGGCGGCGGGTGGCGGTGCCGCTGCGCGAGGCGCAGCCCGATCTGGTCGAGGCGGTGGAGCAGGGCCCGGTGCCGCCGGCCGCGGACCCGGTGAAGGTCGCGGTGATCGCCTACCTGCTGCGTCCCGAGGGCTGGACGCGGCTGGTGGAGGCGGCCCGGGCCGAGCTGGAACGATCCGCGAGCGTTTCGGAGGGCGCGGCGGCCGAGCGGCGGATCGCCGAGTTGCGCGCCGAGCTGGCGGCGGCGCGCACCGCCCGTTCCGCCGAGGTGGAGCGGCTGCGCGCGGAGCTGCGCGACAGCAAGGCCGAGGTGGCGGAGCTGCGCCGGAAGCTGCACGAGGCGCGGACCAGGGCGAAGGCGGCGCAGGAGCGCGCCGAGGCGCTGGCCGCCGAGACCGAGCGCGAGCTGGCCGCGGCCCGGGACGGCACCGCGGCGGCCGACAAGGAGATGCGGCGGCTGCGCGGCAGGGTGGCGCGGGCGGAGACCGATGCCGAGGCGGCGCGGCGCGCTTCGCGGGAGGGCCGCAACGTCGACGACGTGCGGCTGCGGATGCTGCTGGACACGCTGGTGGACGCGGCGCAGGGGGTGCGCCGGGAGCTGGCGCTGCCCTCGACGATCGAGCGTCCGGCGGACGCGGTGGCCGGGGTGGAGCCGGACCGGCTGGCGCATCGGGCGCTGCCCGGGCGGGCGCTGTCGGATCAGGACCCGCAGCTGCTGGAGCGGCTGCTGACCCTGCCGCAGGTGCATCTGGTGGTGGACGGCTACAACGTCACCAAGACCGGTTACGGCGAGCTGCCGCTGGCCGACCAGCGCAGCCGGCTGCTGTCGGGGCTGGGCGGGCTGGCCGCGCAGACGCGGGCCGAGGTGACCTGCGTCTTCGACGGGGCGGATCTGGACGCCCCGGTGGCGATCGCGGCGCCGCGCGGGGTGCGGGTGCTGTTCAGCCAGCCCGGTCAGACCGCCGACGAGCTGATCGGGGAACTGGTGCGGGCCGAGCCGTCCGGGCGCGCGGTGGTGGTGGTCTCCTCCGACCGCGAGGTGGCCGACGCGGCCCGCCGCGCCAACGCGCGGCCCGCCCCGTCCACGCTGCTGCTGCGCCGCCTCGGCCGTTCGTAGCGCCTGGTGGCGCTGCCTGCGCGCGGCGTGACATGAGACTCCTTCGCAACAGCGTTTCGTGATTCGTCTCTCACCGAGTGTGCGTAAAGCGCGAATTGCCGCGCCAAAGACCAACGAATCAGTTGTGACGGGTGTGACCCCTCGCTAGTGTCGTCCGCTGACATCGTGGACGAGAGGGGCACAACGGATCGTGGCCAGTGATCTCACCCGGGCGGGCTCCCTGAGAGAGCACGACCGCCCGAGCGGTAGCGCGGCACGCGGCACCTCCCGCAGGCTCACGGCGATCGCCGTGACGGTCTCGCTCGCGCTTCCCGTCACCGTGCTGCCCGCCACCGCCGCCAACGCCGAACCGCGGCCCAGCGCGGCAGAGGCGCGCAAGAAGCTCACCAAGCTCAACGAGCAGGTCGAGCAGATGGTGGAGAAGTACAACCAGCTCCAAGAGCAGCTCAAGGTCGCCAAGAAGAAGTGGAAGGCGACGCAGGCGGCGGGCAAGGAGGAGCTGGCGACCTTCAACCAGCTCCAGGAGAAGGTCGCGCAGATGGCGGCGACCGCCTACAAGCAGGGCAACACCGGCGACGTGGCCGGCTTCGTCGGCAACGAGAACCCGCAGGCCGTGCTCGACCAGGCCGCCGTGTTCCAGCACCTGTCCCGCAACCGCAACTCCGAGCTGGCCCAGTTCCTGGGGTCGGCGCAGCGGCTGCGGCGGGAGCAGGCCCAGGCCAAGGCCGCCTACGACGAGGCGGCCAAGAAGGCCAAGGAGGCCAAGGCCAAGAAGACCGAGGTCGAGAAGTCGATCAAGAAGCAGAAGACGCTGCTGGCCCGGCTGGGCGAGCCGTCCGGCTCCTCGGGCGGCGGCAGCACCGGCGGCTCCTACACCGGTCCGGCCAGCGGTTCGGCCCGCACGGCGCTCAACTTCGCCTACGCCCAGCTCGGCAAGCCCTACGAGTACGGCGCCACGGGCCCCGGAACCTATGACTGCTCCGGGCTCACCATGAGGGCGTGGGGGGCGGCGGGCGTCAACGTCACCCGCACGACCAACACGCAGTACGCGGCCACCAAGAGGGTCTCCAAGAGCGCGTTGCAACCCGGTGACCTGGTGTTCTTCAACAGCCTCAACCACATGGGCATGTACGTGGGCGGCGGCAAGATGATCCACGCCCCGCGCACGGGCAAGAACGTCGAGATCGTGCCCATCATGTCCGGCTACTACGCCTCGAACTACTACGGGGCCGGTCGCCCCTGAGCCGAGGATCGATGGCTGGACGAAGGCCGCCGGACCGCGTTATTCCAGGTCCGGCGGCTTTTTGTCGCCTATTTGCCATCTCGTAGACCTTTGCTATCTTGTGTCCACTCGCGGTACCCCCCAGGTGCCGCCCGGGCCCCGCGCGGCACCCGCGCACCGCGGCCCCGACGGCGCCCTCCAGGTGCCGCCTTCGATTCGGCACCTTCCAGGTGCCGCGTCCCCCTCCCAACGGCCGGCCCGGCCGCACCGTGAGCGCACCCTCGACGCGCATGGGCTCTGAGAGCGCGCCACGGCGGTCCCCCCATCGGGCCCCGGCCGCGGGCGTGCCCTGTTCCCGGGCCGCCCATCTCCAGCAGTACCCCTGACAACACATGGCCACGGCGTGGCCGCCCGTCCCCGTCTCCCTCGGGACTCCCCCACACACTGTCCCGTGGCGAGCCCGGGCGGCCACGCCCTACCCCCTCATCCGCGTACACGTGTACGCAGGGTGATCTGACCGAAATCCGAACAACGGGCGTCCGCACAGCACGGGCGCCCACCGCCGAGTCCGCGCGAGCGGAGCCGGGGACCCACGTCCCATCCGGGGTGAATCGGCCTTTGACCAGGCCGTAGGGCAGCTTCCACGCCCGAACCCGTCAGCTAACCCGGCAGGCGGCATGGAAGCTGAGGAGACCCCCACGTGCCAGGAAAGCACCGCACGCGCAACCCCTTGAACATCACTCTCCGTACTACCGGCGGCCTCGTCGCCGGGGCCACCGTGATCGGCCTGGCCGCCGCCACCACGCAGGCGTCGCTCGCCTTCGGCGACTCCCCGCGGCGCCCCGCCACCTTGGCCGCCGGGGCCGCGAACGTGACGGAGGCGAAGACCGTCCAGACCAAGCGGGGCAAGGGCCTCAAGGCCAAGCACGACAAGCGCGACAAGCGCGGCAAGCGCAAGAAGCCCACCGCCCAGGACGCCATCAAGCTCGCCCGTTCCCAGGTCGGGATCTCCGAGGACGCCGTCGGCGACACCAAGTTCCAGGACTGGTACAAGTCGACCGACCGCGCCAAGGAGACCGTGGAGCGCGACGGCGGCACCATCGGCGGCTACAGCTCCGCCGCCTGGTGCAGCATGTTCATCTCCTGGATCGGCCACCGGATCGGCGCCAGCGACCAGCTGGGCATGGACGCCTGGACGGTCGCGCACGCCCAATGGTTCGAGGACAAGGGCCGCTGGGGCGACAAGCCGCGGCCGGGCGCCATCGTCTTCTTCAACTGGGGCGGCAGCAAGAGCATCGACGACATCGAGCACGTCGGCATGGTGATCAAGGACAACGGCGACGGCACCGTGAAGACGGTGGAGGGCAACACCAGCAACGCCGTCCTGGTTCGGGAACGTTCCACAGCCTCTGTCGTCGGCTACGGCTACCCCCGGTACGCCAAGTCGAAGTGAGGCCCGGCGCGCCCGGACGGGCGCGCGCATAGGATCTCGCGCATGGATCGGGAGCGCGGACCCGGAGTCCCGCGGCGGAAGGCCCTCACGGCGATCGCCGCGGGCTCCGCCGTCTGCGCCCTCGCGGGCGCGGGCCTGTCCGCCGCCGGCTCCGAAGGCCCTGCCCGAAGCGCGTCCGGAGACCAGGCGCGGACGCTGCCAGGCCCCGATGTCGGACCGCCCGACCGGGAGGCGGTAGCCACCGTCCTGGCCAACCGGGCCGCGGCCGTCCGCGACCGCGACCGCGCCGCGTTCATGGCCACGGTCGCCGCCGCCCCGGCGGGCTACCGGCAGGCCCAGGCCGCGATGTTCGACAACCTGCTCAAGCTTCCGCTGGACGGCTGGCGGGAGCGGTTCGAACGGGTCGTCTCCACCACCGGGAGCGCCGTGCTCGTCCAGGTCACGCTCGGCTACCGGCTGCGCGGCCACGACGCCGACCCGCTGCGGCGCAACCGGCATCTGGCGTTCGCGCCGCGCTCGGGCACCTGGGTGATCACCGGTGCCGGCGCGGAACGCGGTCTCCCCGACGACGCCGAGATCTGGGACGGCGGCCCGCTCACCGCCGTGCGGGGCCGCACCGGCCTGGTCATCGGCGACGGGCCCGCCCTGGCGGAGATCGCACGCCGGCTGGACGAGGCCGTCCCCGCCGTCGCCCGGATCACCGGCGCGGCGGCCGTCCGGGGCTGGCGCGGGCGGGTGGTCGCGCTGGTGCCCGGCACCGACGCCCGGGCCGGCGCGCTGGCGGGCGGCGACCGCGACCTGGGCGGGATCGCCGCGCTCGCCACCGTCGCGCCCACCGCGGGCGGCCCCGGCGCGGACCGCGTCGTCATCGCGCCCGGCACCTTCGGCCGCCTCAACGACCTGGGCCGCGACGTCGTGCTCACCCATGAGCTGACGCACGTCGCCACCGGCGGGGCGCGCGACGGCCGCACCCCGATCTGGCTCATCGAGGGCTTCGCCGACTACGTCGGCTACCACGGCATGCCGGTGAGCGTGCCGTCGGCCGCGCGCGAGCTGCGCCGCGAGGTGGCCGCCGGACGGCTGCCCGCCGGGCTGCCCGGCCGCACCGCCTTCGACGCCGCCGCCTCCGGCCGGCTCTCCCAGAGCTACCAGGAGGCGTGGCTGGCCTGCCGCATGATCGCCGACCGGTACGGTGAGGCGAGTCTGGTCCGGCTCTACCGGGCCGCGGGACGGCGGTCCGAGGCCGCGGCGCTGCGCGAGGTGCTGGGCCTGACCCCGGCCCGTTTCACCGCCGAATGGCGCGACTACCTGCGGAGGGAACTGCGATGAGCGCCGAGCCGACGGCCGACGCCAGGTCCCGGCGGGCCGCCGCGATCGCCGCCCTCGTGCTGTTCGCCGCCGTCGGCGCGGTGCTGGCCCTCACCACGCCGTGGAACCCGCTGCCCGGGGACGTGCCGGGCGGCGCGGCGCCGGTGGACCCGTCCCGCGACTTCAGCGCCGCGGAGATCGCCCGGTCCCGCGCGTTCGACGCCGCACTGGCCCCGCGCGCCTACAGCAGCCTGGTCGCCGGCCTGGCCGTGGTGCTGGTGCTCGGCCTCACCCCGCTGGGCGCCCGCTTCATCGCCTGGACGACCGCGCGCGTGCGCCGGTGGCCGCTGCGGGTCGCGGTGGCGGCCGTGGCGCTCACCACCGTGCTGCGCCTGGCCGGGCTTCCGTTCGGCGTCTGGGGCGAGGCCGTCCTGCGCCGGTACGGGCTGTCCACGCAGTCGTGGCCGGAGTGGTTCGTCGACCAGGCCAAGTCGCTCGGCGTCACCTGGATCGTCTGGACGCTGGCGCTGCTCCTGCTGTACTGGGCGCTGCGCCGCTTCCCGCGCTACTGGTGGACGGGCGCCGCCGCGGCCGGCTTCCTCCTGGTCGTGACGATGTCGTTCCTCTACCCGATCGCGTTCGAGCCGGTCTTCAACAAGTTCCACTCGCTGCCGCAGGGCCGGCTGCGCGCCGACCTGCTGGCGATGGCCCAGCGCGACGGCGTGCCGGTGAAGGACGTGCTGGTCGCCGACGCGTCCCGCCGCACGACCGCGCTCAACGCCTACGTCTCCGGTTTCGGCTCGACCCGCCGCATCGTCGTGTACGACACGCTGCTGAAGGCGACGCCGGAACCGCGCGTCAAGGCGATCGTGGCGCACGAGCTCGGGCACGCCAAGTACGCCGACGTTCTCTACGGGACGCTCATCGGCGCGCTCAGCGTCTCCGCGGCGGTCTGCCTGCTCCACCTGCTGCTCAGCTCGCCGCGCCTGCTGCGGCGCTCTGGCGTCGCCCCCGAGGGCGGTGACGGGGACGGCGCCGCGGGCGGCGCGGCCGATCCGCGGTCGCTGGCGCTGCTGCTCGCGCTGGTGACGGTCGCGATGCAGCTCGGAACACCCGTGCAGAACCTCATCAGCCGGCAGATCGAGGCCCGCGCCGACGCGCACTCGCTCGACCTCACCCGCGACCCGGCCACTTTCGCGTCGATGCAGCACGAGCTGTCGAGCCGCAACATCTCCGACCTGGGGCCGGACCCGCTCGAACGGGTCCTCTACATGACCCACCCGTCGGCACCCGAACGCATCGCCATGGCCCGCGACTGGGCCCGGCTGCACGGCGTCCCGGAACCTCCCCCGCAGCGACGCTAGCCGGTTGACGCCTCGGCCGACGGCGAGCTCAGGAGCGCTGCCCGGACTCCGCCACCGCGCCCTCGGCGGAGTTCTGCATGGGAGTGCCGCCCTGTGGCCCGATCCGCATGGACTGCTTGAGGGCGCTGCCCTTGACCCAGTCCTGCCACTTCATCTGCCAGTAGCCCCAGCCGTTGTCCGGCTCCAGTTCCCGGTTGCTGCCCGTCACCTCGAACGGGTCGCCGCGCTGGGAGAAGTTGTAGAACCAGTCCGCGTGCGAAGGGCTGGCGTTGATGCAGCCGTGGCTGACGTTGCTGTTGCCCTGCGAACCCACCGACCACGGCGCGCTGTGCACGTACTCGCCGCTGTTGGAGATGCGGACGGCGTGGGCGACGGTCAGGCTGTAGTAGCCGGCGCACCCTGGGCCGCAGCCCTCCCACTCGGACGTCATGGTGACCGGGTTGCCCTTGTCCATCGTCAGGTGCATGCCGTTGGTGGTGGTGTACTTGCGGACGCCGCCCTTCCCCATGCTGACCGGGATCTTCCGGACGATCTTGCCGTTCTTCTTCACGACCAGGTTGTGCTTGTCCTCGCTGGCCTTGCTGATGTGCTCGTCGCCGACCCGGAAGTCGAGGGTCTGGTTCTTCCCCCCGTAGACGTCCTTGCCGGCCGCCACGCCGCTCAGGTGGGCGCGCAGGCTCACCTTGGTCTGGCGGGGCCAGAAGTTCTTGGTGCGGAACACCATCGTCTGGCCGTCGAACCAATGCCAGGCGCCCTCGACCGGATTGCTGGAACGCACCTCCATCGCCCGCTCCACCGCGGCCCGGTCGGAGACCTCGCGGGCGAACTTCATGACGATGGGCATCCCGACGCCGACGACCTCCTTGTTGTACGGCCCCTCGAAGGTGACACCGAGCGTCTTCTTGGCCGCGGCGGTCTTGAACCGGCTGCTCTTGGTGCGGGTCTTGCCGTCCCCGCCGAGCGCGGTGGCGGTGACCGTGTACTCGGTCGCGGGCTGCAGCGACCAGCGCGACCGCCACTGCGTCCGGTCGGCGCTCAACGCGCCCTCCACCTGCTCGCCCTTGGTGGAGACGGTGACGTTCTCAATGGTCCCCTGCCGCGCCTGCACGGCGATCGGGCTGTCGGGACGCGGCCGCGCCCCGCCCTCCGCCGGGCTGACCGCCAGCGCCACCTCACCGGCACCGGTCGCCACCATCCCGGCGTCCGAGGAACATCCCGCCAGGCCCGCCCCCGCCACCACCGCCGTCAGGCCCAGTGCGGCCGCGCGAAGATGGGGCCCGGAAGGCGCACCGGGCCCGGAGCACATAGTGAACGAGATCATCATGAAAGGGCCGGTACCCGCGAAATTCGCGGGTACCGGCCCTCAGAGCGTTCCTTTACCGATTCCCGGTGCACTCAGTGCGAGAAATGGCCCCGGTAATACTCGAACACCAGCCCGATCGTCGTCATGATGGCGGCGCACGCACCCAGGATCACCAGCCACCACCCGAACACCACGCCCAGCGCCACGGCCGCGGCCGACAGCGCCACGAACAGCGGCCACCAGCTGTGCGGGCTGAAGAAGCCCAACTCGCCCGCCGCGTCGGCGATCTCACCCTCGGGGTCGTCCTCGTACAGCGGCCCGCCGTTGCCCTTCTCCAGCCGGCGGATCGTGAAGTGGATGTAGAACCCGATCAGCCCGGCCAGGCCGACGGACAGGGCCAGCGCCGTGGTGCCCGTCCAGTCCTTGGACCACAGCCAGTAGACGACGTCGGTGGCGAGGAAGAAGACCGCGCACCCATAGAACATGAACGCCTGAACGCGCATCGCCTAGCCCTTCGTCCCGGTGAGCTCGCCCTTGGCCCCGACGTGCGGATGGTGCAGGTCGAAGGCCGGACGCTCGGAGCGGATCCGCGGGATCGAGTTGAAGTTGTGCCGGGGCGGCGGGCAGGACGTCGCCCACTCCAGGGACGCGCCGTACCCCCACGGGTCGTCCACCTCGACCCGCTTGCCCTTCTTGTAGGTGATGTAGACGTTGTAGAAGAACGGCAGCATCGACAGCCCGAGCAGCAGCGAGAACGCCGAGGACACCTGGTTCATCCCGGTGAACTCGCTGGCGTAGTCGGCGTACCGGCGCGGCATGCCCGCGGCGCCCAGCCAGTGCTGGATCAGGAACGTGCCGTGGAAGCCGATGAACAGCATCCAGAAGTGCACCTTGCCGAGCCGGTCGTTCAGCATCTTCCCGGTCCACTTCGGCCACCAGAAGTAGAACCCGGCGAACATCGCGAACACCACCGTGCCGAACACGACGTAGTGGAAGTGCGCCACGACGAAGTAGGAGTCCGACAGCTGGAAGTCCATCGGCGGCGAGGCCAGGATGACACCGGTCAGACCGCCGAACAGGAACGTCACCAGGAAGCCGATCGACCACAGCATGGGCGACTCGAACGTCAATTGCCCTCGCCATATAGTTCCGACCCAGTTGAAGAACTTCACCCCTGTGGGCACCGCGATCAGGAACGTCATGAACGAGAAGAACGGCAGCAGCACCTGGCCGGTGACGAACATGTGGTGCGCCCACACGGTGACCGACAGGCCCGCGATCGAGATCGTCGCGAACACCAGGCCGATGTAGCCGAACACCGGCTTGCGGCTGAACACCGGGAGGATCTCGGTCACGATGCCGAAGAAGGGCAACGCGATGATGTAGACCTCCGGATGCCCGAAGAACCAGAACAGGTGCTGCCACAGCAGCGCCCCGCCGTGCGCGGCGTCGAACACGTGCGCGCCGAGCTTGCGGTCGGCCTCCAGCGCCAGCAGCGCCGCCGCCAGGACCGGGAACGCCAGCAGCACCAGGATCGAGGTCAGCAGGATGTTCCAGGTGAAGATCGGCATCCGGAACATCGTCATGCCGGGCGCCCGCATGCACAGGATCGTGGTGATGAAGTTGACCGCGCCCATGATGGTGCCGAAGCCCGACATGGCCAGGCCCATCACCCACATGTCGCCGCCGATGCCCGGCGACCGCACCGCGTCCGACAGCGGGGCGTAGGCGAACCAGCCGAAGCTGGCCGCGCCGCCCGGCGTCAGGAACCCGGCGATCACGATCAGGCTGCCGAACAGGAACAGCCAGTACGCCAGCATGTTCATCCGCGGGAACGCCACGTCCGGCGCGCCGATCTGGAGCGGCATGATCACGTTGGCGAACCCGGCGAACAGCGGGGTCGCGAACATCAGCAGCATGATCGTGCCGTGCATCGTGAACAGCTGGTTGAACTGCTCGTTGCTCACGTAGTCCAGCCCCGGCTCGAACAGCTCGAGCCGCATGATCAGCGCCATCACGCCGCCGAGCAGGAACATCACGAACGAGGTGATCAGATACAGGTACCCGATCACCTTGTGGTCGGTGGACGACATCCAGGAGGCGAGGATGCGCCCCTTGCTCGTCCGCGCCCCGGCGACCGCCAGGTCGCCCGGCGCCTCGCTCACCGTGGTCACTGCTGGGCACCCCCCGTCGCCTTGCGCTTGGCATCGGCGATGAACCGGTCGTACTCCTGCGGCGAGACGACCTTCAGCTGGAACAGCATCCGGCTGTGGTCGACCCCGCAGAGCTCCGCGCAACGGCCCTCGTACGTCCCGGTCTTCCGGGCCGTGAATTCGAACTCGTTGGTGTAGCCGGGCATGACGTCCTTCTTGTAGAGGAGCGCCGGCACCCAGAACGAGTGGATGACGTCATTGGCGTGCAGCCGCACGCGAACCGTCTCGCCCGCCGGGATCGTCATGACCGGCTTGGCCCCCGTGGTGGCGTTCGGGTTCACCGGGGTGCCGACGACCGAGGCGACCGTGCGCTCCTTGCCCGCGGAGTCCTTCTCCCGGTAGTCGAACTGCCAGCTCCACTGGAACCCGGTCACGTCGACCGTCACCGCCGGATTGGCGGTGGTCTTCTCGACGTAGTTCTCGTCCCGGGCCGTGAAGTAGAACAGCACGCCGATGATGACGAACGGGACCGCCGTGTAGAGGATCTCGATCGGCATGTTGTAACGCACCTGCGGCGGCAGGTCGTCGGAGCGCTTGCGGTGGAACAGCACCGCCCAGATGATCAGGCCCCAGACCACGCCGCCCACGGCGAACGCGGCGATCCAGGAACCCTGCCACAGCTTGAGCATGCGCTCGGCCTGGTCACTGATCGGCTCGGGCATGCCCAGGCGGGACGCCTCGCCGCTGCACGCGGTGGCGGTCAGCGCCAGCAGGCCCAGCGCGCCGGCGCTCGTCAATGCGCGGCGACCGCGCACAGGCGTACGCCGCTCCCTAGAGCGGGTCGGACTCACGAAATGCCTTCCCCACGGATAGAAAGCCCGGTCTGCCGGGCGGTGAGATCAGTTGTTACACGTGTGGGGGACACATTAGCGTGAGGGTCCCGCAAACCCCCGATCGGGTGCCCGGTTAGGGTGCTGACGTGGCCGATTCCCACGCCCCGGGCGCCTACTTCGACGCCGCGTCCACCGAGCCGCTCCACCCGGCCGCGCGCCAGGCCCTCCTGGACGCCCTGGAGGGCGGCTGGGCCGACCCGGCGCGGCTGTACGGCGCCGCCCGCGGCGCCCGCGTGCTGCTGGACGGCGCGCGCGCCCGCACGGCCGAGGCGCTGGGCGTGCGGGCGGACGAACTGTCGTTCACCACCTCGGGCACCCAGGCGGTGCACCTGGCCGTCCTGGGCGCCCTGCACGCGCGCCGCCGCGCGGGCCGGCACCTGGTGGTGAGCGCCGTGGAGCACTCCAGCGTGCTGCACGCCGCCGAGACGCACGAACGCGACGGCGGCGAGGTCACCACGGTCCCCGTCGACCGGTACGGGCGGGTCGAACCCGCCGGGTTCGCCGCGGCGCTCCGTCCCGACACGGCGCTGGCGTGCCTGCAGTCGGCCAACCACGAGGTCGGCACGCTGCAGCCGGTCGCCGCGGCCGCCGAGGCGTGCCGGGCCGCGGGCGTCCCGCTGTTCGTGGACGCCGCCCAGTCCGCCGGACGCGCCGCGATCCCGGGCGGCTGGTCCTACCTGGCCGCCAGCGCGCACAAATGGGGCGGGCCGCCCGGCGTCGGCCTGCTGGTCGTGCGCAAGGGCAACCGGTGGCGCTCGCCGCTCCCGCACGACGAGCGCGGGGACCGCCGCGTCCCCGGGTTCGAGAACGTCCCGGCCGCCGTCGCCGCGGCCGCCGCGCTGGAGGCCCGCGCCGCGGAGGCCGTCGCCGAGGCGCCCCGCCTGTCCGGCCTGGTCGACCGGATCCGGACGGAGGTGCCGCGGCTCGTCCCCGACGTCGAGGTGGTCGGCCATCCCACCGACCGGCTGCCGCACCTGGTCACCTTCTCCTGCCTGTACGTACCGGGCGAGGCGCTGCTCACCGAACTGGACCGACTGGGTTTCGCGGTTTCCTCGGGAAGCTCGTGCACGGCGGATACGCTGCGACCCAGCCATGTCCTCGAGGCGATGGGGGTGATTACGCATGGCAACGTACGGGTATCGCTGCCGCGTGGCGCGAATCCGGACGACGTCGACCGCCTCCTCGCCGTGCTCCCCGACATCGTGGCCCGGCTGCGCCGGTCCGCGGGGGTGAGCGCACAATGATGGACAGGACCAGAGGGAGGCGGGCCCGCACATGAGGTTCCTAGGACGTGCGAAGACCGGGTCGCGCCGCGGCGCCCCGCCGCAGACCGCCCCGGCCCCCGCCCCCGAGCCGGCCGGGCCCGAGCCCGTGCTGGTCATCGACGCGCTGGGCCGCAAGTGCCCCATCCCGATCATCCTGCTGGCCGAGCGGATCCGGGAGATCCCGGTCGGCGAGGTGGTGGCCGTCCTCGCCGACGACGTCGCCGCCCGCACCGACGTGCCCGCGTGGTGCCGGATGAAGTCGCAGGACTTCGTCCGCGAGGAGACCCTCTACCACGCCCAGGCCCCGGCGGGCTCTCCACCCAAGGGCTGGGCCTTCCACATCCGCCGCACGTACTGAGCGCGCTGTGTTTTTTGCAATCCCGGCCCAGGGCGCTCGCCTGGCGGCTCGCACCCTGACCGTGCTTGGGCGAGCGCGACATCGCTTCGCGATCTGGCCGGTGAGGCTTGCCTCCGGCATCGCCCCACCGGCCAGGTAGCGCGCCCGCGCGTTAGCTGAGGTCTGGGACGCGCCGCGAGCGGGCGGTGGTCTTACGGGGTGGGGCAGGAGAGGTGGGGGGCGACTTCGTCGGCGGCTTCCTGGCCGTAGGCCTGGGTGAGGCGGTCGATGAAGGCCTGGGTGCCCAGGCGGTACTCCTGCGGGCCGGCGGCCTCCAGGACGTGGGCGGCGATGGCGTTGCCGACCTGGGCGGCGCGTTCGAGCGGGAGCTCCCAGGCGATCGCCGTCAGGAAGCCCGCGCGGAACGCGTCGCCGACGCCGGTCGGGTCGACGACCGACGGCACGGGGGTGACCGGGACGTGCAGGCCCTCCTCGCCCTTGCGGTCGATCGCCACGCCCTTGGCGCCCAGGGTGGTGACGCGGACGTCGACCCGGTCCAGGATCTCCTGGCTCGACCAGCCGGTCTTCTCCTCGCAGAGGGCCTTCTCGTACTCGTTGGTGAACAGGTAGGCGGCGCCGTCGATGAGCTTGCGGACCTCGGGCCCCTCCATCCGGGCCAGCTGCTGGGACGGGTCGGCCACGAACGGGATGCCGCGCTCGCGGCACTCCTCGGTGTGCCGGACCATCGCCTCGGGGTCGTTCGGGCTGATCACGACGAGGTCGAGGCCGCCGACGCGGTCGGCCACCGGGCCCAGCTCGATCGAGCGGGCCTCGCTCATCGCCCCGGCGTAGAAGGTGGCGATCTGGTTCTGGTCCTGGTCGGTGGTGCACAGGAACCGCGCGGTGTGGTGCAGCTCGGAGACGTGCACCGAGTCGGTGTCGACGCCGTGCCGCTCCAGCCAGGAGCGGTAGTCGGCGAAGTCGTCCCCGACCGAGCCCACCAGGATGGACTCCTGGCCCAGGCTGCCCATCCCGAAGCAGATGTTGGCGGCGATCCCGCCGCGGCGGATCTCCAGCTCGTCCACCAGGAAGGACAGCGAGACCCGATCGAGCTGATCGGGGATGAGCTGGTCGGCGAACCTGCCGGGGAAGGTCATCAGATGGTCGGTCGCGATGGAGCCTGTCACGGCGATGCGCACGGCGTCGCTCTCCTCGTCGGTGTCGTCCGGCTCTGTATCCGGCTGTCGTACAACCCGGAAAGACTACTTGCCATCGCACCGCGGGCCACAGTCGTCGGTATTCCAGGCGACACGAAAAGAGCGGTCCGGACGGCAGGTCCGGACCGCGTTTCGGGGCGATCCCTGCTAGTTGAAGGAGTCGCCGCAGGCGCAGGAGCCCGACGCGTTCGGGTTGTCGATCGTGAAGCCCTGCTTCTCGATCGAGTCCACGTAGTCGATGGTCGCGCCGCCCAGGTAGGGGGCGCTCATCCGGTCCACCCGGACGCTGAGGCCGCCGAAGTCCTGGACCTGGTCGCCGTCCATCTCGCGCTCGTCGAAGAACAGCTGGTAGACCAGGCCCGAGCAGCCGCCGGGCTGCACGGCGACGCGCAGCGCGAGGTCGTCCCGGCCCTCCTGCTCGAGCAGGCTCTTGGCCTTCTCGGCGGCGGCGTCGGTGACCATGACGCCCTCGGTGGTCTCCTGCGTGGTCGTCTCGCCTGCCATGTGCTCAGCTCCCGGTCTCGCGGCTATTCGGCATGTCATCGAGGACGCCGTGCGTCTCTTCCGTACACCAACGTACCTCGCCGCGTGCTCATTCCGGTCACCGGCCGGAGTTTCGCGGACCTTCTGGGCACCCCCTGGCGGAAGGTCCCGTCCGCCGGGTATGCCATGATTAGTCGTCAAAGCGACGATAAGCCCCGTCGCAGGAGGGAGACTCCCGTGACCACCCCCGTGCGTGACCTTCCACTGCTGTTCCTGGGCGAGGGGGCCGATCCGGCCAGCGAGCGCGGCGTGGACTGCCCCGGCGACCTGCCGCCCGCCTCCGACCCGGCACTCGTGGAACGGGCCAGGGCGGCCAAGGCCGCGCTGGGCGACCAGGTGTTCGTCCTGGGCCACCACTACCAGCGCGACGAGGTCATCCAGTTCGCGGACGTGACCGGTGACTCGTTCAAGCTCGCCCAGCAGGCGGCGGCCCGGCCCGAGGCGCCCTACATCGTGTTCTGCGGCGTGCACTTCATGGCCGAGTCGGCCGACATCCTCACCGCCCCCCACCAGCAGGTGGTGCTGCCGGACCTGGCCGCCGGCTGCTCGATGGCCGACATGGCCACCTTCGACCAGGTCGAGGAGTGCTGGGAGGTCCTGGAGGACGCAGGGATCGCCGACGACGTCGTCCCGGTCACCTACATGAACTCCTCGGCCGACATCAAGGCGTTCGTGGGCCGCCACGGCGGCACGGTCTGCACCTCGTCCAACGCCAAGCGCGCGCTGGACTGGGCCTATGGCGAGGGTGGGGCGGGCGGCAAGAAGGTGCTGTTCCTCCCCGACCAGCACCTCGGCCGCAACACCGCCGTCCTGGAGATGGGCTTCGCCCTGGACGACTGCGTCGTCTACAACCCGCACCGCCCCAACGGGGGGCTCTCCCAGGAGGAACTGCGGGACGCCAAGATGATCCTGTGGCGCGGCCACTGCTCGGTCCACGGCCGCTTCAGCAAGGAGTCGGTGGACGAGGTCCGCGCCCGGGTGCCCGGGGTGAACGTCCTGGTGCACCCCGAGTGCCGGCACGAGGTCGTGCTGAACGCCGACCTGATCGGGTCGACCGAGTACATCATCAAGACCATCGAGGCGGCGCCGCCCGGATCGGCGTGGGCGGTCGGCACCGAGCTGAACCTGGTGCGGCGGCTGGCGAACGAGCACCCGGACAAGAACGTCATGTTCCTGGACAAGGCCGTGTGCTTCTGCTCGACGATGAACCGGATCGACCTGCCGCACCTGGTCCGGTCCCTGGAGACGCTGGCGGCGGGCGAGGTCGTCAACCGCATCGAGGTGGACGAGGAGACCACCCGCCACGCCCGGACGGCCCTCGACCGGATGCTGGCCCTCCCCTAGATCGCCGAGTTCTCCACCCAGTGGACGAGCAGCACCTCGTCCCCGGAGAACTCCAGCGCGGGGTCGCCGAGCTTGCGGCGGCCCCACAGGAACAGGTAGAGGTCCGCGGCATCGCCGCTGACGGCGGCGCCGGCCTCCGGGCCGGCGCCGCCGCCGGCGATGTCCTCGGCGGACCAGTCGAACCCGTCCGGCCGGAGCCGGACGGTCCAGCTCGTCCCGGCGTCGGCGGCGACGAAGGCCAGCGCGGTGCCGTCCCCGCGCAGTTCGCCGACCTTGGGCGCGAACGCGGCGGCGCTGGGCAGGTTCGCCAGCAGCTCCGCCACGCCGTCCACGGCGGTCCCGGGATCGATCCGCGGCCGCAGGCCGAGGGCCAGTTCGGCGTCGCAGCGGTGCACGAGCGTCTCGTGCAGCATCCGGCGCGACCAGAACCGCACGTGCCGGTCCGCGCCCCAGGCCCAGACCGGCGTCCCGGGATCGTGCGAGCGCAGCGTCTTGACCAGCCGCTCGCCGCCGTCCGCGAACCACGGCAGCAGCCCCTCCGGCCCCTCCGGCCGCGTGACGCCCAGCCCGCGGGGGCTCTGCCGCTCCTGCGCCCTGGTGCGCACCAGGGCCTCGGCCCACCTGTGGGTCACCCCGAGATGCCGCGCCAGATCGCCCAGCGACCAGCCCGGGCAGGTCGGCACGGGCGCCTCCCAGTCGGCGCCCTCGACGGCGCGGGCGAAGGCGCTGATCTCGGCCTCGGCCGCGTCGCAGTGGCGGTCATGCGTCCAAGGCTCCACGGCCATGAAGCTCCTCCCGGGGGTGATCGGCACGTCCCCCCGAGGGTGCCACAGTCAGTCCGGCGGTGCCGCGGCGGCTTCCGCGCGCTCGCGCGGGGCGGTCGCCTCGAACTCCAGGCGGTCGTCCCTGACCGTGACCCGCACGTGCTGGCCGGGGTGCAGCGAGCCGTCCAGCAGCAGCCGCGACAGCCTGTTGCCGACCTCGCGCTGGATGGTGCGGCTCAGCGGGCGGGCGCCGAACTCGGGCTGGAAGCCCCGCTCGGCCAGCCAGTCGACCGCCGCGGTGCCGAACTCCACCGTGACGTGCTGGGCGTGCAGGCGGCGCCGGGTCTCCTCCAGCAGCAGGTCGGTGATCCGCCGGAGCTGCTCGGCGTCCAGCTGCCGGAACACGATGATCTCGTCGATCCGGTTGAGGAACTCCGGCCGCAGCCGGTCCCGCAGCAGCCGCAGCACCCGGTCGCGCACCGACGCCTCGGCCGCCCCGTCGCCGCTGTCGCCGAAGCCGATCCGGCCGCCGCTGCCCACGATCAGCTCCGAGCCCAGGTTGCTGGTCATGATGACGATCGTGTTCTTGAAGTCGACGGTGCGGCCCTGCGCGTCGGTCAGCCGGCCGTCGTCCAGCAGCTGCAGCAGCACGTTGAAGACGTCCTGGTTGGCCTTCTCGATCTCGTCGAGCAGCACCACCGCGTAGGGGGTGCGCCGCACCGCGTCGGTGAGCTGGCCCGCCTCCTCGTACCCGACGTACCCGGGCGGCGCGCCGACCAGGCGGCTGACGGTGTGCCGCTCCTGGAACTCGCTCATGTCGAAGCGGATCATCCGGTCGGACGACCCGAACAGCGCCTCGGCCAGCGCCCGCGCCAGCTCGGTCTTGCCCACCCCGGTCGGCCCCAGGAACAGGAAGCTGCCGATCGGGCGGTCCGGCGGCGCCATCCCCGAACGGGACCGGCGGACCGCCTCGGCCACCGCCGAGACCGCCTCGTCCTGCCCGATCACCCGCTGGTGCAGGTGCTCCTCCAGGCGCAGCAGCCGGTCGCGTTCCTCCTCGGTCAGCTGGGACACCGGAACGCCGGTCGTCCGGGACACCACCTCGGCGACGTCGACATGGGTCACCTCGGGCACGGCCTTGTGGTCGCCCTCGTGGGCGTCGGCGACGCGCCGCTCCAGGGCCATGATCTCGTCGCGCAGGGACGACGCGCGCTCGTAGTCCTCCGCCGTGACCGCGTGCTCCTTCTCCCGGCGCAGGTCCGCCAGCTCCTGTTCGAGCCGCCGCGCCTCGCCCGCCGGGGTGCGCACCCGCAGCCGGACCCGGGCGCCCGCCTGGTCGACCAGGTCGATCGCCTTGTCCGGCAGGAACCGGTCGGTGATGTAGCGGTCGCTCAGCTCGGCCGCCGCCAGCAGCGCCTCGTCGGTGAACCGCACCTGGTGGTGGGCCTCGTAGCGGTCGCGCAGGCCGCGCAGGATCTCGATGGTGTCGTCCACGGCCGGCTCGGGCACCAGGATCGGCTGGAACCGCCGCTCCAGCGCGGCGTCCTTCTCCACGTTCTTGCGGTACTCGTCGATCGTGGTCGCGCCGATGATGTGCAGCTCGCCGCGGGCCAGCGCGGGCTTGAGCATGTTCCCCGCGTTGATGCCGCCCTCGCCGCCGCCGGCGCTGACCATCGTGTGCAGCTCGTCGATGAAGATCACCAGCTGCTCGGAGTGCGCCCGGATCTCGTCGACGATCTTCTTCAGCCGCTCCTCGAAGTCGCCGCGGTACCGGGTCCCGGCGATGACGCCGACCAGGTCCAGCTGGACGACCCGCTTGCCGCACAGCGTCTCGGGCACGTCGCCGTCCACCACGCGCTGCGCGATGCCCTCCACGATCGCCGTCTTGCCGACGCCCGGGTCGCCGATCAGCACCGGGTTGTTCTTCGTGCGGCGGGACAGCACCTCGACGGTCTGCTCGATCTGCTCGTCCCGGCCCACCACCGGGTCCATCCGGCCCTCGGCGGCCAGCGCGGTCAGGTCGCGGCCGTACTCGTCCAGCGTGGGGGTCCCGGTCGGCGGGGGCCCGCCGCCGCGCGGCCCGCCGCCGACGGCGTCCCGCAGCGCCTCGGGCGTGAGCCGCTCCCGGGCCAGGATGCGGCCCGCCGGGGACTCGGGGGTCAGCGGCAGCGCGAACAGCAGATGCTCCGGGCCGATGTAGGACGCGCCGAGGGCCCGCGAGATCTGGTGGGCGTCCAGAAGCGCGCGCTTGGCCGCCGGCGTCAGCTCCGGCGGGTTCTCCTTCGCCTTGCCGCGGGACACCTCGGCCTCGACGTCCCGCAGGATCACGCCGGCGTCCACCCCGGCGCGCTCCAGCAGCCGCCGGGTGCTCTCCTGGCGGGCCAGGGCCCACAGGATGTGGTCGGTGTCCAGATCGCGGCTGCCCCACTCGGCGGCCTTCAGCGCCGCCTCCCGGACGGCCTCGCGGGCCTCCTCGTTCATCAGCCGCCCGATGTCGACCCGCTGCACGGGCCGCCGCGGCATTCCGGGGCCGAAGAAACGGGCGAAGAACTCCTCGAAAGGATCGGGGTCGTGGTTCCCCGGTCCGTACAGGCCACCGGTCATGACGTTCCCCCTTCCAAGTACTCAAGGCCGTCTGCCCGCCGAGACCACCCCGAAACGGGTCACAGCCCGGGCGCGCCCCAGACCGGGAACCAGCGGGCCAGATCGTCCTCGAACGGCAGATCGGCCCCGACCGCGCCGCGGACCTGCAGCTCAAGGGCGTTGTCGCGGCGCTCGGCGGCACCCGGAACCGGAGCGAACGGGTAGAAGGTGCCGCGCTTGTAGAGGTAGACCAGCGCCAGCGGCCGCTCGTCCGGCCCGGGCCCCGGCCCGCGGAAGCCGGCCAGCGAGCACAGCAGGTGCGGCCCGAACCCGGCCGACTCCAGCGAGGCGTTGACCGCGTGCAGATCGGTGACCAGCCCGGCCAGGTCGCCGGGATCGTGCCGGGCCAGCAGCCAGGTGTAGCCGTAGGAGTCGGTGCTCAGCTCCACCTGCGGGCCCTCGTCGGCGTCCAGCAGCTCTTGGACGTCGCGTTGCAGCCGGGCGAACGCGCCGCCCTCGGCTGCCCGGAAGCACACCGAGCCGAGCCCGGTGGGCGTGAACCCCGCCGCCGCCTCCAGCGTCACCGCCGCCGTCGGCAGCGCGAACAGCCGGTCGAGGTCGGGCTTGGCCGGCTTGGACCGGCCGAGCAGCACGTCCAGGAACCCCATCGCCTCACGCTCCCCTGCTCAGCCGGCCGGAGATCTCCCGCAGCTGCGCCAGCCGCCGCTCCAGCGGCGGGTGCGTGGAGAACAGCGAGGACACGCTGAACCCCTTGGTGAAGGCGGGCGCGAAGAAGAAGGCGTTGAACGGCTCGGCCGCCCGCAGGTCGCGGTTCGGGATCCGGGCCATCTCCCCCGAGATCTTGGTCAGTGCCCCGGCCAGCGCCGACGGCCGCCCGGTCAGCAGCGCCGCCGCCCGGTCGGCCGACAGTTCCCGGTACCGCGACAGCGCCCGGGTCAGCAGGAAGCTCACCGCGTACGCGACCGCGCTGACCGCGATCACCGCCAGCAGCACCAGCCCGGTGTTCTGGTCGCCGTTCCGCTGCCGGAAGCCGCCCCACAGCCCCCACTCCAGCCCGAACCTGGTGATCAGGCCCGCGCACACGCCCAGGAACGAGGCGATCGTCATGACCGCGACGTCGCGGTGCGCGATGTGCGACATCTCGTGCGCCAGCACGCCCTCCAGCTCGACCGGGTCGAGCCGGCGCAGCAGGCCGGTCGTCACGCACACCACGGCCCGGCGCTGGTCGCGGCCGGTCGCGAACGCGTTGGGCACGTCGGTGTCCGCGACGGCCACCCGGGGCTTGGGCGTGTCCGACATCGCGCAGATCCGGTCGACCACGCCGTGCAGCTCGGGCATCTCCGCCGGGGACACCTCCCGGCCGTGCATCGCGTACAGCGCCAGCCGGTCGGAGAAGAAGTACTGCGCGAGGAGGAAGACCACCGCGATCACCAGTGCGATCAGCCCCCAGCTGGGCGCGATCACGAAGAACGCCGTCACGAAGACGACATAGACCAGCCCGAGCAGGAACATCGTCACGAGCATCCGTGACGTCAGCCCCCTATCGGGGGCATACCGCGTACGAACCATCCGGTCCCCCTGTCCCCCGCGGTGCATTCCCCTGTTCATCAGGGAAAACGCACAAGGACCGGTATTTGTGCCTGACCGCGAGGCAGGGGCGGGCTGTCCGTTGCTCCGGTTCTCCGTGGTCGGGTGGCCCGGTGCCGGCCGGCGCTCAGTCCGGGATCAGGCCCTCGTCGCGGAGCATCCCGCGGACCTCGTCCATCGCCGCGTCCGCCGGGGGGAGGATCAGCTCGGACGACGACAGGCTGTCGGCCGGCAGCGGCCGGCCGACCTTGCGCACGTTGTCGAGCAGCCCGTGCAGCGCGGTGCGGAACGACGCCTCGTCACCGGACTCGATCGCGGCCTCGAGCGCGTCGTCCAAGGTGTTGAGGGCGGTCAGATCGTCGGCCGCGATCTCCAGCTGCCCCTCCCCCATGATCCGGACGATCATTGCGCACCGCCGGGCGGCTGCGGCCACTGCGCCTTCTGCTGGGCCTGCTGCGGGGCGTCGACGCCCTGCTCCTGCGCACCGGGAGTGCCCTGGTTGAGCTCCTTGGGCGCGGGGCCCTGGCCCAGCTCGGCCTTGAGCCGCTCCAACTCCAGGTCGACGCCGGGCCCGGAGCCCATCCGGTCGAGCTCGGCCTGGATGTCGTCCTTGGGACCGGAGAAGTCCTCCAGCGCGCCGGAGGCCAGCAGATCGTCGATGGCGCCGGCGCGCGCCTTCATGTTCTCTGTCTTCTCCTCGGCGCGCTGGATCGCCAGGCCCACATCGCCCATCTCCTCGGAGATGCCGGTGAACGCCTCGTTGATCTTGGTCTGCGCCTCGGCCGCGGTGTAGGTGGCCTTGATGGTCTCCTTGCGGGTGCGGAAGGAGTCGACCTTGGCCTGCAGCCGCTGCGAGGCCAGCGTCAGCTTCTCCTCCTCGCCCTGCAGCTGCTGGTACTGCGCGCGCAGGTCGCCAAGCTGGGAGTCCAGGCCGGCGCGCCGGGTCAGCGCCTCCCTGGCCAGGTCCTCACGGCCCACCTGCAACGCCTTCTTGCCCTGCTCGGTCAGCTTGCTCTGCTGCTGCTCGAGCTGGTTGATCTGCAGCTCGAGACGCTTGCGCGAGGTGGCGACGTCGGCGACACCCCGACGGACCTTCTGCAGCATCTCCAGCTGGCGCTGGTAGGAATAGTCCAGGGTCTCGCGGGGATCCTCCATACGGTCCAGGGCTTTGTTCGCCTTGGACTTGAAGATCATCGACATTCGCTTCATCACGCTCATCGCGCGGCGCCGGTCCCTTCGTGTGCTGTGCTCAGTCACAAACTGGGCTCAATGACCACTGCTGGGGTTCTTATCACCCTACGCGTTAACGCGCGAGGCAGCCACGATGTTCGCAGCCGGTAGTCTGATCCTCGTGTTCCGACGTCGTACCCAGGAAGCCCCCGAGAATCCTCCTCAGGTAGCAAAGCCGGGAGGAAAGGGCCGCCCCACGCCCAAGCGCAGCGAGGCTGAAAAACGCCGCCGGCAGCCGATCACCGCCCCGGCCAACCGCAAGGAGGCCTACAAGCGGGTGCGCGAGAAGCAGGCGTCCGAACGCGTCAAGGCGCGCGAGGGCATGGCCAAGGGCGAGGAGAAGTACCTCCTCAAACGAGACAAGGGCCCGGTCCGCCGGCTGGCCCGCGACTACGTCGACGGCCGCCGCACCATGGGCTCCTACCTGATGTACGCGATGTTCGCGATCGTGGCGCTCAGCCTGCTGCCGCTGGCCGCCGCCAAGCTGCTGGTGCTGCTCGCGCCGCCGCTGCTGCTGGCCGTGGTGTTCGTCGAGGGCCTGCTGATCAGCCGCGGGGTCAAGCGGCTGGCCGCCGAGCGGTACCCCGATGAGGACCAGAAGGGCGTCGGCCTGTACGCGGCGATGCGCGCCATGCAGATCCGCCGGCTGCGCGTCCCGGCGCCGCAGGTCAAGCCGGGCCGGAAGGAAGCGGTCGGCAAGGATTGACCAGCAGGGACTGACCGGCGGGGACCGGGAGGCCGTCTGTGCGGCCTCCCGTGCGGGATTCTCATGAGGATGGGTCCGGCCGTGCCGCGCTCGGGCGATCTTCCGGCACTAGGGTCGGACCCATGGAGTTCAGGAATCTCGGCCGAAGCGGTCTGAAAGTCAGTGAAATCTCCTACGGCAACTGGCTCACCCACGGTTCCCAGGTGGAGGAGGACGCCGCCCGCGAATGCGTGGAGGCGGCCCTCGACGAAGGGATCACCACCTTCGACACCGCGGACGTCTACGCCGGAACGCGCGCCGAGGAGGTCCTGGGACGGGCGCTGGAGGGGCGGCGCCGCGAGGGCCTGGAGATCTTCACCAAGGTCTTCTGGCCGACCGGCCCCGGCCCCAACGACCGGGGGCTGTCGCGCAAGCACATCTTCGAGTCGATCCACGGGTCGCTGCGCCGGCTGCGCACCGACTACGTGGACCTCTACCAGGCGCACCGGTTCGACCACGAGACGCCGCTGGAGGAGACCCTCAAGGCGTTCGACGACCTGGTCCGGCAGGGCAAGGTGCTGTACGTGGGCGTGTCGGAGTGGCGGGCCGAGGAGATCGAGCGCGCCCTGAAGATCGCCGACGAGATGGGGTTCGAACGGATCGTCTCCAACCAGCCGCAGTACTCGATGCTGTGGCGGGTCATCGAGTCCGAGGTCGTCCCGCTGTGCGAGCGGGAGGGCGTCGGGCAGATCGTCTGGTCGCCGATCGCGCAGGGCGTCCTGAGCGGCAAGTACCTGCCGGGGCGGCCGCTGCCCGAGGGGTCGCGCGCCACCGACGGCAAGGGCGGCGCCGACGCGGTCCAGCGCTACCTGAACGACGACGTGCTGACCCGGGTGCAGGAGCTCAAGCCGGTGGCCGCCGACCTCGGACTGAGCATGGCGCAGCTCGCGGTGGCCTGGGTGCTGCAGAACCAGAACGTGTCGTCGGCCATCGTGGGCGCGTCCCGGCCCGAGCAGGTCCGCGACAACGTCAAGGCGGCCGGGGTCAAGCTCGACGCCGACGTGCTCAAGCGCATCGACGACATCCTGGACCCGGTGGTCATCAGCGACGCGGCGAAGACGAAGAGCCCGCCCCGGCGCCCCTGAGCATCCCGCCGCCGGACGTCCCGGACGTCCCGGTCCTCCCGCCCGCCCGGCCGCGTGCCGGGCGGGCGGTCGCGTTCCGGCGGATCATCACTCGGGTTCGTGCAGGCTCATCGGGCCGTAGACAGGCGAATCGCCGTCCAGGAGCGTGACCTGATCGGTGCCCTCCTCCCGGAGCCCGCGCCAGTTCTCACCCAGCCAGGACTCGGCGTCCGCCTGTGTGGTGAAGGTCTCCTCCGCCACCCCGGCCGCCCGCCCGTCGGCCTTCTCCAACCGCCAGCTCCACGCCATCGCGTCGACCTCCCTGCTGTCCGCCCACGCTCATGCCCACGGCCTCTGCGCACCGGTCGCGGCGAGACTAGTGCCTCGACCGGCCCGTCCGCGGGTTCCCTGCCTTTTCCTCAGCCGCTCTCAGCCGCTCTCGATGGCGCGGCGGATCTCCTCCGCGCTGCCCAGCGAGCTGGGCGAGAGCGACCGGCCGTCCACCCGGACGGTCGGGGTCGCGTTGATCCCGGAGGCGATGTAGGCGCGGCTGGTGGTCAGCACCGACGGCGCGTACCGCTGCCGCAGCACGCAGTCGCGGAACGCCGGGTCGCTCACCCCCAGCGGCGCCGCGTACGACACCAGGTCGGCCGGCACGTAGCCCTTGGTGCTCAGGGTGGCCGGCTGGTGGGCGTACAGCGCGTCCTGGTAGGCCAGCCAGCGGGCCCCGTCGCCCAGGCAGCGCATCGCGGACGCGGCGCGCAGCGAGTTGCCGTACTGCGGCTCCGACCCCTCGCCGAACACCACCATCGGCCGGTAGATCACCTTGGCCTTGCCCGACACGGCCAGGTCCTTGAGCATCGGGTCGATCATCTTGTCGAAGGTGCCGCAGTGCGGGCAGGCGAAGTCGCCGTACACCTCCACGACGGGACGCTCGACGCCGGGCCGCACCATGGTGAGGCTGCCGTCGCTTCCGGGCCTGGCCTCGGCCCCGCCGACGATCTGCCCGACCTCGAGCCGCTGCGGCCCGCCCCCTCCTCCTCCGCCATCGTCGTCGTCCCCGGTGAGGAAGAACACGGCGGCGGCCGCGACCACCACGACCACCAGCCCGGCGGCCACCAGCGCGATCACCAGCCCGGCGCCACCGCTTTTGCGTGGTGGCGGCGGGCCCTGCGGCGGGCCAGGCGGCGGGCCCTGTGGCGGACCCTGGGGCGGGCCCCAGGCCCCTGCCGGGGGGCCGGGTTGACCGGGCGTCTGCGGCCACGGTGCGTTCGGGGGGTTGCCCACCGTTCCTCCCTGCTCATGGACGTCGGCGGAACCATTCTCCCTGGCACTGCCTATTGTTTCGAACGCCATGAGCATCGATAAGGACATTGGGATGGATATCGGGTCGCGGGACGCGCGCATCGAGGTGCGGGGGTTCGCCGGCAAGGAGGGGTGGCCCGCCGAAGGGTGCCGTTGCGCGTCCTGCGGCCGGCTCCGCGCGGCGGGGACCCGGTACGGGCCCGCCCGCGTCCTCATCGGCGGCGTGCCGCTGGAGGAATGCGTCCGGGAGGAGGTCCCCGGCGGCCATGACGTCCGCGGCCCCAACGGCGAACGGGTCCTGGTGGCCGCCGGGCCAGGTGATCGTCCCGAACCGTCCGCCCGGACGCGGTACGACGCGGCCCTGCTCGACCTGATCGGCTGCCCGGACCATCTGGGCCTGCTGCGCCGCATGGGGACCGTCACGTCCCGCACCGAGGTGAGGGCGATCCACGTGGACCACCGGGTCCGGTCGGAGGAGGAGCTGCGGCGGCGGCTGGGGCACTGGCTCCGTCCCCCGGGAGGTCCGCATCGGACGCTGCTGCTCGGCGGGGCGCGGTCGGGGAAGTCGGCCGAGGCCGAGTCGCGCCTGCTCGCGCACCCGGACGTCACCTATCTGGCGACGAGCGCGCCGCGCGACGGCGACGCCGAGTGGGCCGCGCGCGTGGAGGCCCACCGGCGCCGCCGGCCGTCCTGGTGGCGGACGGTCGAGACCACCGCGCTGCCGGAGGCGCTGAGGTCCGCGGAGTCCGGCGCGGGCGCGGTCCTGGTCGACGCCATCGGCACGTGGCTCACCGCGACGGTCGACGAGGCCGGCGCCTGGGACGATCCCGCCGCCGTCGGCCCGCGGCTGGACGAGCTGGTCGACGCCTGGCGGGCCACGGCGGCGCGGGTGGTGGCCGTCAGCGACGAGGTCGGCCTGTCGCTGGTGCCGGCGACCGCGTCGGGACGGGCGTTCCGCGACCTGCTGGGCGCGCTCAACCAGCGGCTGGCCGCCGAGTCGGAGGAGGCGGCCCTGGTGGTGGCCGGGCGCGTCATGGAGCTGCCGTGAGCGCCACCGCCGCCGGGCTGCGGCTGGCGGTCACCCTGCTGACGATCGTGCCGCTGCGGGCGGAGCGGGCCGACCGGGAGGCGGCCCGGCGCGCGATGGTGCCGGCCCCGCTGACCGGCCTGATCGTCGGCGGCGGGGCGGCGGCCGTGCTGCTGCTGGGCGATGCGCTGGGCCTGGCGGCGGTGCCGCGGGCCGCCCTGGCGGTGGCGGTGACGGCGGTGCTCACCCGGGCCCTGCACCTGGACGGCCTGGCCGACCTGGCCGACGGGCTCGGCAGCGGGCGCCCGGCCGCGGACGCCTTGGCGATCATGAAGCGGTCCGACATCGGCCCGTTCGGCGTGGTGACGCTGGTGCTCACCCTGATGATCCAGGTCGGTTGCCTGGCCACCGCGCCGGACGCCGCGGCCGCCGCCGTGATCGCCGCGGTGGCCGGGCGCCTGGCGCTGCCGTGGGCGTGCCGCTCCGGCGTCCCGGCGGCCCGTCCCGGCGGCCTGGGCGCGCTGGTGGCGGGCACGGTCACGACGCGCGCCGCCGTCGCCGTGACGGCCGCCGTCCTCGCGGGCGCCGCGCTGGCGGGCGCGGCCTGCGGCGGGCTTCAGGGCGCCCTCGGCGCGGGCCTGGCGGTGGCGGCGGCGCTCGGCACGGCGCTCCTCATGCTCCGCCACGCCGTCCGCCGTCTGGGCGGTGTCACCGGTGACGTCTTCGGCGCGCTGGTCGAGCTGGCCACCACCGCCGCGCTGGTCGTCCTGGGCTGTGTTTCATAGTCCCGGGCTGTGTTTATTGCAATCACGGCCCAGGCTGCTCGCCTGGCGGCTCGGACCCTGACCGTGCTTGGTGCGAGCGCGACATCGCTTCGCGATCTGGCCGGTGAGGCTCGCCTCCGGCATCGCATGACCGGCCAGGTAGCGCGCTCGCGCGGTACCTGAGGCCACGTCCGGCACCCGGCGGGGCCGCTCCCGGGCCGGTCCCGCCCGGCCCCTCGTCGTCCTCCGCGCTCACCGCGCGAACCGGTCGGCGCACGGGCCGTCACACCCGCGCGCGTTCCCCCGGCCGGTCACGGCGCCGCCGAAACCGGTGTTGGGCGAGGTAAGGCTTGATCCAAAAGGGCGAAACCGGTCACCGGGAGGACTAACATCGGGCTACGTGACGAGCATCAGCCTTGACAGCGCAGCACCCGCCTCTCTCGACGTCGACGCGATCGTGATCGGCGTCACGCCGGCCGGCTCCGCGACCGGCTCGGACACCGGTTCCGGCACGGGCTCGGATGCCGGGCAGGGCCCCCGTCCCGCGGGCGCCGCCGACCTGGACGAGGCGCTCAACGGCGGGCTCGGCCCCGCGCTGCGGGCGCTGGGCGCCACCGGCAAGGCCGGCGAGGTCACCAAGCTGCCGACGCTGGGCGCCGTCCCCGCCGCCGTGATCGTCGCGGTCGGGCTGAGCGAGTCCCCCACCGCCGAGGAGCTGCGCCGCGCCGCCGGCGCCGGCGTGCGGGCGCTGGCCGGCACCCGCCGGGCCGCCGTCGCGCTGCCCGCCGCCACCGCCGAGGAGGTCGAGGCCGTCGCGCTCGGCGCCCTGCTCGGCAGCTACAGCTTCGGCACCTACCGCACCGGCGAGCGGCCCGAGCCGGTCGCCGAGATCACCGTGCTGGCCGACTCCGGCGACGCCTCCGTCGAGCGCGCCCGCACCCTGGCCGAGTCCGTCACCCTGGTCCGCGACCTGGTCAACACCCCGCCCTCCGACCTCACCCCCGAGGACCTGTCCGGCGCCGCCGAGCGGGTCGCCGCCGAGACCGGCCTGGCGATCGAGGTCCTCGACGAGAAGGCCCTGGTCGAGGGCGGCTACGGCGGCATCGCCGGGGTCGGGCAGGGCTCGGCCAACCCGCCCCGCCTGGTCCGGCTCGCCTACTCCCACCCCGAGGCGGCCAAGACGCTCGCCCTGGTCGGCAAGGGCATCACCTTCGACTCCGGCGGCCTGTCCCTCAAGCCGGCCGACTCCATGGACTGGATGAAGTCCGACATGGGCGGCGCCGCGGCCGTGCTCGGCGCGCTCGCCGCCATCGCCAGGCTGGCCCCCCGGGTCAACGTCGTCGGCTACCTCGCCATCGCCGAGAACATGCCCAGCGGCACCGCCCAGCGCCCCTCCGACGTGCTGCGGGTGTACGGCGGCAAGACCGTCGAGGTCCTCAACACCGACGCCGAGGGCCGCCTGGTCATGGCCGACGCCCTGGTCCGCTGCGGCGAGGACCGTCCCGACCTGATCGTGGACGTGGCCACCCTCACCGGCGCCCAGCTGGTCGCGCTCGGCGCCCGGACCGCCGGAGTGATGGCCAACGACGACGAGGTCCGTGAGAAGGTGGTCGCGGCGGCCGACCGGGCCGGGGAGGCCGCCTGGGGGATGCCGCTCCCGGCCGACCTGCGCAAGGGGCTCGACTCGGCGGTGGCCGACATCGCCAACATCAGCGGCGAGCGCTGGGGCGGCATGCTGACCGCGGGCGTCTTCCTCAAGGAGTTCGTCCCGGACGGCGTCCGCTGGGCGCACCTGGACATCGCCGGTCCCGCGTTCAACAAGGGCGAGCCGTACGGCTACACCCCCAAGGGCGGCACCGGCGCCGCCGCCCGTACGTTGGTGCAGATCGCCGAGGACCTGGCGGCCGGGGTCCTCTGAGCCGACCGGACCGCGCCGGGTGCCGTCGGGTAGAAGTGAATAGGTACCTCGAAACCGCGCGCAGCGGCGGCCCGCGACCGGCCCGATCCGAGCGCGGCACCGGGGCACGGCAGCGACAGCGCGAGACGGGGAAAGGGAGCGTCCAGTGGCCAACAGCGGCCCCTTCGACATCGTCGTCCTGGGTGGCGGGAGCGGCGGTTACGCGTGCGCACTGCGGGCGGCCGAACTCGGCATGACGGTGGCGCTGATCGAGCGCGACAAGCTCGGCGGCACCTGCCTCAACCGCGGGTGCATCCCCACCAAGGCCCTCCTGCACGCCGCGGAGGTGGCCGACCAGACCCGCGCGGCCGCGACGTTCGGGATCAAGGCCACCTTCGACGGCATCGACATCGCGGGCGTCAACGCCTACAAGGACAAGGTGGTCTCCACCACCGTCAAGGGCCTGACCGGGCTGATCAAGTCCAAGGGCATCACGCTCATCGAGGGCGAGGGCCGGCTGGCCGGGCCCACCGCGGTCACCGTCACCGCGCCCGACGGCGGCACCACCACGGTCGAGGGCGGGCACATCGTGCTGGCCACCGGATCCAAGCCCAACACCCTGCCCGGCCTGGAGATCGACGGCGAGCGGATCATCTCCAGCGACGACGCGCTGCGCCTGGAGCACGTGCCCGGCTCGGTGGTCATCCTCGGCGGCGGCGTGATCGGCGTGGAGTTCGCCAGCGTGTGGCGCTCGTTCGGCGCCGAGGTCACCATCGTCGAGGCGCTGCCGCACCTGCTGCCGCTGGAGGAGGAGTCGTCCTCCAAACGGCTGGAGCGGGCGTTCCGCAAGCGCGGCGTCAAATACGAGCTCGGCACCCTCTTCCGGGAGGCCAAGCCCACCCAGGGCGGCGTCGCGGTCACCCTGGAGAACGGCACCACCATCGACGCCGAACTGCTGCTGGTCGCCGTCGGCCGCGGCCCGGTGTCCGACGATCTCGGCCTGGCCGAGGCCGGGGTGGAGACCGAGCGCGGATTCGTCAAGGTCGACGAGTACTGCCGGACCAGCGTTCCCACCGTCTACGCGGTGGGCGACCTGATCCCGACCCTGCAGCTGGCGCACGCCGGCTTCGCCGAGGGCATCCTGGTGGCCGAACGGCTCGGCAGGCTGAGCCCGGTGCCGATCGACTACGACGGGGTGCCGCGGATCACCTACTCCGACCCCGAGGTCGCCTCGGTGGGCATCACCTCCGCGGTGGCCCGCGAGCGCGGCCACGAGGTCCGGGAGGTCACCTACGACCTGGCCGGGAACCCCAAGAGCAAGATCCTGGGGACCCAGGGCGAGGTCAAGGTGATCGCGGCCGTGGACGGTCCCGTCCTCGGCATCCACATGGTCGGCGCGCGCGTGGGCGAGCTCATCGCGGAGGGCCAGCTCATCTACAACTGGGAGGCCCTGCCCGCGGAGGTCGCCCAGCTGATCCACCCCCACCCGACCCAGTCCGAAGCCGTCGGCGAGGCCCACCTGGCGCTCGCCGGCAAGCCCTTGCACGTGCACGGCTGAACGCCGGCACCATATTTGAGAGATCTCGAAGGAGTCGCTGAGAGCCATGCCGGTCTCCGTCACCATGCCCCAGCTCGGCGAGAGCGTCACCGAGGGCACCGTCACCCGCTGGCTGAAGAAGGAGGGTGAGCACGTCGAGACCGACGAGCCGCTTCTCGAAGTGTCGACCGACAAGGTCGACACCGAGATCCCCTCCCCCGCCTCGGGCACCCTGACCAGCATCAAGGTCGCCGAGGACGAGACCGTCGAGGTCGGCGCCGAACTGGCGATCATCGGCGAGGGCGCCGCCCCCGCCGCCGAGCCCGAGCAGGCGGCGCCGGCCCAGCCGGCCGAGCCGCAGCAGGCCCCGGCCGAACCGGCCGCCGCGCAGGAGGAGGC
>NZ_BAAARW010000004.1:0-176460 GCF_039532545.1 Actinomadura vinacea | reverse complement strand
ACCAGGAACGGCCAAGCCAACATCGTCCCCATCCAACAGGCGAGTTACGTGACAGCCTTTAGCGGCCATCTGGATCTTGTGATGGGCGGCCAGTCCGCCCGCGCGATCGAGTTGGCCTCACTGGTCGGCGACCAGCGCGTCGACAAGGCGCTGGGCATGGCCGCCATCCACGGCCGGCTCGGCGAGAGCGACCTGGCCTCGATCTGCGACCACCTGGCCCGCAGCAGCAACGCCGCCGGCCCCGCCCAACTCGCTGACGAAGCGCACTCCGCCCAGCCCGGCACCGGCTCCTGGGGCTCCGGCCGCCGCCGCACACGGAGAACGGCGACGAGGTGCAGCCCGAACTGGCGACGCCCACGAGCCGCCTGCCCGTGCCTACGAACGTGACGACCGACCTACGATCCTGATGCCAGTATGATGCTGCTCACCTTCATGGACGCGGCGGCGAAGGCGCCGTGGCGTTCCGGCGGGGTGGACCGAGCTCGCGACCCACCAGCTCATCCGGGCGTATCCGGCACATGGTTAGGTAGGGGCATGGCGGGTGATTCGGGCAAGTCGGCGATGGTGCAGAGAGTGGACCACGGCGCGGAGATCGCGACGCCTGCTCGCCTGGCGGAGGCGCCCGGCTACGTCGCCAGGCGCCTTTATCAGTCCTACGTCGCGCTGTGGGCGCGGGTAGTGGACCCGACGCTGACCGGCCCGCAGTTCTCCGTGCTGGTCGCGGTGAACGAGCACCCGGGCGTGGATCAGGGCTCGCTCGCCTCGTCCGTGGCGCTCGACCGCTCCACGATGGCCGACGTCGTCCGGCGGATGGAGAACAACGGCCTGATCGTCCGGCACACCGCCCTGCACGACGCCCGGCGCAAGCTGCTCTACCTGACTGAGGAGGGCGAGCGGCGCCTGAGCGAGGTGAACGGGCGTGCCCGCGCGCTGGACGAGCAGTTGCTGGGCGGCTACGGGCCCGCTGAGCGGGAACGTCTGCTGCGAGACCTGACGGTGCTGGCCAACCACTGGGATGGGCTCATCGAGGACTGAGCCCGACCTGAGCTCAGCCTGAGGAGACCGGGACGCCTGGGTCGGGGCGACCGGGGCGAACCTCCCGTATGACGCATACCTTAAGTTTCACCAGGTTTCGCCCCTGTTACATCGTTTCGCAAGTTGCCCGCAAGGTCTTGTTTTTCGAGATCGTCCGTGTTCGGATTAATTCTGCTGCGAGCGGCCATCCTGCATACCCTCTGCCAGCCAGGGTCGGCTGTCTTCGCCATGCCTAACCAGTGACCCCTTTGGTGCCGAATCGATTGTATGGAGGACTCAGTGACGGCTACCCAGTCGTACAGCGTCACGATCGTCGGTGGCGGGCTCGGTGGGCTCACCGCCGCGCTGGCGCTGCGTCAACGGGGCTTGAGCGTCACCGTCCTGGAACAGGCCGCCGAGCTCGGCGAGGTGGGCGCGGGCATCCAGACCGCCCCCAACGCCAGCCGGGTCCTCCTTGGGCTCGGCCTGCGCCCGCAACTCGAGGCCATCCACACCGAGCCCCTTGACCAGGTGCGGCGCAGGTGGCAGGACGGCAGCGTCATCGGCCTGACCGCGCTCGGGGACTTCTGCAAGCGCCACTACAACGCCCCCTACTGGCACTACCACCGCGCCGACCTGCACAAGGTCCTGCTCGACTCCTGCCTCGACCCGACCGGGGCGGGCCCGGTGGTCGAGGTCCGGACCGGCACGCGGGTCGTCTCGATCGACCAGACCGACCCGGCTCGTCCGGCCGCCGTCACCCAGACCGGTGAACGGTTCGAGACCGACGTCCTGGTCGGCGCGGACGGCATCAGGTCTCGGATCAGGGACGCCCTCGGGATGCCCGACACGCTGCTGTTCTCCGGCGAGATGGCCTACCGGGCGCTGATCCCGGGCGACAAGATCGCCGCCGACCCGGCCACCCGCTGGCTGGTGGACCGCTTCCAGAGCACCATCTGGTACGGCCCGGACCGGCATCTGGTGCACTACATGATCCGCGGTGGCGAACTGCTCAACGTCGTCGCGATCGTCCCGGCCTCACGGGAGGTCGAGGAGAACTGGACCGCGACCGCCACCGTGGACGAGCTCGCGGGCGCCTTTCCCGGCTGGGACGACCGGGTGGTGTCGATGCTGGAGAAGGCCGAGGGCGAGATCTCGGCCTGGGCCATGTACCACCGCCGCCGCGACCCGGTATGGGTGGACGGCCAGGTCGCCCTGCTGGGCGACGCATGCCACGCGATGCTGCCCTACCAGGCGCAGGGCGCGTCACAGGCGATGGAGGACGCCGCCGTGCTGGCCGAGGAGCTCGGCGCGGTCACGGTGGACGGCGTCCGTGAGGCGCTCATGCGTTACGTCTCACGCCGCGCGAAGCATGCCGGAATGGTGCAGGAGGCCGCCTGGCGCAATATGGCGTTCTACCACCTGCCCGACGGGCCTGAGCAGCGGGAGCGCGACGAGAAGCTCAAGCGGTTCAACGGGGAGTCGGACGTCTCCTACGAGTGGCTATGGAACGGCACCCCGCTCAACGACCCCGACGAGGAGACATTCCACTACCAGTTCCACAGCTAGATCCCTGTTCCACCTCTAGACCCCTCGGGTGGGTACCTGCATGAAGACCGGAAACCAGATCGTCCAGGAGCTGCCATGGAAGTGGCGGGTTCAGGGCAAGATCTTCATCATCGGCGGCCTCGGGTACATGTTCGACGCCTGGGACGTCGCGCTCAACGGCTTCCTCACCCCGCTGCTGGCCACGCACTTCGACCTTTCGACCGGCGAGAAGGGCCTGGTCGCGACCGCCAACCTCATCGGCATGGCGGTGGGCGCCGTGGCGTGGGGCACGGTCGCCGACCGGCTGGGCCGCAAGCGCGCCTTCAGCCTGACGCTGCTGCTGTTCGCGCTGTTCTCGGTACTCGGCGCACTGTCGCCGAGCTACGGGGTGTTCCTCCTCTTCCGGTTCCTCGCTGGGTTCGGCCTGGGCGGCTGCATCCCCGTCGACTATGCGCTGGTCGGTGAGTTCTCACCGGCCAGGCTGCGCGGCAAGATCCTGGCGGCGATGGACATCTGGTGGCCGATCGGCGCGACGTTCGCCGGTGTGGCGGCGACACTGCTGCAGCCGGTGCAGGGCAACTGGCGGTGGATGCTCGCCGTCATGATCCTGCCCGCGCTGCTGATGTTCTGGGTGCGGCGGGGCGTCCCCGAGTCGCCCCTCTACCTCGCCAAGGCGGGGCGCGAGCGGGAGGCCCGCGCCGTCATCGACGACCTCGTCGCGCGGACCGGCGCGGCCGCCGAACCGTACGCCTTCCAGGCGCCGGTCGAGGACGACGACCGTCCTCGGGGGCTCCGGGCGGCCTACGACCAGTTCAAGCTGGTCTGGAGCTTCAGCCCGCGCATCACCTCGGTGGCCTGGCTGCTGTTCGTCTCCGTGATGACCACCTATTACGTGGCCCTGACCTGGATGCCGACGATTCTCAAGGAGGAGGGCTACAGCGACAGCGCCGCGTTCGCCAAAAGCACCCTGATGACCGCGGTCGGCATCGTCGGCGTGGCGCTGTCGGCCTGGCTGGTGGAGGCCTTGGGCCGCAAGTGGGCGATCGGCGCCTCGGCGCCGGTCGCCACGATCGCCCTGGTGGCCTTCGCGGCCTTCCTTGACATGCCGAACGCGGCGCTGCTGTGGCTCGGGATCTTCGGCTTCTTCATCCAGATCGCGATCCCGGTGCTGTACGCCTACGTCGCCGAGCTGTACCCGACCCACATCCGGGCCAGCGGGTTCGGCTGGGCGTCCTCGGTCAGCCGGGTCTTCTCCGGCTTCATCCCGATGATCTTCGGCGGGCTGCTGTGGCCGATGCTGGGACTGACCATGACGTTCATCGTCGTGGCCGGCATCGTGACCGCGGTGATGCTGTGGATGGCCGTGGCCGCACCGGAGACGAAGGGTCAGAAGCTGGACCAGGTCGCCGACGTCGGCGAGGTCCGCGACGCCACCGGCGACGCCGCCGACGTTCCGGTCGGTGGCTGAGGCCGTTCGCGGCCGGGCGGCCTGACCAACGTGTAAGACAGATCCCTGACTGAGGACCATGAAACCCGCTTCGTTCACCTATCACCGCGCCCGCGACGTCACCGGTGCCGTCGGCCTGCTCGCCGAGCTGGGCGAGGACGCCAAGTTCATCGCGGGCGGCCAGAGCCTGGTCGCGATGATGAACTTCCGGCTGGCCCGGCCCGCGCACCTGGTCGATCTCACCGGCCTGAGCCGCGAGCTGGCCTACGTCCGCCGTGCCGGCGACGCGCTGCGCATCGGGGCGCTGGCCACCCATCACGAGGTGGAGACCGCGCCGGCGGAGCGGCTCGGGCCTGGGTTCGGTGTGCTCAGCGAGGCGATGCGGTGGCTCGGGCACCTGCCCATCCGCACCAGGGGCACGATCGGCGGCAGCCTCGCCCACGGCGATGCCACCGCCGAGTGGTGCCTGCTCGCCGTCCTGCTGGGCGCCGAGATCGTCGTCGTGGGGCTGGACGGGCGCCGCGTGATCCCGGCGGAGGAGTTCTTCCACGGCTTCTTCAGCACGGCGCTCGACCCCGCGGAGTTGATCGTCGAGGTCGTCTTCCCACGCCCGGCGCCGCACGCCGCGCTCACCGAGTTCGCCGAGCGCAGCGGGGACTTCGCCACCGTCGCCGCGGCCGTCACCCTGGATGTGCAACGTGCCACGCCGTGCGATGGCGCGCCGGTCGGCGGCGGGGTGCGCGGCGGGCGGGTCGTCCTCGGCGGGGTCGCCCCGGCACCGCTGCGGATCCCGGAGGCCGAGGCCGTGCTGGCGGGAGGCGGCACGTTCGCCGAATGCGCGGAGGCGGCCGCCTCCGCCATCGACCCGCCCAGTGACGCCAACGGCAGCGCCGATTACCGCAGGGCGCTCACCCGCACCCTGGTCGTTCGAGCATGTGAGGAGGCGATGGCCCGATGACATCGGCGGTGCCGAAAGGCTGGGTGGGATCGTCGGTCGCCCGGCGCGAGGATCCGCGGCTGCTGACCGGACGAGGGCGGTTCGTCGACGATATCCACCTTCCAGGCATGCTGCACGCGCAGTTCGTACGGAGCACGGTCGCCCACGGCGTCGTCACCGGCGTCGACCTGTCGGAGACGCTGCGGGTGCCAGGTGTGGTGGCCGCCTACACCGCCGCCGACCTGGAGATGGGCGACATCGTCGCCGAACTGGACCGGCCGCTCACCGAGTTCGTGCCCACCGCGATGCCGGTGCTTGCCCGCGACCGGGTGCGGTACGTCGGCGAGCCGATCGCCATCGTGATCGCCAAGGACCCCTACACGGTGGAGGACGGGATCGAGGCGGCCAAGGTGACCTACGAGGTCCGTCCGCCGGTGCTCTCCGACCAGCAGGCGCTGGCACAGGGGGCACCCCTGGTGCACGACGAGGCCACGGCCAACACGCTGGTGGACGTGTCGATGTTCGCCACCGAGGGCATCGACGCCGTCTTCGCCGGAGCACACCAGGTGGTGCGCGTGCAAACCAGCACGCCCCGGCAGAACGCCCTCCCGCTGGAGACCCGCGGCGCCGTGGCCGAGTGGGACGCGCGCGAGGAACAGTTGCTGGTGCGGACGTGCACGCAGACCCCGCATCAGGTCCGCACGGTGATGGCGGGCTGCCTCGGCCTCGACGAGCGCACCGTCCGGGTCGTGGTGCCCGACATGGGCGGGGGCTTCGGGCAGAAATGCGTGGTCGGACGGGAGGAGATCGCCGTCGGGGCGGCGTGCCTGCGGCTGCGGCGGCCGGTCAAGTGGATCGAGGACCGCCGCGACGCGCTGTCGGCCTCTTTCCTGGCCCGCGAGCAGCGCTACGACGCGCGTGCCGCGTTCGACGCCGAAGGCCGCATCCTTGCCCTGGACGCCGACGTTGTGTGCGACATGGGCGCCTACTCCTGCTACCCGTTCACCGCGGGCATCGAGCCGCTGATGGCGTCGGCGGAGATGCCGGGCGTCTACCGCGTCCCCGCCTATCGGGTGCGGGGCCGCGCCGTCACCACCAACAAGGCGCCGACCGCGCCGTACCGCGGGGTCAGCCGCCCGCAGATCGTGATGGTCATGGAGCGGCTGTTCGAACGTGCCGCGCGCGAGCTGGACATGGACCCGGTCGAGATCCGGCGGCGGAACCTCATCACCGAGTTCCCCTACACCGGCGTCAACGGCGTCACCTACGACCCGGGTTCCTACCTGGAATCGCTCGACCTCTGCGAGAAGGTCCTCAAGGAGGAGGGCTGGTACGAGCGCAAGGACACGGCCGCCGCCGAGGGCCGTTTCCTCGGAATCGGCTACTCCTGTTTCAGCGAGCGCACCGGCTACGGGACGGCGGCGTTCGCCAAGCGCAAGATGGCGGTGGTGCCGGGCTTCGACATCGCCGAGATCCGGATGGACCTCAGCGGCGGCGTCACGGTGACGACCGGGACGATGAGCCACGGGCAGAGCCACGAGACGACGCTCGCGCAGATCGCCGCCGACCGGCTGGGCCTCGACCTCGCCCAGGTCAAGATCCATCAAGGCGACACCGACCGGGTCACATACGGCTTCGGCACGTTCGCCAGCAGGTCGGCGACCATCGGAGGCAGTGCCGTCGCGCGCGCGGCCGCCAAGCTGGCCGACCGCCTGCTGACGCTGGGCGCTCACCTGCTGGACACGACGCCGGACGAGGTGGAGCTTGGCCCCGGCCGCGTCCGGCGGTGCGACGACCACGACCGGTCGGTGTCGTTCGCCGATCTGGCCGATGTCGCCTACCTCAAGGCGCACCTGCTGCCCAAGGGGGCCGACCCCGGGCTGACCGCCACCGCCACATTCGACGTCCAGGGCGACGGCACGTTCTCCAACGCCGCGCACGGCGTGGTCGTGGAGCTGCACCCCGGCACCGGGCAGGTGGAGATCCTGCGGTACGTGTGCGTCGAGGACTGCGGCGTCGCCATCCACCCGCAGGTCGTCGAAGGCCAGGCCCGCGGCGGTATCGCCCAGGGCATCGCGGGGGCGCTGTTCGAGCAGGTCACCTACGACGAGCAGGGCGAACCGTCGTGCGCGAGCTTCATCGACTACAAGGTGCCCACGGCCATGGAGATCCCGGACATCGCGATCCACCATCTGGAGACGCCCTGCGCGTTCACCGAGGGCGGCGCCAAGGGCGCGGGTGAGGGCGGCACGATCGGTGCCCCGGCGGCCGTCCTCAACTCGGTGAACGACGCGCTGCGCCGCACCGGCGTGGAACTTGACGACACCCCCATCCGCCCGGCGACGGTGCTGCTCGCCCTGACCCCTGTCGGAGTGCCCGCATGAGTGAGAAGCTGCTGATCAGCCTGACCGTCAACGGGACGCGGCACGACGATCTGGTGGTGGAGTCCCGCCACACGCTCGTCGATGTGCTGCGGCACCAGATCGGCCTCACCGGCACCCACGTGGGCTGTGAGCACGGCGTGTGCGGGGCGTGCACCGTCCTGCTGGACGGCGCCCCGGTACGCGCCTGCCTGATCTTCGCGGCGCAGGCCGAGGGCCGCGACGTCCGCACGGTCGAATCGCTGGCCCCCGAGGGCGAGATGAACGACCTGCAGCGGGCGTTCTCCGCCCATCACGGCCTGCAATGCGGGTTCTGCACGCCCGGCTTCCTGATGCTCGCCGAGGGCTTCCTCGCCGAGCGCCCGGACCCGGACCGGGCGGAGATCCGCGAGGTCGTGGCCTCCAACCTGTGCCGGTGCACCGGCTACCAGACCATCGTCGACGCGATCGAGAGCTGCGCCCGGGAGCGGCGCTGTGGAGCAGGAGAGACCCGATGATCCTGGATAACGAGATCACGGTGAACGCCACCCCCGACGAGGTGTTCACGCTGATCAACGATGTGGAGCGGGTCGTCACCTGCCTGCCAGGCGCCGCGCTGGACGGCCGCGACGGCGACGCCTACCGCGGTGGGGTGAAGGTCAAGGTCGGCCCGATCACCGCCGCGTACACCGGGACCGTGCGGTTCCTGGAGGTCGAGCCCGACCATCGCCGGCTGCGGCTGCAGGGCCGCGGCGCCGACGCACACGGCAACGGCGACGCCGAGGCGGAGGTCGAGCTCACCGTGGACGAGGCGGCAGGGGGCGCCGGCGCGGTGCTGCGGCTCAAGACCGACCTGCTGATCCGAGGCAAGCTCGTGCAGTTCGGCAAGGGCGCCATCGTCGCGGTGTCCAACCGGCTGCTCCAGCAGTTCGCGCGCAACCTCGCCGCCCTGATCGACGCCGACCGCTCGGGCGCCGCCGCGGCTTCGACCGCTCCGTCCGCCGCCTCGCCCGCCGCCGTGGCCGCACCCGCCGCAGCGGCACCGGTCGCGGCGGACGCGGAGCTGAACGGGCTCGCCATGCTCCTGCCGCCGAACGCGGCCAGGTACGCGCCGGTCGCCGCCGCGTTCACGGCCGGGCTCTTCCAGGGGTGGTTGCTCTGCAAGCTGCGCACCCAGGCCAAGCTGATCAAGGAGTTGCGCCGTGGCTGACGACGTCGACGCCCTCTACGCACACGCCGGGTTCGGCGCCGAGGTGCGCCGGGGCGACCGCCCGGCGATCGTCGTCGTCGACCTCACCAAGGGATTCACCGATCCGGCCTACCCGTCCGGCGCCGACCTGACCGAGGTGGTCGCCGCCACGGGCAGACTGATCGAGGCCGGCCGCGCCGCCGGGATCCCGGTGATCTACACGACGATCGCCTACACCCCCACCGAGGCGTCCGGCGACGCCGTGACCTGGCTACAGAAGGCGCCCGGCATGCGGCTGATGCGCGCGGGCACCCCGGCGGTCGAGGTCGACGACCGGCTGCCGTTCCGCGACGACGAGGACGTCCTGATCGTCAAGAAGGGCGCCTCGGCGTTCTTCGGGACCACGCTCGCCGCCACCCTCACCGCCCTGGGCCGCGACACCGTCCTGGTCTGCGGTGCGACGACCAGCGGCTGCGTCCGGGCGACGGCCGTCGACGCGGTGCAGTCGGGCTTCTCGGTACTGGTGCCGCGCCAGTGCGTCGGCGACCGCGCGCCCGGCCCGCACGAGGCCAACCTGTTCGACATCCAGGCCAAGTACGGCGACGTCATCGATGTCGCCGAGGCCATCGAGTTCCTCACCGAAGCCGGGAGCATCCGTGTCTGACCGCGTCCTGACCCAGCCGGCCCTCGCCGACCTGGCCGCCGTCCCCGCCACCAGCCGCTGGGTCTCCTCGGGGCCCGTTCGGCTGCACGCGCTGGACTACGGCGGCGACGGGGTTCCGGTGCTGGTGATACCCGGCATCACCACGCCCGCGATCGGCATGGACTTCGTCGCCAGGGAGCTGACCGACCTGGTACGCCCGATCGTCCTGGACGTGCGTGGCCGCGGCTTCTCCGACGACGGCGCCGGCTACGCGCTGGAGGACTACGCCGCCGACACCGAGGCCGTCATCGCCGGTCTCGGGCTGGACCGGCCGCTGCTGCTGGGCCACTCGATGGGCGCCCGGATCGCGGCGTTCACCGCCGCCAAGTCCGCCACCGCACCGCGCGGGACGATCCTGGTGGACCCGCCGATGAGCGGCCCCGGCCGCGGCCCGTACCCGACGACCCTCGCCGCGTTCCAGGACCAGCTGCGGCAGGCCCGGCGCGGCACCGACGCCGACGAGGTCGCGGCGTCCTGGCCGCACTGGCCGCGCCGCGAGCAGGAGCTGCGCGCCCGGTGGCTCGCGAGCTGCGGCGACGAGGCGGTTGCCGCGACCCACCGGGGCTTCGAGAGCGAGGACTTCTTCGACTTCTGGCCAGCCGTCCCCGGGCCGTCAGTGCTGGTGCACGGCGGGGACAGCCCGGTCGTGACCGCCGGCGGCGCCGCTGAGGCGGCCCGCGCCAACGCCGCCGCGCGTCTCGTCGAGGTCCCCGACGCAGGTCACATGGTCTTCTGGGACAACCCCCGGGTCGCGCTGGGGACGCTCCGCGAGATCCTGCGCGAGCTGATCTGATCGTCCTGGACGAACGAGCTGCGGCCCCCGGAGTTTCCCGGGGGCCGCATTCGGTTGTGTCTGTTTAGGCCGCGGTGTACTTGCCGCTGAGAAGGCTGCCCGCGTTGGGAACGGTGGGCGCGAGGCCCAGCTCGGACAGGACGCAGAACGTCGTGGCGGTTGCGGCCGACAGGACCGGCAGGCCCGCCTCGTTCTCGACGACCTGGATGGACGGCAGCGACGGCATCTGCACGCAGGCGGACAGGACGAGGGCGTCGGCGTTCGTCAGGTTGAGCTTGCGCCAGTGGTCCTGGAGGTCCACCGGGTCGAGGCGGCCCACGTCGAGGTTGTCGGCGACCTCGAGGCTCAGGGCGTCGACGACCTCCACACCCGCGTCCTCGACGTACTCGACGACCCGCTCGGTCAGCGGCTTCATGTACGGCGTGATGACGGCGATGCGCTTGGCCTTCAAGGCGCCCAGGCCGGTCAGCAGGGCGCCGGCGCTGGAGACGACGGGCGCCTCCGACCCCTCCTCACGCAGCGCGCCCTTGATCGAGTCCTCCGCGATGCAGTGGAAGCCGGGCCCCTGGGCCATGATGGCGACCAGGCACGCGGTGGTGACGACGCCGGGACGGGCGTCGGCCAGCTCGCGGGCGGCGCGCTCGGCCTGGGCGTTCATGGCCCGCAGCTGCTCGGGCGTCACGTGCTGCATGCGCGCGCGGGCGCTGTGGAACACGAAGCGGTCGCTGGGCTCGGCCTCCTCGCGGGCCCGTAGCATGCGCGGGAGCTCGGTCTCCATGGTGAGGTTGGAGCTCGGCACGATCAGGCCGATGTGGTGGTCGGTCATGCGTTCCTCCGGGCGGCGGGCCGCATCTCGGGGATGACGACGTCGCCGTCCAGGACGACCGGCTCGTCATCGAGGAAGAGGCTGCAGCCGCGCATCGGGATGTCGAAGTGGCAAGGGGTGTCGTTCGGGCCGCCCAGCTCGTTGTTGGGGCCGATCGAGAACATGACGTTGCCGTAGAACGAGCGCAGTTCCATGCCCATGCCGCCGGGGAACTGGGTCAGGCCGTGCCAGTGGGCGCGCTCGTCCAGACCCCACCCGACATGGGACATGCCGTAGCCGCGCGGGTCGTCGAACGACTTGATGTAGGACGACAGCAGGTCGGCGTCGAGACCACCCCTGATGTCGGTGATGAACCCCTTCTCGATGGTGAGCGTGACAGGGGTCTGCACATAGGTGTTGAACGGCAGCAGGACATCGCCCGGGGAGAGCACGATGGTGCCGTCGACACCGTCGTCCGCGCCGCCGGTGAAGACGAACGCGGCCGGCCAGTGGTCCCAGCGGCCCGGCTGGTCGGTGTACCCGTACTCGCTCATCGTCGGGTAGACCCCGAGCCGGTAGGTGACGTCCGTCCCGGCGGGGCTGGTGATGCGCATGGTGCCGGCCTTGGCCAGCAGCTCCGCCCCCACCTCCACGCGTTCGCGCAGCTCGGGGGTCGGCATGAGGCGGGCCAGCAGCGGGGCGGGCTCGACCACGGTCAGGATCCGGGTGCCGGCGTCCTGGATGGCGAACTGCTCCTTGCTGAACAGCAGGAACTTCAGGTCGATCAGCATGTCGGCCTGCTTGAGAGCCTCTACCGCCCGCGGATTGCCGCCGAGCTCGGACTGCCCGACGGCCCAGGCGCCGGACCCGGCGCCCGGCATCGGCAGCCGCATGTGGAAAGCGCTCGCGCCGAGCCGCCGCGCCGCGTAGAGGAACGCGTCGGCGTAGTCGAGCCGTTCGGCCCCCTCGGAGAGCACCGCGAGGGTCTCCCCCTCGTGGACACCGCTCAGCGTGAGCTGCCGCAAGCAGATCTCGTTCAGCAGGTTCTGGTCCATCCAGCCTCGCTAATTAGTCCGGACACTGATGATTTAGGCCGGAGTGGCCCTCGAGGGGCCGGCCCAGGTGACAGGAATTAATCCGAACACGGACGACTTGCCCAACGCAAGAGGTCAGGCCCGTTTTCTCACGACATTTGGCCATCCCGGGGGGTGTGCCGCCGACATCACCCCCGGTGGCCAGCGGCTCACAGGAACCCGCCCCACATGCGATAGCTTTCGGGATTGCGCACGATGGAGAACCCGGCGAGGTGTTTCGTCCACCGCGGCCCCTGCGTCCTGCGGCGTGACGCCCGCCAGCTGGTCGCCGGGCTCGGCCGGCGCCAGGTCCTCCAGCAGCACGACATAGTCGTCCCGGTCGTCGTCGTAGGCGACGAAGTGGCAGGCCGGGACACCCGCGTCCAGGGGCGGGGCGATCTCGGCGTAGAAGCTCGCCTCGTACCGCGATCACCTTCCCGCCCTCCAGGTGCGGCGCCAGCGCCCCGGTCAGCCAGTCGGCGGTCAGCCCGGCGGCGCCCGAGACCGGCCCGGTCATCGCGCTCCGTACGCGTCGATCTCGAACCGTTCGCCGCCGACCTCGACCGTCCCGGTCACCGTGCAGGGGATCTCGTACCGGGGGATGCCCCTGTACGGGTAGACACCCCCGGCGGTGTTCCTCGAAGACCAGCCGGGTGCCGCCCAGGTCGCCGTGGCGTCCGCGGGGCCGGGCAGCACGTCCGCGGCCGCGTCCAGCCCGATCCGCGCGGGCCCGAACGGCTCGGTGACCTTCTGGGTCGCCTCGTATGAGGCGGTGCGCACGTCCGTGCCGCCGGCCGCGGGCATCGGCGCCCGCGCCAGGGGCCGGTCCGGGCCCACCACGCATGCCCAGTACCAGGGCCGGTTCCAGGTGGCCGTCAGGGCCCAGGTGCCATGGTCGATGATCTTCACCATCGTTCCGCGATCCCCTGCCGGGGCACCCGCGTAAAGGCTCACTTACGAGATGGTGACGGGCGCCGGCCGCGAGACGATCGCCCGGTGACGCGGCCGCGTAGCTACTCCCGGTTTTGGTGCTTCTTGCCGGTCTCCGTCAGGTTCGCTCGGCCAGGAAGCGGTCGAGTTCGGAGGCCGTGGGGGCGGTGGCCGGGCCGGAGCGCAGGACGGAGAAGGCCGCCGCCGCGTTGGCGCGGTGCGCGGCGGTCTCCAGGTCGGCGGCGGCCAGGAGCGTGGCGGCCAGCACGCCGCAGTGGGTGTCGCCGGCGCCGTTGGTGTCCACGGGGGTGACCGGGGATCCGGGGATGGTACGGGTGGTGTCGCTGGTGGACAGGACGCAGCCGGAGGGGCCGGTACGGACGATGGTCGCCGCGCCGGGGCCGAGGCGTGCCCTCAAGGCCGCGGCCGCCGAGGCGGACTCGGCGAGGCCGGTCAGCGCGTGGGCCTCGGTGGCGTTGCAGCTCAGGACGTCGACGCTTGGGAGGATCTCGGTCAGCGTGTCCGCGTCGATCTGGGCGGCCAGGGGGCCCGGGTCGAGGAGGACACGGGACTGGCCCAGCGTGGGGAGCCAGGCGCGCAGCGCGGCTCGGTTGGATTCGTGCAGGAGGCTGTAGCCGCTGAGGTAGACCAGGTCGTCGGGGCGGACGTCGATGGCGGCGAGTTGCTCGGGCCGCATCCTGCCCTCCGCACCCGTGCCGGTGACGAAGGTGCGTTCGCCGGTCTTGTCGACCAAGGCGACGCAGAGGCCGGTGTCGCCGTCCGCCAGCGGGGGAGAGGCGATCGCGATGCCCTCGTCTCGCAGCGACGCGCGGATCTGGTCGCCGAAGCGGCCGGTGCCGTGCGCCCCGGCGTAGACGACCCGGGCGCCACTGCGGGCCGCAGCGGACATCACGTTGAAGCCGCCGCCCGTGAGCAGTTCGGTGCTGGAGGCCAGCACGTCGCCGCCGGGCTCGGGCACGTCCCTCACCCGCATCACCAGGTCCACGATGACCTGGCCGGTGTGCACCAGGCGGCCGCTCACGCGGTGCCTCCCTGGGGGCGGTCCCCCAGACCCCCCGAACGGCTCCGCCGCTGCTGCTCCGCCACGCGGCGGGCGCCGCCCAGCAGCGCGTACAGGCCCGCGGCCACGGCGAAGGTGATCAACCAGCCCATCCCGTTGCGCCCTGGCCAGCTTTCGGCGAAGAACCCGGTGAACCACACGTCATCGCCCGTGCCCGCCGTTGTGAACTGGTACCCGGCGATGATCGCCACGGCCCAGGCGGCCAGGGCCCGCGGCTCCACCCCGCCCCGGTACCAGTAGCCGCTGGCGCGGCCCATGTCCATCAGCCAGGCAGCGTCGTAGTCCGTCCGGTGCAGCATGTCGATCACGAAGACGCCGACCCAGGCGGTGATCGGCACGGCGAGCAGGCTGATGAACGTGATGAACGGGTCGTAGAAGCTGTCCGCGACGAGCATGAAGTAGATCGCCCCGACGGTGGTGACGACGACGTCGACGATCACCGCGTACACGCGCTTGACCCGCAGGCCCAGGGTGAGGGTGGTGAGCCCGGCGGAGTACACCGACAGGTGGTTGGACAGCAGCAGCCCGCCGAACGCGGCGATCAGGTACGGCACGGCCGCCCATGCGGGCAGCATCCCGCGGATCGCGGCGACCGGGTCGCCAGCCTCCGCCAGGGTGGGGTCGCCCGCCGACAGCAGGCTGCCGAGCGAGATGAGCAGCACCAGCGGGATTCCCGCGCCCGCCGCCGCCGAGGCCACCAGGGCGCCCGCGCGGACGGCGGGCGCCTGGTAGCGGGACATGTCGGCGGACGCGTTGGCCCAGCCGATCCCGGTCCCGGCGGCGATCGTGCCGATTCCGGCGATCATGGCGCCGACCGGGGCGGGAGAGGCCGCGCCCACCGCGTGCCAGTCGACCGTCGCGACCAGGGAGGCGGCGACGACGATGTTCAGCGCGCCGAAGATCCAGGTGGCCCAGCGCTGCACGGCCACCAGCACGCGATGCCCGAGCCCGGACACGATGAGGGTGCACACGACGAAGACGGCGATGCAGCCGATCGTCAGCACGGGCGTGTCCTTTGCGGCGGTGTCGGTGCCGAAGAGGATCGCGCACAGCGACAGCAGCGCGAACGCCGCGGTCGTGGTGTTGACCGTCTCCCAGCCCAGCCGGGACAGCAGCGAGACCAGCGTCGGCCCCGCGTTGCCCCGGACGCCGAAGACCGCGCGTGACAGCGTTAGTCCCGGCGCGCCGCCACGGCGCCCGGAGATGGACACCACGCCGACGATGGCGAACGAGCCCACCGAGCCGAGCAGCGCGACGATCACGCACTGCCAGAACGTCAGCTTCTGGACGGCCACCAGGGTCGCGCCCAAGGGCAGGCCGAGAATCGAGATGTTGGCGGCGAACCACACCCAGAACAGCTGCATCGGGTGGCCGTGCCGCTCGTTCTCGGGGACCGGCTCGATGCCACGGGTCTCCATGGCGCCCTCGGCGGGCGCCTCGCCGCTCTGGACGGTCGTGTCGATGGTCACCGGGTTCTCCTTCGCTGCCGGAGTTGAAGCAGCCCGTCGACGACGGGTTCCAGATCGAGGGCGTTGACCTCGCGCACCACCGTGATGAGGTCCGCGGGAAAGCCTGAGGTTCCGTGCCGCGCCCCGAGGACGGCGCCGCACATGGCGGCGACCGTGTCGGTGTCGCCGCCCACGCTCGCGGCGAGCGCGAGCGCCTCCACGGGCCTGTCCCCGAGCGCCTCGGCGAGCGCGAACGCCGCGACCACCGACTCCTGCGCGGCGACCGACGTGCCGATCACCTCCGCGACGGCGTCGGCGAGGGCGGGGACGTCCATGCCGCGCACCCAGCGCCGGGCCCAGCGGATGCGCGCGGCGATGTCACCGCCGGCGCTCCAGAGGCCGCGGCGGGCCCCTTCGGCGGCAGCGCGTTCGGCGTGGTCGAGCGCCGCGGGCAGGTCGGCGCCGTCGATCCCGGCGGAGACCGCCCCCGCGACCGCCGCCGCCCCGGCGAGGCCCAGGCTGGTGTTGTGGGTGAGGGCGCTGGCCTCGACGACCGCGTCGAGCAGCGGGCCGAGGTCGGGGGGCGTGGCGATGGCGATCGGGGTGATCCGCATGGCGGCGCCGTTCGTCGTACCGGTCCGTCCGGCCTCCTCGGGCGGCACCCCCGAGCCGAGGAGTTCGAGAGCGCGTTTGGTGGACGGCCCGAGCAGGTCGGCCAGGCCGCGCCGGACCATCCCGGCCTCCCAGTCGAGCAGTGCCTTGGCGAACACCGCCGGGTCGATGCGCCCGGCGCCGTCGGTGAGCAGCTTGGCGACGAGCACGGCCTGCTCGGTGTCGTCGGTGATGGATCCGGCGGGCAGGCCCGGTGAGATCGGCTGCTCCGCGACGGCGTCCAGCAGCGAGCGGACGGGCCCGTAGCGGGCGGTGATCTGCGCGCGGGACATCGATTGCGTGGGCATTCCCATCGCGTCGCCGAGCGCCAGTCCGGTGAACGCGCCCAGCGCACGGTCGCGGACGCTCATCGGACGCCGAACGTCAGGTGGAACTGGAACCTGGCCGGGTCCAGCAGGCTGACGACGTGCTCGACCAGCCCGCCGCCGGCGCCGGTGCTGACGCGGGTGGACCTCAGGAACAGCTCGCCCTCCGGCCGTTCGAGCAGGGCCGCGGCGTCGGCGGTGAGGGCCTCGGTACCGATCCATTGCTCGCCGCCCTCGACGCGCAGGCCGGCCGCGGCGAGCGTCGCGGTGAGGGAGCCGCCGAGCAGGCCCCGTTCCGGAAGGCCTGCCAGGCCGCCGGTGGCCGGGACACGGGCGACCTCGTACGACACCGGCCCGGCCACGGGATCCCTGCGCAGGCGCCGTACGGCGACGAACTCCTCGACGCCGAACCGCTCGCCGAGCACCGTGTCCGTGGTCCGCTCGATGCCCAGGAGTTCCACGCCGATGTCGAACCCGGAGGCGGCCAGCGCGGTCGCCCACCCGGTGGCCTGGTCGAGCCGGACGCCGTCGAACGTCACGATCGAACCGACGCCGCCCTGGGTGGCGATCAACTCTCGCCGCTGGAGCTCGGACAGTGCGCCGCGGACGGTGCCGCGGCTGACCCGGTAGTGTTCGGCCAGCTCGTTCTCGCCGGGAAGCCGTTCCCCGTACGCGAGGCGCCCCGATTCGATCTGCCGTGCGAGGTCGGCCACCAGCCGATCCCGCTTACCGAAGCGAACCTGTCCACTCCTGTTCATACTTGTACATTACGCCATCGTTCCCGTCCCCGTGCCGGAGACCCGCGGAGGAGTCCGCCGATCCGGGTCCGTCGGGTGACATTTGACGCCGGGATCGGCCGGGTGGAGGAGCGCCCGCAGGGGCCGACCTGGTGCAGCGCCCGGTGTGGCCAGTGCCGCTTGCAAGGGGTTTCGTGCCCGGTCAGGGCCTTGCGTTGGTGTGCGGCGTTCAGGATCAGCGTCCGGTCGAGGAGTCCGCGGCGTACGCCGCCGACCCTGCAGTTGCCGGAGATCTCATCCGCGCTGGTGAGAGCTGTGCGGATGGGATGACCGGCGTCTGGTGCGGTGGAGCTGGGTGATATGAGGCGGCGGAGACCCGAAGCCCGGGATGGTCGAAGACGTGCCTGGCCGCGGGGTCTCCGCCTGGGCGATGTAGACGCTTGCCTGCTCGTTCAGTACCAGGGCGGCAGCCCGAGTTCTTGGGCGAGGGCGCGGGCCTCGTCCAGCACTACCCGTGAGGCTCGAAGACCGCGTCGATGTCGCGGGTGGAACGCCGGGCGTCGTAGGCCAGCGCCATGGCCGCACCACCGACGATATGAATGTCGGCGACAACGCCGCGGCGTGCCAGGCGGTCACCGAGCTTGCGGAAGGCGTCTTCGAGGGCGGCGCAGTCAAGGGGCGGTTCGGCGTCGCTCACGCCACCTCCAGTTCCTGGGAGGCGACGAAGACGCCACGCCGGCGGAATGCGGCAGGGGCGTGGACGATGGCGTCGGCTCGGGCGGAGGGAGTATTGAACGGGAACCAGAACCGCCCCAGACGATGGGGCTCGGCCCAAGGCGGAGCGCCGCGTCCGTCCCGGGCGGCCAGGTGCTCGGCCAGGGCCGCCAGTAGCACGTCCCACCGCTGGTCCTCGCTGGTGGCGGGTTCGTCCGTTAGAAGCTCCATGCGTTCGGTCATGGGCTCGTGCCGGTATTCCTCAAGGAATTCGGCGATCAGCCGCCACCGGGTTTCGTCGTCCGAGGCGCCGGCGAGGTGAACAGCCAGGTCAGCGATGGTCATTGGCCGGTAGCCCTGGTCGGTGCGCATGATCTGTACCTCCAGCTTGAGTGTACGGCTCAGCCGCGACGTCGTGTGTTCGAGCCAACACAGGTGGTGGGCGCCTGTGAACCGGGGCGCAGATATGGATCCCTGGTCGGCAGAGCGCCACCGAGCCGGCAAGGTCGAAGCGGGGGATGTCGTTTCGTCGTCAGAGGCCGAGTGCCTGGGAGGCCTTGATCCATTCGGCACCGTCCGGGGGAGAGGCGGGCAGTGGCAGGTCGAGGATGCCGGTCGCCTGGTGGTCTTGTCGCGGGTGCAGATCGCGACGATGCCGCTGCCGGGCAGCAGGTCGATCTTCGTGACGCTCACCTCGACCCCCAGGACGGTGGTCTGGAACGGCACGGCGAGGTTGTCCTCGATCACGACATGGAAGGCCGTGAACTGTTCGTACTCGTCGTAGGCGTCGACGACGACCTGCTCGACCAAGGCGTCCAGCTCGGCCTTGCTCAGCTTCGCCACGACCCGCAGCCTACCGAGGCGGTGGGTGACCAATGTGCCGTCCCAGAACGACAGGCCGAACCCGTGTCACCCATCAATCACGGACCGTTAAGCGGAGGATCCTGGAGGAACAGCGGTAGTGCGGGGTGCGCGGTCCAGGGGGCCGTGATGGTCAGGTTCGCGTTCTTGGGGCGGGTGTCGACGGAGGATCTTCAGGATCCGGTGGCGTCGCGTCAGTGGCAGCTGGCGCGTGCTGAGGCGCTGGTCGCCGGTCATGGCCGGATCGTGGCGGAATTCTTCGACGTCGGGCAGTCGCGGGCGGTGTCGTGGCTGCGAAGACCCGCGTCGGCACGGCTGTTGCAAGCGCTGGAGGACCGCCAGCGCGGTTTCGACGCTGTGGTGATCGGCGAACCGCAACGGATCTTCTATGACAACCAGTTCGGCCTGGTCTTCCCGCTGTTCGTCCACTTCAAAGTGGCACTGTGGGTTCCGGAGGTCGGAGGCGCGCTTGATCCGGATTCCGAGGCGCACTGTTTGATCATGGCGATGTATGCCGGGATGTCCAGGGCTGAGCGGCGGCGTATCCAGGTCCGGGTCCGCGCGGCCATGGCCGCCCAAGCCGAGTGTGAAGGGCGTTACTTGGGCGGTCGGCCGCCCTATGGCTACCGGTTGGCCGACGCGGGGCCCCACCGTAACCCGGTGCTGGCGGCGCTGGGCGCTCGTTGCCATCGGCTGGAGCTCGATCCGCAGGCCGCACCGGTTGTTGAGCGGATCTTCGCGTTGCGGCTTGACGGGTGGGGCGGCAAGCGCATCGCCGGGGCGCTCAATACCGACGGTGTTCCCTGTCCGTCCGCCCATGATCGGTGCCGTAACCGGCATCGGTCCGGTGCGGGATGGACGGCCGGGACCGTGCTGTCGATCCTGGTCAACCCTCGCTACACCGGCCACCAGGTGTGGAACAGGCAGAGCCGCACCGACGTGCTCGTGGACCCGCACAATGTGGGCCTGGGGACTCGGCCCCTGATGCGCTGGAACCGCCGTGCGGACTGGGTGATCTCACGCCAGATCGCCCACCCCGCCATCGTCAGCGTCGCGGACTTCGAACGAGCCCAGCACACCCGCGCCGAAGGTACACGCGGCCGGCGGACCTACCTGCTGCGTGGCCTACTGCGATGCGGGTTCTGCGGTCGCCGGATGCAAGGCGCCTGGAACAACGGCCGGGCGAACTACCGCTGCCATCACGGGCGCGGGGAACGGAGAGGATTGGCCTGTCAGCGTGTCGGTTCGTGAGGATGCGATCACAAGTCACCTGGGCGCTGTGCTGATCCGCGCGATTGCCGATAAGGCCCAGGTCGAGACCGCCATCCCGCTCGAGAACGTCGAAATCCCTCGCGGTGAGGCCGAGCAGGTCGTACTGTGCCGGCGGCTCGGCCTCGAACTGACCTACGACCATCACGGCCAACTGACCTACGACCATCACGGCCAAAGCATCGCCACTGAAGGCCACCGAGGACCGATCGTGCTCAGCCTTCGCTGACTCAGTGTGTCCCCCTCGGACACTTATCCTATGGATTCTTATGCAATCTGGCGCCCAAGGCTGAGCCGCCGAACCGGTGGACCAAGAAGAAAGCCCAGCCCCAGAGGCTGTCTGGAAGCCAGACCATCCGCTCGTCATGCATAGATTCTCAGAAATATGCATAATTGTGTGTCTGAGGGGCGACACGCTCTAACAGCACATGGCCCGCATGGTGCCCGATCGGCGAACCGTACCGGATCACTGTCGGTGCGTAGATTGACACCCCCGGATAAGGATTCCCTTCACGATCACCACGTGATTGCAAACCGTGGTGAACGGTGCTGATCTATCCGCTGAGGTCCCGATTCGTGGCTCGGCGTGCGTACGGTGTCGGTCCACGTCAGGGACGTCGAGCGGAGCACGAGCGGACACGCCGCATGATGATCACGGCTCGGACGTGGCTACGTTCGGAATACGAGTCCGGGTCTCAGGCGGCGGGACCGGTGGGCCAGAGCGCGGCGAGGAACTGCACGAGGGCGAACAGGAACCCACCAACTTCGAGTGCCTCTGGGGTCCGCTGGAGGCGTCAGCGGCCACCACTCGCAGTCTTGGTGGCTCCACCGTGCTTGGTCACCCGGGGGCGGCAGCGGATTTTCACGGCGCCGTGGGTGAAGGCCGGGTCGGTGGACTTGCTCGCCCACACGTAAGCCTCGCCGGGCTGCAACCGGGACATCTGCTCCGAGGTCAGGCCAGAGAGTGCGGCGTTGGCCTTCTGCAGGTGCTTGAGCCAGGCCGGGGAGGTGAATTTGTGAAGGATGACATGGTCGGAGAGCTCGATCAGCGAGATCGGCACCGAAGGCGGGTCCTGGCTGGCGACCAAAATGCTCATGCCCTTGTGGCGCATCTCGCGGACGGTCTCGACCAAGCCGGTGACTAGGTCGGGGCTGTCGATGTACTTGTGGGCCTCGTCGAAGACGACGAGCTTGTTGAAGTGTTTATCCCCGTCGCGGGCCTCGGCGAAGAGCTGCATGAGGACGACGAATAGGCCGAGGGCTTCGTCCTTTTCAATGAACTCGTCGCGCAGGTCGACGATGATCAGACGGCCGGGCCGGACGAGGTTGGTGAGCCGGACCGTGTCGTCGATGGAGTCGGAGGCAAGGTTGAGGCGCTCCTGGGCCAGGCGCTTGAGGTGATCGGGGAGGTGAGAGTCCTCCAAGCCCTGGCGGATGACCGCCAAACTCAGGTCGTTGCGGTGGGCCCGCATGATGCGGGTGAGTTGGCGGATGTAGGTGGACTGGTTACCGACTGCGCCCATGAGGAAGCGCCAGTGGGCGGCCTGGAGTTCGTTGGAGGAGAAGGTCAGCGGCTTAACTTCGATGCCGGGGTATTCGGCGTGGCGCTGGCCGACCTGGCCAGTTGGGGCGAGCAGCAGCACGTCCTCCAGGGCCCTGGGCTCTGCCCCGTAGCGTTCTTTGAGCGCGTTCAGTTGGGTCGCCTCGTCGTTGGGGCGAATCATGCTGGTGAACTCGGGGGCGTAGTCCTGAGTCTGGCTGTAGTGGAAGACGATCGTGGCCAGCGGGTGCGGTAGCTCGTTGACGGGCGGGGCGGGCAGCGAGGCCATCTCCATGATGCTGCCGAGGGTGTAGCTCTTTCCGCCGCCTTGGACGCCAAAGAGGCTGATGGTGTGGGTCTCGTTGAGGTCCAGGGCGATGCGGCGTCCGCCGATGTCGCCGAGCAACCCGTACTGCTTGGAGGGGTGCATGACCCCAGTGAACGCGTCGGGGGTCTTCGCCAGCGGGACGGGCTGTGCGTCGACAGCGGGAGCGTTTTGGAAGGAGGCGGGGGCCGGGTCGAGGGCCGTCGGCTCAGGGGGCGAGGGTGGGGCGCCCGGGGGTGCCTGCTGAGGCACGGACTCGACGTTGACGGGCGGTGGTGACGGCTCCGGGGGGGTGGTGAGCTCAGTAGGAGGCTCAGCGTCCTGTGCCGGGGTGTCCTGGGAGATAGGTGCGGGGGCAGACTGCTCGGGCTCGGGGGCCGGGGCTGCGGGTTCGGGGGCGCGGAAGGCGGCATCCTGCAGGCGCGGCACGGTGAGTTGCAGCAGGGAGACTGTCGCGGCGTCCGGTTCGGCGCCATCGCCGCTCTCGTCGGACTCTTCGGTATCGAGGTCCTCGGTCCGGTACTTCTCAAAGACGGTGGGGATCGCCTCGACAAGTTCCTTGATCAGGTCCAGGCCGATGCGGTGGAACTCGACGGTGTGGTCGAGTTCACGGTCGGTGCCGGTGCGGGCGAGGTCGAAAACCAGGCCGCTGCGGGTGAAGTTGAGGGTGAAACCGTCGTCGAGCCGGTCCAGCAGGTTTTGCGCGGCCCGGTGCGGGTCCTTGTCCATGGTGCCGTGACGGCGGGCACGTTCCAGGTAGAAGCGGAGCATGGTGGCAAAGGACAGGTTCTTCACACTGCGGTCCACCCGGTCGGGGGTGGAGCGGTTCGGGTCGAAGGCGGCGGCGAGGACCTCCTGGCTGCGATCTAGCTGCTGGGCAGCCTTGACCTTGAGCTGCTGGTAGGCGCCGATGTCCTGCAGCGCGGTATAGCACTTGACCTCGACGAGGTTGCAGGTGATCTGCTGGGCGTGCTCGTCGAGGTGGAAGAGTGCCAGGTCGGTTCTGTCGAAGGAGAGGGCCTCGTCCAGCTCCTTCGCCTGCCGCCGCACCTCGTCGTATAGCTGCGTATGGGCGTCCAGCGGGACGACGACCTGGTTGCGCAGCACTCCCTGGTAGTCCAGGTACAGCCGGGCTAGGGCCAGGCCGAGGACCTCGGTGCGCTGGGTGGCTGTGGTGGAGGCCAGCTTGAAGGCGAGGTTGCCGGACAGCAGCCGCAGCTGTTCGAAGAAGGTGCGCAAATGGCGCTCGTCGACCTCCAGGCCGTGCTGCTCGGCCACGGGTTCGAGCAGGCCACGCAGCTCGTCCACGGACTTGGAACTGACCAGGATCTGGTGGCCCAGTCGTCCGCCGGTCTGGGGCGTGTAGTCGATGACGTACTCGGGACGGCCGTCGGTGCCGGCGTGGTCGAAGTACTCTAGGCCGAGGGTGCGGTCGATGGTGACTACCCAGTCGCTGACCTGGTGGGCGTGGTAGAGCAGGGCGCGGTCGTCGGTGTCCAGCGCGAGCTGGGTGCACGGCACGTGGCGGGGGGCGTGGCCTGCGGTGGCCACGTTGCCCGTGGCCGAGGCGATCAGTGCGGGGAGGTGGCCGAGCAGCGTGGTGAAGTCCTCCGCATCGTCCAGGGCTGGGGCCTTCCCGTGGCGAGGGATCTTGCGCCAGATGATCTGGCCGCCCCGCTCGCGGTACGTCGAGGCAACGGCCTGGATCAGGCCGTGGACGGGTGTGTGGGCTATGTCCTCGTGCGGGGCCGAGCCAGCTTGCTCGCCGCCAAAGGCGTCGATGAGCACGGTCAGGTGCGCGTCGAACGCGGCCGCATCATCGGTGAACTCGGCGACGGAGCGGATGGAGAAGGCCAGCTTGGCGCCGTGCGTCCCGGTGGCGGGGGTGAGGAAGGCCTCGGCCTCGGCCGCGGTGATCTGGGCCCCGGCCCACAGCAGTTCGGCGAGGGCTTCTCCGGCCTCAGGGGCCTCCGGGTCGTCGACGCACAGCCGCAGGTCGTAGTTCAGAGCGTGGGTGACGGGGCGGCGCTGCAGCTCCAGCAGCATGTCGGCCAGCAGCTCGCCACGCCCAGCGTTGACTACGTTCATCACCAGGGTGCGCACATACGGGTGCAGCCGTAGATAGCGTTCGACGCGGTCGGCCAGTTGCTTGCCGGACAGCCCAGTGGCCGCACTGCCGGAGGCGGGGGCCGGGATACGTAGCGCCGTGGAGAGCAGGCCGAGCTGTCCGCGGGGGTCGGGGGCTTCGCTGGGCAGGTAGGCGCCCCAGTACGGGGTGAGGGCGTCGGCGGCCACCATCAGGCGGCCGTCGCGGCGGGGCAGGGCGAAGGGGAAACCCAGGCAGGACAGCTGCTCCAGAAGCGAGTCCCGAGCGGCCAGGACGCGGCGGCCCTCGGCGCTGGCCAGCCGGGTTATCCAGTCCTGGCCCAGCGCGGACCATGTCGCTAGCCACAGTGCGCGCAGGGGGTGGGTGGGGGAGACTAGCAGCACGTTCTGGGGTCGCCCCAGGCCGTCGGTGAGGGTGACGTCGGCGCAGTCGGTCTGCAGCAGTTGAGCGAGCCGGACGAGCGCGGCGGTTCGCTCCTCGTCCCCGGTCCGCTCGACGTGGCTGAGCTGGGCGGCGATCAGCTCGGCGTAGGCCTGCGCGTACTCGGCCAGCTCGGCGTGCACGGCGGACAGATCGCGGGCCTCGGTGATCAGGTAGTCGCCGGGATCGGAGGCTTCCGGGCCGCGGATGGCTGCGAAGTAGCATCTGCGCGCGTCGAGGAAGGCCCGATAGGCGTCGGCGGCCCGGCCGGTGAGGCCTGTGGCCAGGCCGTCATCCGGGTCCTGAACGGGCTCGCCCACGTTTGAAGACGTAACGCTCAGCTGCCACGGGCTGATCCGGTCCGGTGCGACCAGGATGTGCTGCTGGAGTGAGACTAGGGCCGGGGCGAGCCGGATCTCGACGCTACCGGCGGCACTGAACCGGGCGGTCAGCGCCCGCTGTGCCGCACGTGTGGAGGCCACCTTCCACTGCACGTCCGACAGCCCAACCCGCTCCGCGCCCGCGCCGTTGGCCAGCGCCTGGAACTGCAGCGTCCGCAGGGCCTGCGCTACGCCGTCGAACCGCCCGGCGCTGCGCTCGGGCGGCTCCTCCGTCTCCGCGTCGGGGAGGACGTAGAAGCGCTCGCTCTCACCCCCGTTCAAGCGGTGCCCGCTCGGCTCCACATCGAGGGGTTGGTTCTGTTCGTTGAGGGGGGTGACTTTCACGTAGTGCCAGCCCTCGCCCCAGTCAATCTTCCCGAGCTTGCGGAGTGTCGCCTTGTACTCGGCCTTGGCTTTTTTGCCCACCGCGGTGTGGACGGGGCGGCTGACCTGATCGCCGCTCTCGGAGACGATCTCCACGCGGAACCGGTGCAGCCCTTCCACCTTGCGCGGGTCGGGTTCGACGGTGAAGCAGGCGGTGAGTTCGGTGGTGGCCTTCGGCCCGGCGAGCAGGTACTGCTGGCCGGCGATGGCGGCCAGCGCCGGAAAGGCGGTCAGGTGCTCCGTGCTGTCGCCGGCACGCGGCAGCGGCAGTTCCTGCAGCTCGATGGCCACCGAGGCCCGCTGTCGCTCGTCGATGCGCCAGTTCCCGAAGGACAGCGACCAGTTCTCACGGTCGGCCGCGATGCGGCGGGTCCAGGTCTGGGGATCCTCCAGACCGCATCGGGCTGCGAAGGCGGCCAGCTTGGCGGCGAAGTCTGCGTCGGCGAGATCCAAGGCGAGCACCCGCTGGCGCTCGGAGCTGGGGGAGTCCGTCAGCTTGTCGACGAGGTCGCGGTTGCGGCCGGCCCGCTCCAGCAGCCCGCCGTCCTGGGTGAACAGCTCGAAGTCGGGGACGAGCCCGAAGTGGTGGATCGCTGCCCCGGCCGCGTGCTCGTCAAAGCCGTTGAGCCTAAGCGTCAGCAGGTAGCGGGCCCGCACTCGGGCGGCCGAGCGTCGGCTGTCTCCGCCGCCCACAGCGGTCATCAGCTCGTCGACGCGTGGCCGCAGCTGCGCTGGCACCTCCTGGAGGAGCCGGTCGGCCAGCAGCTCGTAGCCGTCGCCGAGCGAGACGTTCTCGAAGGTGGCGACCCCGAAGGAGTCCTCGGCGCTGGCCCGCAGCCCTGGGGGCACGAACACCAGCAGCGAGCCGGGCGCCGTGCTTCCCCGGCCTTCCTGCTCGTTACGGTTGCGTAGCTCGACAAGCTTGGTGCTGGTGACCGCCACGTCATACAGCGGGCTGGCCTCAGCGGTGTCCTGGGTCGTGCCCAGCAGGCAGATCTCCGCGCCCGGCCCGACCGAGCTGCGCAGGCGCCGCACCAGCCGCGCCGCCAGCGCCGCGTCCAGATCCATCACGCGCATGCAGTGCCCCGCCGAGCGCGCGCTTATGAGCGCGGCCAGCCGCGGGGCCAGCACGCCTTCCAGCGCGTCCCGCATGTCCTGCGGGCTCGGTTCGGCCAGGCCGGTCGTGCTCGTCGAGGTGGTCATCGGGTCCGCACCTCCTGGCCGGCGGGGGTGCCGATGGCGTACCGGGGGGTGATGGTCTGGGTCAGGTAGGCGTCGGACATGTCCTGGTAGTAGCCGATCTCGCGGAGGCGGTGCAGGAAAGCGGCGGAGTTGGAGCGCAGGGCGGCCTGGTCGTCGAGCTGGGCGCCGGTGAAGCCGTCGCCCTTGGGTAGCCGGTCGACGTACAGCCCGTAGCGCAGGCGCAGTCCCTCGAGGAATTCGTCCACGCGCATCGGTGCGGTGCGCCAGTGCCCGGTGGCGGGGTCGGGGCGCAGCAGGATGACCTGCAGCAGCACCTCTAGCAGACGCGCATCGAGCACGAAGCGCCGCGTGCCGCGCATCCCGCGGGGCTGGGCCAGCAGGGCCCCAGGCCGGTTCTTCAGCAGCAGTGAGTCCAGGCAGTCGACGATGTAGCCGCGGTGGTAGCGGCCCTTGTAGTGCATCAGGGACTCGATGTACTCGTCGAATGGGTCGAGCTTCAGATCCACAATCCGCTGCATCTCCGCGGGCAGATCGTCCTCGTCATCCAGCACGCCGTTGAGCCGCTGCCCGAAAAACCTGTCGCGCTCGCTGCGGCGTGACTTGCCCAGCAGCGCCAGCACCTCGGCAGGCGAGAAATAGCTCCGCCCCTGCGGGTATTGGAGCTGGCGGCGCTTTCTGACCAGGTGTTCGGCGAACTCGTCCAGTTTCTTCACCGCGTAGGTTGCCTGGACGAAGGCCGGGATACGCCGATACCACAGCTCAGCGCTGCCCTGCGCCAGGGGCGCGGCCGCGGCGTCAGGGGCGCCGTCGGCGGCGACGAACAGCCGCACCCTGTACGGACAACGGTCGGCGGTGTCCGCCCCGGTGTGGCCTTTGGCGCACGAGGGGTCGACGGCCCTGGCCTCGACCGCCCGCGGCAGCAGCTTTATCAGCCGCAGGTGGTACAGCGCCAGGTGGAAGGAGAACAGCACTTTGAGGTAGTCGACGAGCACCGTGCGCGGCATGTGCCCCTGGTGGTGCATCAGCTTCATGACGTCCTCGGCGAGTAGCCGTGCCGGTTCCCCGCACAGCGCGGGGTAGGGCTTTCTCGGCTTGCTCTCGTCCGGGCGATCCGCGACATGGGTGTAGGTCTTGCTCACTAGGTGGAGTAGGGCCTGGGTTTCCACATCGGTGTCCGGGCCCGGCTCGATCTCTCCGGTGGTTGGGTCCACGTCGGAGAAGAAGAAGTCCCGCAGCTCCTCCAGGACATTGTTCGGCTGCCCGAAGAGCATCTCGTAGAGTTGCTCGTCCGCCCCGTAGGGTCGGGACTTGCGGCTGTTGCGCAGCCGGTAGGCCAGCCCGTGCAGTGGGCGCGGTCCGGCCACTGCCTCGCTGGCACGGCCGCGGTTGACCATGTCCAGCAGGTGGGTACTCGCCCAGCGGGTGGCGGTGTCCTTGTCGAAGTTTTGGAAGACGTCGTCGTGGTTGAGGAAGAGTTCCACGAAGACATCGACATCCAGCTCCCCGGCGCGGCTGAGCCTGCTGGGTAGGCCGCGGTGCCACAATCGGGCCAGGAAGGCCGTCAGTACCCGGTCCATGTCGAGGGTCTTGTAGTCGATACGGCTGACGCCGGGGTGGTGGAACCTGCCATGTTCGCTGGTGAGCGTCATGCGTTCTCCTCCGCCCCCGTGTTGACCGATCCGTTGCCGGTCTCCCGTTGCGCCGGCACGGTTAGGTCCTTCATAACCAGCACGTGGTCCTCGGTGCGCTGGATCTTGCGCAGGTCTTGGCCGTGCGCCGTAAGGATGATCTCCTGGTACGGCACCGCGGCGAGTGTGTTCTTGAACACCGCAAGGGCCAGCTGCTGACCCTGCATGTCCGCCACTCCCGGGCGGTAGCCCCGTGCGAAGCGCTGCAGCAGCTCGAACAGATCAAGGCCGATGGCCAGCTCGGCGCCCGCGCCCTGTCTGCCGTCCGGATCCTGGTAACGCAGCAGTAGCGCACTGCGGCTGCCCTCCACGTACTCTGAGGCCGGGGCGGCTCCGGGGGTCACGGTAAAGCCGGCGGCGGGGAAGAGCCTGAAGCTGCGCACCGTGCCGCCGGGCACCTCTCGCACCTGCAGCGCCAGCGCCCCTTCGATCCGGTCGGGCACGGCCAGGCCCTCGCCGCGGTTGAGAGCCTTGAGTAGCTCGTCCCGAGCCCCGGCCGCGGCGACCGGGGAGGACAGCAGGTCGAGGAAGCGCAGCGCTGAGGCGTAAGGCAGCATGCGCTGGGCGCGTCCGTCGTCGTACAGCTCGAAGTACAGCAGGCGGCGGGCAGCGTCCAGATAGCAGCGGTGAGCGACGACTTCCGCGGGGTGTGCGGAGGTGGAGCGGGCCAGCCGACCAAAGCGCGCCGCCAGCAGCCTGCGGTCATAGTCGCCGCGAGTGTCGACTGCGAACAGCGCCCTGTCGTCCAGCATCCCCGTGTAGTCGACGTGGCGGTCCAACTGCGGCTGGGGGACGGCGGCCACGTCCGTCTCCCGCAGCAGCCGCAGCAGCCGGTCCCGCTCCACTTCCCGGCCGTCCTCGGTGGGCGGGGCGCCCAGATAGGAGGAGAAGTAGAAGCTGTCCAGGATCGGTTGCGCCTCGCCCCGGGCGTACAGCGCGTGGATCTCGGCGCAGTCCCGGCCGGAGGTGAGGGTGTAGGCCAGGGCTGAGCGCAGGTCGCGCAGGGTGATGTGGAGCTTGCCACGTAGCTGGGTCAGCTCGTACAGGTGGCGAAGTCGGCGGGTGATCTGCGGGCCGGCGTCCGGATGGGCGAAAGTCTGGGAGTTGTGCCGGGCGTAGCAGGTGGCTACCAGGTCGCAGGAGGCGCAGGCTGCCCAAAAGCGGTCGCTGGTCATGCGGCCGACCATGCGCTCCAGGATCGACTCGCCGTCGACCGGAGTGCCGCCCACAGCGAGCGGGCGCGCGGTGAGGTCGCGAGCATTGAGGTTGACCACGGCGACCGCGTCCGGGGTACCGCTACCGGCCAGCCCGGCCTCGGCCAGCTCCGCCAGTCGCGGGAAGCGATCGCGGCGGTGGCTGAGGAAATCCACCAGACGGCCCTCGTTCACGGCGATCAGCCGGGTCTCGTCGCCGGTGTCCCAGACAGCCTCGTCCGTGCCTACGTAAGGCGCGAAGAAGTCCTCCAGCACCTCGTCGCTGGCGGCCTCGTCCTCGTCCTGGCTGCCGTCGTGGTTGGTACGGAAGCGCCGCCCGTCGAGGGTGAAGTTGCTGCCGTTGGGCCGCGCGGCGCCGAACTCGGCGCCCAGGTCAAGGGCCCGGCGCTCGAAGTTCTCCAGGAACGCGGTCTTACCGTCGCCTGCATTCCCCGTGATAATCACCAATGCGTGGCGGCCCGCCCGCAGTGCGGGCACCAGCTTCTCGTCCAAGGCCGTGCTGACGTAGACCAGCACGTCCTGCGGGTCCAGGCCACGAGTACCGCGGTTGCTGCTGCGGCTCTGGCTGTAGAGGGTTTGCAGGTGCGCCACATACGGGTTGGTGTTCGGTGGCACATCCTCACCGAATGGGGCCGACGGCTTGTCACCGGGCGGCTCGGCTGCGCTGCCTTTGGTGGCCAGGACCGGCCGAGAGACGGTCAACGCCCGAGTCGTTTCCAGCTCTTCCAGCGCGCCCAAGAACTCCTCAGCCGACGAGAAGCGCTCACCGCGGGTGGGCGAGATCGCCCGGAGCACTATCTTCACCAGCCCGGATGGGAGATTCTCGAAGCCGCTGTAGGCCTGGCGTGGATCAGCGCCCCGCTCCCCGGGCAGCGGCTGCATCGCCCCATGCCACGGGTACTGCCCCTTCGTCAGCGCTTCGTACAGGGTGACACCCAGCGCGAACAGGTCCCGGTCGGCGAAGCCGCTGCCGTCTGCCGGGATCTCGCCCAGGTCGGGCGGCGCATAGCGCGGACTGAGATGGGTGTGTCCGGCGGAGGAATCGGCGGTCTTGGCGATCCCGAAGTCGATCAACTTCACGCCATCGTCGGTCCACAGCAGATTGCTGGGCTTGACGTCGCAGTGCCACACGCCGAGCTGGTGGATGTGCGCCAATCCGTGGGCCGTGTCGATGCCCAGCCGCAGCACGTCTGCCGGACCGAGCCAGCCCTCGCGGATGACCTCCCCGACGTCCTTGCCGTCGACGAACTCGAAGACCAGATAGGGGTGGTTATCCGGGTGCGGCAACCGGTCGGCGTCCACCATCGTCACCACGTTCGGGTGCCGCTCGCCCGTCAGCCGCTCCAGGACGCTCGCCTCGCGGCGCAGCCGCTCCAGCGGCGAATCCCGGTCGTGCAGGACTAGCTTCACTGCCCGGTCCACGTTCCGTATCGAGTCATAGACTCGGTAGGCGACGCCGAACGAGCCGGGGCGGCCCAACCGCCGGCGCACGATGTACTTCGTGCCGAGCTGATAATCCGCTGGCAGGTTCTTGAAGAACGATGGGTCGCGCGGGCCCTCGGCGAAGGCGCCCGGAGTCCCGTTCTGCGGGGGCTGCTGCGGCGGGGTGGAGGAGGCACCCAAGCGCTTACGGGGGGCACGCTGCGCGCCGATCGCCAGCATCAGCCGCCGCAGCGCCTCGGCGGCGCTGGGCCGCTTCTTCGGATCGGCGGCGCACAGCAACTGCAACCAGTGGGCCAGCTCCGTAGCCACCCCGGCTGCGTCGAGTTCGGTGGCGGGCAGGCGGCCACCGGAGCTCATCTGCTCAGTGGCCGAGGCGAAGGGAAGATTTCCGGTGAGCAGCTCGAAGCCGATCACGCCCACCGCATAGATGTCGGAGGTCATACCCATCTTCGCCGGGTCTGCGTGGCACTCCGGGGCGAGGTAGGCGGCCTCGGCGGCGGCGTGCGCCTGCTGCATCACCGTGTGGCCACGCTTCTGGGCGGTCTTGGCGTAGTCGAAGCCGGTCAGCATCGCCCGCCCATCCTGGGCGATGAGCACGGTTGACGGGCTCAGCTCCCGGTGGGCGATGAGCCGCTGGTGGGCGTGGGCGAGACCGAGGAGAATGTGGTGGAGGGTGCGAAGCTTCGCGTCGGCCGTCAGCGGATCGGCGGCACCGGTCAGGTGCAGCCGCAGTGCGTGCCCGGGCACGTCGTCGTAGACGGTGACGAACTGGCTCCCGTCGTTCCATGGGAAGAAGTCCCGCACACCGACGATGTGTGGATGGGCGGGCAGTTTTCCAAGCGCCTCATAAGCGATCCCGATCTGCCGCTGCTGCCGCTCCCGTACGGCCAGCTCAGCGTACGGGTCGGCCTCACGGACGGACAGCCGGACCGTACCCGAGCCCTGAGCGGCGGAGACGTTCTTCGCCCGGTACTCGTCCAGAACATCAATGCCGGGTGCCCGCTGCGACTCGCTCAGCTGCTCGATTACCTGCCAGTTACCGAGGAGCAGCGGGCCAGAGGGCGCCCGGGAGGAGCCCTGAACCGTGTTCACGATCGCGGCGTGGTGGGAGGAGATGTCCGCGTCCACAGGGTGCGTCGCGACCGGAACCCGGCTGACGTCGGACAGCCGGGTGATCAGGTCGGCGAGCGTCACAGTCGCCTTCGCGTCACGCTCGTCGAGGGTACGGTCCACCAGCACGGCGTCGGGGGCAGGGAGTACGACGAGGGCGTCGGTGTAGACCCGGGACAACTGCGGGTGCACGTTCTCCAGGATGCTCTTCAGCTTCTTGGCGTGCCCGCGCAGCTTGGGCAGCGGACTGCGGAAGGGCGCCCGCCGGGCCGGGTGCCACCGGCTGCCCTCGACCTCGATCCGGCCCCGGGTGCCCTTGACGTCAATCACATAAACGGCGTGGCCGGTGACCACGACTAGGTCGACCTCGAACAGCTCGTCACGCTGCGGAATCTCGACGGAGTGCAGGACCGTCCAGTCGTCTGGGCCGTGATCGCGCAGATGCGCGATCACGCGCCGCTCCGCCTCGTTGACGGCCTCCCCGACGGCAACGATCCGGGCACCCATTAGGCGGTGGCCTCCTCGATGGCAGTGGTCAGCAGGGCGAGGGCCTGGTCCTCTAGGCGGTCGGCCTCGTCACGGTCACGGTAGGCCTGGCGGACGGTTTCTGTGATGCGGTCACGGTCGGCGGGGGCGGCAAGGGGGATCGGGAAATTTCTCAGCATCCCGGCGTGGAGACTTTGCGGCCCAGACCCAGCCATCATGCTGCGAAAAACCCGCAGCGAGATTTCCGAGCGGAAAAAGCTCAGCAGGAAAGCCCCTGGCACTTCATGTAGGCCAGAAGCAATACGCAAAAAATGCTGACTGTATGCATGCTTTTTCCAGCTCCCCGTGACCATCATTGCCCGTCCTAGAAGGCCGTTTTCACTGGGAAGCCCCTGCGCGCCAACCATGATTGTTTCATCTGGGACAAAGCACTGACGTGGAGTATGGGCACGACTCAACACCCGACCATCCTCCGGGCGCGCCCACCAGCCCTGACGCTGCCCTACTAGGAGGACACCGTCATAGTCATAGTCGCCATCAATGCGCTTAAACATTGGTCCAGTGCCGAGAAGGCCGTTTCTGCAAATATTTCCGAGAGGGAGGTGTTCCACAGAGGCAAGTGCCTCTGTGATGCGAACAGCACGTCCGGAGTAGTTCATTGCGCGGAGTGAAGTCGACGTCACGCCTGTCACTTCGAAGCCGAGGTCCCGCTGCTGCTCGTGCCAGCGCAGGGCGTTCAACTCAGACAAGCCCACGCTCTTGAAAAAGTCCTCCGTAGCCGCAGTCAGGCCCGCCTGGAAACCCGCCCGCAACCGTGCTGCCTCCTCCACGAGGTTGTGGATCTTCCGCTCCAACTCATCGCTGAACCGTGGCACCGGCAAATCCGTGATGTGCTGGGGCTCCAAATGCTGGATGATCGCTCCATATGCCGAGCTCTTGACAAGCGCCTCGCCGTACCGGCTGGACAGGAAAGCGTAGAGATAGCCTGACCTGATCTGCCCCGGGTCGGCCTCGACCTTCAAGATGTCCTGAGATGACCAGAAGCTGGCCATATCTGGGCGCACGTAGCCCATCCTGCCGACGGAACCAGAGCAAGAAATTAGCGTCATTCCGGGCTTGACCTGAAGGTGTGCGAGCTTGGTCGAAACCGCGTCACTCTTCTTCAGATGTGGAAGATTCGTAAAGTCGATCTCCATCATGTCGGTGCTCCCCAAGAAGGGGACACCATGTTCCCTGTCAGTCACATAGATGCGGCGAAATTTGGGACCATTGAAGATCCCTCCATTGAATCCCGCGGTGAGATCACTCAACCGATCCGTCCTCGGCACCCGCTCCAGCAACTTCCGTGCCTCCAGCGCCCCGGATAGATACGGCGCCGGGTCGAGCCGGTACCCTTGCTCGGCCAGCCACTCCGACGTGATCGGGTTGTTTGGGTTGACGATCCTCACGCCCGGCCCCTCGCTCCCGCTGACCGTGGGTCGGCACCCGGCAGCGGGTGTTTCCTGCGGAACTCCCGGTACTTCTCGGCGATCACCGGCAGGTCGTTGTCGACTACCCGCTTCGTCCGCTTGAATTCTTTGATCTCGTAGTCCCCATTGATGCGGATCCGCTCCCGCTCCACGGTGGCTTCGGTGACGATGTCGCCGTTCGGGTAGCGCTTGAAGAGCGTGTTGCCGCGCCGATCGAAGCCCACCTTCTCCGCCACTGCCATGAACACCGGGTAGGGCCGCTCGGAGCCGGACCGGTGGTTGCGGATCTCTTCTTTGGTCTTCTTCTTTAGGAACAGCAGCGTAGTGAGGATGTTGACGTTCGCATCGACGATGAAGGTCTCGACGGGGAGTTCGACGCTGGCGATCACCCAGCACTGCTCCAGGATGTACTGACGGATCGCTTCGTCCGTGGGCCCCGGGTTGGACAGGATGCCGTTGGGCAGGACGATCCCAAGCCGACCGGCCGGCTTGACCCACTCGATGGCCCGCTGGATGAACAGTTGCTCGGGCGCCATAGCCGCGGGCTTGCTGGTGGGGCTTTCGATCACCGCCCCCGTCTCCTTGTCTCGCGACCAGGACTTGGCGACGCCGCCTCGGTACTGCCCCAGCACCTCCGGGTCGCTAACCGGGATGTCCGCGCCGAACGGCGGGTTGGTGAGCAGCACGTCCACCGTCTTGTCCAGCGGGATTTTCACCTTTGCCAACTCGTTGCCCGACAGATGCCCGTTGGGGAAGGCCAGGGAGTCCATGTGGAAGACATTGCCAGTGGTGTCCGCCAGAGTCATGACGTTCATGGTGGTGGCCCGAACCAGGAACGGATCGAAGTCGGCCCCGAACAGATGCTCCTCGGCGTAGGCACGGAGCCTGTCCCGGTAACGCTCCTGCTGCTCCTCGTCGTCTGGGAAGCCGAAGGTGCCGTCCTCCTTCTGCCACTTGTGGTGCAGGTGGTTGAGGGTCTCCGCGAGGAAGCCACCGGTACCGCAGGTCGGGTCCAGGACGGTCTCGTCCTCCTGAGGATCGAGGATCTCCACCATCAGCTTCACCGCACCGCGGGGAGTGAAGTACTGCCCCCGGTCGCCGCGCAGATTGGTGCCGACCAGCTCCTGGTAGGCGATGCCCTTGGCGTCGACGTCCGTGGCACCAAGGTCGTACGGGGCGAGCTCGCTGACGATGAAGGCCAGTGCCTTGTCGGACAGGGTGATCTCGTCCGTCGGCTTGAAGAGCTTGTGTTCGGTGTAGACGCTTTTGACTTCGTTGAAGAGGTCCTCGATCCGCCGGCGGATCTCCTTGCGGCCCTCGTTGGAGAAGGGCTCGGTCATGTCGGTGCGGAACCGGGCCCGCCCCGTCCCGCGACTCTTGCGCTCGTCGTACATCTTGGCGAAGAGCAGGAAGAGGAACTGCCAGAAGGCGGCGTCCTTGGGCATGCCCTCGTTGCCGTGGATGTAGTTGTGGCACCGGCGGAACGTGATCTTTAGCATCTCCGGCTCGGCCCGCCGCAGCCGCTGGTGCGAGGCAACGGTACGGCTGCCAATGTCCGGCACCGCCTCCCAGTCGCTGCGATGCTCGTACGTCGCGCCCGTCCACGACTTGCTGACGATCTTCTTGCGAAAAAAGTACTCGATGCCGTTGGTCCACAACCCGTCGACGCAATCGGGCCGGTCCTCGGCGCCGAGCAGCTCGTCGAGTTCCTGTAGATCCTTTTCTGCCTGCTCGGCGTCGCGCAGTTTGACGACGTTCCGGCCGCGCTTGGGCTCGGGCTTGCAGACCACGATCCGCCGCAGGTTCTCTTCGTTGTGCTCGGCGCCCCGCGCGAAGATCGCGATATCGGCCTTCTTCTTCTTGTCCCGGGTACCGTCCACCCGCACCGTGACCGTAAAGTCGCGGGTCATGTCATCCGGGGCGATGCCATACTCGTGGAACAGGGCGCGGGCAACCCGCTGACGGACCTTCTCCTTCTCGGTCTCCTTGACCGCCCCACCGTCGATGAAGTCATCGACCTCGCCCTCATTTAGGGCTGTTACCTGGGTCTCCGCGGACTTGTCCGCCCCTTTGTGCTCGCCCTCGGGCTGCGGTGGGATGCCCAGGTCCAAGGTCAGTTCCTCCATCAGTGGTCCACTTCTTCTCTCATGAAATCGGTCACAGGCGGTCGGCCGGTCGCGCAGGTGGGGACGATGCGTATGCACGGCCTCAGTGATGGTGCGGGCCTGATAGGGCGACCGGTCCGGCGGGGGCCGAATCCGGGTCCACGGGGTGCGCTTGAAGCGTAGCGGCCACCGCCGACAATCCGGTGCACCTCGCGGACACACGCCCGGGGCCGGGACACTGCCCGGCTAACGGTCACCCGGCTGCCCGTTCCCGCTGGGGATCACGCCTCGTCCGGCTCTTCCCCCACATCCAGCCCCTGCTCCGCCCGGGCTTCCTCGGCAAGATCTACGAGCGACCCCTGGCCGGGCACATACCACCGCAGCGTGCCCTGCACACTGCGGTCTTGGCCACTGGCCTGAAGGCGCATCCATCGCACCAGCCCGCTGGGGGAATACCACTTCCCGTCGGCCTTCCACTGCAGCGGGTCCCGTGCCGCGTTGCGCCACACGGCCAGGCCTCGATCCGGATCCTCGGCGATCCACTCGGCCATCTCCCGCCGCTCGGGCAGGTTGAACGGGCGAAACTCCAGAAGCGCGCCGTCGGGGATGCGTCTCGCCGTGACTAGCGTTTTCACGGCGTTCACCTGGCGTCCCCGGGTTTCGGCCTCCGGTGCTTGGTAGCCGGGGTCGAGGACCGGGGCGGTCTTGCCTGCGGCCATACCGCGGACGGCGGCGTGGGCGACCCGCTGGATGCGCTCGGTGTTGCGCACTGCGGCGATCACCTGGCTATTGCTGCCGTACTCGAAGTCGATGGCCTGCAGCGCCCAGCCCAGCGCGTCCTCGACGAGCTCGGGCACACGGGCGAGCTGGGCGTCCCAGTCCGTGTCGGGGTCCTCGATCGTACGGGTGGCCAGCTGCCGGAAGACGACATGCGTGATTAGCAGGTCTCCATAACTCGCGGCTGCTGCGGCCCGGCCCAGCAGCCCGTCGCGCAGCTCGGCCAGCCGGTCACGGACCGCGCGGAGCAGACTCACGCAGCGCCACACCCGGTAGGCGTCCGGCTCGGATCCGAAGAGTTCGCGGTAGGCGTCGTCACGCCACAGCGCCGCCAGATCCCGCTTGGCTTGGGCGGCGTACTCTGCGTTCGGGTGGGCAGCCGCGAGCGCCTCGGCGGCCTCGGTGATCGAGCAGCCGTGCTCCCGGTCGGGCACGGGCTCGCCGCGCTTGACCACATAGCTCAGATGCAGTTGGAAGGCGAAGTCGTCGCGCAGCTTGATCTGCGCCGGGTCCCGCGACTTGAAGTCGCGGTCCTCGATGGGGTTCTGTGTGTTGGTGCTGATGGTGACCTGGTCGCCGAAGCCGGGCGGACAGTTCTCCAGGGAGATCAGGCGTACCAGCACGCGGCCCCTCTGCGCCTTCTCCTTGCTTGTACCGTAAGCCTTGTGGATGGCCCGGACGGTCTGTGCCCCGTTGACCACGCTCGCGCCGGTGAGGTGGAAGTCCGCCACGCCGCCCGGAACGGCGGCGCCGACCGGCTTGACCGTGTCGCAGAGCATAGTGATGCCGTTGCTGAAGTACCAGAAGTGCTCGGGCTGCTCCAGCAGCGTGTTGCGGATCCGCACATTGACGTCGGAGACGTCCAGGGCATCGCGGATGTTTCGGGCGAACAGCCCGCGCCGGTGCTCCTCGTAGAGGGCGGCAACCTCCGGGACTGCCATGGTCCCGTACATGGCCTTGTAGGGCATCTCCTCCAGGCCGAAGCGCTCCAGGCGTACCTTCGTGTCGATCCTCGGGGCTGCTGCATTGCCGAGGATCGCCCGGTGGATGTCGCGCAGGTCGAAAATCTTGTAGTCGACCATGTCCTCGACCAGGTTGTACTTCTTGATTCCCTCCTGGATACGGCGGTGGATGTCGCCGTTCAGCGGTTCGGTCCGCATCAGGGCCAGCACCAGCGTGATCTTCGGGAAGCCGCTGTCCAGAGCCTGCTGGATCTCCGGAACGTGCTGCTGGAAGCGCCTGTTGAACCGGTGAAACTCGAGATCGAGGATCTTGTCCAGGCCGTAAAGCATCCGATCGACCTCTGACTCCCCGAATTTTGCCCGGCCCTGGTGGTTCCACTTGGCCTGCACCAGACAGATGCGCGGCTGGCGGGTCTGGAGCTGGACCGCGACGGCGTCGAGCCCTCGATCGTCCTCACCGTCGAAGATCGTCTGGGCGGCTTCCATGTCGCTGCAGGGATGCTCGCTCTGGATACCTAGCGCGGCGAGGCCGCGGGTAAGGAGGACGTCGGCGCGTTCGGGTTCAGGGCGGTCCGTCGAGTCGATGAGACCGTCAAAGCGTGTCTCGATCTGCTGGCGGACGTGCCGGACTTGTACGACACTCATCTGCGGCCCTTCCTCACGGATGATCGCACAATTACCATATCGGGCGAAGGGTGCCTTGATGGGGGAATAGGTCAGAATTCCTGTGTCGCGTGTCGGCTCCGTGCGCTGTTGTCATCGCGAGCATCCGACTGCCCGGAGACGGGGCTACCAGCGTTAATGCGTCATGTCGGTTGGGTGAGTGGACGAGCCGGTGGTGTGGGCGTATGCCGGGTGGCATGGCCAGATACCCCCAGGACAGTGGGTTGACTGTCGCGGGCCGAGACAAACGAGAACAGGTCCGGATGCAGGCCGCACAATGGTTCGGCGAAGGCCGGCCCAACGCATGGACGTTGCCGAGTTGCGGGTCGGGTTGCGGTAGGTGGAGAAGAGGCGGTAGGCCTGGCGCCAGGCAGGGGCCAGAGGCGCTGGTGTTCAAGGGAGCGCACGGACGTCCGCGGCAGTACGGTGCACAGTTCCCGCGGCTGGAGGCCGAACTGAACCGCGGCCCGGCCGCCCACGGTTGGCCGATGACCAGCGGTGAACGCTGGGCCGGGCGGCGGCACTGATCAAGGAGTTGTTCGGGATCGGTTACACCCTGCCGAGGGTTTCGCTGGTGCTTCGCCGCAATGCCTGGTTGGTCGAGGTTCCAGCCGATGCGCCATCGAACGCGACGAGCAGGCCGTTGAGGCGTGGCACCGGCAGGTGTGGCCGCAGGTGGAAGGAGCGCGGCGGACCTGGGCGCCTGGATCTGTTTCGAGGGCGAGACCGCTCAAGAGCTCAGGCCGTCCCACGGACGCTCCTGGAGCCGCCGAGGACACCCCCCACAGGCGAGGGTGCACGGTGGAGAGCACAGCGCCCGAGGGTTGGTCGCCGTGATGGTCCGCAACTGGGCCGGCTGGCGGTTTCGGCTGATCTACCGGCTGCACCGCTACCAGCGCCGCAAGGGCGAACGCGCCAGCTTCACCCTGGCCGAGTACAAGCGGCTGCTGCGGGCCGCCCATCATCAGCTGCCAGTTGCTCTGGCCGTTAGGCGCTGATCTCAGGCGCCTGGTCGATACGATCGAGGGGCGACGTGGTGAGCTGGCAGCGCGCTTGAGCGCATCTCAGCGTCCGCATGTGGACTAGTTTCTAAGATTCGTTGTACCGCGTTGCCCGGTTACGGTGGTCAGGAGTTCCTATGGCTTCTCAACAGTTCGAGCCCCCATCGGGCACCCGTGACTTCCTCGCGGGGGCCTTGCGGACGCGTGAGCATGTGTTCGCGCGGATCCGTGAGGTGTTCGAGCGGTACGGGTTCGAGCCGTTGCAGACGCCGGCGTTCGAGCGGCTGGAGACGCTGACCGGCAAGTACGGCGACGAGGGCGACAAGCTGATCTTCAAAATTCTGCGCCGTGGCGAGCACGAGGCGACCGGCGAGGCCGACCTGGCCCTCCGGTACGACATGACCGTGCCGCTGGCCCGGGTGGTGGCCAACTACGGATCGCAGCTCCCGACCCCGTACAAGCGGTATGTGATGGGGCCGGTGTGGCGTGCAGACCGGCCAGGGCGGGGGCGGTTCCGCGAGTTCGCCCAGTGTGACGTGGACGTGGTCGGCTCTTCCTCCCCGTTGGCCGACGCCGAGATCGTGTGCGCCATGGCCGACGCGTTGGATGCGGTCGGTGTGCGCGAGTTCAAGATTCTGGTGAACTCGCGGCGGGCTTTGTCAGGTCTGCTGGAGGCCTACGGGGTTCCGGGGGAGCTGGGCGGTGGTGTGCTGATCACCCTGGACAAGCTCGACAAGCTGGCTCCAGAGAAGGTGGCCACCGAACTGGTGGAGGCACGGTCGTTGCCAGCCGACATCGCCAAAGCGCTGGTGAGCGACCTGACCGCAGAAGACGCCGTCGAACGGATGCGGACCGCGCTCGAGGACAGCGAGGACGGCCGGGCCGGCGTGGAGGAGATCGACCGGCTGTTGGACCTGGCAACCTCCAAGGTCGGCCAGGCGCGAATCGCGTTCACTCCCAGCCTGGTGCGCGGCCTGGACTACTACACCGGTGTCATCTTTGAGGTGGTCGCCGAGGGCATGCCCGGCTCGATCGCCAGCGGCGGCCGCTATGACGGGCTGATCGCTGCGCTGGGTGGTCCGGACGTCCCGGCCTGCGGCGGTTCCCTCGGCGTGGAGCGCATCATCGGGCTGCTGGGGGATGCCGCCGCGCAGGACGAGCGGACAGACGTCGCGCTGACGGTGATCGCAGAAGAGACCGCCGCCGAGGTGATGGGGTTCGCTGCCGCACTTCGGGACGCTGGGCTTCGCACTGAGGTGTATCTGGCTGCCAGCCGCAAGCTGGCCAAGCAGCTGAAGTGGGCGGCCGACCGCAAGGCGCGATTCGCGCTGATCTACGGAGCGGCCGACAAGGAAGCGGGGGTCGTCGCGGTCAAGGACCTGGATTCCGGAGAGCAGGAGCAGGTCCCCGCGGCCGAGCTTGCCGCGTACCTCACCCGGAGGTGCGTGCCGACAGGGTAGATCCGTCAGGAGGTCAGTGACCGATGGGTGTGCAAGGCGACCGCATCTTCGCCGCGATCAAGCAGAGAGGCTTCCCCGACCCGTGGTCGAGCTTCGGGGAATGCCTGTCCTGGGAATCGGCTTATGCCGTCCAGCTCAAGCAGGCCATCGACACCGCCCGCAAGGGAACCGACTCCCAGATCACAGCCACCATCGACGAGCTGTTCCAACGCAAAGCCGGCAACCTGACCACCGCGCGCAAGCTCCTCGATGACGTCCTGGCCGACTACGATCAGAGCGGCATGTGGCAACTGCTCGACCAGCGCGCCGTCCGCCTCGACATCGACGACGTGTCCGAACGATGGGCCCGCGGCCTCGTCGAGCACCCCTTCCCGATCGCGCTGCTGTCGCTCCAGTTCAACTGGCGATACATGAAGGAGTACGGGGTCCGTTCCTTCTACGAGATGACCGCCCGTTACGTCGACGACCTCAGCACCAACACCGAGCGCTGGGCCGAGTCCTGTGTCACGGAAGCGGCCACGGGCGTCATCGACCGCGTCACCACGGTCGAATGCGATCTCGCCTCCGAGGAAGCCCCGATGCACTGCGACATCTGCAAGAAGACCATCACCGCCCTGCTGTACCTGGACGACTGACCTCCGGCGGCAACTCCCAGCGCAATGGCCCAATAATGGAAGCTTCGGGCGTGCCCTACTGTTGAAGGGCACGCCCGGCTGCTTGTAGTTCGGTATCACTCAACGGCTTGCCGTAGTAGGCGCGTACACCGCGGCTATTCCGGAAGTATGACTAAGCTCCGGGCTAATACGGAATCAAGGTCAAGCACGCCACCGAACAATGAGCGAGCGGCGAGAGGTGGGCTTCAAAGGGGCCGTGCCGGGCGTTACGATCTGAAGGTGGCCTACATCGTGACGCTTCCGGCTCCGGAGTTGGCATCCATCCGCGACAAGCTCCAGCTGGAGCAGAGGCTGACCAAGGCTCTTCCGAAGGCGCGGCTCGGTATCGATGGTCCTCCTATGGTGCTGGTGCTAGGTGATCTTGGGGCGGATCCGCAACTGGGCCTAGGCGGGCGGTGGCTGCAGTTGGAGTGGATGGGCGTTGTCACGAAGGCTGGTACGGTCGGCGCGGTCGATGCCAGCATCACCGTCGACCCGCTGCGGGAGTGCCGGATACCAGTCGCGTTTGACGGTGCCAGAGGCTTATTGAACGCTCTACCGGGCTCTGTCTACGAGGACTTCAACCGGACGATGATCCCCGGCGGTGTCGGTGGCTGCGGTCAGGAGACGTGGACAGCGCTGGAGGCAGCTCTTCGGCAAGAACGGCCGGACCTGGTAGATCTGCTGGACTGGCTGTTGGCCCAAGCGATGCCGCCACGCCTGGACGCTAACGATGAGGCGGAGCTCTTGTGGCTGGAGCAGCGAGACGCGCTGCGCAACATCGTACGCATTGCCGACTTCCCGCCGTCCGCGCTGGCCGCGTGGCGACGCCCGGCGTCCCGCGATGTACCTTACTTGGCCGGGTTGATTCCTCAGCCGGTCGAGCACAGCCTCATCGACCACGACATCCGCATCGCGGGCGAGCCGCTCGACATGTTCTCCGAGTGGCAGGGTTCTACCCGGACGCGATGCGATGTCCATATCCTCCAGGATGCTCAGGGGCGGCGGTTGGAAATCGCCAACGTCAACGCCACGCCGGTCGAGGGCCGTTTGGGCACCGACATGATCTACTACCACGAACCGACCCACAGCTTCGTCCTCGTTCAGTACAAGCGACTACATCCCACGACCCGAGCGGTCCGTGTAACGCGTCAGCTGAAGGAGCAGCTCGATAAGCTTGAGCAGGTGGCGAAGTTGAGCAAAGCACCAGCCGCACCGAGCGATTGGCGGATGGGCAACGATGCGTGCTTCCTCAAGCTTGCCCACTGGCCCGCCGACACCACTGCCCATCCGGTCGACGGGCTCGTGCCGGGCTTATATCTGCCGTTGTCTTACGTGCGGTTGCTGCTGTCCGATGACTGTACTCGCGGGGTCAGAGAGGACCACAACGCGCGCTACCTGGGCTACCGGGAGGTGGAACGTCATCTGGTTGGTGCCCAGTTTGTTGAGCTGGTGAAACATGGTCTGGCTGGCACGGTCGGGACCTCGGTGGAGCAACTGCGAGACTTGGTCGAGGGCAGGTTGGACGCTGGCCAGGGAATCATGGTCGCGGCCGAACGCAGTGGGGAGTCGGTCAAAGGGCGGCAGGAGCGTACCCGTAAAAGGGGCTCGAAAGCCAAAAAGTACTCGCATGTCATCTCCGGCCAACAGACCCTCTTTGAGGCCCCAAAGCATTCCTCGTGACAGGGAAGTCGCGTGAGGTGGAAGGACGTTGGTATGACCGATGTAGCCACGCTTGAGAGCTGCACCCCGCAACGTTGGATGCGCTGATGAGCGTGCATCCGACGGCTCGCCTGATGCCGTGGCGGTCAAGCGTGATGAGCCACGCCGGGAAGAGGTGCTGGAGGCAGGCCAGCAGGAGGCGGCCGTTCATGCGTGCTCGGAGTTGAGGACGGCGTAGACGACCTTGCCGCCGCCGTTGAGGGGGCGTGAGCCCCAGCGGTGTACGAGTGCTTCCATGAGCAGCAGGCCCCGGCCGCTCTCTGATGTTGGGTCGGGGGCACGGACGACCGGTTGTGCATCGCTCTTGTCCCAGACTTCGACGACCGGCCGGCCGTCGAGCAGGTAGGCGCGGATGATGACGGGATCGCCGGGCGCGGAGCCGTGGCGGACGGCGTTGGTGGCCAGCTCGGAGACGACGGTCCGGGCCACGTAGTCGTCCAGGCCCCAGGATCCGAAGACGAGTGCGATGAAGTCCCGCGTCTGCTTGATCGCGTGCAGTGTCGCCTTCACGACGAGGGTCGCGGGTTCACACATGGCTGGCTACCTCGGAGACGGTTGCAGTTACCGCTATCAGCGGCCCTGGGGAGCTGGTACGGCGGGGGACACAGGGTGATGGGGTGCTGGCTCCTCCGCCCGCCCGGCGCGGGCACGGCCGGGCGGGCGGAGGAATGGCCTCCGGACGGACCTCACCCCAGGCCGCGCCTGACCGTACGGGGGGAAGTGGTCGGCTCGACCTCCGTCCGGAGGGGCTTTGTTGTTGCACTTGCGCGTCCGGCACCGGCCGAAGTTGTGAGCCGTGCCGAAGGGCGGGGTGACCGCTGTCAGAGGTCCTTCGGGGCGCGGGCACGACCGTGCTCGTGAGAGGTGATGGGGGCCGGCCGATCCGTCATCCGGTTCAGAATCCCGACCAGCTTGGCAGGAGCGGCTTCCACCTCATCGACCGGCACCACGCCTTCCCCGCCTGGTTCCAGCACGAACCACATCCGCCCACCCACCAGATCCGTTCCGACGTCGAGCGAGTGTTCCGGCTTGCACACCTGGATCACGTTCAGCGCCGGAGCCGCCCCGGCGCGCGAGACGACGCCACATGCCAGACCCTGCCCCCCGGTCACGATCGCCGTTTTCAGGGTGGCCAGGTCCAGGCGCCGCGTGCCCAGCGCGGCGCTCAGCCGCTCGGCGCTCGCTCGTGCGTGCCCGGCATTCGCGGTTTGTGTCCAGTCCATCCTCACGCGCCCCCTTTTCGGACCGGTCATCGTTTGTAATGCTCCGTATAGTCGCTATGCATCCGAGTAAGCGGTAGGGCGCTCATCGCTGACAGCGATAGGAGTTCGATGGAAGTCCGGACGTTCCCCGAAGCTTTGAGGGCGATCATGGAGACCAACGGGTGGAGTCAGACTGATCTAGCCCGTGAGCTGGGTGTTTCCCAGGTCTGGGTATCCGAGGTCTCACGGGGAATAAAGGACACAACGGTCACGAAGGCCGTCGGGCTACTGGCCCGCGTAGGCTGGGAAGTACGCATATCGCCCAGAGTGGAGGATCCTGTGCAACGTAGGGAGTTCATGGCTGGCGCCGCGTCCGTGATCTTCATGCCCTCGCGTAAGACATCTCCCTATCAAGATCCCTCATATGTGGCCGCCCTCGCCGATGTCCTGGCTCGTAATCGGTACGAGCTGGGAGGAGTGCCGCTAATAGTAACAGCGGTGAATCATGTGACGCGTATCGAAAAGGCTGTTGTCGAGTGTCGCGATCCAGCTCTTCAGAGTGCTGGATCGAGCCTGTCCAACCAAGCTGCTCTGGTGCTCTACGACGCTGGAAGGCTTGACGCCGCCGATCGTGCAGCGGTCCTGTCGCTTGAGCTCGCCACGCGAGCCAACGACCTCTCGGGACAAGCGCGCTCATATGAGGGTCTCAGTCGAATCAGCCTGTATCGAGGCGACTTCTCCCGGGCGGTCGTCTATGCAGAGCGAGGACTCAAAATATCAGACCTGACCAACAGTCAAAGCGCCGCCCTGAATATGCGGCTAGGGCGCTCGCTTGCTCTAATTTCAGGGCAGCGGGCGTCGTCTCGATCTGCGCTTGATCGGGCTCGTTCGATCGGCGGCCTCTCTCCCTTCGAGGAGGCTGCGCTGGTGGGTGATGTAGGGATCGGCTTCGGCCATCTCCGCGTCTACCGGGAGGCCGGCGCACTGCTCAGTAAGGCTGCAGAATCCATCGGTCAATGGTCGCCGCTCTTCCAGGCCCAGTATCTGGGCCGTCAGATCCAGACTTCTCTGCGTGCAGCGGATCCCGCGTTTGCTGCTGACCGCATGACCGAACTTGCAAGAGCACTCCCGCTTGTAACATCCGCCAGGGTCAACAAGCGAGCGACGGAGATTTTGAAGGCATCCGCACCGTGGGTGCGGGTTCCTGAAGTTCGTGTGGCCCGTGAGCACTTGCAATCCGTATTGCCTCCAAGTGAAGGAGAGAAAGGCTAGGCATATCTGCCCCTGGCTGTCCCGGAAACCCGGGTACGTTCGCAGGTTGTTGCTTACGGGCGTTTTCGGGTTATGAGGCCAGGGAAGCGCCTTGGCTGGGAGCAGTCGACGTGACCGGCGTTGGTCCAGTAAGCCGTAGGACGAGCAGAGCTGTTGCGCTGGCGGCGATGATGAGCAGACCGGAGCCGAGGGCGCTGTTTTGGGGGCCGATCGCTTCTACGAGCGGGCCTGCGGACAGCACGGTGATCGGCATCAGGACGTAGCATGCCATGATGTTCCAGCTGTTCACACGGACCAGGACCTCGGGGGCGTAGGTGTTCTGTAGCGCGGTGGTCCACAGGACGTAGTAGGCGGCCTGGCACGCTCCGGGGACGATGATGGCGATCGCGAGGACCGCCCAGGGGGCGCCTCCGCCCAGAAGGAGCATCGGAATCGCCCCCATGGCTGGGAGCGCCGCGGCGGTCAGGACGAGCCGGGATGGTCTCCAGTTGGCGCCGATGAGTGCTCCGGCCAGCGCGCCGAAGGCTTCGCAGGCCGTGATGATGCCCCATGCTCTTGCGCCGCCGTGTCCCTGTGACATGTAGAGAGGGCCCGCGAGCTCGGTGAAGCAGATCATCGCGATAATGACCGCCGTGTACTGGACCGTCATGATCCAGACCCAGCTGTAGGCGATGAATTCGCGCCAGCCCACGCGGAGGTCGCTCAGCATTCCGGCTCCGGCGTTGTTCCAGCGTGAGGTCTTGAGGCGGCTGAGTAGGAGCGCGCTGGTGGCGCACAGGCCGCTTCGCGCGAAGGCCGCCCACCCGGGGCCGATCGTGGAGACCACCAGCCCGGACGATGCCAGGCCGATGAGCAGGCCGATCGATTGAGTCTGGCTGATCAGGGCGTTGCCGGCCGACCTGGCGTCACCCGGGAGGAGGTCGGCGACGATGCCTCGGATGGTTGGCAGGAACATCGCTATCGCTATTCCGGCCAGGAGCGCGAGTGCACAGACCAAGGGGAAGGGCGCCTTCTTGGTGATGAAGCAAACGCCCAAGCCGAACCAGGTGGTACTTGCGAGGAGCTCTGCTGTTATGAGTACGTGGTGACGTCGGAATCGATCTCCGATGACTCCGGTGAAGATGAGCAGGAGTGCAGGTATCGAGTTGCACGCCAGAACGACCGAGAGTCCCTTTGCTCCGTGGCCCAAACTCATCACGCCCCAGGAGAGGGCAAGCTGGCCGAATCCCACTCCGGCGCTTGAAATGAGGCGAGCTATGAAAAGTGGGGCGGCGGCGGGGTTTTTGAGAAGTGGCAGGGGTGAAAGGAGCTTGAGCATGGTGTGCAAGGTAGTGCACGACTCCAGGCGTCAAGTGGGCCGTTTTCTTGGCTGATACCTGGAAATGGAAGTTTGTTGGCTGAATGGTTGTGTCGTTACTCTGCTTCCTGTCGGCGACGCTGCAAAACTGACCCCCTGTGGGCGCGCGAACCTTGACCCCCTCCACTCTCTGGAGGGTGATCAAGGTGGAGGACTGGGCTGAGATCCGTCGGCTGCATCGGGCCGAGGGGATGCCTATCAAGGCGATCGCCAGGCGGTTGGGGATCGCACGGAACACGGTGCGCAAGGCGTTGGCCGCATCGGAGCCGCCGAAGTATCAGCGGGCGCGGAAGGGGTCGATCGTGGACGCGGTCGAGCCGCAGATCCGTGCGCTGTTGAAAGAGTTTCCCGAGATGCCGACGACGGTGATCGCCGAGCGGATCGGCTGGGAACGGTCGATGACGGTGCTCAAGGACCGGGTCCGGTTGCTGCGGCCGGAATACAAGCCGGCCGACCCGGCATCGCGGACGAGTTATCGGCCGGGCGGGCTTGCCCAGTGCGATCTGTGGTTCCCGCCCGTTCAGGTGCCGGTTGGCGGGACCGTCCGGACGAACCTGCCGGTGCTGGTGATGGTCTGCGGCTATTCGCGCTGGCTGATGGCGCGGATGCTGCCCTCGCGGGCGGCCGGGGACCTGTTCGCCGGGATGTGGGCGCTGCTCAGCGTGCTGGGCGCTGCACCCAAGACGCTGGTCTGGGACAACGAGTCCGCGGTCGGTGGGTGGCGGCAGGGCAGACCGCAGCCCACCAAGGACGCTGTCGCGTTCGCTGGGAGCCTGGGGGTGAGGATCTGGCAGTGCCGTCCCGGTGACCCGGAGGCCAAGGGGCTGGTGGAGCGGGCGAACGGCTATCTGGAGACCTCGTTCCTGCCCGGCCGGATCTTCACCTCACCACAGGACTTCAATGCCCAGCTGGCCGGCTGGCTGGAGCGGGCGAACCAGCGGCAGCACCGCCGGATCGAGTGCCGTCCGGTCGACCGGCTGCCCGCGGACCTGGCCGCGATGGTCGAGCTGCCGCCCGTCCCACCGCTGGTGGGCTGGCGAACCTCGACCCGGCTGGCCCGCGACCATTACGTCCGGGTCGCCTCCAACGACTACTCGGTCCACCCGTCGGCGATCGGCCGCATGGTCGAGATCGTCGCCGGGCTGGAGCAGGTGACGGTGACCTGCGCCGGACGCATCGTCGCCCAGCATGACCGGTGCTGGGACATCCACCAGTCCCTCACCGACCCCGACCACGACCAGGCCGCCCAGAAGATGCGCCGCGCCCGGCTGCAGGCCGTCGCCCCGGTCGAGACCGAGGTCGAGTTCCGGCAGCTGGCCAGCTATGACGCACTGTTCGGCATCGAAGGCGGTGTTGCGTGATGGCCACCCGCAAAACCACCACCACGACCAGTGCCCAGGTCACGACCAGCGGCCGGAACGTCACCGCCGAGCTGGCCTATCTGACTCGCGTGCTGAAGGCACCATCGTTGGCCGCCTCGATCGAGCGGCTCGCCGAACGGGCAAGAGCCGAATCGTGGACGCACGAGGAGTTCCTGGCCGCCTGCCTGCAACGCGAGGTCGCCGCCCGCGAGGCGCACGGCGGCGAGGGCCGTATCAAAGCCGCCCGCTTCCCCGCGCGCAAGTCGCTGGAGGACTTCGACTATGACCACCAGCGATCGTTGAAACGGGACGTCATCGCGCACCTGGGCACGCTCGACTTCGTCACGGCCAAGGAGAACGTCATCTTCCTGGGGCCGCCGGGAACAGGGAAAACGCATCTGTCGACCGGGCTGGGCATCCGGGCCTGCCAGGCCGGACACCGGGTCGCGTTCGCCACCGCAGCCGAATGGGTCGCCCGCCTGGCCGACGCTCACTCCGCCGGCCGCCTGCAGGAAGAACTGGTCAAGCTCTCCCGCATCCCGGTCCTGGTGGTGGACGAGGTCGGATACATCCCGTTCAAAGCCGAGGCCGCGAACCTGTTCTTCCAGCTCGTCTCGTCCAGATATGAGAGGGCGAGCTTGATCGTGACGAGCAATATGCCATTCGGGCGCTGGGGCGAGGTCTTCGGCGACGACGTCGTCGCCGCGGCCATGATCGACCGGCTCGTCCATCACGCCGAGGTCATCTCGCTGAAGGGAGACAGCTACCGGCTCAAGAACAGAGACCTCGGCCGCCCACCAGCGGCCAGAAACGACCACGAACAGTAACTCAACGACAACATCAGGGGGTTACGGTTCACGCGCCCGCAGGGGGTCACGCTTGGCGCGCCGTTGACACTTGTCAACGACGCGCGAATGTGGACCCCCTGGCGACGCCGGAATGTTGACCCCCTGGTGGTGTTGTTTGTCATGGGTTGTTACTGATGGTCGTTGTTGGTCTGGGCTGCGGGAACGCGGCCCAGGTCGCGGTTCTTCAGGCGGTAGCTGTCTCCCTTCAGGCTGATGACCTCTGCGTGGTGGACGAGGCGGTCGATCATGGCGGCGGCCACGACGTCGTCGCCGAACACCTCTCCCCAGCGCCCGAACGGTTTGTTGCTGGTCACGATCAGGGAGGCGCGTTCGTAGCGGCTGGAGACCAGTTGGAAGAACAGGTTCGCCGCCTCGGGCTCGCAGGCCCGGCAGGGCGCGGCGGCGTGATTGGCCGGCTCCTAGGACAGCCGCTAGGGGCGGCCTCCCGGGGCCAGGCTCGAACGGGATGTAGCCGACCTCATCGACGACCACGGGAATGCGCGCGAGTTTGACCAGTTCGCCCTGCAGCCTGCCGGCGGCGTGGGCGTCGGCCAGGCGGGCGACCCACTCGGCCGCGGTGGCGAACGCGACGCGGTGGCCGGCCTGGCAGGCCCGGATGCCCAGGCCGATCGACAGGTGGGTCTTGCCGGTGCCGGGCGGGCCGAGGAACACCACGTTCTCCCGGGCGGCGACGAAGTCCAAGGTGCCCAGGTGCGCGATGGCCTCGCGCTTGAGCGAGCGCTGATGGTCGAAGTCGAAGTCCTCGATCGCCTTGCGGGCCGGGAACCGGGCGGTGCGGATGCGGGCTTCACCGCCGTGGGATTCGCGGGCGGCGACCTCGCGTTGCAGGCAGGCGGCCAGGAACTCCTCATGGCTCCAGGACTCGGCCCTGGCTCGTTCGGCCAGCCGTTCGACTGACGCGGCCAGGGATGGGGCCTTGAGCACCCGGGTCAGGTAAGCCAGTTCCGCGGTGAGGTTGCGGCCGCTGGTGGTCTTTGCGCCGGTCATCAGGCGACCCCTTCGATGCCGAGCAGCGCGTCGTAGTCGCTCAACCGTCGTTGCTCGACCTCCAGTTCGGCCGGGCAGGCCACGGCCTGGATCTTCGAGCGGCGCAGCACCGCGGCGGCCCGGGCGTGGGCCGGGTCGGTGATGGTCTGGTGGGCGGCCCAGCACCGCTCATGGCGGGCGACCGTTTGGCCGCCGCAGGTCACGGTGACCTGCTCGGGGTCGGCGACGACCTCGACCAGACGGCCGATCACCGACGGATGCACCGAATAATCATTGGAGGCGATCCGGACGTAGTGGTCGCGGGCCAGCCGTGTCGAGGTCCGCCAGCCCACCGACGGAGCAACCGGCGGCAGGCCGACCATCGCCGCCCGATCGACCTCGAACCGGTCGGCGGGACGACACTCGATCCGCCGATGATGACGGGCATTGGCCCGGGCCAGCCACCCGGCAAGCTGAGCATTGAAGTCGCTCGGACCGGTGAAGGCGCGACCGGGCATGAACGAGGTCTCCAAATACCCGTTCGCCCGCTCCACCAGGCCCTTGGCCTCGGGATCAGCGGGCCTGCACTGGTGGATCGCGATCCCCAGCACGCCGCGGAAGGCGTTCGCCTCAGCGGTCAGCTGCGGCCGGCCGCCCTTCCACTGACCGATCGCGCTCTCGTTGTCCCAGACCAGCGTCTTCGGAACGGCGCCCAAGACACTGAGGAGGGCCCACATCCCGGCGAACAGGTCCCCGGCCGCCCGCGAGGGCAGCATCCCCGCCATCAGCCAGCGCGAATACCCGCTCACCATGACCAACACCGGCGGACTGCCCGCCTGCCCGGCACCCAGGGGGATCTTGGCCGGCGGGAACCACAGATCACACTGGGCCAGCTCACCGGGCTGATACGTCGTCCGCGACGCGGGATCCACCGGCTTGTAGTGCGGCCGCAGGATCCGGATCCGGTCCTTGAGCACGGTCAGAGAACGAGTCCAGCCGATCCGCTCAGCGATGACCGTGGCCGGCATGTCCGGGAACTCCTCCAGCAGCGCCCGGATCTGCGGCTCCACCTCGTCCACGATCGACCCCCTGCTCGCCCGCCGGTACTTCGGCGGCTCCTCGGCCGCCAGCGCCCGCTTGACGGTGTTCTTCGAGATGCCCATCCGCCGAGCGATCGCCTTGATCGGCACGCCCTCGGCCCGGCGCAACCGGCGGATCTCCGCCCAGTCCTCCACCTTGATCACCCTCCACAGTGACAGCGGAGGGGGTCAGATTTCGGCTGTCGCCTGGGGGTCAGTTTTCACGTGTCGCCGACAGGAGTGAGTAGTTCGTCGGGAACGATGCCTTTTAGAAGCTTCTTCGCTGTCTGCTCGACTTCGGAACTCACAGTGCGCCACCTCCAAGGCGCAGAGAGTAGCAGCGCCTAACTGTGTGTCACTGACCTCCAAGGTGAGTGTTTCGCGCCAATGAGTGGAAGTCGCCATGGCAGCGACGGTCAGCCTGGCCATGCGAGGAGCCCTTACGCCATCGGGGTTTCGGCGGACCTTGGACAAACCTCCCTGCTTCCGCTGGTGACGACTTCTCACCATGGTCGGTTTCGCTCATGGTTCTGACCTGCATCTTTGCGGTTTCATCGTGGCTACTGATCGCCGTTCGACCGGGAGACAGCATGACGAATGTGGCTCACGGCTCCGTCCTTGCCCACAGCCGCTCGAATGGGCGCGGTGAGCGGAACCCAGCCGAGGGCGCTGCCGAGGGGGCACCGTCTGCGGCCGCGCGCTCATCGGGGTCGCTGTTGAAGGGCGTGGGCGGCTTGCGTGGCGTCATTCGTCGGTGCCTCGGTCGATCCGAGCGACGCAGACAGGCCACCCAGGCTGATGACCAGGGGAGTGCGAGCCCGTTGCAGCACTCACGGGATGCACGTACCGGGGTGAGTACCGAAGAGGTCCTGCGGACCGTTCTGGTCGAGGTTCTCTCCTGTCTACGGGCTCGCGACGAAGACACCGGGGATGCGGCGCCCCTCGCTGACCAGGCAGGGGCAGGTGATCCTTCATACGAGGCGTCACGAGCCAACGCCTCCGCCGTTGGCGCTGAGTCCGGATCTGGTAGTTCGCGCGCCGCGATCTCACCAACGTCCAGAGCGGCTTCAGGGGTGATTCACCTGCTGGGGCGGTGCACCGTTGAAGGACCTGCGGGGCTGGTGTACACCGAGGGAGGAAAGGACACCTGGGCGCTGCTGGGGCTCCTCGCGGAACATCGTGCGCTACCTCTGCCTCGGGAGACCGCCTACGCGAAGTTGTGGCCTGACCTGGACCCCGCCGGCGACAGGGACACCTTCTGGAAGCCGATGCGGGATGCGCGGACCCGCCTCGTGCAAGCCCTTGGTGGCGGCCAGGCCGGTCCACAGGTCATTCAGAAGCTCGGGAGAAGCAGCTACCGGGTCAACGCGGGCTTCTTCACCTTCGACGTGTGGGAGTTGCGCGACGCTCTGAAGGCCGCTCGCATGGCCGGTGGAGCCGACAAGGTGTGCGCGCTCACGTCCGCGGTGGAGAAGTACGTGGGTACCTACCTGCCCGGATGTGACTACGAGTTCGCCCGCAACGCCGCGCTGGCTCTCGAGCGTGAGGTCGTGGACGCACTCGCCCAGTTGGCCGACCTGAGCGAACCTGAAGCCGCGGTTCTTCACCTGGAGCGTGCCACGTGCATCGACCCCACGGCCGAGCACCTCTGCCGGCAACGCATGGAGATGAACGCGCGTCTGGGGCGAGTGGCGGCCGTCCATCACTGCTATCAGGAGCTCGCCCACGTTCTGGAGGGGCTGCAACTACGGCCGGCGTCTCAGACGGAAGAGGTCTATCGACGGCTCACCCGAACGTGACACCGGTGCATGTGGCGATCGAGCAGGGCGCGAAAGGCGGTCCCCACCGAGGGCAGAGGACTGCCGTACCGCGAACCACGACTGCGGCCGAAGAGCCCTGCCGGGGCGTCGGGCCTCCCCACATGAGGGATGCTCGGCACCTGGCAGGGTCTGCTCAGCCGCCTGGAGTGGTCACGGTCATGCCACCGCCCCCGACTCGGGCCGTGAACGCACCGGGGACAGGTTTCCCGAGGCGGATGACGGCGCGCTCGCCCTGGACGCTGACCAGGGTGAGCGAGATGTCGTTGAGGTTGCTGGAGTCTGGCTCCTTCCTCACTGGCTGGGTGTAGGTGGCGGAGCCGGAAGCCAGGTCGTAGACCACCTCTTTCTGGCTCACTTGCTTCACCTTGATGTCACCGAATCCGGCCTTGCTCTCGCCGGCCGCGTTGAAGCGGATGACGTCACCGGCCTTGACCTCGACCTCGCACTTGGCGTCCGCGCAGGACTTGAGTCGTGTCCCGTCCGGTGCCTTCAGCGCCGCCGAGCTCGGGCTCGGCGTGGCGGAGGGGGATGCGCTCGGGGGCGGTGTGCTCGGCGCGGACGTGGAGGCGCGCGGGGCGGTCGTTCCTGCTTCATCGCCGCCGCAACCCGCCAGCGGCAGGGTCGCCGCAGTGATGAGCAGTGCCCAGGGAGGCGCGACGTTCCAGCCGCTTTTGGTTCATGGTCTTCGCCCTTCGCAGTAGCCCTGACCGTGACCGGGGTGGATCAACATAGGGCCACCCGTCCGGGACCAGTCCCAGGCCGTGCCGGGTACCGGAGTCGTCACCGGCTGAACATTGTTCAGGAGATCTGACAGTGCGCCGCGGCCAGTCGTCATTCTTATCGACGCAGGAAACGCCTTGCGGCGAGTGCTTGACAATCACGTTTGAGGGATCCCTTTATAGGGTTGGTTCGTCCGTGCCGTTAGGGTCACGCGTGGTGCGTGGCGGCGGACGACGTGATCGAAAGGGGAAAAGGTTGGCTGCAAGTAGAAAGGTTCCGACGGCGTCCGTGATGGGACGGACGATGTCATGGCGGCGTGTCTTCGCGGGGCGTGTGGACCAGATCCCGGCGGCCAGGCATTTCGCCATGTATCTGTTCGCGGAGACCGCCATCGCCGACGAGGTCGGATTCGTGGTGACGGAGCTGGCCTCGAATGCCGTGCGTCACACGCTGTCGGGGCAGGGCGGAAGCTTCAGCGTGGAGCTGGTGAACAACGGGCTGGCCTACGTCGCAGTGAGCGATCTGGGCGGCGGAGGCTACCCGACCGTGCGGCCCGACCCGATCGACGGCAGCAACCGCGAGCACGGCCGAGGGCTGCTGGCGATCTCGAAGCTCGCCGTCTCGCTCGGTGTTCACGGTAGCCCCGAGGAGGGACACACGGTGTGGGCGGACCTCGCGGGCGTCTGCAACAGGCCAGCTCAGCCGCCGGTGGAGGTGGCGCCGGCCATATGAAGGGAGGACCAGCCCGTCCGTAGCAGGCTGGTCCCCGCTCCAGCATAGGTCTGGAAGGCAGGCCCCGTTCGTGTTCTCAACAGCGCGAACGGGGCCTTGCTGTGTTCTGGCAACCGGGGGGCCAAGCGGGATGCCAACCGTGGGGCCGTCCGGCGGGCCGACTATGACGGGCCCTCCGGGGTGGTGGCATGTGCACAGGTCAGGCGCCTGCCGCGTGGGCCGCTGGTGCGGCCGGATACCCCTACAGGGGTCCACAAGGGTGCTGGCGGACGAGAATCGGGCTCTGTTCATGCAGCCTTCGAGTTGAGTCTCACGCTTGGGTCCGCCTCTTCGGGTATTGCTCCGGCCGGCTCTGGGCTGCCGCGAATTTCTGTTCTCCGTGAACTCGACAAGTCGGGCCGTTGCTGTGACCGAGTCGGACTAGCTTCCCCGCGTGCCTTCGCTAGATGTCGTCCGCCCCGAGGTGAACGTCCTCGGCGGAATTAAATTTTTGTTGGCTGAGGTAAGCCTATCCAGCCGGTGGGGTGACGAAAATTATCGGCGCTCCTAGTTGCAATGGCGTTAGTCATCGAGAAATGGTCGTCATGACGGCGACACCGGTCGGGAAAGTCCCGCCATTAGATTCGCCGTTTCCCAGGAGGAAGGAATGACTACGGCCACCATCACCAACATCACCGCCACCACGACGGGCACGGGCATCGCCGAAACGGCCGATGACGTGACCGCGTTCGGTCCCGCGACGTTCAACCCGACCGGGGCGGCGGGCACCGTCTGGGGCGCCCTCAGGACCGTTCCGGACGGCGCTACGGTGACCGCGATCGCGGACGCGTCGGGCGTGAGCCGTTCGGCGGTCACGAAGGCGCTGGCAGCGTTCGCCGACGCCGGGCACGCGGTTCGCACGCCGGGCGCCAAGACCGGGCGCGGGCGTACCCCGGACATCTGGGCCCCGGTCACAGGGGACAACGGCGAGACGGCCACTACCGGCGCGGTCACGGACGCGGAGGCCGACACTGACGCGGAAACGGGCCCGGACGGCGAGGACGACACCGACGGTGCCACCGAGCCCCGTCCTGACGACGAGAGCAAGGCGGCCCCGGTGGCGTCCGGCGCCTCGTCTGAGGACGCGCTACGGGCGGCGATGCGCATTCTCCACGAGGAGGCGGACCGGCGGGCGGCGGCCGAGGACGCGTTGCGGCGGGCGTGTGAGGAGGAGGCGGAACGGCGCGCTCGTATTGACGCCGAACTGGCCAAGGCACACGCGCGTGAGAGCACTCGGACGCTGCTGGCCGAACTGTTGGGGGTGGTGACCACCACTTTGGCGGCGGTCACTGACGACGACGAGGAGAAGGTGGCGGCCGGTCTGGAGCAGGTGGCCGCCTACGCCAGTGCGGTACGGCGTGCGTCGCGTCCCAGCGCTACCGGGCGGGTGCCTGGTCAGTCGGCGCGCCCGGCGGCGGGCGGTACCCGCAACGCGCCGCGCCCGTTGCGGCCAGCGGTGGCCGAGCACCTTCACGCGCATCCCGGAAAGGAGTTCACACCCGGCGAGATCGCGCGGGTCCTGGACCGGTCGCCGGGCGCGGTCGCGAACGCCCTGGACACCTTGGTCGGGCACGGGATCGCGGAACTGACGTGTGAGCGTCCCCGCCGCTTCCGGGCCGCGTCTTCCGGCCCGGACACCGGTGGCGGTACGGACGAGAACCAGCCCGCGAACGAGAGCGGCGACTCCGGGACGGCGGACGCCGAGAGCGCCTGATCTTCGGGGCGGGGCGGACGGGTGGCAGCCCGTCCGCCCCGTCATGACCCGGGGCCGTGAGGCCCCACCACAGAACGTGAGGTTGTCATGACGAAGGAGACGCTACATGTTCGGTGACGTGCCGGGCGGGGCACCTGGCGACACGTCGGGGAACACGCCTGACCGTGACGCGACCGGCCAGATGTTCGTGTTCCTGGGGTGGGCATGGGACGTCGACAAGGCCGCGCGGTTGGCGGCCCGTCATCCGGTGATGCGGGCGGACATCACCCGGTTGGGGTGGGCGCGGCCAGTGATCAACGTTGATCCCGTTCACGCGGCCACCGTGGATCTGTCCCGACCGCTGCTCGCCGTACCCGTCCCGAACGCCGCTGTGCCCCTGGTGATCGACGGGTACCACCGGATCCACCGCGCCATCACGGAACGGGTCACCGAACTGCCGGTGATCCTGCTGGACGCGGCCGACGAACGCGCCTGCCGCATCATGGGCGGCGGCATCACACCGATCGGGTAGGCAGCTACCAGCGCACACAGGCCCCGGGGACGACGACAGACCGCCCCGGGGCCTGTTCGTGTGCGATGACGGCGCGGAGGGAAACGTTCATCGCCTGGGCCTGAGCTTGAGGAGTGGGCGTGTGGATCCGATCCAATCGCCACGGCGGTACGACTCGACGCCGATGTTGGGGCGGCATGTGGAACAGCGGGCGGCCACCATCTTTCCGGCGCCGATGACCAGGCCGACGTGTCCAGGTCGGCTCGATGAGGTCCCCGGGCCTGAGTTGAAGAAAACCAGATCTCCCGGTTGCTCACGGCCTTTGGGGACCTGGACGCCGAACGGCCACTGTTCGAAGGTCGTCCTGGGGATGGCATATCCGACGGCGCGGTAGGCGCCTTGGACGAGGCCCGAACAGTCCCAGGCGTCCGGGCCGCTCGCGCCGAACACGTAGCGCTTGCCACGTTGCGCCATCGCGAAGGCGATGATCTTCGCGACTGTCCCGCTCGGCGCGGCGTGGGCGCCGACCATGGGTTTGCACCCGGACGCTTGCGCGGGTTGAAGTGTGTTGGCGCCGGGGGTGGATCGCACGGCGGATTCGTACCGGCGGGCGCGAGCAAGGACGTCGTTCACGTAGGCGGCCGAGTGGTTGTAGGCGAACAGGGCGGCGCGCATCTTGGCGGGCGCGCCGTTGTGGCGTAGGTAGCGGGCGGCGCCGGGGATGGCGTCGGCGGGGCTGTAGCGGTCTTTCCGGCCGTCCCGGTCGCCGTCGACGCCGAAGGCCGCCCAGGTGCCGGAGACGAACTGCATGGGGCCACCTGCCCCGGCGTGGTTCTCGCCCGACCGGACGCCCGGCTCGCGGGACCGTCCGTGATCGGACTCGGCGGACCCGATCGCGGCAAGGATCGTCCACGGGAGACCGTGCTCGGCACCGGCTTTCCGGTAAAGGGCGAGGTATCCGCGCGGGATGTCGGACACCGGGCCGGTAGCGGTTGCGGGCTGGCATTCCTCGTCACGGGTGGACATCCCGGCGATCGCCCCGACCAGAACGGCGACCAGCAGCGCGATACCGGCGACGACCGCGATTACCGGCACGGGTCGCTTTCTGGCATGTCGGGGCCGCCGGTCGTGGGGCGGGATATCCCGGGCCACGCGTCGGTCAGTTCGATCAGGCGCCGTCGCGGTCCCTTGTGCCCAGCTGGCAGCCACACTGCGTCGGCGGGGTGTCCGGCTGCCGGTTGGACGGCCGTCGCCACCGGGACCTCGGGTGTTCCCAGATGCTCGCGGAGATGGGCCTCGCGCCGCGAGCTCGGGAGCCAGAACAGGACGGGCGTGGTGATCCCGGTCGCGTCGGCGAGCGCCGCATAGTTGCCGATTTTCGCGGTGACCTTGGCCAGGACGACGCTTCCCGTGTCGTGTTCGAGGAAGAAGTCCAGCTTGGCGAGTCGGCCGCTTTGCGGGTGGAGTTCAGTCCATCGGCCGTAGGCATCGGGGCGGGCGAGGTCGCCCCAGAGCCGCGCGCATTGACGCTCTGACCACCACTTGGACAGCGCTGCGTTCGGGTCTCGCCGGGCATGGGCGTGGAGGCGGGTGAAGAACTCGTTGACGCCTATCTGGTGCCCGAGGTGCCGTGAGTGGCAGACCGCCAAGGCCGAGGCCCGGCGGTATCCGAGCTCGCGGACGCTGATCCCTTGCTCGGCGGCCAGGATCTCGGCGCCGAGCGGGCCGATTACCCAGTGGAAGGGTGCGGCGCCGACCGGTACCCAGGGTTGAAACCTCTCCAGGGCGCGGAGTCGGAACAGCTCGAGTAGCCGGTGCCGGCCCTTTCCGGGAGTGCTGAAGAAGATCGTTGCGACCTGGTGCGTGGTCAGGACGCGGTGTTCCCAGAGCAGGTTCAAGATCTCTCGGTCGCGGTCGGTGAGGCGTCGCCGCAGTTCGAGGAACAGTTCGGGATTTGCGCGGCTGGAGGAGGTCGCGGGGCGGCGCATGCGCATGTGGGTCCGGCTCATCGGTGATCCTCCTGGTCGTCGTCGCGCGGATCGGCTAGGACCGCGTCCTTGGCCGTCACGCCCTCGGATGAGGGCTCGGTTTTCGGTGCGAATCGCTTGCGGGATTCCTGGCGCACCTCTTCGGTTCGTCCGGGGATGGGGGCGTGGAGTGGCCGGGTGCGGAAGGTGAAGACGGCGCTCGGACGTCCTGCGGAGACGAGCCGTCCTACGGCCTGGTAGGCACCGAGGTGGGAGAGGTCGTGCGCGGAGAGGACGGGGCCGGCGTGGTGGACGAGATCTCTGGTGTCCTCAGGCGAGGCGGCGAAATAGATCTTGTTGCGGGCGTCGGCCGAGACCGCGTCGCGGAGATCCTTGGGGAGCTGTGAGAGGTGCTGATGCGCCAGGACGAGCGAGAAGCGGTATCCGCGGGCTTCGGCGAGGATGTCGGAGACCGAACCGGGCAGGTTGAGGAAGTTGTGGCACTCGTCGATGTAGGCGCTTGCGTCCGGCCTTTCGGGCTCGGGCAACGAGGCGCGTCGGGTGATGCCTTGCCAGGTGTGCGCCAGCAGCATCGAGCCGAGCAGCCTGGCCGCGTCCTCGCCGAGAACGCCCTTGGGCAAACGGGCCAGGACCAGCCCGCCCCGGTCCAGGTGGCGGGCGAGGTCCACACTCGATTCGGTCGCGGACAACGCCTGGTGGACGAACGGGCGGAGCAGGACGGCGCGCAGCTTGTTCATGACCGGCCCGATCGTTGAGGCCCGCCCGGCGGCCGAGAGTTCGTCGTACCCGGCCCAGAATCCGCGCAGCAGCTCATCGGAGAGTCGTGCCAGGGCTCGGTGCCGGAACGGTGTGTCCGTCAGCAGCCGGGGAACGTCGGCGAGCGTGGCGCGCGGTCCTTGTGTACGGGTGAGGGTGAGGCACGCCGAGCGGAGTAGATCGTCCAGTCGCGGGCCCCAGGCCGACGGGTAGCAGCGGTGAAAGATCGATACGACGGAGTCCACGGCGAACGCCGGATCAGGGCCGCCGAGGATGTTGACCGAGGGCGGCGGGCTGCTGTCTGACGGATCGAACAGCACCGTTCGTTTCACCGTGCGGCTCGGCAACCGGTCCAGGATGTCGGTGATGAGGTCGCCTTTGGGATCGAGGACCAGCGCGCCGCGACCCTCGCGGGCGTCCGCCAAGACCATGGAGACGAGCAAGGTCGACTTGCCGACGCCCGTCTGTCCGAGGACGTGCACGTGTTGGCGTGCGCCTAGGACGGGGAGGGCGACAGGGCGTGGGCTGCCTCCGTCGGCGTCTCCCAGGATGCGTACCGGTCCGATCTTCTTGCTGGGGCCGCTTGGGACGTCCGGCGGCGGTGCTACCGGTCGGGCGCCTGCTCGTGTGATGGCGGGCGCGTCGAGATCGAGCGGCAGGTGCGCCAAGGCGGCCAGCTCCGAAGCCCCGAGAAGGTAGCCGCGTCCCAGGTGGCGCGAGTTCAGGACGGCGGCTGCTCGCCACAGCCTGCGGCGACGGAGGTACTGCGGGCCGGAGGCGTACAGGGCTGACAAGGAAGCGAGGGCGTGTGCGTGACCGCGCAGCCAGCCTTCAGCCTTTTCCGCTGGTGCGTGCGTGGCGACGGCGTATCTAACCTCGACCTCGAACCTGGGTTGGGCGGCCTTGGCCAGGATGGCTCGGACGTGGTCGGCGCGTTCAGGATGCGTCCGGCTCGCCTCGCTGGAGTGGTGCGTGTACCCGGCGCGACTGCCGGGGGTGATGAGGTCGAACACGAGCGCCCGGAGGCCGGCAGGGCGCCCGGTTCTCAAGGTGGCGGCGATGCGGTGTGCTCGGCTCAGTCTTCGCCCTGTCGCTGGCCGTGCGAGGACTTGCACGGCGCTCTTCTCGCCTCGCCTCAACGCCGCGACCATGCTGAGCAGCGGGCGCAGCGGGTCGGTGTCGTGATCGGACTTGATGGGGTAGGAGTCGTCGTTGGCCAACACCACACGGCCGCCGGTCGCGCGGTAGTCGGGAGAGATCAGGTCGGAGGCCGGGCGGGTGGTGACGGTTGCTCCTGGCCATGCCGCGCGTATCGTCTGCTCGACCATTTCGGGTGGGACGACTCCCGGCACCCAGATCTGCACGTGGAGTCCGGCGTCGTCGCCCGTGTACTCGAATGACAGATGCGGCTGGCCGACGATCCAGCGCTTCCACCTGGGCGCGAGGAGTCCGGCCTGGTTAGCCCACCAAACCGGGGCGCTGGCCGGATCGACCTGCGGTGGGACGGAGACGGCGACCACCCGCGCATCGCGGCTGAATCGCCGCGTGCGCCAGCGCGACACAACGAACTGCGTGCAGGCTCGGGCAACTGCGATGACGCCCACCGCCAAGGCGATTTCGGTACCGTGGCGGTAGGCCTGAGCCGCCAGCCCGTCCGATAGGCGGGCGATCTCGTCGAAGACCTGTGTCCAGTCAGGGTTCACAGCGGGTCGATCTCCGTCCCGTCGCCGTTGTCGAGCAGCTCGGCGGGGTCGGTGGTGATGACCTCGTGTTCGGCCTGGGACGAGATCGCGGCGAAGGCGGCCCGGTCGCCGGCGTTGCCGCCGCACAACAGACCTTCTCCTCGCTCGGCCGACAGCAAGAAGGCTCGTTCTCCCTCGGAGAGCCCGAACGCGTCGCCGACGGAGCCGATCGCCTGGGGCGCCTGCCGAAGGAGGATCTGAGTCGCGGCATTGGACACCACGGCCCTGCCCAGATCGGAGGCCAGGAGATCGGCGGCGTCCTGCGTGACGACGGTCAGCCCTGCCCAGTGCTTCCGCGCGGACTTCGCAAGGCGATTGAGGAATTTCGCCCCTTCGGCCTCCCGCATCAGCATCCACGCCTCGTCGACGATGACCAGGCGGGGCCGCCGGTCGGCCGGATTGGCGACCTTGCGCCAGATCGCGTCCAAGGCCAGGAGCACGCCGACCGACTTGACCTCGTCGGGGAGGTCCCGCAGGGAGAAAACGACCAAGTGTCCTTCGGGCCGAGTGGTCGTGGACTTGGCGAACAAGTCCTTGTAGGAGCCGGTGACATACGGTGCGAGCCGCTCGGCGATCGCCGTGCTTTCAGGGTCCTTGCCGATGGCGAGTTGCTCGACGAGGTCGGCCAGGAGCGGTGCGGGCCGACTCCAGGTGGACGGATCGGAACCGATGCCTTTGGCCGCGTAGGCGGCGAGAACAGCGCGGTCCAGGACGGGCCGGGCAGCTGGGGCGAGGGGCTCACCGAGCATCGCGGCCACCAGGGTGTGAATGAACAGGGCGCGCCGCGTCAACACGTCCCCGGCCTGGTCGGTCGGCAGGTCGAACGGGTTGAAGGCGACCTGGGGCGCGCCGAGCGCGATGTGCGTGCCGCCCGTGCTCTCTGCGAGACGGCGGTACTCGTCCTCCGGGTCCACCACGCAGACCTGAACGCCGTGGTAGAGCAGCCGTAGCGCTTCCAACTTGGTGAAGTAGGACTTGCCCGCCCCAGACCGCGCCAGCACGACCGAGTTGTGGTTGTCCTGGGCGAACCGATCCCAGACCACGACTCCTGAGCTTGCGATGTTCACCCCGTACAGCACGCCGGTCTCGCCGATGGGGGCGTTCAGGTCGGGCGAGGCGAAGGGGAACGAGGCGGAGAGCGCGGCGGTGTCGAAGGTGCGTCGCTGCCTGATCGCGTCCTGAGCCAGGGGCAGGCTGGTGATCCAGCCTTGGAGGGCTCGGAACGTAGTCGGTTGGGCGTCCAGCAGCAGCGAGGCAGCCAGGGCGCGAACCTGCTGCACCTCTGCCTCGAGGTCCGCGGCGTCGAAGGCGTGAACGGTGAGGTAGAGCCCGACTCTGAACAGACGGCCATGTCCCCTGGCCAGTGAAGAGGCCAGGTCGGTGGCGTCCTCGGCCGCGGCCTCGGCGGTGAAGTCGACCAGCCGGCCCGCTTGAGCATCGGAACGGGCAGCCGACTCCAGCCGGGCGATCTGGCGCCGAAGTCGTTGGGCTGCGATGAGTGGAGGAACCGGCTCGATGTGCAGCGAGACGTCGAGACGACCGGGATAGGTGAGCAGCGGCTCCAACCAGCCCGCGCCCACCTCACGCGGATAGCCCGTGATGGCGAACGAGGCACAAGTGCCGCCGGGCAGTTCCAGAGAGCCGGGGCCGATGCATACGGACGAGGGCGCCATCAGGTCACCGAGCCCGACGTCTTCCGTCGGGCAGGAGTCCGGATCGTCACCGGCAGGGTGCTGGAGGATTGATCGAAGAGACGTACGCAGGTTCATCGAATCACCACCTGAGACTCGGACTCATAGGACGTGTGGATCGAGCTGCGCCCCTACGTCCCGTCAGGGGCGTGGACCTGGGCGGTGATCGGCTCGTCGATGTCCGTGACAGGGACGGGGCGGGACTCGGCTGGTGAGAACGCTTCGGTGAGCACTTGAGCGCACGCCTCGCCGTCCAGGTACTCGGCACTGATCCCGAACCCGGTCAGAGTCCGGACAGTCTCCGCCGCACGCCTTGCAACAACGGCCGCGTTGGCTTCCCGCACCCTCCCGCGTCGGCCGCGGGCGCCCGAGCCCGGGACGGGCTGCTCGCGCATGACGATCAGCACTTCGCGCACCAGGAGGTTCCGCGACTGCGCAAGCTCGTCCAGGTACCCGGCGTGCCCCTCCGCGGCCTGCTGCAAGGCCGGGTGCGGGAGGCGCGGCGCGGCCTCGGTGACGCGGTCCGTGAGCTCGGACAGATCCACCGGGCGAGCGTGGACGAGTATCTGGACGGGGGCTTCCAGCGAGTTCAGCCAGCGTCCGAAGAACCCCACAAGCGAGGCTTGCTCGGCGGCAGTGCGCAGGCCGAAGGAGATCGTTCCGGCGCGTACCAGAGCCGCTGTGCCGCCGCCCTTCAGATCCATGACGCCGTCCTCACGGATCGCGTGAACGGGGAGCCGCAGCGGACCGGGCAACCGTCCTCGCACACGCCACCAGCTCGGCGGAGCAGGCACTCCCTCTGGCGCGCACACCAGCTTTCGGTTCTTCCGCAGGTGGTCGAAGGCGGCCAGGGCGAGGCGATCCAGGCTCATGCCATCGCGGCTGCCCAGCGCCATGGAGCATCCAGCGGCCACGATCGGGAACAGCACCCCGGCGAGGACCGCCATCGGGACCACAGCGGCTCCGACCAGGTACACGGTCGCGGCCAGGAGAGCGGTGACGGCCAGGATGGCGAGCTGGCGCCCGTTGAGCCCGTACATGATCTTGTCGGGCTGCTCCACGTTGGCGGGAATTCTCACCGAGAGCGGTTCGTGCTCGTCGTTCAACGGTTCCTCCTGCCGTACCGGCGCCGTCGAGGCGGGTCCAAGCGCATGAACTGATGGCGAGCGGGTCGCGGTGTTCGAGCCGCCCGCCCGGTACGGACGCATCGGCGGGGGCTGCGGGTGGGGAATCGGCCGGAACGGTCCGCCGCTCGTTGGGCGCGGCCGCGAACGCCAGCCCGGGCTCGCGTCCGGACGCGGCCGGGCGCCGTCCCCGGCGCCACGCCACCGGCCGCCGTACGGCCCGTTGCGCGCCCCACCACCGGTTTCGCTACGGGGTCCGCCGCTATGGCGCGGGTCGGACCCGTCAGCGCCGTTCTGTGGCCCGGGACGTCGCTCGTTGCGGCGCCCGTTGCGTGGACCATGACGCGGACCACCTGAGCCACCCGGGCCGCCAGAGCCACCCGGACCGCCAGAGCCGCCGGGTCGGTGGGGTCCCGCTCCTCCGGGGCTGGGCCTACGCCGACCAGCCCCGGCAGTACGAGCAGCCCTTCGGCCCGCGCCCGTCCGGCCGCCCGCCTTGCCCACGACTCCGGACGCGGCACGCAACGTCTTGTAGACCAGGAGAGTCCGGACGAGTCGGCTGAGAGTTCGTGGTTGTGCCTGTTGCCATACCGACCGCGCCACCCATCGAGGAATGCAGATCAGCACATACAGCAGGGTGATGACCAGCAGTAGGTCGACCAGTTCGGCCTGTTCGGTCGGGACGCCTGCGAAGAAGTCGTTGTTGTCGTTGTGCTGGGAGAGCAACAGCCGCAGCGCGGCGATGAAGACGAAGGACTGGCAGACCTGAATCGCCAAGGCGCCCGTTATCCCCCGCCACCACAACCGCGCGATCCCATCGGTCTGCGGCAGGGCGTGGAACATGAGCGCGATCGGTGCGACCGAGACCAGGACCATGATGATCGCCAGGCGCATGATGTAGATGAAGGCCAGCATGGCCGCCATGACCACGGCCACCAGCGAAACCAGGATGAAGAACGCCCCACCCGTGTTGATGGACGCCTCTACACCTTGAGCCAGGACACGTCCGGCTTGATTCGGGTCGATCCGCTCGCCGCCGAGGAGGATCGACTGCGACAGCCCGTTGGCCAGGGAAACCCCGTAGCCGATCACGATCAGGCTCATGTTCATCGCAATGAACGCGGCCACCAATCGCGGGACGACCTCGCGCGGCGATGCGGCCCCGGCGAAGGTCTCACCGGCCATCAGCAGCACTCCGGCCAGCGTCACCAGGAGCACGAAGCACGTGTTGGCGATGATCAGTGACGAGCCCCAGATCCGCTCGGCCTGCGCCATCGGCGGTGACCCGATCTCGGGAGTCGCGAACTGGGTGCCGGCCAGGAACCCGAGCACCGGTTTCATCGCCGACTTGGCAAGAGACCGAAACCAGTCGGTCACAGCGTTCTTCGTTTGGCAGCCCAGGTCGATCACACCGCACTCGTCTTGGCCTTCGCCTTCGTCGTCCGTGTCGTTGCGATCAGCGGCCAGACCGGACCATGACGTGGTGGCCACCGGATACTCGCGGATGTGCGGTTGAGCAGCCGAGGCAAGGCCCGTCCAGCAAAGCCCAAGGAGAACGACGGCGCTGAAGACGACTGCCCACCTGCCCCATGGGGCGAAGCGGAGCGTCCCGGCGCTCATCTCAGGACCCAACGATGTACTTGAGTACTTGCACCAGGACGGGAGCGAGGGCGGCGATGCCGTAGCCGAAGGCGGCGTTGCGCAGCGTGCGTTTCCCGGCCTCGGCCTCGCCGGGGTCGCCACCGGCGAGCAGGTAGCGGACGCCGCCGATGGTGGCGAACAAGGTGGCCAGCGCCACCAGGAGCCCCACGATGACGTTCCGCAGATTGTTGATGACCTGGTTGAGACGGGGGTTCGCCACCACCCTCACAGCTTCGGCACCAGCGGCCTCGGCCGCTGAGACCACCGTGAAGGCCAGTACGAGACCGACGGCCAGGATGCCCACGCACCCCAACAGGACGGCGGCCAGGAGACGGAGCCGACTCACGCCGCGCTGGCGGGATGGAAGGAGTCGGAAGAACGGACAGGTGCGCATGTGCGGCCCTCCAAGCAGAGACGCAGGCGGCCAGGTCGGCGCGCAGGCGGCGGCACCGATCGATCGAGGTGGGCGGCACTCGCGGACCGGAGACGGACCCGGGCCTGGCGGGTGTCCTCCTCACGAGGGCACTGGATGAACGGCTGGGGACCGGGTGACCATCCGGCCCGGGCCGTCTCCGCGTCCGCGAGTGTCTTTCACTCAGTAACTGACCGATCACGCACCCGGATCGGACATCAGATCGGCGAAGTCCTCACGAAGACCGCCGTCGCGCATCGCGGCGACCAGTCGTTCCTCGGCCCGACGGCGGCGCTTCATCAACGCCTCGTAGCCGATCCCCAGCTGCTTGGCGACGCTGTCAGGGGCGACGCCTTCGAGCCGCGTGGCGATGACGATCTCTGCTTCGAGACGGGTGAGGGTGCCCTGCCGGACCGCCGCGTCCATGAGCAGGTCCACGTGCTGCTCTGGCCTGCCGCGCCGCGGCGCGATTTGCGCCAGCATCGCCGGTTCGACCGGCACCACCCGAACTCGCACCCGGTAGGCGCGCTCGACCGCCTTGGCCGACCGCCACAGCAGACGCTGAGCGATCTTGGGCCGCTCGATGTCGATCCGCAGGAGGCCGTCGTGGAATGCCACCAGCAGCTCGCCGGCCACGCGGGCACTCCCCGCCTTGCCCTCGGAGCGGACGTATGCGCGCAGGTCGTCCCGCACGACCGCCTTGAGCCCCGGCAGCGCGAGGCCGACGCACGCCATGACCCAGGACACGCCCCCCTTCTGACGCGCCCATATCACCAACTCCTTCCACACGGCGTCACGCGCCGCGTGTCCGGTGGACGGGTGGAGCAGGACAGATCGCAGCTCGTCGAGGGGAATGACGCGCGCGGGCAGACCGTGCCCCAGCAACGCGCCGTCCATCGAGAGCGGGGACGGCCCTCGCGTCAGAAGCCGGAACGTCGTCTCCGCGATGTCGAATGGGTGACCCCCTGCGGACGTGTCGGCGTCGACGCCCGCCTTGCTACGGCTGGCAGTGCGGTCGATGGTGCTCGTGTTCATGCAGACCCCCGAATGGTCGGAGCGGAATCGGTCACCCCAGGTCTCCACCACCGTTCGGCCGTTCTTCGGCCGCTCCTCGGCCCCGATTCGGGGCCTTCATCTCGCCGTCTCAAACCGAGAACCGACCGAAGTGACCAGTGAGCTGCACGATCACCGCCCGCCGTCGGAAGCGGTCCTGGCCGTCCAGCTCGACGGTCAAGCCTCGACAAGGCACCGACATCGGCTCTGACCAGCCCGAAGACCGCCCCGAGAGAAAAGCGATCAAAGAAACCCAAAGCCGGTGCTGCCTGCTCCGCGATAGCTGGCACGGCACGAGAGGACGCCGACGAGTACGGGGACACCCAGACGCAAGACGCGAGTGACGAGAGTCCAAGATCGGGTCTGGTCTGGTCAGTTACCTAGTGACACGGGGACCGGGTTGGCCATCGCGGGCCACCCACCATGAACACCACACCGTCCGACCCTGGTCCGGAATCGTCAGGACCGAACCGTCCCACTCCTTCGGCCGCTCGACAGCTCCTGCCGCTGACCGTCTGGCTGTGCTCGGACACCGGCTCATCGACCGAGGCGCCGACCACGCAAGATCCTGCGGGCCCTTCGCGAACCTGCCCGCGGCACTGCAACGCGGTCGGCCGTGAGCTCGCGTGGCACCTGATCAGGACTTGCAGCAGTGACGGCGAACTCGTCGTCGAGGCCTTCGCCACCAACGAGAACACGCTCGCCGCAGCGGCCGTGTCGGGCCGCCGGGGGATGGCCTGCGTGCCCTACTTCCCGCTCGCCCGGCACATCGGCACCCGGCTGCGCGACACCCTGGCCGCGCCGGAGATGGCCAGGGTCGCGATGCGCCCCTTCCGCCCTGACCAAATGCACCGCGGAATGGCCGACCAGCTCGGCGCGGTCAGCCTGATCATCGCGGCCCCGCCCGCCTACAAAGTCGGAGGCCGCAGGCCCGAGGTCACTGCGACAGGGCACTGCCCGGCCTGTCGCGCCGATCTGTGGAGGCTGTCCAAGCAGCAGCTCAGTACGTTCTTGAACGCCTCATGGCGCGTGCTGCGTCCCGGAGGTCACCTCGCCGTCATCACCACGGCCCGCTACCAGGACGATGGACGCCTCATCGATCCCGCGCCCCAGATCATCCGGGACGCCCGCACGGCCGGACTGCGCTACAGCCAGCACATCATCGCCGTCCGCGTTCCCGTCGATGGAGACAGCCTGCTCGTCCAAGTGACCCCTACGAGCTTCGGGCAATTGCGGGACGTCCGATCGCGGGCCATGCCCCCGGCGGCCCGCGTTCACGCCGACATCTCCCTGTTCAGCAAGCCCGCGATGTCCGCGGGTTCACGGAAACTGAAGGGTCGTCGGGACGAACCCAAGGGTCAGGTCCCGCCTTTGCCTCCGTCGGACCCGTGGGTTCGTGGTGAAGGTGAGAGGTCGGATTCGTGAGGGCGTTCCAGGAGCGCGCGGGCGGAGTCGGCGTAGCGGATCGCGGTTGTGGGGTGGAGACCGAAGACGCGGGCCAGGTGCAGCGGGTCGGCGCCGTGGGTGAGGGCTTCTTCGAGTTGTCGGTCGATGCGCAGTTTCTCCAGCGAGGCGGGAAGGCCCTTCAGCGACCGTTCGAGCCAGATGTGGCTGACCGGGTCGAGGCCGTTGGAGCTGATCACGCTGACCAGCAGGTGCGGGTTGGCGGTGTTGGGCCAGCGTGTCCGCCGGTGGTCGAGCCAGTCGAGCAGCAGCCGGTGGGTAAGGTCGTCGATCGGGCGGGTGCGTCCGGCGATGGTGATGCGGCGGTTGCCCAGGTCGACGTCGTCGAGCCGCAGGGCGCGGATCGGGGTGTTGCGGGCGGCGTGCACGGCGGCCAGCGCGACGTAGAGCCGGGCGTGCGGGGTGGTGGCCGCCTGGACGGTCTGGGCGATCTGCTCATCGGTCAGGGGCTGGAAGATCGGCTGCGGGGCTTTGCCGACCCGGATGCGGGCGGCGGGGTCGCGGAAGATCAGGTTGTTCTTCTTCGCCCAGGCCAGCAGCGACCGGAGGGTGACGGCGGCCATCATGCGGCGGTGCCCGTGCAGGGTGTCGAGGTGGGCCAGCACGTCGTCGCGGGTGATCTCGCGCAGGTGGTGGTAGCGGGCCGACCAGTCACGCAGTGCGGGCAGGGCGGCGTGAAGGTAGCCGCGGGCGTGCTGGTCGCCGCGGGCTCGGACGCGGGGGCCACCGTCGCGCAGGGTGAGTGCCCAGGTGCGGGTGTGCGCCGCGATGGCGGGCGCGAGGTCGGCGAGTTTGGCGTTGAGCCACACCTGGAAGGCGGCGGGCCGGTCGTCGATCAGGATGCCCATCGCCTCCAGCACCTGGGTGGTGCGGCGGAGCGGGTGGCGGTGGCGCCGCATCACTTCGCGGAGGTGCGAGGTGCGGACCACCTCACCGTCGTGGTGGTCGGCCAGCAGCATGACCAGGGACCGGTTCACCGCGCGGTGCACGGTGCCCGACCAGCCGTGCGTCTGCGCCATCCCGTAGGCCAGGTGCAGCGCCCAGGCCAGCCATGGGTTGTCCGGTGTGGTCTGGGGCTTGCGCAGGTCGAAGCGCCCGTATCGGTAGCGGCGCGGCACCTGGTCCAGCATCTGGTCCGGCAGCGCGGGCTGCAGCCACCGCGTGCGGGGACGGACCGCCGCGGGTGGGGGCGGCTTGGGCGGGGGCGGTCCGAGCACTCCGCGGCCGACGCCCAGGCGTCGCGGGCGGGTCTGCACCAGGTCACGGGGCGCGGGCAGCCCCGCCAGGAACAACTGGTGATGGCGAACCTGCCGGACATAGGGCAGCAGCAGCCGGTGCCGGGGCACCTGCGCCGGGGGCCGGTCCAGCCGGGCCTGGCACCAGCACATTCGGCAGTAGGCCTTGTGCACCGGAAGGTCGCGGCCGCAGGCCGCGCAGGTGTCGGTGCCCTGGTGGCGGGCGGCGAACTCGTAGCAAGGCCGGCACACGCCCCGGTAGGCCATGACGCCCCAGGCCAGGCAAGCGCGGCAGGACGCCGGGACTCTTCCGGCGTCCGGGACACCCGTGGGATTGCGGGGAGCGGGAGTGCGGGGCATCGCCGGTCACTCCGGTGGCAGCGAGCGGCCGTCCGGGCGCCGGGGGACCACCTTCGGAGCGGTTCGGTCGCCTGCGCCGGTTCCCGTGCCGGCTCTGGTGTCGGCTCTGGTGTCGGCTCTGGTGTCGGCTCTGGTGTCGGCTCCTGTGCCGGTTGCTTGGGCGGCGTGCCGCTCGGCCTGGCCGGGGGCGGGGACGTTCTCGGGCTGGGGGATCAGCAGTTCGCCGATCTCGCAGCCCAGCACGGCGCAGATGACCTCGAGGTCGGCGAGCTTGATCGAGATCGGCTGGCCAGACCACAGGCCCGACATCTTGCCCGCCGAGATGACCAGGCCTCGTTCGGCGAGGCTGCGCTGCAGCTCGGAGGCCTTCCAGATACCTCGGTTCGCGGCGGCCAGCCGCAGGTTCCACTTCACCCCTCACAGTCCCTTCAGCCGGGCCGCGGCACGCTGCTGGCCGGTGATCCAGGCGTCCTCGACGTGGGTGCGGTGGACGTGGATGTAGTGCATCGTGGTGGCTATCCAGGCGTGTCCGAGGGTCTCCTGGATCGCGACCAGGTCCATCCCGCCCAGATACAGCTGGCTGGCGCAAAAGTGCCGCAGCACGTGCGGCGTCAGCCTGTCGGGCCGGTCCGGCAGGTGCCGTGCGGCGGCCTCGGCCAGCGCGGCGCGCAGGCGGTCGTCCCCGAGGCGGGCGCAGCCGCCGTCGGCGGTCTTGCGCTCGGAGGGGAACAACGGAGCGCCCGGGCGGGTGTGGTCGGTGTCGAAGTGGCCCCACACCTGTTCGACGAACCAGCGCAGCGTCCGGTCCGCGCCGTTGATCAGCGGGACCATCCGCTCACGCGGCCCGCTGCCCCGGCTGCCCTTGCCGTGCCGGACGTGCAGCTTGCCGAACCGGCCCAGCTCCCACTTGACATCGGCGAGGTCCAGGCGGCGGACCTCGTTCACCCGCAGGCCGACGTCGGCCATCAGACGGGCGGCGGCGTAGTTGCGGGCGGTGGGCGCGAACTTGCGGCAGACAGCCAGGTCGGCACGCCACCCGGCGAACAGCCGGTCGACCTGCCCGGCCGACGGCGGGATCCGAAGCGCCGCGCCGGTGCGTCCGCGCGGCCGGTTCATCTCATCGATCGGGCACTGCACGACCCGCCCGGTCATCTGGTGGATCTCGACCTTGTGGCGCAGCTCCAAGAACAGGAAGTACACCTTCAGCGCCTGTGCCCGCCCCAGCCGGGTGCCCTTGGCGGCCTCGCGCAGCGCGGTGCCGAAGTAGGCGTCGGCGTCGGCGGGCTCCATCTCCCACAGCGGACGCCCGAACCAGGCCCGGACCTGCTCCAGGTGACCGACATCGCTCTGGATCGTGCCGTCGGTCAGCCCGGCCGATGCCCGGGCCAGCACGAACCCGGCCAGCACGTCGGTCTCCAGCGCCGCCAGTTCCTCGGGCCCCGCCGCCGCGCGCACGTCGCGAAGGTCCCGAACCGCCGACAGGCCCAACCCGCACCTCCACCCGTTCGCCGCAGCCGCACAACGATCGGAGAAGACGATATGACTTCACGGATCGTGAAGATAGATCAACACGCCGTGACATGCAGAGGTCGGGCGCCGCACCACTGTCCCTGGTGGGGCAACGAGAGGCCCACACACACGCCGACGACCAACAACCTGCGGGTTGTTTCTCACGCGCCGAACACGCGAACCCGAAGGGAGATCAACCGATGACATCCGTGCCTGAGCAACCGGACTCAGCGCGCCGGGCGCTGCCGTCGGTGTTGACCACCGGGCAACACCCTTCACGCGTGCAGCGCAAGGGCCGGTACGTGCCCGAGTCGACACGGCACCCGGGCAAGATGCTGCCCGCCATCGCCGCCCAGGTCATACAGGCCTACACCCACCCCGGAGACCTGGTCATCGACCCCATGTGCGGCATCGGGACCACCCTGGTCGAGGCCATCCACCAGGACCGGGACGCGATCGGGGTCGAGTACGAGCCCGACTTCGCCCGCCTGACAGCGGCCAACATCGCCCACGCCCGTGCCCAAGGCGCCACCGGCAACGCTGAGGTCCTCTGCCACGACGCCCGCCACCTCGACACCCTGCTCCACGACCGGCGCGGCCGAGCCGCGCTCGTGCTGACTTCACCGCCCTATGGCTCCTACACCCACGGGCACGTCCGGCCGCAGGACCCCGGCTGCGGCGCCAAGGTCACCAAGTGGAACCACCGCTACTCCACCGACAAGACCAACCTCGCCCACCGTGGCATGAAAGAGCTGATGGAAGGCTTCGCCCGCATCCTCGCCGGCAGCTCCATGCTGCTGCGCCCAGAGGGCATCGTCGCCGTCACCGTCCGCCCCATCCGCATCAAGGGCGAACTCCTCGACCTGCCTGGCCTCGTCATCGACACCGCCGAACAGATCGGGCTCGTCCTCACCGACAGGTTGGCCGCCCTGTTGTGCGGACTCCGTGACGGCCGCATCATCACGCGCGCGTCGTTCTTCCAGATGCTCGAAACCCGCCGCCTCCGCCAGAACGGCATCCCCGCCTGCGCCACAGCCCACGAAGACCTCCTGATCTTCGGGCAGGGCACCGAGGCGCTGGGAGGTCATACGTGTTGACCCGGCGCTCGTTCGACTCGCCACGCCGACCCGTCCCCGCGCTTGACCTTCTCGGCAGAGGTGTTGATCAGTACCCGGGCGGGTGGCCGACGACGGGCACCGGCGCATGCGGGGCGGCCGCGCCATGACCGCCCGCGACAACGGCAAACCACTAGTGCGGGTCACGGTGCCGGATGAACCGCCACGGCTGACTCCTGCCGCTGCTCGGGTGCTGCTGCGGATCGTTCTTGCCGCGCGCTCTCGATCCGGCCCCGGACCTGCTGACCAACGGGAGAAGGACAGATGAAGCACACCGCTGTTTCGCTCGGTCGAGAAGCGAGCCGATCGGCTGGGTCGCGGTTCGCCTTCTACGGGCGTGTATCGACCGAGGACAATCAGGACCCCGAGGCCTCGCGTGCGTGGCAGATCCGCCGGGCCCGGGCTCTGATCGAGCCCAAGGGCGGGGAGATCGTCGCCGAGTTCTTCGATGTGGACAAGTCCCGCTCGATCCCCTGGATCCGGCGCCCACGGGCCTCGGCGCTGATCGAGGAGTTGAAGAAGCCGTCTCGCAGGTTCGACGCGGTCGTCATCGGGGAGCCGCATCGGGCCTTCTACGGCAATCAGTACTCGCTGACGTTCCCGCTGTTCGAGCACTTTGCGGTGCCGCTGTGGGTGCCGGAGGTCGGCGGTCCCATCGATCCGGCCAACGAGGCCCACGACATGATCATGGGTGTGTTCGGTGGGCTGTCCAAGGGGGAACGCAACCGGATCAAGATCCGTGTCCGTTCCGCCATGGCCGCGATCACCGCCACCGAAGGCCGCTTTCTCGGAGGTCGTCCGCCGTACGGGTACGAGCTCGCCGATGTAGGGCCGCACCCCAACCCGGCGAAGGCGGCCAACGGGAAGCGGCTTCGCCGCCTGGTACCGCATCCGGCGTATTCGCTGGTGGTCAAGTGGATCTTCGCTCAGTACATCAAGCAGAACGGCAAGGGCCTGGGGGACATCGCCGAGGAGCTGACCCGGCAGGGGATCCCGTCGCCGTCGGCCAGTGACCCTGGCCGCAATCCGCATCGTGACCAGGTCGCGTGGTCGAAGATGGCCGTTCGGACGATTCTGGGGAATCCTCGGTATACGGGCCGTGAGGTGTGGAACAAGCAGCGCAAGGACGAGGTGCTCCTGGACGTCGACGATGTGGCGCTGGGGACGACCACGGTGATGCGCTGGAACGACCGTGACCAGTGGGTGTGGTCGGAGAACCAGGTCCACGACGAGATCGTCTCGATCGAGGACTTCGAGCGCGCCCAGCAGATCCGTCAGGCTCGGGCGCGGGGCGAGTACTCCAAGCGGGGGAACCCGACACGCCGTCCCTACGTGTTCCGGGGCTGCCTGTTCTGCGGGTACTGCGAGCGGAAGATGCAGGGGAACTGGAACAACGCTCAGGCGTACTACCGGTGCCGCTTCCCTGACGAGTACGCCCTGGTCAACAACCTCGAGCACCCTAAGGTCGTCTACCTGCGCGAAGCCGAGATCATCGGGCCGGTCGAGGAGTGGCTGGCGACGGGGTTCAGCCCCGAGCGCATCGCGGCCACGATCGAGACGATGGCCACGCAGGCCACCGCGCGCCCAGATGAGGCGGCCGAGCTTGGCAAGCGGCTTGCTGCGTGCGACCGGAAGTTGCGGCAATACCGTCAGGCGCTCGAGGCCGGTGCGGATGCGGCGGAGGTCACGGGCTGGATCAACCAGGTGAGCGGGGAGCGTCAGCGTGTGAAGGCGGGGCTGGAGGCTGCCCCGCGGGCTCCGCGCCGGGACGTGGTCTCCCGTGAGGAGATCGTCCGGGTGCTGGAGCAGACGGGTGACCTGGTGCGGGTGGTGCTGGAGGCCGATCCCCTCGACAAGGCCGACTTGTTCAAGGAGATGGGGTTGTGGATGACCTACTATCCCCAGAAACGACTAGTGGAGGCCCAGGTGATCCCGGGTCCTCCACATGTGCGGTCGGTGTGTGTCCGAGGGGGGTACGAGCCCGTTCGCCAAACCCCGATCCCGCTGGCCGCGTCCCTGCCGTTCCCGGAGGTGGCCTAGCGTGCTGCTTACCTCCTGTGTGGGCGTCCTCCAGTTGATGAACTGCAGGGCGCTGGCATTTTGAGAGCTGTGCGGATGATGTCGCCGCGTTCGCAATGTCGGGTCGCCGCGGCCACCAACAGCCGGAAGCTATGGTAGCCGCGGGACGAGTCGCGGCTGTAGGTCCGGCCCGGCCGGGGTGCGCGGCAGTACCGGCCGCGTTGGCGTATGGTCCTGGTCAACACAAACAGGCGCGAACCCAGGCCCCCCCGGAGGGACGCGTGGACTACGACCTCGACCGGCTTGGCTGGCGGCAGATGGAACACCTGGCCGAGTCGCTCGTCCTCAACATCCTCGGTAACGGCGTCAGCGTATTCGGGGACGGTCCGGACGGTGGACGAGAAGCCGTTTTTGATGGGCCGATCAAATTTCCCGAGCCCGATCCTGGAGGGCCGTGGAACGGCTACGGCGTCGTCCAGGTGAAGCATCGAACACACTCGCGGGGGCGTTCCGACAACGTGCAGTGGCTCCAGAGCCAGATCAGGGAGGAGGTCAACGAATGGCTGGATCCCAAGTCGAAGCGAGGGAAACTGCCCGACTACTTCCTCGTGATCACCAACGTCGGCCTCTCTCCCGAGCCCGAGACCGGGGGCTGGGCGAAGATCGAGAAGTACATGAGAGAGAAGGTGTTACCCAGGCTCCCGTTCAAGGGGTGGCGGATCTGGGACTACACCACGCTGTCCCGCCTGCTCGACGACACCTCGGATATCGTACGAAGCTACTACGGGTTGATCACTCCCGGCGATGTCCTGGCGCGGCTGCACGACTATGTGACGGGTCTGGCTCCCGACCTCGGTGACACGCTGTTGACCCATGCTGCAAAGGAGCTTCTCGCCGAGCAGAGCGTCACGCTGGGACAGGCCGGCGACAGGGAGGAGGGCAGGCTAGCGCTCAACAGGGTGGCGGTAGATCTGCCCGCCGAGTGGCACGATCAGGACGTCAAGGTGGTGGCGCACGTCCTCAAGCGGGGTGAGATTTCCTCGCGCCCGAACGATGACGGGACCTCCCATCGCCCTCTGGTGGTCTTGGGCGGCCCGGGGCAGGGTAAGACCACCGTGGCGCAGCTGATCTGCCAGGCGTACCGCGTGGCCCAGTTGCTGGACGTTGAGGACGACCGGCTACCGGCGGAGGTCCGTGCGCTGCGGGACGAGTTCGTCGGCGACATCATCGGGAAGCTTGGGATCGCGATTCCCGACAGGCGGCGATGGCCATTCCATGTCAGGCTCGACCGTTACGCTGACGCACTGGCGAAGAATCCGGACCTCACACTGCTCCATTTCATCGCCGAGAGGGTGAGTAAGCGGTCCGTCCGTGAGGTGACCGCAGCGCAGATGGTCGACTGGCTCGCCCGCTGGCCATGGGTTCTGATTCTGGACGGAATGGACGAGGTCTCCGATCCGCATGACAGAGACCGAATCCTGGGTCACATCCAGGACTTCCGGGTTGAGGCGGCGTACCGGACCGCTGACCTGTTGCTCCTGGTCACGACGCGGCCTCAGGGGTATCTCGAGGAGTTCCCGAGCGAAAAGTATGACCACCTCTCGCTGCGTCCACTGAGTACGGCGGAGGCGTTGGGCTATGCCGAAAGGCTGGCCGAGGCGCGTCATCCCGCTGACGGCGAGCAGCGCCAAGAGGTGCTCCGGCGTGTCGGCGAGGCGGCAACGGAGGAGCAGGCCTCCCGGCTGATGCGTTCGCCGCTCCAGGTGACGATCATGACGTTGCTGCTCGAACGTCGGCGCCGCCCTCCCCAACACCGGTTCGGGCTATTCAAGGGCTACTACGACACGGTCTTCGCCAGGGAGGTGGCCAAGCGCACGGTGGACGCGGGCCTGCTGGACCGGCACGACGCGCTGATCCATCAGTTGCAGGCCGAGGCGGGCCTGCTGCTCCAGGCGCGGTCTGAGCGGGAAGGGGAGGCTGAGGCGGCCCTGCCGTTGGACAACCTGCGCGCGCTGGCGGCGCGGTTGCTGCGGGAGGAGGATAACGAGGCAGACGTCGTGGACGACTTGTCGACCCGGCTGGTCGACGTGGCCGGACGGCGGCTGGTGCTGCTGACGCCTCGGCCGAACGGAGGCTTCGGCTTCGAGGTGCGCAGTCTTCAGGAATTCATGGCTGCGCGGGCCCTGCTGTCGGATTCCGATCCTGTCGTGACGCAACGCCTGACCGTGCTCGCGTCTTCCAATCACTGGCGCAATACCTGGCTGTTCGCAGCCGGTGGGGTCTTCGCCGAAAAGCGGCACCTGAGAGAGATGCTGATGTCGCTGTTTGCCACGGTGAACCAAGGTGACAACATCGCGCTGGCCGTGCGGCCGGCGGCGCACCTCGCAGTCGATTTGCTCGAGGAGAACGTTGCCGACGCGTCGCCCAAGTTCCAGAAGGCATTGGCGGGCGAGGCGCTGGAACTGTTGCGCCATCATCCCGACCTTCACCTGAAGCGGCTGGCGGAGGTCCTCGCTGACGTGGTCGAACGAATGCCAGCGGTGGAGGACATCGTGATCCGCGCGGTGAAGGACGCCTTCGCCGCATCCGGCCGCCCCGCTCTCAGCGCCCTAATGGTGTGCGCGACCTGGGTGGGCGGAGAGGGAAGGCTCGTCGAACGGGCGCGTGCCTGGCTTGCCGAGGCCCGTACGGATCTGGCTCAGGTGAGCCCGCGCCAGCGGGGCGCGGTGGCGGGGCTCGCCGCCACCTTCCCGTTCGTCCAGCTCAGGGAATTTGAGCTCACCAGCCTGATGGCCCGCCGCCGGGAGAGCATCAGCGCGGCAATGGACGTCGTACGTCAGCATCCGACATTGACACAGGGGGACCTCCCCTTGGTAGACCGGATTATCGAGACGCTCGGCATGGCCGAGGTCGAGCGGAGCCACTGGCCGGAGGGCGGTCTGGACGTGGTGCGTGGTGACCGCTCCTACCGTCCGGACCTTTCAGGCCTAGGCCCCGCCCTCGACAACCAGCGAGTGGCCGCTGCGCTGATTGCGGCGATGGACGACGTCGGTCTGGCCGACTGGCCCATCGCGAGCATGCTGCGGCGGGCCCTGACACTCTGGGTGCAGCGTCGTCCCGTCACAGGCCTGCTTCCGAGGGCCGGTCTCACAGATCCCGGAGCGTGGCCCTAATGCCCAGTTCCTCCGCCAGATGGGCGATCTCTTGAGCCTGTTCGGGGGGCAGTTGCGCCTGGAGTGAGAGGGACAGGTAGCTCATAACCCCGCGATCCAGGCTGTCGAACAGCCGGCGGAAGATCAGTGCGAGCCGGTCGGCGGCGTCCGGGTCGGAGGCGAAGTTCTTCATTACCGTGAACATGAGCTGCTGCTCGACGGGCGAGGCGTCCTCGTCCTCACCCTGGTCCTGGCCGCCAGCCGCGTCCTCGCCGGAGTCGGTCTCGCCGCCCCCGCCGGAGCCGCCGCCGGGCCGCGGATCCGAAGGGTCGGCTGGCTTAGGGTCGGGCTTCGGCTTCGGCCTGGCGAGCCGGTAGGTGGGCGCATTGAAGTTGATGCCGGTCAGGTCGTCGACGACGACGGTCTCGTCACCGGCTCGGACGACCCGCAGTTCGCCTGCTCTCACCGCCTCGTAGATGGCCTCTCGGAGATCAGCCTCTCCGCCTGGCAGCAGGCCCAGGCGCGGTGTGTTCCAGAAGGCGTCGCGGATCTCGCCCAGCGGACGGCCGTAGTCACTGTCACGCAGGTTGTGCACCAGCGCCCGGCCAGTGAACTTCCCTCGCGGAAACGCCTTCTGCGCCTCAGCGAGGACGTCCCAGACCTTCGCGCCGTCGAGCGTTCCCTCGTCCAGGTTGCGCTGTGCGACGTTGCGTTCCACGGTCGGATCAGGCTGGGCCAGGTAGAGCACGTGCTGGAAGCCGCGTTCAACATAGTCGTCGAACCGGGACAGCACCTGGTCACGCCCCTGTTCGGCCTGGGACTTCAGGTCGCCATCATCCTCCACCTCGGGCCCGTCGAGGACGCGTTCGTACGCCAGGTACTCCGCGGCGGCCTTCCGGGCGAGACCACGCTGGCGTGCCGCAAAGACCAAGAACACCAGGGATGACGCCCACTGCGTCGGTACATGGTCTACGCCGATCCCCAGGAAGATGCGCACCGCGTCCATCGTCGGCCGCTGGGTGCCGTTGCCGAGTGTGTACATGGCGGGGTCGAGCACCACGAGCCGGGTGGCGCGGGCCTTCTCGAGTTCGGCGGCCGCCAGGACCTCGCGGTGTGATCGCCCGGGTTGAGCGGGCAGGAACCGCGCCAGAGCGAAAGGCCCTTTCCGCAGGCGGGTGGTGGCCCGTTGAGCGATGGCCTGATCTCGGTCGGCCTCGGTGATCGTGTTGCGCATCGCTCGCACGAGCATCGGCAACCGCTGCTGGGTGGACAGGTAGTACCGGGGCGGTTGCCCGCCCCGGCCTGGGAAGAGCTCCAGCGACGCCAGGCCGCTGCCGTCGGTGTCGGTCAGCGCCTGGATGACCGCGTCCGCGTCGTTGTAGCCGTACCCGGCGTCGGGGACCATGGTCGCGGCTTTGACCTCGGGGTCGCTCGCGCCACGTCGGGATCCGCCGCGCGCACCCGCGATCGAGGCCAGGAAGATCATGGTCGCCGCGCGCTCGGCCGCGCGCGGGTTGGTCGCCTGCCACGGCGCGTCGGTCCGCGCCGAGTCGAGCACGCGCGCCGCGCCAGCGCGGTCCGACAGGTCGACGACGTCGTTCTGGGCGATCGACTGGTAGTTGCTGCGCGTCTTGGAGTTGCTGATCAGTCCGGAGGTGAGCACCGCCTTGCGCGTTTCGAAGTCAGAGAGCGGGATGTCGCCCGGCCCGATCAGCAATGGCGTCCAGTGTCCCGCCTCGGCTCGTTCGGACAGCGCGCGCACGGTTGCGGAGAAGATCTTGATAGTGGAGCGAACCTGCTGGAAGCCGGACAGGTTGGCCCACTCGCCCTCGGCGAGGTCCATCAGCTGAGGGTGGAAAGGGAAGGTCCGCTCGGCCTCGGCGGCGAAGCGCTTGGTCCAGCGGGTGCTCAGAGCCCCGGCCACCTTGGACTTCCAATTGCCCTGGGCCAGAACCGGTGAGAAGGCATCCACAGCGGCGGACACGGCATGCGACAGGGCGGCCTGGTCGGAGTGCTCGAACAGCCGGCGCCGCAGGATGGCGGTGAAGTCAGCGTTCTCGTTCACCGCCATGGTCTCGCCGTTGCGCTGGAGATAGGCCTCCAAATCCTGACGGCGCGTCTCGCCATCACCCTGCAGTGTCGTTGGGTCCTTCTCCGAGGAGATCATCACGACGAGCATGGCGGTGTTGGGGGTGTCCCGCACCGCCTCGGTGAGCGCCCGGAGGAACGCCATGTCCTGCGCGGTCAGCTCGGCGTTGTTGCGGCCCTCCAGCCCGTCGCCTATGTAGTTGAGAATCTCGTCGAAGATGATGAGCACGGGGCGGCCGATCGCCTTGATCGCCTCGCTGATGTCCGCCTTGCTGGAGAAGAACGGCTTGTAGTGCTCGAAGAGCGACTCCCGGTCGTCCCGCCCCGCGAACAGCCGCCACAGGAACCGCTCGTAGAGGCTGTAGGCCCACGGACCGTCGAACTCCGGATCGGTCGCGGGCGCCGGTGTCATGTTGTCGCCCGACAGCACGACCGCGTGCGGGTGGCCGAGGTGTTCGGGCAGGTCCGCGCCCAGCGCCTCCCTGGCCCGCGCGAACACCTCACGGCCGATGTCGGTATCGGCGAGGTCCTCGGGGGATGTCGCCAGATGCCAGGCTCCGATGCAGGCGTGTGATTTGCCGCCGCCCATGCCTTGATCGAGCCGGACGAGGGCGCGGCCGAGGTCACGGTCCGCACCACCGCCGAGCCGGACGGCCAGCCCTGTGAGCAGCTCGGTTAGCTGTTCGGTCGGGTGGGTGATCTTTCCGTAGTACGAGGCGGTGGCGTAGAGCGGACGGGCCGCGCCCTTGCCGTAGACCACCCGGAACAGTGAGGCCGTGGTGTCGTCGTTCGCGCCCGTGGCACCGAGCACCTCTTCACGGAGCTTCAGCGTCCGCCACCACACGCCAATCTGGCCAGCCTCGACCATGGCTTCCCCTCGTCACGATTCAGATTTTTCCCCCACCATGACAAGATCTTGCCGTGTCTTGACCGATCAGAACAGGGAAGTTTGAGAATCCCTGGCCTTTCTTTCGCGGGTCGCCGACAGCCGGTCCTCTTGCGCCAGGTGGGTGGCCGTGCGGATGCTCCGGCTCTCCCTGCTGATCGCATGCCAGCTCCGAACATCGGGGTCCGCCTGCGGGAGCCGATCGGTCAGGAACGCGATGGTTGCCCAGAGTTGCTCGTCCTCCGGGTCACGGCCCGCCCGCATCAGGACCCGTGCCACGTCGGCGAGGTCGCCCTCTGCCCAGGCGCGCGCCATGGCGAGCACCACGTCGATCAACGCCGACCGCTCGGTCACATGAGCGTTGAACTGGCTCGCCTGAACGAACCGGCAGCCCTTGGTCGAGCGCTTCACCAGCGTCTGCAGTGACTTCATGGCGAGGCCCGAGGTGAAGCTGTGCCAGCCGAACTCGGACAGGGCGACCTGATCGCGCCGGAACAACTCGATCCACCACAGCGCGAACCTGGTCCGCTCGTCGAACAGTTCCAGCGGCACCGAGTTGATCTTCTCCAGGGCGATCTCCTGCACCGCGCGACGCGCCGTCGCCAGCAGGTCGACGAGCTCGACCGGCTCGCCGGTGTTCCTGGTGATCTTGCTGTACCGGCCCGCTATCTCCATGGCGGGGCCGGCCGAGGCCATCAGCATGTCCTGCCGGGCCAACCCGGACCGCTCCCAGAGCCGGAACCGGTCGGCGATCTCCGCTCGGATCTGGTTCTCCACCGCAGCCAGCGATCCGGGCTGCTGGTCGGACGCCGCAGGTCGGCACGACATGGTCAGAGTCGTTACCACATTGAGTGCGCCCGCGCCTGCGCCGCCTGCCTCGGTCTTAGCGGGCCAGGACGAGGTCATCACCAGCTTCGCCTGGCTGAGCGCGCTCAGCATGCGGTGCCAGACCTTCAGGTCGTTGTGGCCGAAGACGATGGTCACCACACCGTCGTTGGCGACGACCCGGCGCATCTCCGCGTAGGCGCGAGAGATCATCGAGTCGTAGTGCTGCATCGTCCGGTGGTCGTCGGCCTGGCTCCCGCCCCGCTTGACGATGATCTCCTCGTCCTTCTCCTGCACGCCGTCCGGGTGCATCGTCATTGCCAGGGACGGGTCGGCGGTGAACATCGCCCGCTTGGCCCAGACATAGAAGAGGTCGCTGGAGTCGCTGTAGTCGATCATGTCATCGTACGGCGGATCGGTGACCACGGCGGTCATCACCCCGTCCCGGTAGGGCAGCATCGTCGCGCTGCCCCGCTGGATCGATGCCGGAACGGAAGGGGAACGGGACCGAACTCCGCGGAGAACGGTCATTGTCTGTTCGGCCAGCGAGGCCCATGACCCGGGACCATCGGAGAGCCCACTCTCGAACCAGTCGTAGGCGTGGGAAATAGCGGACTGGTTGACGAAGATGTCTCCCACTTGAGCTCCGCCGGCTTTCTGGAGCCGAGCCCCGCGGGAAGATCGGCGGAGTTTCCTCATCATCGCTGCTGTGGCGAAGCCGCTGAGCGCTCGGACGTAGCTTGCGGACAGACCGGCCGCCAGGCACTCTTCTGCGAGATCATTGATGCTTCTCGCCAGGCGCACAAGCCCAAGCGTCTGGCGCGGCGGCACCAGGTCGCCATAGGTCTTGTCGCCATAGTTGACCGACTGGATCGTCCAGGTGTTGCCAGGGGGGATCGGCTCAACCGGGCAAGCGCTGAGCAGGCCGAAGGGCGGTTCCTTGCCCAGGGATTCTTCGGCCAACTCGACGGCCCGGATCTCGGCCTCGCTGGGCTCGCGGAAAACTTTGGTGCCGTCGTCGGCGATGTCGGCGGCTAGGAGCAGCGCGTCCCGGCGCAACCCCTCGGCGCTGAGCCGTGTGTGCACGACCTTGGGGTGAACGTGATTGCAGAACGGGCAGATGGCAACCCGCCCCTCGGAGGAGTACTTGCTCTTTCCCGCGAGGACCCGGGTCGGCTTTCCCTCCGGCTCACCACCGTGCGGAACGGCCTGGAACTCCCCGGTCGCGGGATCGGCGAAGATGTCGAAACTCTGGCCGTCGTCAGCGTCGCGCTTGGCAGTTCGATCACGGGGGAAACGGAGCCACAGCTCGCCGACCAGCGGGAAGCGGTTGCCGCACTCCTGGCAGGGCAGGGTCGAGGCCCAGAGGTAACCCCACGGCTGCCTGTCCTCGTGCTTCGGGTAGAACTCCGCCATGCTTTCGGTGTAGCGGCGTCCGACCTCCGCCAGGAAAGCCTCCACATCGCGTTCCAACCGGTCGCCGGTCAGCTCGTCCTGACCGTTCTCCTGGAAGGGCAACGGCGGCTCGTCATCCCAGTTCTTGAATGGGATCTCCGCCAGCAGTGCCCCGCCGAGGGCGGCGAACGGAGAGTAGTCGATGCCGTCGGCGGCGACGCCGAGCCGACCCGCTTCCAGAGGGATCATGGCGCGGCCGGAAAAGGGGTCGAGAATGCGGGTACCGCCCGGGTATTCCTCCGCCAGAGCGGCGCGGATGCGGGCGACGGGGCCATTCGCCATGGTCGCAGCACGCATGGTCTTGGCGTCCTTGATGGCCAGCATGCCGCGGACCGCGGCCTGAAGCTCCTTCTGTTCGGCTTCGTCCTCCGGCCAGGGAAGCAGGCTCGTCAGAACCGCGGCTCTGGCCTGGGCTGTGGGGCGCTTGGCGAACCAGACCCACAGGCTCGCCTCGCTGTTGCCGCTGCCCCACCCGGCCATCGACGCATCGCTCACCTCCGCGCAGGGAAACCAGCGTTCGATCATCCGGGTCATGGGTTCTCCAGTTCGGTGCCGAGCTTCGGGGAGTTGCGCAGCTTTTCGCGTGCTGACCGTAGCGTGCGGCCGGGGATGCGGGTCATGGCTTCGCCCCGGATGACATCGGCGAACACCGCAACGGGGTCGGAAAACAAGCCGTAGAGCGAGCCTCGGCCGTCGTGGCAGGACTCGACGACATACAGCAGATAGTCGTCCCGATGCTGAGCGGCCAACAGCATCTCGTCTCCGCTCATCACCAGTCCCTCGGCATCGGCCGAATGCCAGGTGCCAAGCGCGGTCACCAGATGCTGGCGCTCATCGCGCACGATGCGAAGGTCGAAGCCCCGCTCCTCGTCACGAACGTCCTCCACCTGCCAGCCGTCGCGTTCCAGCAGCGAATTGACGTGGTCGACGGCGATCGTGTCGGCCTGGCGTCGTTCCGGAGTGATGTCGTCCACGACGGGGGGAACGACGCGCAGCCGGGCGACCATCCGGAGCGGGGCGGCCTCCAACTGGCACAGCTCCTCCAGTTGGCGGAGCCGGCGCTCGGCGGATGTGGTCAGCCTGTCCCGCAAGGCGATCCGTTCCGCGCGGTCGGCGATGTCCAGGGTCAGGTCGACGGGAAGGTTGCTCAGCTCTCTCTTCGCAGCCGCGTACCAATGACGCCGCGCCTCCGTCTGTTGGCGAACCTCGGCGTTGAGTAGCCTCCGGGCCTCGCTCTCCGCCACCCTGGCCGCCACCGCGTCGGGAGGCAACGGATCGTGATCACAGGGCCTCAAGTTGGCGAGCGACTCCCAGCGCACGCGACGCGTGCGACCGGCACCGTCCACACGGATGAGGACTGACCAGGAGGTTGGAGTCCTGGAGCCAGGGGAGCGGAGGGACGTGGAGAAGGCCAGCAACTCATAAGGGATAGCCGCGGTGGGATCCTCTACGGTCGCCCCCCGATGGACGTCCGCGGCCAAATCCTCCGACGCCATGGTCACCAGTTCGGAAAAACCCCGCTCGCCGGGTTCCAGGGATATCCCCGGCGTGGGAGCCTCGCCGTGCGACGTGAACGCGCCTGTGTGGATTAGCACACGGCTTCCGCCCCCCAATGCCTTGGGGAAGGGCTTGGCCGATTCGAGCAGCATGATGTCCTCGCCGGCGGCAGTCGGGCGCGCATGAAGTACTTCGGCGGCGTCCAGCCTTCGCAGGTAGGCATTGACGATGGCGGGATTGAGCTGCTCAAGGGCGGACCGCTGGATGTGGGCGAGCCCTGCCACGACGTTGACTCCGCTCGCGAGTTCGCTCTCCTGCGCGCGCGCCGCCTCGGCGCGCCGTCGCAGGCTGGCGGAGCTGATCCGGTCCACGGCGGCGACGACCTCGCCGCGCTCCAACTCGTCATCTCCGTAGAGGGTACGCAGCCATTCCTCGTATGGGATGGCCGCGAGCTCTGCCACTAGGGAGAGGCTGTCGAACATCCGTCCGTTGAGTTGGTTGGCCGCAGAGACGAAGTTCTCCAGCAGCTTGTGCAGCGTGTCGCCTTCGCGGGTCTCGGTGGCGACCAGGTTGTACAGTTCGACGTCCCGTTTCTGGCCGACCCTGTGGATACGCCCCATGCGTTGTTCCAGCCGTACCAGGGACCAGGGGATGTCGTAGTTGATCAGAATGTGCGCGACCTGGAGGTCGATGCCTTCGTTGCCGGCGTCCGTCGACACGATGACCTGGAAGTCGCCCGACATGAACGCCGCACGTACCTCGTCACGTTCCGCGTGTGACCGGCGTCCGCTGTAGGTGCGGGCGGAGAACCCGCCTTCGGTGAGGCGGTCCACGATCCACTCGGCGGTGTCCGCGTACTCGGTGAAGATCACCGCCTGGTCCCGCCCGCCCGGAACGACGCCGTTGCCGATCAGACAGCGATCGACCAATGTCGTCCATTTGGAGGGGGTGTGCTCGGGGGCGGAGAGCAGCTTGGCGATTCGGTCGAGCAGTGGCCGGATCGCGGCTTTCTCCGCACGGGGGGAGCGGGAGTCGGCGTGGACGACGCTCGCCTCGTCCCGCGCCGCCAGATCCTCCTCGTCCGGATCCGCCTCGGCCGCCGCCTCCACCGGTGAGCGGCTGCCCATGCCCGTGAGCCGTCGTTCCAGCGTCCGCGCGAGGGCGTACAGGCTGGAGGCCGTCCGCTTGCCGTAAACCATGCGCGCCAGCGCACGGGCCTGCGCCGGGAAGAAGTCGTCGACCACGGTGAGAGCGCGGGTGTAGACCTCGAACTCCTCGGCGCTGAGAGGCACGCGGAAGTTAGCGGCCCGCCGCTTCTTGAACAAGAGGGTGGTGCCGTCGTGGTCGACTAGGTCTTCCTTCATCCGGCGCAGGAAGTGGATCGATCCGGGACGCAACGGAGTGAGTGGCTGCTTGGGGTCGTCGCCGGGATCGGGGTACACCTCCGGATCGACCAGATGGAGCAGATGCCTAAAGAACCATTCCGAGCCGCGATGCGGTGTGGCGGTCATGAGCAGGACGCGTGAGGTTCCACGTGTCAGGAGCCGCCCGACCCTGTGGAAAGATCGTGCCGTGGGGGTCAGGCGGTGCGCCTCGTCGAAGACGACCAGATCCCAGCCTGCCCGATCGGGAAGGATCGCCTCCTGGACCGCCACGTTCACGGCGGCCAACTCCAAGGACACGACCCACAGGTCGTGCCCCAACTCCAGGGCGTCCTCACGAACGGTGGAAGCTGTGATCCGCCGGAGCCCGCCACCGAAGAACCGGTCGAAGTCCGCCTGCCATTTGGACACCAGCCCGGCTGGGGCGACGACGAGCGCACGGCGCACGAACCCGAGCCTTCGCATCTCACGCAGATACAGCCCCGCCATCACGGTCTTGCCGGTTCCGGGCTCGTCGGCGAGGAGGAAACGAAGTCTCGGCTGTGGAAGCATCGCTCCGTAGACCGCGTCGTGCTGGTGGATGTAAGGCCGCAGGGGCGTAGCGGGCGGTGGGCCGACCACAGGGTCCGTCGTGGCCGCCGCCATCCAGGCCGTCCACAGGCCCGCCAGGGCTCCGCTCGACGAGCCCCGACCGTCGGTGCTGAGCACCTCGACCTGCGCGGCTTCCTCGGCGGTCAGCGTGACCTTGCTAAAGGTCTCCTCGCCCTCGGGAGCGACATAGAGGATCCAGCCGCCCGCGTCGGCTGGGCGCGCGTAGTCGACGGTCAACCAGCCGCCCGGACCGCGCGGCAGGCGTACCCGCCGTCCCGGCTCGAACAACTCCGCCACCCTCGCCTCCAGTGATCCATTTCGTGCGGTCTCACCCTATGGCTCCACAAGCCCGCTCGTCAGGCCTGCGGGAAGCAGGCATCGCAGCGTCGTCCGGGCTACTCGACAGAGCCTGTAACTCGAAGCGGATACCCCCTCACTCAGCGAGAGTTGCACCCATATCGTCTGGTCCCGTCCGGTCGGATGAATGCCCCTTACTCTGGCAGCAGAGTGCGGATGATCTCGCCAGCGAGATGTCGATGAGATGCTGCGACGAACTTTTGGCGCTGGTTCATGGCTCGCGCGATGTCGCTGAGCGAGTCGAAGCCGTGGTCGAGCTTGAGGGGCCGTCCGTTGAGGTCGAGGGCTGTTCCGCCTGCGGCGTGGAGGATGTGATGCCCGGGGGCGAGGTCCCAGATCGCGAAGCCTTTGGCGAACTCGAAGGTGGCGTCGGTGAAGCCTGCTGCGACGTGACACAGGCTCACTGATCCGAAGTCGACGCCGATGCGCCCGCGGTTCTTGCCGTTGTGGGTGGGCTGGCTGAGAGCCGTGAGGAGGGGCCGCTGCTCGGCCAGGGGGATGAAGCGTTCGGCAGGCTTCATGGAGTAGTTGGTGATCAGGGCCTCGGTGAGCGGGACGGGGCTGCGTGGACAGAGCCTATGGCGGGTGCCGTCGGCTGTGATGGCGAAAGCACTGTCACCGTCTGGGTGCAACGTCGCGAGGTAGAGCTGGACGTGGTGGAAGATGTCGCCGACCACCGACACGACGGGCCGCCTGAGGGTACGTGAGTACGCCATGACGTGGGTGTAACCGTGCAGTGCCCGGACGGCGAGCTCGCTGGTATCCAGTGGGTCGACTAGGACGCACAGGTCTGGGTCGGGGTCGTCCCCAATGACTTGTGGGTCTGCTTCCTCGGAGGCGTAGACGTAGGAGGGAATGTGCTTGCTAAGCAGTTCCCGGTAGCGTTCGTGCATCCACAGGTCGTGCGCGGATAGGAAGTTGTCGGTGTGTCTGAGGTTCTCGCTTTCGGCGTGCTCGCCCGAGAGCGCGGACTGGAGCAGCCGGGGACGGACCTCGCCGATCATCGTCTGGACCATGCCGGCGAGCTTGGCGCCGAGTTCCGGCCAAGGCATCTGGGACGGCATGACTCCTCCTTGCGTCAACGTAGTTCGAGCGGAGGCTCGATCCCTGGCGGGCTCATGGTCGCCGCGATGAAGACGGCGGCGAGATCCGCAGCGCGCATGATGCTCGCTCCGGTGAGGTCGTCAAAGCTGGTCACTTCGAGGTCGCGTCCCTTGGTCATCGCTCCGAACACCGCGAAGTAGATCTCGGCGTTGGGGTAGCGGCGGCGGATCTCTCTGGTGATGAAGCCGATGACGTCGGCGTGCTTGACCTCGAAGTCGCACAGAACGATCGTCGGGGCCTCGCGGAGCTCCGGGTAGTGCGATGCCTTGTCGAGGGAGATCTGGTCACGGTGTTTGTGGCACTTCAGGTACCCGATGGGGCAGCGGCCGAACTGAGCGGACGCAAGGAAGGTGGCCATGACGAGCCCGGCCTCGTTGATACCGAAGCAGGCGTCGGCGTCCAGGCGGCGTCCGAGGTTCTTGATCTGACGGATGAGCCGTTCGAGGCCGTAGCCGAAGGAGGGCCATGCCAGGTTGAGGAGCTGGCCGGGGTGGGGGTTGGGCAGGGAGTACACGCTGATGGCCGGGTTGCCGTATTCGACTGTTGGAACGGCGAGAGTGAAGTCCGGGCCGATGGGGTTGCTCTCTGCGGGGATGGTTCGCGTTGTCTTCGCAGCGAAGCTTGGGGCCTGGCCGTTGGGACTTGGCCCTTTCGCGATGGTGGGCGTGGCGGCGAACCGGCGGAGGGAGACCTGGTCTTCGGGAGCGAGATGTTCGTACGCCTCAGCTATCAGGTCGCTCGGCGAGATCGGTTCGTCGGCGACTCCCAACGGTCCCTGGCCGTAGGCAGACGCGAGAACCAGGAGGCTCGAGAATGAGGGCGGTGACCCTGCGGCTCGTCGTCTCGCCCATGTTTCCCAGGCGTTGATCGTGGTTCCGCCAAGGCTGGTCTGATGGTTCGTCACCTCGTTGTAGCGGACTGCGGCCTGGTCCTGGGACAGACCGCACGCGTAGCGGTGTGCCTGCAGGCTGGGAGTATCAGGGTTCCGGTTCATCAGTTCGGCGGCGGCCTCCCTGACCGAGCCGAGTTCCTGCCAGAGTTGCCTTCCGAGGCGTGCCATCTCGCGTCCGCGCGCCTGCGGACTGGCCCCGTGCCGCTTCTGGACTGCCATGTCGGGCCCTCCCGCTCGGGACGTTACCCATCTCGATGGGTAGTCGTCTGGGATTCCTAAGAACCCGCAGGTCAGCGCTGCCCAGAAATCCGATGGTCTACGGGCTTTACAGCAGGTGTCCGGACGGCTCCCCTCTGCGATCGTCATGGGCACGTTGAGGTTGACCGCTGGCCCTCGCCGGATCGTCATGTGAGAAGCCCGCTCGGCCTCGATGGCGTCCGCATCGTGAGCCACCGATAGTGAGGGATTCGGTGATGTCCCGTACCAGCCGCCACAGCCGTCGTGGCGTTGCAGACCCACCGGACAAGGCCGCGCCGCCTATTCCCAACCGCCTCGCCTCTGAGCTGCCCGCGGAGCTTGGCGAGGCACAGATGTCACAGCATCTGGAGAGCCTTCGTTCCGCCATGCACAGTCAGGCCCCGGCGGTGTACGCCCGGCTGGAGCGCAACAGCACTTCCCGACCCCGGCTGGTCGTCGGTGATACGTCTCAGCAGCGATTCGTCACGGTGACGCCGCCAATGAATCGCCTCGACACTGCCGTCTTCCGGTGGGGCCAGTGGGGAGGCAGGATCGCGCCGGTCGCAATGCCGGTAACGGCCGCTGCGGCAGTACTTGCCGCGCTCGACGCCAAGGGCGACCGGTCGTGAGCGGGACCGCTGAGCTGACTCCGCAAGTACTGGGGCGGGCGATGGACATCGCGCGTGCGGCCTACGAGGAAGCGTTGCGCCGACACGGGATGCTCGCGGGCACCATTGCGCTGATCAGCGTGTACGCGGAGGAGAACCTTGCCGAGGTCAACGGTGAGGACGACGCCGCGATCTCTTCCCCCGTGGCGGATTCGCGCCGCGCCTAAGCCCTGACCTGCAGGTGTATCAGGCGCCTGATCGATGCCCCTTCACGAGGAACTGGCCTGGTCCGGCCGAAAGCACCCCTCAGACGAGTCAGGAGGCTCGAGATGAGACGATCTTTGATCCTTGATACACACGCCAACTCTTGCTACTTCCGCACGTCGGTGGAGGAGGGAGAACGTAAGGCGCTGGTGCAGATCACCGAGCGGTGCAACCTCCACTGCGCGCACTGCTTCGTGTCCTCCACAGCTATGGGTAGTGACGTCCCGCTGGCGGACTTCACCGGCAAGGTGCTCCCGCGATTGCAAGCCGCGCGGGTCGAGCGCATCACTCTGACCGGCGGAGAGCCGTTCGTTCACCCCGAGCTGCTGCCGATCTGCCGCGCCGTCATCGAGGCGGGCCTGCCGGTGGGCGTCTGCACCAACGCCACCCGTGTCACCGAGCAGCAAATCGAGGAGTTGGCCGCCCTGGGCGGTGTGCACATCAACGTCAGCCTGGACGGATTCCGGCCTGAGTCACACGGCAAGTTTCGCGGCAGCGTCGCCTCGTTCGAGGTGACGGTGGAGACCACCCGCAAGCTCGCGGCGGCCGGCCTGCTACAAGGGTTGCTGTCGACTCCGAACGTGCTGACCGATCCCGAAGAGTTCGCGGACCTGTGCGCGTTCGCGGTCGAGGTCGGGGCCAGGTACGTCCTGATGAACCCGCTGTCATCGTTCGGACGCGGGGTCAAGTCCCAGGGTCGGCTGGCCGCCCCCGAGGAGACGATGCGGGCGATCGAGGCTGCGACAAGTCGCTTTGTCGGACAGGGGGTGGAACTGGTTCACGTCCGGTTCCCCAACGAGGACAAGCCTCTTGCCGGCTGCGACGCCGGAAGACTGATCTACGTCTTCGCCGACGGCGCGACGGCGGTCTGCCCCTATCTGGTGTTCGCCGCACGCACGCCACACTCCAAGTACGCCGACGCGGAGTTCCTGGTCGGCAACATCCTGGCAGGCGAGGTCGCCCAGGCATTGGACGGCTACGACTTGGCCGGACGCCTCGCGATGGGCAGCAACGCCACCTGCCGTTCGTGCGCGCTGAACGGCACGTGCGGCAAGGGCTGCCCGGCTGCGGTGGTGTCGCGCGGGGAACGGATCGGCGAGGTGGACGCCGAACAGTGTCCGCAGATCGACCACAAACCGCTGCTGCAGATAGGGCGGCGTCCGACGTGACCGGGGTCTTCGTGGCGATCGAGGGACCCAACGGCGTCGGGAAGTCGACGAGCGCGGGCCTGCTGGCCGCCCGGCTGGCCGAGCGCGGACACTCGGTCCACCTGACCACCGAGCCGAGCCGGACCGCCCTGGGCACCCTGATCCGCAGGACCGAAGCCGGGATGTCGGGGCGTGCGCTCGCGCTTGCGGTTGCAGCGGACCGAGCCGCCCATCTCAACGGCGAGATCGAACCCGCTCTGGCCGCCGGGAAGGTCGTCATCAGTGACCGCTACTTGCCCTCCTCGCTGGTCCTGCAACGGCTCGACGGGCTGTCCCTTCCGGAAATCTGGCGCTACAACGCCTTCGCGCCGCGCCCGTTCCTGACTCTCTACCTTGAGGAGGATCCCGCGGTCATCGCGGCTCGCTTGAAGCAGCGCCAGGTCCTCAGCAGGCTTGAGCGGGCCGGTTCACCCAGCCGTGAGCTGACCCTGTACCGCAAGGCGTACGCATTCCTGGGACGGCGCCACTGGCGGCAAGCTCGCATCGACTGCCGCGGTCTGGCGCCCGATGCAGTTGTGCAGGCCATGCTCGGCCGCATCGAACTTCTGAATCTCTGGGAAAGGAACCCCCTGTCGTGCTCTCGGTCCTGACCGTCAACCTTGGCGCGGCTGCCCGCCCACGTGCTGAAGCCATGCTGGACTGGCTGTCCGCTCGTCCCGAACAGGTGCTGCTGCTCACTGAGACCAGCGCGGGGCCTGGTACTGCCTACCTGCTGGAGCGCTTCCGCGAGGCCGGACACATGGTCATCAAGACTCCGGACGAAGGGGAGCGGGGTGCGGCCATCGTCAGTTGCGTCAAGGTCCTGGAGGATTCATCGGCGATGCTGACAGGTATCACGGTGCCCGGACGGGGCGCCGCCTGCCTGTTGGACTGCGATCCACAAGTCTTCGTGGTCGCCGTCTACGTCCCCAGCCGGGACCGCAGCCAGAGCAAGACCACCCGCAAGCAGCAGTTCATCACCTCCTTCCAGAGGGCCCTGGCCTCCTTACCGGAGGGGTTGGCGACCAATGCCCTGGTAGGGGGTGACTACAACGTCATCGGTCGCGATCACGAGCCCCGTCATCGCGGCTTCTTGCCGTTCGAGTACGGCCTCCTGGACGAGCTGGAGACCGGTGGTTACGTCGACACGTACGCGCACTTGCACCCCGGCGAGCAGGCTCACTCGTGGGTCGGTCGGACCGGCGACGGCTACCGGTACGACTACTTCCACGCGGGGCCGGCCCTCGCCGGCCGGATCGCTGACTGCGAGTATCTCCACGAGACCCGTCAGAGGAAGATCACCGACCATGCGGCGCTCACCGTCACCTTGGACGTGGTCCCGAATCTGTTGCCCACAGCGGACCCCGCCACCAGCAGCACGTTGTTCTGATCCGGCTCAGGCGAGCTGGTCCTGTGCGAGTCGCACGAGCGAGTCATAGGTGTCGGTCACCCGCTCGAGCTTGACCCCGAGGCCGTTTGCCCACGCGTCCAGTTGTGCCTGAACGGCCAGGCCGGACTCTTCGGCGGACGTCACCGTCTCGATCTCCAGGAACGGCCCAACGCTCTTGACCTCGTCCAGGCACAACGACCAACGTCCGGCCCGGCCTGTCCGGCGCTCCTTGACGATCTGGACTGTGGGCCGAAAGCCCATCTGTAGCAACGCGTCGTGCATCTGCCCGGCGTCGGCCACGATCGTTTCGGACTCCAGGCAGGCCATCTCGTTGTCCCGGGGCGTCTTCACGGTGAACAGGTGCTTGCCCCGCACAGTACGGAGACGCCCGAACGGGACGCCGCCCTTGGGCTTGCCGTAGTCCCACCAAGCCGGGGCGTACGCCTGATCCTCCTGGAGGACCGGCTCGGACAGCACGACCCCCTGAGTGGCCAGAGCCTGTACCAGTGCGTCTCGCTCTATCACGCGGTACTTGACCTCGATTTCCTGGGCTTCCACGGTCCCCCCGGTCCCCCCCCGGTCGTGACGGTTGTGGTTGAAGAAGCGTAATGGTGCCGGTGAGCTCAGGCAGGTGCTTCAGGTTCGACCGAGGGGCGGCGACTCCTGAAACGTCGAGCGGGTGCAGTTTTTTGAAGGAAGATGCGGACTTGACCTCGATTGCCGAGTCGAGCGCCAATTGGCGTCCGGTCGTCCGTTGAAACATGGGCCGATGATCGGCAGCGGACGACAAAAAAGGAGGACAACAGAAATGGGCAACACGAAATTGATCGGCGCGACGCCCAACGACTGGCTCTGGGCGTCAGAGCGGATGCGGTGGCGCCGGGTGTACGCGGGCCGGGCCGACCAGGTACGGGCGGCGCGCGAGTTCGCCGAGGCGCTGTTCACTGGCATGCCCTGCGTGGACATCGTGGCATTGGCCGTCGGGGAGCTGGCCGCCAACGCAGTCAGGCACACGCGGTCCGGTGAGGAAGCCGACGGCTGGTTCGGGCTCGAGGTCGTCTGCCACAACCCGGCCTACATCGCCGTCACCGACATGGGAGGTCACGGCATCCCGACCGTTCTGCCCGAGGGCTACGGCGGCTCGTACAGCGAGGGAGGCAGGGGACTCCGGATGCTGTACGAGCTGGCACTCATGTTCGGTGTGCACGGCAGCAGCCCCCTCGGACACACCGTCTGGGTCGACATCGACCTCAACCGCAAGCTGGAGGGGGGAACGCAGTCGCCCGCGCAACTGGTGTCGTAGGGAGGGTCCAGCCTGGACCAATCAGGCTGGGCCCTCGCGACAAGGATAGTCAGCTTGCGTGAGGCGGTTCCGTCTTCGCCCGGTATCGGGCGAAGACGGAACCGATTTTTCGGTGTTCCGTTCGGTGTTCTGTTCGAGCTTCCCTTCGGGGTGCTGTTTATGATCGGAAGGGGTCCGATTGCGTGTTCGTGCAGGTAGAGGCGCATCTGCATATTCTGTTGGCGCCCCCGATTCGTCTATATGACGACTCCTGGCAATAGTGTGGTGTGCTGGGCTTGGCCAGCGGTCGGTCCTCCGCATTGGGCCCTGATGCCTGGCCACCTGGTCCACGAGACCTGGCGCCCCTGTCGTGCGGATTGTCCGGCCAGGGGCCCTCCCGTGTGCCCCCCAACAGGGGGGCCAACCGGGGGCCCGGTTGGGGGGCCAATCGGGGGGCCAACTATGACTGGCACACTCTTCAAGTGACGTCTTTGCAGGTCAGGCGCGATCTGGATCGGCCACTGGTGCGCCCGAATACCCCTTACAGGGGTCTACAAGGGTGCACCGCAACACGAATGAAGACGTTCGGCCATCACCCCCTGGGACCCAAAGTCGACCAGTCGACCGAACTCCCTGGTCCGCCCACCGTTCGGGCCGCTGACACCGCTGAACCGACCGCTGCGATCAACTTCAAGCAGGCTGTACCACGGCCCTTCCCGCGACTTTTCGCCTTTTCGGCTGCTTCGGTCTGTCGCGCCGCAAGGAGACGCGACTTCGTGCGGCGAGGCGTCCGGACCGCGCCACCGCTTTCATGAGTCTCTAGTCAGTGAAGGTCCGGCCGCCTAGCCGCAATTAAATTCTTTTTGGCATTGGGGTAACCATGTCCAGCCGGTGCGGCTAGAAAAATATCGGCGCTCCTAGTTGTGATGCCGGGTGACATCGAGAAATGGTCGTCATGGCGGCGACGTCAGACGGGAAAGTCCCGTCACCATTGTTCGCCGTTCAAGGAGGCACGGAAATGGCGACCAACACCATCACCGCGACCGGTATCGCCACCGTCGCCGGGGCCGCTGAAATGGCCGGTGACGCGACCGGGAACGATGCGGCGGGGTTCCACCCGACCGGCGCGGCGCAGGCCGTGTGGAACGTTCTGGTGAAAGCGTCGAACGGTGCCACGGTGACCGCGATCGCCGAGGCGTCCGGGGTGAGCAGGTCGGCGGTCACCAAAGCCCTGTCGGCGTTCGCTGAGGACGGGCACGCCGTCCGGTCCCCGGGCGCCGGATCCGGTCGGGGGCGCACCCCGGACGTGTGGGCCCCGGTCACCGCCGACACGGCGACCGACACGGGCGCGGACAGCGCTCCCCCGATCGTCGGCGTGACGGCGGGCACCGGCGCGGACGTGGACACGGTCGGACAGGGCGACAACACCGGCGGCACGGACAACGGCCCCGACAACGGGGATGCCACTGGCGCGCGTTCCGGCGGCGACGATGGCGGGGACCCGGCGCCTGAGGGGATGCCGCTGGATGAGTCTCTACGCGCCGCGATGCGGATCCTGTCGGAGGAGGCGGCCCGGCGTGCGGAGGCGGAAGAGGCGCTGCGGCGGGCGCACCAGGAGGAGGCCGAACGGCGTGCCCATGTCGACGCCGAACTGGCGAAGGCGCATATGCGTGAGGCGACCCGGACGGTTCTGGCTGATCTTCTGGGGGCCGTCACGGCGACGCTGGCGGCGGTGACCGATGACGACCACGACCGGATGGTGGCCGGGCTGGAACAGGTGGACAACTACGCCCGCGCGTTGCGCGGCGCGGCGCGGCAGGGTGCCACGGGGCGCGCGGCGGGACGGGGCGCCCGTCCGGGGGCGGCGGGTCCACGTAGCGCGCCGCGTCCGTTGCGTCCAGCGGTGGTCGAGCACCTTCGGGCGCACCCCGGTAAGGAGTTCACCCCTGGTGAGATCGCTCGGGTGTTGGACCGGTCGCCGGGCGCGGTGGCCAATGCCCTGGACACGCTCGTGGCGCAGGACGTGGCCGAACTGACGTGCGAGCGGCCCCGTCGCTTCCGTTTGGCCGATGGCACCGGCGCCGCTGCCACGATCGGCGGGGACGTGCCCCAGCACAGCGACGCTGACGGCATCGGGGCGGGGCAGGCCGAGGACGCCTGAACACCCAGGGCGGGGCGGACGGGTGGTGCCCCGTCCGCCCCGTCATGACCCTCACGCAATCGCAACGAGATGGCCAACGTCGGCAGGGCTCGCTGACTCCGTGTTCGGTGGCGGGATCTCGACAATTGAGCACCCGGCGGAACCGAGCTGCACCTCACGCAGATGTCCAGAACCGGCGTCGACCCGGTCATTTACTAGCGGAAGGCATGGCCGTCTTCCGAGCGGCGTGTTCGGAGGGCGGCCGCGATTTTTGGTGAGCATTTGACCTGGCCGGACCGTGAAAAACGTAGGTCCAGGCGGTGCTTCATGGCCGAGAGGGGGACGAGCGCCTGCCGACCCAGGCGCCCGCACATGACCACCAAGCAGCCCGATTCGACAGACAACCGTCCTCGCACGTCTTCCCGCCCTGGAGGCCGTTCGCCGGCCTCGCACAAGAGGCGATCGCCTCGTGGCCCGTTCGGCCGCGCCCAGGCCCATCGGTCCCGTGCGGGCTTGAGCTCGGGCACCGAGTCGAGTGTTGATGACCCCCGGTCCACGACCGGGGCGGACCGGCCATCGCCCAGCAACCAGCCGGACAGCCGGGACGCGCCCACCGGGGCGGACGCGCCAGCCCGCGACGAGACCGGCGGTCTGCAGCTGGTGGCACCGGCCGAGCCACCACGGCTCACCCCCGCCGCAGCCCGGGCGCTACTGGCGCTCCTGCTCCAAGCCCGCGCCCGCCGAGCCACTGATCACAGCGACGACAAGGAGATCAACCGATGACCGAGCAGCGGACTGGATACTCGGCGCCCCTGCGGTTCGCCTTCTACGGGCGCGTGTCCACAGAGGACAAACAGGACCCGGCCGCCTCCAAGGCATGGCAGCTTCGACGGGCGGAGACCCTGATCGAGACCAGAGGTGGGCGCATCGTCGTCGAGTACTTCGACGTGGATCGCTCCCGCTCGATCCCCTGGGTACGGCGTCCCCGCGCCAGTGAACTGCTTGAGGCGCTCAAGGACCCGGGGCGCGGGTTCGACGCGGTGGTGATCGGGGAGCCGCACCGGGCCTTCTACGGCGGGCAGTACGGTCTGACCTTCCCCTTGTTCGATCACTACGGCGTTCCGTTGTGGGTGCCGGAGATCGGCGGGGTGATCGATCCGGCCAACGAGGCCCACGACATGATCATGTCGATGTTCGGGGGCCTGTCCAAGGGCGAGCGGAACCGTATCCGGACCCGGGTCCGCAGCAGCATGGCCGCGATCGCCGCGACCGAAGGCCGCTACCTGGGAGGCCGTCCCCCGTACGGCTACAAGCTCGTGGACGGCGGGCCCCACCCGCACCCCGGGAAGGCCGCCGACGGCAAGCGCCTGCTCATGCTGGAGATCGACCCCGAGGCCGCGCCGGTCGTCCAGCGCATCTTCGGTGAGTACCTCGGCCTGGACGGCTCGCCGGAGAAGGGGCTGTTCGCGATCGCCGAGGGCCTGACACGCGACGGCATCCCGTGCCCGTCGGCTCACGACCGGGCGCGCAACCGTCACCGGGAAGGGCTGGCGTGGGCCAAGAGTGCGGTCAGGACCATCCTCACCAACCCCCGCTACACCGGCCACCAGGTCTGGAACCGTCAGCGGAAGGACGAGGTGCTGATCGACGTCAACGACGTCTCCCTTGGCCACATCACCAAGCTGAGGTGGAACGAGCGCGACAAGTGGGTCTTCTCCAGCACGGTCGTCCATCCCGTGATCATCGAGAAGGACGTCTTCGACCGGATCGAGGGCAAGCTGGCCACCCGCCGCTGCCAGGCCGGCGGAACCAAGGCCCGCCACCACACCAAGCACACCTACGCCCTGCGCGGCGTCATGTACTGCGGGCTGTGCGACCGCAAGATGCAGGCCCACACCTACAAGGGGTACGTCTACTTCCGGTGCCGCTACCCCGAGGAGTACGCCCTCGCTAACAAGGTCGAGCATCCACGTAACCTGTTCGTCCGCGAGAACCAGGTGACGGCGATCGTGGATCCATGGCTGGCCAAGGTACTGGCGCCGCACCGGATCAAGCAGACGATCGAGGACCTCCACGGCAGCCAGGGACAACCGCACAACTCCGCCGCGATGCGGGCCAGGGCGCAGATCGCCGACCTTGAGATCAAACTGGGCCGCCACCGCGCCGCCCTCGAAGCCGGTGCCAACCCGGTTACCGTCACGTCCTGGATGGCCGAGACCGAAGCCAAACTCGCCGCGGCTCAAGCGGAACTACGGGCCTCGCAGACCGAGCGCCGCCGGATCCTGACCGTGGAGGAGATCGAGAAGCTGGTCACCGGGCTGGGGGATCTTGTCCGCACTCTGAAGGACGCCGATGCGGCAGCGCGTCAGGGCGTCTACCAGAGCCTGGGCATCCGGCTCGTCTACGACCCCCAGAAACGCGAAATCCGGGTCGAGGCTAGCCTCGACCCGGATCGAATCAGGTTGTCCCACGACCCCGCATTTGGGGGAACGGTACGTGTCCGAGGGGGGACTTGAACCCCCATGCCCCGTGAAGGGCACTAGCACCTCAAGCTAGCGCGTCTGCCTATTCCGCCACCCGGACATACCGCAACGGCGTTGCGGCGGGCTTCACCATACCAAAGGTCCAGACTCGCGGCGAAGTCGATGAGGGGGCACGATGGTCGGGTACGAGACGCCGGCGCGAGGGTGATCACAGTGGACGAGGTCGTCCAGCTTTGTCAGGAACTGATCCGGATCGACACGAGCAACCCGGGCGATCATTCTGGGCCCGGGGAGCGGGTGGCGGCGGAGTATGTGGCGGAGAAGCTGGCCGAGGTGGGGCTGGAGTCGCAGATCTTCGAGTCGCACCCGAAGCGGACCAGTCTCGTCGCTCGGATCGAGGGGGAGGATCCGTCGCGGGATGCGCTGCTGCTGCACGGGCATCTCGACGTGGTGCCGGCGCGTAAGGAGGACTGGACGCACGATCCGTTCGGCGGGGAGATCGCCGACGGGTGCGTCTGGGGGCGCGGGGCCGTGGACATGAAGGACATGGACGCGATGATCCTCGCCGTGGTCCGGCAGCGGCTGCGGGAAGGGCGCAAGCCTCCGCGGGACGTGGTGCTGGCCTTCCTGGCCGATGAGGAGGCCGGGGGGAAGTGGGGAGCGCAGTGGCTCGTGCGGGAGCATCCTGAGCTTTTCGAGGGGTGCACCGAGGCTGTGGGGGAGGTCGGGGGCTTCAGCCTGACCGTGCCCGGCGATCGGCGCATGTACCTGATCGAGACGGCGGAGAAGGGCATCGCCTGGATGCAGTTGACCGCCCAAGGGACCGCGGGCCACGGGTCGATGGTGCATCCGGACAACGCGGTGACGGCCTTGACGGAGGCCGTCGCCCGGTTGGGGACGCACGAGTTCCCGATCCGGCTGACCAAGACGGTGCAGGCCTTCCTGGAGCGGGCCTGCATGGCGTACGGGGTGGAGTTCGATCCGGACGACCCGGAGAAATGCCTCGCGGAGATCGGGCCGCTCGCTCGCATGATCGGGGCGACCCTGCGGAACACGCTCAATCCGACGCGGCTCGACGCCGGATATAAGACGAATGTCATTCCGCAGGAGGCGACGGCTCAGGTCGATGGCCGGTTCCTTCCCGGGTATGAGGCTGAATTCTTCGCCACTGTGGACGAATTGCTCGGACCGGACGTGCGGCGCGATTTCGTCCACCATGACCATGCCATCGAGACCGAGTACGAGGGCGCGCTGGTCGCCGCCATGGAAGAGGCTCTGACCTCGGAGGACGCCGGGGCGCTGCCCGTGCCGTACTGCCTCAGCGGCGGGACGGACGCCAAGGCGTTCGCCAGGCTGGGGATGCGCTGCTACGGTTTCGCGCCGCTGCGCCTTCCCCCAGAACTGGACTTTTCCGGAATGTTCCATGGAATCGACGAGCGGGTGCCGGTGGATGGGCTGCGCTTCGGCGTGCGGGTCCTTGATCGCTTTTTGGATGGCGCCTGAGCTTTTCCTGTCCAAAGGCTCGTTGTATTGCCTTGCGTGGTGCTAGGGTTACTTTCTGTGCGGGCATTTGGCTCGTCTTTGGGGGTTCCGCAACTGACGGGGGCGTCGGTGGTGAACGGCTGGGTGATGGCGGGGATGATTCTCGCTCTGTCATGCCATGTCGTCGCCGCCGGTCGTATGGTCCGCCGGCTGCTCGCGGCCGGCGGGCCCCTCGTCGCCAGGCGTCTTTCGGGCGCGATGGTGCGGACTCGCGCCGAGGCGCCGCCGCGGGTGGAAGCCGCATGCGGCCTGCCACGGCAAGGGCGCCGGCGCTCCTCGACGCCGCTGCGCCGAAGACCGCCTCGGGCCCGTTCGTCGGTGGGGCCGCGTAGACCATCACCGAAGAGGTGATGGACCCGGGTGTTTCTTGGATGCCGACACTTCCCTTCGGGAGGTGCAGGCGATCAGTGTCTGGATGTCGTCCCATAGCCATGACACGATCGCCGGTTCGGGGGCGTCCAAGATCACCCGGGTCACACCTTTCCCGCCTCGGCCGGTGCGTTGTTCCTAGGCCTTCTTGCTTCAAGCCGCGTCCCCGGGCGCTGCCCCTCGTCTGCCCTGACTGTCGCGTTCAGGGGGCTGGTGGGGCTTGGGTGGTTTTGCGGGCATCGCTCATGACGACGGAGAAATCGGTCGGTGGGCGGGGTGGCGGACCGATTACCAGGTGTTATCGATTTGGTGCTTAGTGCTACCATCCGGGCACGGGGGGTCAGAAGGTGCGGACTTGCCGGATGATCTTGCGTCGCAGTTGGATTCGGCGGCTACCGTCTGGGTAGAGGCGCAAGCGATCGAGTTCCCAGCCGCCGTGTTCGGCGTGCTCGGTCAGGACCCGCCGGGCGGTGTCACGGGTGGTGCCGCGCGGCAGGCTCAGAACGAGATAGGTGTACTCCACCATTTGCGGACCATTATGACCGGGCCGCGCCCGTCGGGGGAGCCCGGAGGCGGCCTTGGTCCGCAGTCTCGGTGGCGACGTGTCATCCTGTCTGAGGTTCGTAGCGGTGAGACATGTGGCCCGCACTCCCTGTGGGGCGGGCGGTGATGATGGGCAACGGTGGGAACTCTCGGGCATGAAAACGTCGTCAAGGGACGTTGTTAGCTAGCCCGTGCAAGAAGACCAGACAGCGAGGTTGGAGCGACTGTGCCAGCCAAGAACGGCACTGCGAAGAGTGGTCGAGGCGGGGGAGACCGGGGCACCGGCACCCGCCTGGTGATCGTGGAGTCGCCCGCGAAGGCGAAGACGATCGCCGGGTACCTGGGCGGCGGCTATGTCGTGGAGTCCAGTATCGGCCACATCCGGGACCTTCCCAGGGCCTCGGAGGTGCCGGCCAAGTACAAGGGCGAGCCTTGGGCCAAGCTCGGCGTCAACGTCGAGCACGGGTTCGAGCCGCTCTATGTCGTCAACAGCGACAAGAAGCAGCAGGTGCAGAAGCTCAAGAAGCTGCTCGCCGAGGCCGACGAGCTCCTTCTCGCGACGGACGAGGACCGGGAGGGCGAGGCGATCGCCTGGCACCTCCAGGAGGTGCTCAAGCCCAAGGTGCCGGTGCACCGGATGGTCTTCAACGAGATCACCCGGGACGCCATCCGGGCCGCGGCCGCCAACCCCCGCACGCTCAACCTGCGCCTGGTGGACGCCCAGGAGACCCGCCGGATCCTGGACCGGCTGTACGGGTACGAGGTCTCCCCGGTGCTGTGGAAGAAGGTCATGCCGGGCCTGTCGGCGGGACGGGTCCAGTCCGTGGCGACCCGGCTCGTGGTCGAGCGGGAGCGGGAGCGGATCGCGTTCGTCTCGGCGCACTACTGGGACATCCAGGCCGAGTTCGACACCGGCAAGGAGATCGAGGGCGAGCCGCCGGTGTTCAAGGCGGGCCTGGTCTCGGTCGACGGGAAGCGCGTGGCGCAGGGGCGCGACTTCGCCTCCGACGGCACGCTGAAGGCCCGTGACGTGCTGCACCTGGACGAGGCCGCGGCGAGCGCGCTGGCGGGGCGGCTGACGGGCCGGCCGTACGAGGTCAAGTCGGTCGAGCGCAAGCCGTACACCCGTAAGCCGTATCCGCCGTTCCGTACGACGACGTTGCAGCAGGAGGCCAGCCGCAAGCTGGGCTTCTCGGCGAAGTACGCGATGTCGGTGGCGCAGAAGCTGTACGAGAACGGCTTCATCACCTACATGCGAACCGACTCGATCACGCTGTCGGACACCGCGATCACGGCGGCGCGGCGGCAGGCGACGACGCTGTTCGGGGCGCAGTACGTGCCGGACAAGCCGCGGGTGTACCAGAGCAAGGTCAAGAACGCGCAGGAGGCGCACGAGGCGATCCGCCCGGCGGGCGAGACGTTCCGCACGCCCGCGGAGACGGGCCTGAGCGGCGATCAGTTCCGGTTGTACGAGCTGATCTGGAAGCGCACGATCGCAAGCCAGATGAAGAACGCCGAGGGCCAGTCGGTGTCGGTGCGGGTCACCGGCGTCTCGACGGCGGGCGAGACGGCGGAGTTCGGCGCGACCGGTAAGACGATCACTTTCCACGGGTTCCTGAAGGCGTACGTGGAGAGCGCGGACGACCCGTCGACCGACCGGGACGACCAGGAGCGGCGGCTGCCGACGCTGGCGGAGGGCGACTCGCTGGCGGCGCGGTCGGTGCGGGCGGAGGGGCACTCGACCCGTCCGCCGGCCCGGTACACCGAGGCGAGCCTGGTCAAGGAGCTGGAGGACCGGGAGATCGGGCGGCCGTCGACGTACGCCTCGATCATCGGGACGATCATCGATCGCGGCTACGTGTTCAAGAAGGGCACCGCGCTGGTGCCCTCGTTCCTGGCGTTCGCCGTGATCAACCTGCTGGAGCAGCATTTCGGCAACCTGGTCGACTACGACTTCACCGCGCACATGGAGGACGGTCTCGACGAGATCGCGCGCGGCGAGGCCGAGCGGGTGCGCTGGCTGGAGCGGTTCTACTTCGGCGACGGCAACGGCGCCGGTGACGGTGGCGGTGGCGGGGGCCTGAAGGACCTGGTCAGCGACATCGGCGAGATCGACGCCAAGGGGATCAGCTCGTTCCCGATCGCGGGCACCGACATCATGGTGCGGGTCGGCCGGTACGGGCCGTATCTCGACCGGGGCGGCGACCGGGTCAACATTCCCGAGGACCTGGCGCCGGACGAGCTGGACGCGGCCAAGGCCGAGGAGCTGTTCGCGCAGCCGAGCGGTGACCGGGAGCTGGGCGTCGATCCGGGGACCGGGCATGTGATCGTGGCGAAGACCGGGCGGTTCGGGCCGTACGTGACCGAGATCCTGCCCGAGCCGGAGGCTCCGGCGGCGGGCGCGGACGGCAAGCCGGCGCCGAAGAGGCGGGCGAAGAAGGACGCGCCCAAGCCGCGGACGAGTTCGCTGTTCAAGTCGATGTCGCTGGACACGGTGACGCTTGACGACGCGCTGAAGCTGCTGTCGTTGCCGCGGATGCTGGGTGAGCTGGACGGCGAGCCGGTGACCGCGCAGAACGGCCGGTTCGGCCCGTATCTGAAGAAGGGCGCCGACAAGGGCGAGAGCCGGTCGCTGGCCTCCGAGGACGAGCTGTTCACGGTGACGCTGGAGCAGGCGAAGGAGCTGTTCGCGCAGCCGAAGCAGCGCGGCCGGCGGTCCGCGGCGGCGGCTCCGCTGCGGGAGCTGGGCGATGATCCGGCGAGCGGGAAGCCGGTGGTGGTGAAGGAGGGCCGGTTCGGCCCGTACGTCACCGATGGTGAGACCAACGCCAGCCTGCGCAAGGGTGACGAGGTCGAGTCGGTGACGATCCAGCGTGCCGCCGAGTTGCTGGCGGAGCGGCGTGAGAAGGTTGCCGCGGGCGGGGGTAAGAAGAAGTCGGCGCCGCGACGTCGCACCTCCGCAAAGTCCGGCTCCTAAGGACATCCACGCCGATACCCTGACCGACATGAACAGAACGGGCGCCACCCGGCCACTGCGGGCCGCCGAGTCGCAGCCGGACGAAACGGCGATCAAGCCGTTCCGGCGGTTGTGGCTCGCGCTCACGCTGTCCAGCCTCGGCCACTGGCTGAGCGTTCCGGCGCTGATCGCCGTGGTGGGGGCGCTGACCCGGGACGACGACCTGCCGGTCCAGGCGCAGGCGATCGCCGGGGTGCTGGTTCTGATGGTGCTGCCGGCGCTCCTGCTGGGGCCGCCGGCGGTGCTGCTGGCGGGCCGGCTGGACCGCCGGATCACGATGGTCGCGGTCGACGGCGTCCGGTTCGCGCTGGTGGTGTCGGTGCCGCTGGTGGACGCGGTGCCGTGGACGCTCGCGGTGGCGTTCCTGGTGGCGTTCGGAACGCTGCTCTGGTTCCCGGTGGCGGCCGCGGTGCTGCCGGCCGTGGCCGGCGGCGAGCCGGAGGAAGGGTACGAGGAGGCGCGCCGTTCGCTGCTGCGCGGCGGTTACGGTTCGGCGCCGGTGGCGGCGCTGCTCTTCGTCGCGCTGGCATTGGTCGGGGACGCGGCGTTCGGCGTGGCCGACCGCGCGGACCTCGCGGTGTTCGCGGCGGCGGTGGTTTTCCTGGCCGCGGCCGCGACGACGTTCACGGCCCGTGCGCTTTCGACGGCCACGGCCGGGGCGGCCGCTGGGCTGGGCGCGCTGTCGGCGCCGTTGAAGCTTCTCTTCCAGGGGCAGCGCCGGTCCGGGCGGACTCAGCCGGACGGCCCGCCCGTCGCCGGTGCGGGCGCGCAGGCGGGCGGCGCGCATGCCGCCGTCTCCCCGGCCTCGGGGCCGGTGCGCGGGCTCGTCCTGGCCGGAACGGTCGTCGCGCTGACCGCGGTGGCGGTGTTCGCCGTCGCCCGGCTGCACGCGCGCGATCTGGGCGGCGGGGACGCCGGGTACGGGTCGATACTGGCCGGCTTGACGATCGGTGCGGCCTTCGGGCTGTTCCTGGGCCCGCGGATGCTGGCTCCGCTGAGCCGGCGCCGGTTGATCGGCCTGGCGGTGATCGCCGCGGCGCTGGCGCTGGTGCCGGTCGCGCTGGTGCAGAACCTGGTCGTGGTGGTGTTCCTGGCGGCGTTCCTGGGCCTGGCCTGCGGGGTCGCGTGGGCGGTCGGGACGCGGTCGGCGCAGGACACCGCGCGCTCGTTCGCCTACCTGCGGGCGCTGGCCCTGGTCACGGGGCTGGTCGCGGTCGCGGCGGTGCCGCCGCTTGCCGGGCTGATCGGCGCGCACCGGCTGTCCCTCGGCGGCGCGGTGTACGACCTCGGCGGTCCCGCCGCGGCGCTGCTGGTCGTCGCGGTGCTGGCGCTGCCGGCGGCGCTCGTGGCGTTCCGCCGGCTGGACGACCGGCGCGGCATCCCGCTGCTCGCGGACGTGGCGGCGGCGCTGCGCGGGTACGCCTACACGCCGCCGGAGCTGGAGGAGTCCGGGCCGGCGGTGGTCCGCGACCGGGGCGTGTTCATCGCGTTCGAGGGCGGCGAGGGCGCGGGCAAGACCACGCAGGCCCGGCTGGCCGCGATCTGGCTGCGCGACCACGGCTACGACGTGGTGTCCACGCAGGAGCCCGGCGCCACCAAGATCGGGATGCGGCTGCGGGCGATGCTGCTGGACCAGGAGACCACGGGCCTGTCGGCGCGGGCGGAGACGCTGCTGTACGCCGCCGACCGCGCCGATCATGTGGCGAACGTCATCCGGCCCGCGCTGGAGCGCGGCGCGATCGTGGTCAGCGACCGCTATGTCGACTCGTCGCTGGCGTACCAGGGGTTCGGCCGCGAGCAGGACGTCTCGTCGATCGCGCGGGTGAACGCGTGGGCGATCGGCGGGCTGCTGCCGGATCTGACCGTGCTGCTGGAAGTGCCGCCGGAGACCGGGCTGGGCCGGCTGGCGTCGCCGGCCGACCGGATCGAGTCGGAGCCGCACGAGTTCCACGAGCGGGTGCGGGAGGGGTTCCGGGCGCTGGCCGACGCCGACCCGGACCGCTACCTGATCGTGGACGCGGGCCGTCCGCAGGCCGAGATCACCCGGGAGATCCAGTACCGGATCCGGGAGATCCTGCCCGACCCGATCCCGGCCGGCACCGAGGACGTCACGAGCACCTTCCCCGCGATCAAGGACGCCTGAGCGCCGTCCGGGCCGGGGCGCGGTACGCGGCTCCCGGGGCGCCGGAGGCCGTAGCCTTGACCTCATGAGCGTCTGGGATGACCTGGTGGGGCAGGGGGCGGTCGTCGAGCAGCTGCGTTCGGCGGTCGAGTCGGACGGCAAGATGGCGCATGCCTGGCTGTTCACGGGCCCGCCCGGTTCGGGGCGTTCCGAGGCGGCCAGGGCGTTCGCCGCCGCGCTGCAGTGCACGTCGCCGGACGGCGAGGGCCCGCGCGGGTGCGGGCACTGCCCGTCCTGCCACCAGGTCCTCCAGGGCACGCACGCCGATCTCGAGGTGGTGCGGCCGGCGGGCCTGTCGTACGGGGTGAAGGAGACCCGCGAGCTGGTGCTGCGGGCGTCGTCGTCGCCGAGCGGCGGGCGCTGGCAGATCGTGCTGTTCGAGGACGCCGACCGCGCGACGGAGGCGGCCGCGAACGCGCTGCTGAAGGCGATCGAGGAGCCGCCGCCGCGGACGGTGTGGCTGCTGTGCACGCCGTCGCCGGACGATCTGCTGGTGACGATCAGGTCGCGGTGCCGGCTGGTGACGCTGCGGACCCCGCCGGCCGCGGCCGTGGCCGAGGTGCTGGTGCTGCGGGACGGCGTCGACCGGGAGACCGCGGAGCTGGTGGCGCGGGCGTCGCAGGGGCACATCAGCCGGGCGCGGCGGCTGGCGAGCGATCCGGACGCGCGGCGCCGCCGGGCCGAGGTGCTGGGGATCCCGCGCCGGCTGACCTCGGTCGGACCCGCCGTCACCGCCGCGGAGGCGCTGGTGAAGGCGGCCGAGGCGGAGGCGAAGACGGTCACCGAGGAGCTCAACGAGAGCGAGACCAGCGCGTTGCGGCAGGCGCTGGGGGAGAGCGCCAAGGGCCGGATGCCGCGCGGCACGGCGGGCGCGCTGAAGGAGCTGGAGGACCGCCAGAAGTCGCGGGCGACGCGGGCGAAGCGCGACTCCCTCGACCGGGCGCTGCTCGATCTGGCCTCCTATTACCGGGACGTGCTGACGCTGCAGCTCGGCGCGGGCGCGGAGCTGGTCAACACCGATCTGGCGGCCGAGCTGCGGACGGCGGCCGCGCGGGGCACGCCGGAGGGCACGCTGCGCCGGCTTGACGCGATCATGGACTGCCGGGAGCGGCTGGAGGCCAACGTCAATCCGCTGCTGGCCGTCGAGGCCCTGACGCTGGCGCTGCGAACGTCCTGATCGGACCGCGTGATCGGCAAGGCTCCCAGGACGCCATCCGCGCCCGTGGGCAAGGGCGTTGAGCGCGAGGCGGGGGTGCGCGGCCCCGTCCAGGCCAAGAAGCCCGCCAGGGGCGAGGAACCGACGTCCAGTGGGACTTGACCTCCTCCCCCCTCGTGAGCGAGGGGGATTCCAACCCGTGGCCTCAAGAGAGGGGAACAGGTTGAGGTTCGCGGTTCTTCCACCCCGGCAACCCGGAGCGTCCCCGCGCAGCAACGGCCGGTCCGGCCGCCGTGCCCACGAGTACGAGTCTGGTCTCGTGGGCGATGTTGCGTGCCGCGTTCACATCGGCGTTGCCCGCGTGGCCGCAGGACCGGCACCGGAAACGCGCTTGGCTCTCACGCGCCTCCCGATCCCTGATCCCGCACGCCGAACAACGCTGCGAGGTGTAGGCGGGATCGATCTTGTGGACGCGGCCGGGGGCCTTGTGTTCCAGCCGCTCGACCAGCAGGCCCCAACCGGCGGCCAGGATGCCCCGGTTCAGCCCCGCCTTGGCGGCGACGTTGCGTCCCGGATCCTGGAGCGTGCCTTTGGCGGAGCGGGTCATGCCCCCGATGCGCAGGTCCTCGACACCGATCACCTCGAACTCACGGGCCAGCCTGGTGGAGGTCTGCTCCACCCAGTTCTTGCGCCGGTCGCTCTGGCGGGCCTTGAGGCGGGCGAGCGCGGCCTTGAGCCGCGCGCGGCGGCGCGAGCCTCGGCGGGCACGCCCCAGGTTGCGGGCCAGCAACTCCAGGCGTCGTGTCTCTCCGGGGGTGAGGCCGGGGACCTTCAGCAGGTCCCCGGTCGAGAGGGCGGCGCTGACGGTGACGCCGGGGTCCACCCCGACCACGGCCCCGTTGCCGGGGCCGGGGACCGGGGGCGGGAGGTGCGTGAACGCCACGTGCCAGCGCCCGGTCCGATCACGGGTGACCCGGTAGGACTTCACTCCCTCCGGCACCGGCCGCGACAGGCGGAACCGCACCCATCCGCACTTGGGCACCAGCACCGCACCCCACTTGCGCGACAACCGCTCGACCTGGTGCGGTTTGACGCCGACCTGCCGGAACCCCTCATGCACACCTTGCTTGCGCCAGGTGGGGCGGCGGTGGGTACCGGCGAAGAAGTTGCCCATCGCCTGCGCGAAGTCACGCAGCGCCTGCTGCTGCACGGTCTGAGAACCGGCCCGCAGCCACTCGAACTCGGCACGGGCCGCGGTGAGCTGCCGGGACTGCTCTTTGTAGCCGGGTGCCCTCCCGCGCAGGTGCCGGGACCAGAAGCCGTGTTGCTCCACGGCCAGGTTCCACACGTACCGGGCGTGCGCGCAATGCGAGAGCAGGGCTTGCTCCTGCTCTGGGGTGGGGGCCAGGCGGTAGCGCGGCACAGGGGCGATCGTAGCGTGCACGCTCGAACACAGGGACGAAAACGTGCTGGATAGCGCCTGGCCAACCGACATTCGCCCGGGAGGCGAATGCCATTTCCTGCGACAAGGCCGACACGTCCGACGGCAAGCCGGACGACGCGCGCGGTATCTGGGCCGCCTACCCCGAGTCGATCGCGCGCGCCCGCGGCGAGCTGAACCCGGACGGCTCCCCGAAGACCACCCGCGTCCTGCGCGACTGCAAGAACGGCACCTGCGCGTACTACCAGTCGATCCAGGGCACCTCGATGGCCTCGCCGCACGCGGCCGGTGTCGCGGCCCTGATCGTCAGCCGGTACGGGAAGGCGGACCGTGGGAACGGTGGCCTGACCCTGTCGCCGAAGGTGGTGGAGGGCGTTCTGCGCGGGTCCGCCAACGCCAAGGCGTGCCCGAGCCCCAGCACGGTCGAGTACGTCTGGTACCGGCTGGAGAACGGCCAGTGGGTGAAGTACACGTCCAAGCAGACCTGTGAGGGGTCCAAGGACCGCAACGGGTTCTTCGGTGACGGCATCATCGACGCCTTGGGCGCGGTCAAGCGTTAAGCACTGACCGCCAAGGAACGCGGGCCCCGGCCGGTCTCCGGCCGGGGCCCGCGCGCTCATAGCACTGAGCTCATAGCACCGCGGGGGCTCGGGCAGGATGGAGCCATGCCGTTCCGCGTCACTTTCGTATGCACGGGCAACATCTGCCGATCGCCCATGGCCGAATGGGTCCTGCGCCATCACGTGGAGGAGGAGGGCCTGGACGTCGACGTGGACAGTTCCGGTACCGGCGGATGGCATGTGGGCGACGGCGCCGACTCCCGTACGGTGCAGGCCCTCCAGCGCGCCGGCTACCGGTCGGCCCACATCGCGCGGCAGTTCGAGGCGGGCTGGTTCGGCTCCTACGACCTGATCATCGCCTTGGACCGGGGGCACGCGCGGGCGCTGCGCTCGATGGCGCCCGGCGAGGCGGCGCGGGACAAGATCAGGCTGCTGCGCGAGTTCGACCCGAAGGCGGCGGGCCGCGATCTCGACGTCCCGGACCCCTACTACGGCGACCGCGCCGACTTCGAGCAGGTCCTGGAGCTGGTCGAAGCCGCCATGCCCGGCCTCCTGGACGAGATTCGCGCGGCCCTCGAGACCGTCTGAGGGGGCCCAGGATGCTCCGCAGGGAACGCGTCGAGGAGCTGCTGGGCGGCGGCGTCCGGGTCGAACGGGTCGCCGACCTGGGGGCGAGCCACTCCTGGACGCTGCATCGCGTCGTCCTGTCCGACGGCCGCGCGGTCTTCGTCAAGGCCGCCTCCGACCAGGCCGGGGTGTTCGCGGCGGAGGCCGCCGGGCTGCGCTGGCTGGCCGACGGCGGCGGCCCCGCGGCGGAGGTCCTGGCCGCCGACGACCACATGCTGATCCTTCCGTGGCTGCCCTCCCGCACGCAGGGCGCGGACGCCGCCGAACGGTTCGGGCGCGAGCTGGCGGCGATGCACACCGCGTCCCCGGCCCCCGCCGCGTACGGTGCCCCCTGGGAGGGCTTCATCGCCGATCTCCCGCTCGACAACACGCCGACGGTGGGGGAATGGCCGCGCTGGTACGCCGAGCGCCGCCTGGAGCCGTTCCTGCGCCGCGCGAGGCGCTCCCTCACGGCCGCCGACGTCCGGCTCGTCGAGCGCGTCATCGAGGAGATCGACGTCCTCGCCGGGCCGCCCGAGCCGCCCGCCCGCGTCCACGGCGACCTGTGGTCGGGCAACATCCTGTGGCCGGGCGGCCGCTGCGTGCTGATCGACCCGGCCGCGCACGCCGGGCACCGCGAGACCGACCTGGCCATGCTGGAGCTGTTCGGCGCCCCCCACCTCGACCGGATCATCGCCGCCTACGACGAGGCCGCCCCGCTCGCCGAGGGCCGGCGGGAGCGCGTCGCGCTGCACCAGCTGCATCCCTTGCTCGTCCACGTGGCCCTCTTCGGCGAGGGGTATCGTGCACGCATGCTCGACGGGGTTCGCGCCGCCCTTGCCGGCGCCGGCTGACGTTCCGACCCGGGTCGCCCTGGTTCGAGTCGGTAACTCCGCAATCATGGCTGTTTGCCACCACGAGATGAGATAGAAACGACGGGTCGGTGAACGGGGCGGGATCGGGAAGGGCGGGTGCGGCGTTACCCCTATGAACGGCAAGCACAAGGACCCTGCGTCGAAGCTCGGTGCGGCCTGGCGGGGCATCGTCCCGATCGGTGTCGCCTCGTTCGTGGCCCTGGCGATCGGCGGCGGCGTGGACATCGTCCACCAGCACCAGAAGGCCGGGAAGAAGGAGCGCTCCGCCAAGCCCGCGGCCGAACAGGACGGGACCGGGCCGCGCCACGTGGTCGCCGTCCGCGAGTCCGGCGCCGCGCTGGTCGTCCGCGACGTCCGTACCGGACGCGATGTCGGCGTTCCCGTGGCGGCCCCGGCCGGCCAGCGCTTCCAGCGGGTGGCCGCGGCGGGCGACGGGTCGTTCGTGGTGGCCTCGGCGACGTCCCGCAAGGTGTCGTTCCAGCGGCTGCGGCTGACCGAGGACGGCGCCCCCACGGAAATGGCCGCGCTGCCCGGCGCCGTCGTGCAGGGCGCGTCCACCGCCTGGTCGGACATGGCCGTCGCCCCGGACGGCGACAAGATCGCGTACGTGACGTACCAGAGCGGCGGCACGGGCAGGCTGGACGTCGTCTCCGCAGGCTCCGGCCAGCGCAAGACCTGGACGAGCAATACCCCGGCCCGGGTCGCCAGCCTGTCGTGGGCGGGCTCGACGCTGTCGTTCGTGTGGACCCCCGCGGGCCAGGGCGGCGACCGGGCCGTCCACCAGGTGCGGACGCTCGACACCTCCGCGGCCCCCGGTGACCTGAAGGCCAGCAAGGCGGTGCTGAGGCTTCCACAGGGCAGCACCGGCGCGGCCGTGCTCAGCCGGGACGGACGCCGCATCGTGGCAGGTCTCGCAAAGGACGCATACCTCGCTCTGCAGACGTACGCGGTCGACACGGGCCGTCCCGCAGAGGTGCTGTGGCGGCAGAAGGCGGCGGGCACGGCGGCGCGGGTGGAGACCGACCACACGGGCGAGCACCTGCTGATCCTGTCGAGCGGCGGACGGCTCTACGCGGAGGGCGCCCAGCCCGTCCCGGCGGAGGACCTTATCGACACCGCCTGGTGACGGCATAGGGTGTTCCCACGAAACCGGGCGAACGGAGCGAAACCGTGGGCATGGTGATGGCCGTCAGTTTCACCCGCTACGGACGCCTCTACTACCTCGATCCCGGTCCGCACTCGCCCCGGGTGGGCGACAAGGTGCTGGTCCCGACCGATGCGGGCCCCGAGGTGGCCGAGTGCGTCTGGGCCCCGCAGTGGGTGTCGGAGGACATCGACGGGCTGCCGGTCTGCGCCGGCCCCGCCGCCGAGGAGCAGCTGGCCCGGGACGAGGCCAACCGGCGGCGCCGCGCCGAGGGCCGGAGCATCGCCAAGCGCCTGATCCGCAAGCACGAACTCCCGATGAAGGTGATCGGCGTCGACTACCTCGACGCCGACAACGTCTTCAAGGTCTACTTCACCGCGCCGCACCGGGTGGACTTCCGCGCCCTCGTCCGGGACCTGGCCCGCAACATCAAGGCCAGGGTGGAACTGCGCCAGGTCGGCCCCCGCGACGAGGCCCGCCTGCAGGGCGGCATCGGCCCGTGCGGACGCGACCTGTGCTGCGCCACCTTCCTGAAGGACTTCGAGCCGGTCTCGGTGCGAATGGCCAAGGAACAGGACCTTCCGGTCAACCCGCTGCGGATCGCCGGCGCCTGCGGCCGCCTGATGTGCTGCCTCAAGTACGAGCACCCGCTCTACGTCCAAGCGCACGAGCGGATGCCCGCTCTCGGCGCACGCGTGGACACCCCCAACGGCCCTGGTCAGGTGGTGGGACGCAACGTCCCCTCGGACACCGTCGCCGTCCGCCTGAACTCCGGCGGACGCTGCTCCTGCCCCTCGGCCTCCGTCTGCTCCCCCCGCCGGCAGCACGACGCCCACTACAACTCCGGTGAAACCGAATGACATGACGACCGGGCCCATGGTCGTCACAGCGGTGAACGTCCACGGCCGCCCAGGCCCCGCCAGCGGCGGGAACGGGACCGCGGAACGGCACCGGTGCAGCCCCTGGACGTCGACGGCGGGCCCGCCTCAGGGGCGGTGAATGGCCGCCGGTGGATGGAGAGGTCATCGCTCAGGATGGCCTGATACAGCTCCCGCAGCTCGCGTCCCGGCTCCAGACCGAGCTCCCGGGACAGGATGCGGCGGGCATCGCGGTAGACCTCCAGAGCCTCGCCCTGCCGTCCCGAACGCACCAGGGCCAGCATCAGCAGGACGCGCAACCGCTCCCGGAACGGATGCTCGATCACCGGCCCCATCAGCCGCCCGACGAGCTCGTGGTGGCGGCCGAGGGCCAGCTCCACCTCCGCGGCCTCCTCCGTGACCGTCAGCCGCAGCTCCTCCCAGCGCAGCGCGGCCGCGAGGATGAGGGCGCGTTCCAGACCGGCGAGCACCGGGCCGTCCCAGAGCGCCAGCGCCGCCCCGAACCGCTCCGCGGCCTCGTGGTGGCGACCGGCCCGTACCGCCGCCCGCGCCGCCGCGATCCGCCGCTCGGCCGTCACCGCGTCGACCGTGTCGGCCCCCAGCGGGACGCGGTAGCCCGGCTGCGCGGTCTCGATCACACGGTGCGTGCAGCCCGCGTCCCGGAAGGCACGCCGCAGGCTCGACACCGCGATGGCGACCTGGGGACGGGCCGAGGCGGGCGGGTCCTCGTCCCAGACCGCCTCCACCAGGCGCTCCACCGGGACGACCCTGCCCGCCTCCAACAGCAGCGTCGCCAGGACGAGCCGTGCCCGGCCGTCCCCGAGGTCGACCGGGCCCTGCCGCACGCCCGCGCGCAGGGGCCCCAGAATCCGAAAGTTCACGCGTTTCGTCACCCGATCCGTCACCCTTTCCGTGGCGGTCTTCCGTGGACGCTCTCGCGGGGTGCGGCGGGGTGGCGGGGTCCCCGACGACCGGGGTACCCGCAAAAGGGTAGACAGCCGTGGTCCGGAACGGTCGCGAAACCCGGTGAACGATCCGTTCGGATCTGTTCAGAACAAGAGAAAGCGCTGTTCGGCGGGGATGCCGCGTCAGCCCTTCGGGCACTCCCGGGTGACCTCGGGGGCAGGATGCCGATCGGTGTACAGCTCCACGGCCGGCACGTATCCCCAGGCCTGCAACTCCGGCCGCCGCGCCGTCCGATCACCCCGCGTGTAGTACCAGATGTCGTTGCCGCCGGAATGCCGCGCGCCGCGCGTCCAGCAGATGAACCAGCTGGCATCGGTGTCCAGCACGCCCACCTTCGTCCCGAACCGCTCGTGCTCGTAGACGTCGGCGCGGGGACGGTTCGGACACTGGTACAGATGCGGCCAGGTCCGCTTCAACCGCCGGCCCCTCCGCCCGCTAAGCCGAGCGTTCGCCGCGCGTGCGCGGGCCCGGGAACGCGTACCGGACGATCTTCTTCCACGTGCTGCCGACCTGCCTGGCCAGCGGACCGGTGTGGTACGGCAGGTCGTACTTCTCGCACAGCGCCCGCACCCGCGGGGCGATCTCGACGTAGCGGTTGCTCGGCAGGTCGGGAAAGAGATGGTGCTCGATCTGGTGGCTCAGATTGCCGCTCATCAGGTGCAGCAGCCGGCCGCCGCTGATGTTGGCCGAGCCGAGCAGCTGCCGGACGTACCACTCGCCCTTCGTCTCGCCGTCGAGCCGATCAGCGGCGAAGACCTCGACGTCCCCGGGGAAGTGCCCGCAGAAAATGATCATGTGCGCCCAGACGTTCCGGGCCGCGTTCGCGGTGCATCCGGCCGCGAGCGTGGTGGCGAACTGCGGCCCGCTCAGCAGCGGGAACGCCAGATAGTCCTTGATCCACTGGCGGCGGATCTTGCGGCCGATGGCGCGCAGCTTGGCCCGGGTCTCCGCGGGGTCGATCTCGCCCGCCTGGACCTTGTCCAACTCCAGGTCGTGCACCGCGACGCCGTACTCGAAGAGCACCGCCAGCAGCACGTTGACCAGCGGCTGCACCAGGTGGGCCGGGCTCCACTCCTGCTCGGCCGAGACCCGCAGGATGCCGTACCCGACGTCGTTGTCCTTGCCGAGGACGTTCGTGTACGTGTGATGCACCACGTTGTGCGAATGCTTCCACTGGTCGGCCGGGGACACGTTGTCCCACTCCCAGGTGGTCGAGTGGATCTTGGGGTCGCGCATCCAGTCCCACTGGCCGTGCATGACGTTGTGCCCGATCTCCATGTTCTCCAGGATCTTGGCGACGGTCAGCGTCGCCGTCCCGGCCAGCCAGGCGGGCGGCAGCGACGAGGCCAGCAGCAGCGCCCGCCCGCCGATCTCCAGCCCGCGCTGCCAGCGGATCACCCGGTGGATGTAGGCCGAGTCGCGCTCGTCCAGGTCGGCGGCGATCTCGTCGCGGAGCGCGTCCAGCTCGCGGGCGATCGCCTCGTAGTCGGCCGGGGCCAGGTGTGCCGCGGTGGTGGCGGTCATGGTGTCGAATCCCCTCGATCGCCGGTTCACAGGTCGATCTCCACGGCGCCGGCGGCCGCCGACACGCAGGTCTGGATCATGTGGCCCTCCTCGCCGTGCACCTGGCCGGTGCGCAGGTCGCGGACCCGGCCGGAACGCAGCCGTCCGACGCAGCTGTGGCAGATCCCCATCCGGCATCCGCTGGGCAGCAGCGCGCCCGCTGCCTCCCCGGCCTCCAGCAGCGGGGTGCCCGCGCCGGCGCCGGTCTCGATGCCGCTCGCGGTGAACCGGACCCGTCCGCCGCCTTCCGCCGGGGCGTTCAGGACGGTCCGGAACCGCTCGACGCGCAGCCGCCCCGCCGCGCCCGCGTACCGCCAGTGCGCCGCGATCTCGTCGAGCAGCGCGGCCGGCCCGCACGCCCAGGTCTCCCGTTCCGTCCAGTCCGGGCAGAGCCCGTCGAGTTCGGCGAGCTTGAGCCGCCCGTCGGCGGCGGTGTGCCGCTCGTGCAGGCGCAGGCCGGGAAGGTGCCGCAGCTCCGCCCCGAAGATCACCTCGTCGGCCGTCCGCGCCGAGTGGACGAGGACGGCGTCCGGCATCGTCCCGGAGCCCGCCAGGTGCCGCAGCATCGCCCGCACCGGCGTGATGCCGCTGCCCGCCGTCAGGAACAGGACGCGGCGGGGCGGCGGCTCCGGCAGGACGAAGTCGCCTTGCGGCGCGCCCAGGCGCACGATCGTCCCGGGACGGACCGCATGGACCAGGTGCCGCGACACCCGCCCGTCCGCGGTGGCCTTGACCGTGATGGTGATCCGGCCGTCGGAGCGCGGCGGCGACGACAGCGAGAAGGTGCGCCAGTGCCGGACGCCGTCGATGTCCACACCGATCTTCAGCCACTGCCCCGGCCGGTGCCCCGGCCAGGTGATGCCCGGCCTGATCAGCAACGACGCCGCTCCGGGCGCCTCATGCCGGACCGACTCGACGCGCCCGCGCGGGTCGGTGGCCGACCACAGCGGGTTGAGCAGGACGAGGTAGTCCTCGGGCAGCAGCGGTGTGCTCAGCCGGCGCGCGGCACCGGCCAGCCGTTCGGTGATGGCGAACGGAGCGGTCAACGGGCCTCCCCGGGGCGCTGCGAACCGGCAGGACCGTCACACCGTCGCACGACGGTGCGCCAAAGGATGCAGAGCCCGTTGACAAAAGGGCGGCCGCCGCTTTAGCGGCGGCCGCGAAGGCCGGTGTCTAGCTGAACGGAGACTTCGGTCGTTCCTGCTTGACCCCGTCGACGAAAATGTCGACCTTCTCGTTGTAGAAGCACACCAGCCCGGCCACACCCTCGCTCTCAGGCAGCGGAGTCGGGTACGACCAGGCCAGATCCTTGTGCGCGGTGCCGTTCGCCTGAATCGACCAGTACACGGCATCCCCCTTGTACGGGCACCGCGTAACGGTGTCGGTGGACTCCAGCAGATCCATCCGCACATGCGGCTTCGGCAGGTAGTAGCGCACCGGCAGGCCCGTTTCGAAGAGCAGCCGCGGACTGCCCGACTCCGCCACCGTCACCCCGTCGACCTCGACGCGCACATGCCGCGAGGACGCCAGCACGTCCACCCGGGTGTGCGGGTCGCGCGGATGGACGAACACCTCCTCGTCCTCCTCGAACCAGGCGTCCATCGCGTCCCACTCGAAACGGACCCGATCCCGCAGCTCCTCGACGGGCGACTCCTCGTACCGGACCGCCGCCCCCTCCGCCTGCGCCCCGTCGACCTTGACCGTGTACGCGGTGGCGTCGCCCCGGCTCGGGGAGTGCTTCCCCGGCCCTTCTTCCACCAGTTCCGCCCGCACGTCGGCGACCGGGATGTAGTACGCCGGGTAGTAGGGAATCTCCCAGACGAGCAACGGCCGGGTCGTGTCGGCGACCAGCCTGCCACCCAGGTACGCCCTGACCCGCTTCGCGCCCTCTTCCGTCCGGACGCGGGTCTTGTGTGAGGTGCCCATACCCGAGGCAACAGCCCCACCCCACCCCCTATTTCGCGTCCCGACCCCGCCTCCGAGAGGCCGCCAAGGGCGAGCCCCTGAGGCATCGGATCTCCGGTGTATGCCCCGGCCTTCAGTCCGGGAGAAGCGGGGCAGGGCCCGTGAGACCGCCCTGTGTGGTCATTGGTGATGACCGGAAACCTAAACTCGATCGCCCGAACACGTGCGAGGAGGAGCACCAAGTGGAGATCGTCGTCGACGACCTGTCCGGCCCTGAGATCGTCGCGTTCCTGGAGGAGCACGTCCAGGAGATGCGCTCCATCACGCCTCTGGAAAGCAAGCACGCCCTCGATCTCGACGGGCTCCGCAGACCGGAGGTCACGTTCTGGTCGGTCAAGGACGGCGGCGCCCTGGTCGGCTGCGGAGCGATCAAGCGGCTGGACGCGGCCCACGCCGAACTGAAGTCGATGCGCACCACGTCGGCGCGTAAGCGGAGCGGAGTCGCGTCCCTGCTGATGGAGCACATCCTGAACGAGGCCCGACGGATGGGCTTCGCCCGGATCAGTCTGGAGACCGGCTCAACCGACTTCTTCCTCCCCGCGAGGAGGCTGTACGAGAAGTTCGGGTTCCACTACTGCGCCCCGTTCGCCGATTACCGCCTTGACTCGCACAGCGCGTACATGACGAGGCTGCTCCAAACGACCTGACCCCGTACGCGCACACAGGTAAGGGCGGGCCAGAGCCAGGGCGAGGATGGTGAGGCAGATCCCGAAGTACACGGGCGCCAGGTGCCAGAAGTCCTTGTAGCCGATGTGCGAGTGCACCAGCACAGGCGGGATGAACCCGATGGTCGCGGCAAGCGCCAGCGACCACCAGACCCATGCGTGGCCGCGCCGCCACCCCCAGGCGCTCAACAGCGTGATCGCCACGGCGGCGGCCATCAGCGCGCCACCGAAGCCGGCCCGATCGTGCGCGATGAACGACAACAGTCGGGGGCCGGCCGCGTCGAGCTGTTCGGCCGAGGTACGGAGGAAGGTGAGATCGCTCGGCACGAAGACGTTCGTGAGGCCCACGACGGACACCGCCGCACCACCGGCGAACAGCCCGATCCCAGTGATGATCATCAGGAGCTGGCCCAGCAACGCCCTGCGCCGCTCCGGTTCCGGGCCCTCGGCCATGACCGTCCACCGAGGCCGGGCCGGACGCCGACGGATGGCGAGCACGAACATCGGGAAGAGCGTGACGGTGACCGCGGTGTGCAAAGGCTCCACGAACCCGAAGGCCAGGAAGTAGAACAGCGTCGGAAAGGCGATGTACCCGGAGGCGAGGTAGGCGTTCCGCGCCCATGGCCACCCGTGCCTGATGCCCCCCGAAGGCCAGCCCCGTATAGAGCACACCGATCGCCAACATCGTGCTGGCCATGGTGATCCTGTCGTGTTGCAGGAAGTGCACCAGGTGGTGATTGACGCCGTGCAGCCGTTCCTCGTCCAGGCCGAGGAAGTCCCGGTCGTACCAGAGCAGGACCGGCCCAAGGGTGATGGCGGCCGCGCCCAACCCCGCGAAGATCATCCCGATCCCCACGCACAGCCCCCACCACCATGTGGGCCATCGGCGAGGATCGCGACGCACGTCCCGCAAGCCCGGCGCGGGCGCGGTCGGGGTGGCAGCCTCCGCCACCCGCTGAAACCACCCGGGCCCCGCCGCCACCAGCACCGCGGGCGTCGCCAGAACAGCCTCGGCCCCACCCTCCAGCGCCGCCAACGCATCATCGATGTCGGGCCCGCCCAACTCGATCAGGCCCTCATCCCCAACCTTGTGGGCGGTTGGGTCGGCGGCCGGCGTTTCGGGGTTGGCTGGTGCTGCGTTTTGTTCGGGCGGGGGCGCGATGTGCAGGACGGCATCGACGTGAGGGGCGAGGGCGGTTGCCACTGCGGGGTCGGACGTCCGGACGAGAACAGGGCACCGGCGGCCGGCGGCCGCTTGGCGCACCAGTTCGACGTCGTCCCGGCCGACGGGGGCGACCACGATCAGGCCGGCGCCCTGCGTGGGGAGCGCGCGGACGGCGTCGCGGGCCACCTCGGGAGGCACCACCGCGCCGAGACGCGTTGCCACGTCGATGCCGACGACGGTGCCGGCCAGTACCTCAGGAGGCGCCGTGTGACCGAACGCTCCCTCGATCATCCGGCGCCCGCCGGGCAGCGAGGAGAGCGTCGCCAGTGTCCACAGCGCAGCGCGTTGTGATCGGCGCACACCGAGCATCGCGCCTGCGAGCCTCGCAGCGGGTGGTAGGTCCAGTCGGGCATCAGGGGTCCCAGCCGAGAATCGGTTCCATGGACCGCAAGGTCGCCGTTCCAGGTGTCAACCTGGCGAGGAGGTTCCGGGCCAGGACGGCCGGTGGCCAGGCCAACTGGCCGACGGCGCCCAGGCGGGCGGACCTGCGTACGATGCGCTGGGTCCTGGTTCTGCGCTGACGGTCGTAGCGGGCCAGGGCCGAGCCGACGTCCCGCGCCTGGGCGAGGCAGGCGCCCAGCACGGCGGCGTCTTCCAGCGCCTGGCAGGCGCCCTGTCCGAGGTTGGGCGTCATCGCGTGGGCCGCGTCGCCGAGTAGCACAACCCGGCCGCTGACATATGTGGGCAGAGCGGGCAGATCGTAGATGTCGTGCCGGAGTACGTCGTCCGGGGTGACGGCGGCCAGCAAGGTGGGGATCGGTTCGGCCCATGTCCCGAACCGGCGGCGCAGCTCGGCGTATTCGCCGTCCGGGGTGACGCCTCCTGCGGGCACGTTGCCGGTGCAGAAACAGTAGACGCGGTTGCCTCTCATCGAGGTGAATCCGAACCGTTCACCTCGTCCCCAGGTCACGGCGCCGTCGGGGAGTGGTTCGGGCAGCGGCTCCGTGACCATGCGCCAGGCCGTGTAGCCGGCGTAGCGGGGCGGTTCCGCGGTGGGCCATCCGAGACGGCGCACGGTGCTGTGCAGACCGTCCGCTCCGACCACCAGATCGGCGCGGAGGCTCCCATGGTCGTTTTCGACCACCACCGCGTCACCGTCATCGTGTATTCCGGTGACCGTGGTCGACGGTCGCAGCGCCGCTGCCGGGAGCGCCTCGACGAGGGTTCGCACGAGGTCGGCACGGTGCACCACGATCAACGGTTCCCCGAAACGCCGTTCGAGCTCGGAATTGTCGGTGCGTACCAGCCAACGCCCGGTTCGGTCGCGGGCGCCGCCGCGCGTCTCGACCGCGCCCAGCTTCTTGACGTGATCGGCCAAGTCGAGCACCGCAAGGGCGCGCAGTGCGTTGGGCCACAAGGACAAGCCGGCGCCGATCTCGGTGAACTCCGCGGCCCGCTCCCAGACCTCGACCTGCCATCCCTCGCGGCAGAGTGCCACCGCCGTGGCCAGCCCACCGATTCCGCCGCCGACGACAACCGCGGTGCGTACCGTCATCACGCCCCTTTTCTCGTCGTCATGTGCACGATCCCCCAAACATCGGTTTTCCGCCAGGGTGCCTTCCGGCCGATCAGTCCGACGCCAAATGGTGGAGGGATGGTGGCTATCGGGGGGCGGGTTATGGCGTTGGTGTGGGCTTGCGGCGCGGGACGGCGAGGACGGGGATCAAGGCCACCGCGGCGATCGCGACCGCCCACCAGAAGGTGTGGGTGAAGGCTTCGGCCAGTTGGGGGGCGGAGCCGGCTTCGCGAAGGTTGCCGTTCGTGCCTGGGACGCCGTCGCGGATGGCCAGTTGCAGGACGATGGCCAGTCCGGCGGTTCCGATCGAGCTTCCGATGCGCACAAGGATGTTGGCCCCAGCCGTCGCGCCGGGAATCGAAGGACGCGGAAGTCCCTGGTAGGCGGCGGCCATGAGGCTCGGGGCCACGAGGCCGTGGCCGAGGCCGATCACGAACACGGCGCCCATCAGGACGGCGCGGCTCGTGTTCGGGCCTATCGCGGTCAGGACGAGAGCCCCGCACAGGGCGAGCGCAAGGCCTCCCGCGGCGAGCCAGCGGCTGCCGTAGCGGTCGGCCAGCCGGCCCGCCAGGGGCATCGTGACGATCGCGCCGAGGCCGAGGGGAGCCAGTAGCCAGCCCGCGTCGAGCGGGGAATCGCCCCGTACGACCTGGGGGTACAGCGGGATGAGGATCATCAGGCCGAAGACGGCGGCGGTGTACAGGAACAGTCCACCGGTGGCCGACAGGAACGGGCGTCGCCGCAGCAGGCGCAGGTCGATCAGCGCGTTCTCGCCCCGGCGCAGGGCGTGCACGGCGAAGAGCGCTATCAGGACGGCGCCGCCGCCGGCTCCGGCCAGCACGGGGACGCTGGTCAGGCCCGCTCCGTCGCCCGCCTCCGACAGCCCGTACACCAGGGCGGCCAGGCCGGGGGAGAGCAGCGCCATACCGAGGACGTCGAGACGCGCGTCGGGAGCCCGCTCGGTGTCCTTGGGCAGCAAGCGGACTGCGGCGACCAGGGCGGCCACGCAGAACGGAATGTTGACGTAGAACAGCCAGCGCCAGTTCAGATCGTCCACGATGGAGGAGCCGCTGCCGGACGACTGGCGGGAGGCGATCAGCATGATCGCCCGGAGGGAGTACGAGACGCTGCTGCGCCACCCCTGGATGGCCGACCTGGCGACGCGCCCCCGGGTCGGCCCGAACGCCCTCAGGCACGGCGAGCAGTCGCTGGCGGCCCTGTCCCGCCTCGATATCGGGATGAAGGACGCCGCCAAGGTCGTCATGGCGGTCGACCACTACATGACGGGCTACTTCGTCCGCGGACGCCTTCTGCGCGCGCGGGGCGACGACACGGACGATCAAAGCGAGCCGTACATGCACGACATGCTCGCGACCGGCTCCTACCCGCGCCTACAGCGTGCTCACAAGGAGGGCATGGACGACCAAGAGCCGTTCGAGCAGGGGCTCGCCTGGTTGCTGGACGGGATCGAACGCGAATACAGAGGGTGACGGGGGTGCCGCTGGCCTCTCAGCTTCCGGGCCCGTAGCGTGGGCTTCTGCCTGCTGGAACGATGTGACGGGGGACTACCAAGTGCGGGTGACCAGGTGGATAGGCGCCGTCATGACGTTCACGCTGGCGATGACAGCGTGCAACGGCACTGCCAAAGAGCAGGCTCATAGCGCCGCGCCCAAGACACCCCCGGCCGGCTCCCCAGCGGGTACGGACTCGTTCTACAAGCAGCGCCTGTCGTGGTCGGACTGCGGGGGCGGCTTCCAGTGCGCCAAGGCGAATGTGCCGATCGACTACACGAAGCCTGGCAGCGGTCAGATGCGCGTCTCGCTCATCCGGCTTCCCGCTGAGAACAAGTCGCGGCGCATCGGCTCCCTGTTCACCAACCCCGGCGGTCCGGGCGCTTCCGGGGTGGACTTCATCCGCCAGGCCGGCCGCAGCTTCGGCAAGGACTTGCGGGAGCGCTTCGACATCATCGGCTTCGACCCCAGGGGCGTCGGTTCCAGCGACCCCGTGCGATGCGTGGACGGCCGCCGGCTCGACCAGTACTTCAGCACCGACTCGTCCCCCGACGACCAAAGCGAACTCGACACCCTGGTCGCCCAAAGCAAGGGCTTCGCCGCCGGCTGCAAGGACAAGTCCGCCGCGCGCCTCCCCTACGTCGGCACCCTCAACGCGGCCCGCGACATGGACGTCCTCCGCGCCGCCGTCGGAGACGAGAAGCTCACCTATTACGGGGCTTCGTACGGCACGTACCTGGGCGCCTTCTACGCCGAGCAGTTCCCCAAGAAGGTTCGCGCCCTGACCCTGGACGGTGCGGTCGATCCCAAGGAATCGTCCACACAAACCCTGGTGGAGCAGGCCAAGGGCTTCGAGACGGCCCTGCGTGCCTTCGCCGCGGACTGCGCCAAACGGCCCGACTGCCCCCTGGGCAAGTCCGAGGACGCCGTCATCGACCGGATCTCCACCTTCCTCGAGCAGGTCGACAAGACCCCGCTGGGCAACAGCCGGGACTCCCGTAAGGTCACCGAGTCCTGGGCCACCATGGGCCTGGCCACGGCCCTCTACTTGAAGGAGTACTGGACCGTCCTTCGCCAGGCGTTCTCCCAGGCCCTGAACCAGAAAGACGGCACCCTCTTCATAACGCTCGCCGACCAGATGGTCGAACGTAAGTCCGACGGCTCCTACAGCAATCAGTCCGAGGCCAACATGGCCGTCAACTGCGTGGACAAGGCCAACCCCACAGATGTCACCGCCTATGGCAAGGCCGTCGATCAGGCGAGGAAGTCCGCTCCCCGTTTCGGCGCCTTCGTCGTCTGGGGCGGCCTCCCGTGCGTCTACTGGCCCGTCCAGAGCAAGCAGCAGCCCAAGCGCATAGCAGCCAAGGGCGCTGCCCCGATCCTGGTGATCGGCACCATTCGCGACCCCGCCACCCCGTACAAGTGGGCCAAGAGCCTCGCCTCCCAACTGGACTCGGGGGTCCTCCTGAGCTTGGACGGCGACGGCCACACCGCCTACCTCCAGGGCAACGCCTGCATCACCCGTGCCACAGACAGCTACCTGGTCACCACCAAGCCGCCGAAGGACGGCACCGTCTGCCGCTGATGCACGTCCACCCCGCAAGACCCGGTAGACTGCTGCCCGCCGTCCCGTACGGCGAACGCCGCCTTAGCTCAGTCGGCAGAGCGGTTCACTCGTAATGAACAGGTCATCGGTTCGATTCCGATAGGCGGCTCCCAGCTCAGAGGCCCCTTGCGATCTTCGCAAGGGGCCTTTTGCTATTCGGCAGCCCTCAGGCGGCCTCGCCCATCACCCGAGCGAACGCCTCAGCAGCCGCAATCTCAGCCGACCTGATCACGTGCGCGTAGACCCGGAGAGTGGCCGCCGACTCGGGACGTCGACCAGGACGGCGTCACTGAACGCCTTGCGGAGGATCGCATGCGTCCGGGTCTCGGCGGCGATTCCGGGCGGTTCGGATCGTCTGAGGCCGCCGGTCAGACCCGCTGACCCATGCGTTCGCACCGCCGGAAGGCCGCGTGTCTCGGACGGGAATCTGGTTGCAGGGCACAACCATGTCGTTGTACGGTCGAACCATGATGGATGATCAGGAGCTCCAGGAAGCCATGGTGCGCTTCGTCCGAGCCTTTGGTCTCCACCAGCCTGACCAGACGCCCTGTGGGCAGCCCGTCCCGGTGTCGGAGGCCCACGCGCTGGGCGAGCTGGCCAGGGACGGCGCGTTGCGGCAGCATGACCTGGCCCACCGGCTCCGCCTGGAAAAGAGCACCACCAGCCGACTCGTCACCCAGCTGATCAAGCGAGGTTGGGCCGAGCGCATACCCGCCCATGGCGACGGGCGAGGGGTGCTGGTCCGGCTCACCCCCGACGGAGCGAACGCGGCGGCCCGGCTCGCCGAGGCCAGGGCACTGCGCTTTTCCGCGATCTTGGACCGCGTCCCCCCTGGTGAGCGTGCCAACGTGCTGCACGCCCTCGAACTCCTCGCGAACGCGACAGAGCACCCCTAGCAATCCTTGCAAGCCGCTGAACGGGCCGTCCGGCCTCGTGTATACCCAACCCCCGTACTGTACATTGGAGGTCAAGGGATGAACCTGAAGAACCGCCGCGCATGGCTGTTCGTGGCCGCCCCGGTGGTCATCGCCCTCTCGTCCGCGGTCGGCTACACCTACGCCGACCGGAATGAACAGCAGCCGCAGGCCGCCCGCCAAGCGGAGATCGCGGCCAAGAGCCGGCAGGTGATGCCGTTCGATCTCGACCGCACCACGCACCGCTTCACCAAGACCGGCACCGGCGGGGTCCAGACGGTCACCGCGGACGACCCGGCCGACGCGCGGCAGGTCGAACTGATCCGTCAGCATCTCACCGAGGAAACCGCGGCCTTCCGCAAGGGCGACTACGGCGACCCCGCATCCATCCACGGCGGCGAGATGCCCGGCTTGCGCGAACTCGAACAGGGCCACACCCGCATCGCCACCCGCTACGCGCAAACGCCCTCCGGAGCCCAGATCACCTACACCACATCCGACCCAGGCTTGATCAAGGCTTTGCACGCCTGGTTCGACGCCCAGGTCACCGACCATGGCCAGCACGCTGAACACGGATGAGCCGCAACTCGAAACCAAACAGCCCACCGACCCCCGCAGCCGAACACCCCTTCGCCGCCGGGCTGGTGATGTCGGTGGCAACCGCCCCGGTAGGCGTCGCCGGAGCCGCCCCCGGGCCGGTCGAATGCGACAGCCGAGTTTCGCGACGATCGCCGTGGGTGGCTAGGGCGCGACAACGGGGGCTGACGACTGCTTGACCAGGTCGCGGGAGGGGTGGGGGAGGTGTGTTGCGGGGAAGGGGGTGTTATGGCTCGGAGGGTTCGGCTTCGGAGGAGTCGGGGGTGGCGTAAGCCCGAGGGGGTTGTGGTGGTGGCTCGGCCTACTCGGTGGGGGAACCCCTGGAAGATCGGCGAGGGCATGAGCCGCGAGGAGTCGGTGCGGCGTTTCGAGGAGTACATCCGGGTGCGGCGGGACCCGCCTGAGGGGTGGGTGGACGAGGTGGGCTACCCGGGTGATGGGGAGATCCGGCGGGAGCTGGCCGGGAAGGACCTGGCCTGCTGGTGCCCGTTGCCCGAAGAAGGGGAGCCCGACCTGTGCCACGCGGCGGTGCTGCTGCGGATCGCGGGGGGCGAATAGGGGCTACCCCTACCTTGGATGGGGGGTTGGCCCGATGGTTGGGGTCGCGGTCCATTTCTAGATTCGGAAATCTGGACCGCGTGGCGGCTTCTGGCTTGACCACGCAGGGCGATGGAGGCCGATCGTGGTTGAGCACTCTCGTAGAAACGTCCTGCGTGGTGGAGCCGTGGCGGCGGTCGCGGGGCCGGCCTTGCTCGGGACGTCGCAGGTCGGCGCGGCCGAGGACGGCGGTTTCGGGTCTGTCACGGTGGGGCCCGACGATCCGCGTTACCGGTCGCTGGTGCTCAGGGGCTACAACCAGAGGTTCGGCAGCAGGCCCGACCAGATCCGGGTGGCCGGTTCCACCGAGGCCGTTGTGCGGGCGGTCGGCGAGGCGGTGCGGGCCGGGGGGCGGGTCACCGTCCGCAGTGGCGGTCACTGTTTCGAGAACTTCGTGGACGACCCGTCCGTGCGGATGATCGTCGACATGTCCGGGATGACGGCGGTCGGCTATGACCACCGTCGTAAGGCGTTCATGGTCGAGGCGGGCGCCACGCTGGGGGAGGTGTACCGGCGGTTGTACCTGGGGTGGGGGGTGACCGTTCCGGGGGGCACCTGCCCTGAGGTGGGAGCGGGCGGGCATGTCTGCGGCGGCGGCTACGGTGCCCTTTGCCGCTTGCACGGCCTGACCGTCGATCATCTTTATGCGGTGGAGGTCGTGGTGGTGGACGCGTCCGGGAAGGCCAGGAGTGTGGTCGCCACCCGGGAGGCGTCGGATCCGAACCGGGATCTTTGGTGGGCGCACACCGGCGGCGGCGGGGGGATGTTCGGCATCGTCACGCGGTACTGGTTCCGTTCCCCGGACGCTCGGGGCGACGATCCCGCCCGGCTGCTGCCCAGGCCGCCTTCCACCGTGCTCAAGTACTCGTTGAACTGGCCGTGGGAGAAACTCGACCGGGACACGTTCGTCAGGCTGATGCGCAACTACGGGGAGTGGGGCGAGCGGAACTCGGCACCCGGCGCAGCGGCGGCCGCGCTTTATGGAGAGTTCGTACTGGGCAGCAAGCCGAACGGGAGCATCGGTTTGGCGGGCCGTGTTTCCGCTGACAGCGGGGCCGAGCGGATACTGGACGGCCTAGTGGACGCCCTTGGCCGAGGGGTCGACGTACGGCCCGAACCCGAGTCGTCCACTGTTCCCTGGCTTACGGCTGTGACCCAGGACGGGTCGGGGAACCAGGGGCCGTTCGATCGTCGGATCAAGATGAAGTCGGCTTTCCGGCGCCGGCGCTTCACGGACGAGCAGATGGCCATGGTGCATGGCCGCCTGTCCGCCGACGGTGTTCCCGAGTTCGCTCACATGTTCATCAATACCTATGGCGGCCGGGTCAACGTGGTGGAGCAGGGCGCAACCGCCATGGCGCACCGCGACTCGGTCTTTCTTGTGGGCTTTCTTGTCGGCTGGGTGGGCGGGGCGGAGGACACGCGTCACCTGGTGTGGACACGGGACTTCTACCGGAAGCTGTTCTCCAGCAGTGGCGGGGTGCCCGTGGAGGACGGGGCGTTCATCAACTATCCCGACGCGGATCTGGCCGACCCGCGCCTGAACACGTCCGGCACGCCCTGGCACGCGCTCTATTACAAGGGCGGCTACGCGCGGCTGCAGCAGGTCAAGCGCCGCTGGGATCCGCGCAACGTGTTCCATCACGCGCTTTCGGTGCACGCGGACTAGGGCGTGTCTCATGGGTCTTGTTCGTCGCGCGACAGAACGTAGATCCGTAAGGCGCGCCCTAGGCGGGGACCGGGGCTCCGCTCTCGGTGAGGTGTTCGGCGAGGATGGCCAGGTGGGTACGGTGGGCCTGGGCATGGCGCTCGCGGCCGGCCTCGGTGATCTTGACGAAGATGCCGCGCCGGTCGTCCTGGCACAGGATGCGTTCCGCCAGGCCGTGCTTCTCCAGACGGGCGACCGTGCGGGAGAGGGCGCTCTGGCTCAGGTACATGTCGGCGAGTAGGTCCTGCATGCGGCACTTGTCACAGTCGGCGTCGACGAGCCGGTCGAGGGTCTCGAACTCGCTCATGCTGAGCCCGTGCGCCTCCTGGAGCGCGCGGTCGAGATGGCACGCGACGTCGTTGTAACTGGTCAGCAGCCGCCGCCAGCGGTCGACCAAGGTGCTCTCGGACTCCATGGCGCGGATTCTATCATGCATGGACATCTGATGCACGTGCATTAGATGTCAACGAATTTTTTGTTTCGACATCAGATGCGTGTGCATGTAATCTCCTCCGTCGTGACTATCACCGACACCTCAACCGCCTCCGCCGTCCACAGCCCGCCGGCGGCCGCGCACGACGCCGCCGCCGAGCAGAAGTGGACGCCCCGGCTCTGGGGCGTCCTGGCGGTGCTGTGCGCCGTGCTGTTCCTGGACGGACTCGACGTCTCCATGGTGGGCGTCGCGCTGCCGTCGATCGGGACCGAGCTCGGCCTGTCGACCACCTCCCTGCAGTGGATCGTGAACGGCTACGTCCTGGGATACGGCGGCCTGCTGCTCCTGGGCGGCCGTACCGCCGACCTGCTGGGACGGCGCCGCGTCTTCCTGATCGCGCTGGCCGTGTTCGCGATCGCCTCGCTGGTGGGCGGGCTCGTGGACGACGGTGCGCTGCTCATCGTCACCCGTTTCGTGAAGGGGCTGGCCGCCGCGTTCACGGCCCCGACCGCCATGTCCATCCTGACCACCACCTTTCACGAGGGTCCGGCGCGCAACCGGGCGCTGTCGGTCTTCTCCGTTTTCGGTGCCAGCGGGTACTCGTCCGGGTTGATCCTGGGCGGGCTGCTGACCAGCTTCGGCTGGCGCTGGACGTTCCTGACCCCCGTGCCGCTGGCGATCCTGGCCCTGGTCGCCGGTATCGCGCTGATCCCCAAGGACCGTCCGGCCGCGGGCGGCGGCCACGACCTGGTGGGCGCCGCGACGCTGACCGGCGGAATGCTGCTGGCCGTCTACACCGTGGTCTCCGCGCCCGAACGCGGCTGGCTCGACCCGCTCACGCTGGGCTCGGTCGTGGTGGCCGTGCTGCTGCTGGCCGCCTTTGTGATCACCGAGAACAAGGTCGCGCACCCGCTGATCCGGCTCGGCATCCTGCGGATCGGCACGATCGTCCGGGCCAACCTGAGCATCGTCGCGCTGTTCGGGTCGTACCTGAGCTTCCAGTTCATGATGACGCTCTACCTGCAGGAGGTGCTGGGCTGGTCGCCGCTGAAGATGGCGCTGGCGCTGCTGCCCGCCGGGCTGCTGGTCGCGGGCGGGTCGCCGTTCGTCGGGCGGCTGATCGACCGGTACGGGACGCCGCGGCTGATCCTGACCTCGATGACGTCCCTGACCCTCGGCTACGCGTGGTTCCTGGCGACGGCCGGGAACGCGCCGCACTACGCGTTCACGATCCTGCCGACGATGCTGCTGCTGGGCGGCGGGTTCGCGTTCGGGTTCAGCTCGATCATGGCCCAGGCCACCGACGGCATCGACGACGACGAGCAGGGGCTGGCCTCCGGCCTGGTGCAGACGTCCGGCCAGGTGGGCGCCGCGCTGGTGCTGGCCGGGGTCACCGCGCTCGTCGCGGGCGGCTCGCACACCGGTACGGGCGCCGCGGACTTCGGGCAGTACCACCCCGGGGTGAACCTCGTCACCGGTGTCGCGGTGGTGGGCCTCGCCCTCAACTTCATCCCGTTGATGCGGCGCTACCGTCCCAAGCACGTCTGACGCCCTATGGGCGCCCTCCCGTGGTCACGGGAGGGCGCCCATGCGCTTGTCAGCGGGGACGCTTCCAGAAGGCCCGGCGGCCGGGCCGAGGAGCGCCGTCGCCGGACGCCGCGAACTCCTCCAGTGCTCGGATCGTGCGGTCCCACAGCTCGTCGAAACCGGGGCCGCCCGCCTCGAAGGCCTTGAGGTCGTTCACGAGTGTGGACAGGGTCGTGAGGTCGGCGTCCACTCCACTGTCCTGCATGGCGCGGATGTGGCTTTCGAGTTCGGGCAGCACCGTGCCGAGCAGGTGTGCCTGACGCGCTTCACGCGTGTCCGTGGCCATCGCCTTGAGGGCTTCGAGCAGCTCGCGAAGCCGTTCCGGCGTCACAGTCGGGCGGGCGCCCCCTTGCGGACGGCCTGCCGGGCGCGGGCCGGGGCGTCGCGGCATCCGGGTACTGCCCCTGGAGGGGCCACCGCTCTGCGGAGGAGCACCCCAAGCCATCGGGGCAGCGCCGGGGGGCGGGGCGCCCTGGGGCGCGCCGTAGGAGGGCGGGGGCGGTGCGGCGCCGGGCGCCGCCGGGGCCGCCGGCATAGCCGCACCGTAGGCCGCCATGGGCGAGACAGACCGCATCGCTTCCTGGTCGCCCCACCAGCCGTCGGGCATCTCCACCGGCTGGACGACCTCGTGCGGCCGGCTGCCCTCCGCGACCACCCTGCTGTCCACGGCGACGAAGGCGGTGAAGCGGCACAGCACGCTGAAGCGCAGCGAGGTGTCGGTGATGCGCCGTTCGAGCTCAGCCGAGCCCTCCACCGTGTACCGGTCCTCCAGATCGCGCAGGTGGGCGCGGGCCCAGACCGCGCCCGCCGCCGGGGCCTTCGTCTCCTGGCCGGTGGCGTGCCGCTCCCAGCCCGCACCCTCCGATGTGGTGCCGCGGACGGCGATCCCGCCGGACGGCGAGCCGCGGAACCGGCCGGACACCACCAGCGGAACGCCCGGGAACAGCGCCCCGATCCGCCGCGGCGCCACCGTGTCCGGGACGATCTCCAGCCCGTCCGCCGGCTCCAGCCGCAGGTCCGTGACCAGCGGGGCGCCGATGCGGTGGTGGATCCGCTCCATCGCCTCGTCCAGCCGGTCCTCCGACTCGACCAGCTCGAACCGGCCCTGCCCCGCGTCCGCCAGCCGGCGCAGGAACCCGGCGTTGACGGCGCGGTCGATGCCCACCGTGTGGACGCGGACGCCGTTCAGCCGCGGGGTCAGCTCGGCGAGGATCTGGTCCTCGTTCCCGATCTGGCCGTCGGTGATCAGCACCAGCACCCGGTCGCGCGCGGAGTCGGCGAGCAGGCCGCACGCGCTCCGCAGCGGGCTCAGCATCTCGGTGCCGCCGCGGGCGTTCAGCCCGGCCAGGTGCTCGACCGCGCGGAACCGGTTGCGGTCGGTGCCCGGCACGAGCGTGCCGCCGAGGTCGCGGGGGCGCTCGATGACGTGGTCGAACGACATCACCGTGAAGCGGTCGCCGGTGGTGAGGGTGTCGACGATCCGGCCGGCCGCCCGGCGCGCCGCGATCATCTTCCAGCCGCCCATGCTGCCCGACCGGTCCAGGAGCAGGACGACGTCGCGCGGCCGCGGGCGGGCCTGCCCGGAAGGCAGCAGCGTCAGCGTGAACGTCCCCTCCGCGCCCTCCTCGTCCGGGGTGAGCGCCAGGGCGGGCTCCTCGGCCGGCGCGGTGGCGTAGTCGAGACGCAGGATGAAGTCGCGGTCGAGGCGTTCGCCCGGCCGCAGCGCGATCCTCGTCCGGTCGCCGGACTCGCTTTCGGTGACCACGTGCAGCGCCGAGCGGACCCCGGTCAGCGCCAGCCCGGCCGGGTCGATGTCGACCGTGATCGACAGCCGCACCGGGTTCGGGAAGCCGGGCAGCAGCACGGGCGGGCTGATCCGGGACGCGTCGGGCACGGCGTCGGTGTCGGGCGCGAAACCCGGCCCGGCCTGCTCGCCGTCCAACGGCGCGCCCGGGATGTAGCGGGGCGCCACCACCAGCGGGAGCCGGAACGTGGCCGCTCCGCCGGGGCCCTGGTCCGCCGCGGACGTGTCCTGCTCGTAGGGCAGGGGCTGGTTCAGCGTCAGCCGGATCGTGACGTGCTCGCCCGGGAGGATGTTGCCGACCCGCATCGTGAAGACGTCGGGACGGTCCTCCTCGGCGATCGCGGCGCGCTGACCGGCGGCGATGGCGGCGTCGTAGTCCTGCCGCGCCTGGCCGCGCTCCTTGAGCACGCCGTCGACGACGCGGTCGTCCGCCTCCATGCGCAGCGCGGTCACCGCGGCCCGGTCGGGCAGCGGGAAGATGTAAGTCGCCTCCAGGGGCTCGTCGAAGGGATTGCGGAAGCCCTGGGCGATCTCGATCTCGGCGGCGAGGCCGGTGATGGAGGCGCGCACGTCGATGGACTTGAGCGGCAGGTTGCCGCGTGGGGTCGAGAGCGCGCCCAGGCCGCCTTCCGGTACGGGCGGCGCCTCGGGCTCGGGCAGCGGAGCGATGTGCAAGGTCACTGGGATCTCCCGGAAGGGTCGGCGGGCCGGTTGTCGGGTTGCGCGGCGTGCTGTTCTAACAGGCCGCGCCGCCGCAGTTCGTCGAGCAGGGGGCGGGCGGCCGTCTCGATGGCCGCGAGGTCTTCGCCGTTGAGCGCGGGCTGGGCGAGCGCGTCCAGCACGAGGGTGAGCCCGGGCGCCAGACGTATCCCCTGGACGAGGGAGGCGGACGTGCCGGAGGAGGCGGGTGCGACGGGGCCGTTGGGGGTTGCGGGCGGGGTCGTCCAGAAGCGGGGCCGGGCGCGGTCTTCACGCCCGCGTTCCGGGACCGGCTCGGGGGACAGGCCGTCCTGGTCGGCGGACGGGATCTGGGCGATCTCGCGCAGGTGCCCGTCGGTGGCCCCGGCGAGTTCGATCTGGATCTCGGCGATGGAGCGGCCGGCGGCCTGGCGGCGCTTGACGGCGACGACCTGGAGGAGGTGGCGGGTTCCGTACAGGGCGGTGCGGCCGCGCCGCCCGAGCGGCGGGTCGACCAGGCCGATCGTGGTGTACCAGCGGATCAGCCGCTCGTTCGGGACGTCCCGCACCCGCCCGTTGACCCGCCCTTTGAACTGCCCCTTGGACTGCCCCTCGAACTGCCCGTCGAACTGCCCGTCGAACTGCACGGACCCGTCGCCGGCGAGGGCCTCGCCGGCCCGCTCCGCCAGCTCCGTGATGGTCCAGGTGCTCTCCATGCTCCGATAGTGACACTGTAATGATGACAGTGTCAACGTCTCGCCGGCGCCCGCCGGACCGGCGCGCGCTCGATCGGCCCCGCGCATTGGGCGGCCGGGTCCGGCCAATAGCGATCCAGTCCGGTCAATGCCGGTCGTTTCGGTGGTCGGATAAATGGAGATCATGTTCGGCTGATCGGCACGACCACGTTCGGCTGGGAACTTGGTGATGGTGCTCGCCGAATGGGCCTTCCGCGCCGAGGGGCAATCGGCGTGGGACCTCGATCGCGGCGGTGTCGAACGAGCGCGACCTCGCCCGCGACAGGAGCATGGGCGGGCAGGTCGGACGACTCGGGCATAGCGTTCGTAGTACAACAACTCCGAATATATAGAGCAATCTACTCCGCGTTCGGAGAGCGTCCGGAAATGGCCGCGGCAATTCAGGTTCCCCGGCTGTTCGATGTTTTGAAATGGCATGTCGAGAGGCCGCTCAGCCTTTAGCTTTCTGTGCATGGATGACCGTCGACTGGTCGAGGCACTGCGCGCCCGTGACCCGGGCGCGCCGGCCGCCGTCTACGACGCCTACGCCGACCGGCTCTACGCGTACTGCTGGTTCCAGTTGCGCGGGCGCGACGCGGCACAGGTGGCCCTGCGCGACGCGTTCATCGTGGCCGAGGCGCACGCCGGCAAGCTGCGCGACCCCGACCGCCTCGGCGCCTGGCTGTACGCGATCGCCCGGCTGGAGTGCGGGCGCCGGCTGCCCGGCCGGCTCAAGAAGCCCGACCTGCCGGTCGCCAGCCACGACCAGGACGACGTCGACCAGCGGGTGATGGCCTGGCAGGCGGTGCTGGGGCTCGACCCGCTCCACCGCGAGTTGCTGGAGCTGCGGATCAGGCACCGGCTCCCGGCGGCCGACCTGGCCTCGATCGTCGATCTGCCGCCGAAGGAGGCGCAGGCCGAACTCGACCGCGCGGAAGCCTCGCTCAAGGTGTCGCTCACCGCGGAGATGCTGGCGCACCAGGGCCCCTACGGCTGCTCCGCGCGCGGCGGGCTGCTGCGCGAGCGGCGCGGCGATCTCGACTACGCGCTGCGCGACCGGCTGTTCCGGCACGCCGAGCAGTGCGCGATCTGCGGCGCCTGCCTGCCGCGCACGATCTCGGCCGCCAAGGTGTTCGGGCTGCTGCCGCGCGCCGGGGTGCCCGCGGAGCTGCGGGTCCGCGTGATGAGCGGGTTCCTCGACCCGGAGCTGATCGGCTACCGGCTCTTCGTGGCCACCCGGGTCACCGACCTGGGGCCCGGCGGATTCCCCGTCCAGCCGGGCGGGACGCCGTCGCGGCAGGGGAGCTCCGGCCGTTTCCGGTGGCGGCCGGCGCGCCCGCGCATGCGCCAGGGCCGCCCCCCGTCCCCGGTGGGGAAGCCGCGGGGCGCGCGGCCGACGGTCAACCTCCCCGACGAGCTCGCCGGTGAGCGCGCCCGCCGCCGCGCCGCCGGACGGCTGGCGGTCGGGGCCGTGGCGGCCGCCCTGCTGATCAGCGGGGGCGCGGCCGTGGTGCGGGTGCTGGTCCCCGGGCTGGACCGTACCGGCGCCGTCAACACGGGTTCGAGTCCGCGCCCGGCGGCGCCCTCTGGGGTGCCGCGGCCGTCCCCCACGCTGCCCGGCCGGTCCGGCGACGTCACGGGCGTCCCGGTGTCGGCGACCTTCCCGCTGGGGGCGCTGGCCTCGTCCGCGCCGCCCACCGCGCTGCCCTCGCCGCCGGGGAACGTCCCGGCACCGGGCGGGGTCGGCGGCGCGGCCGGGCCGGTCCGCCCCGGCGCCGGCACGCTCTCGATCGCCCCGCTGTTCCTCGACCTGGCGGACGGCTCGCGCGGCACGGTCGAGCTGCGCGCCGCGGGAGGGCCGGTCGACTGGTCGGTGAAGGCGTGGGGAGCGGTCCGGCCCGCGGCCACGTCCGGCCGCCTCCAGGCCGGGCAGGCGCTCAGGCTGGAGGTGCACGTGACCCGCTCCGAGCGCTCCCAGGGGGAGGGCGGGCTCGCCTTCGAGCCCGGCGGCGTCCCGGTGCGCGTCAGCTGGCGTCCCGCCCCGGAGCCCCCGCCCAGCCCCACGCCCACGCCGCCCACGCCGACCGGGACCGCACCCTCGCGCCCGCCGAACACGCCCGCGCCGGAGCCCAGTTCCTCCAGTCCGCCGCCGTCCCCGTCGGAACCGCCGCCGCCCACCCCGTCCTCGCCGCCGGAGCAGGAGCCCGGCCCAGACGAGCGGACGTCGCCCTCCGGCGGCTGAGGTCGAGGTCGTGCCCAGGGACTCGCGACACGGATGTGACGGGGATTCACATTGTGTCGAGAGAAAACTACTGTGGGTCATGATCATTTCGCAGTGGGTGTGAGCGCGGTGAGGGGGAACCGTGTTTCTCAACGCGGCGAGTCTCGACATGGGCCGGGCGCGCCTCAGGGTGCGTCTGGCCGCCCTGTCGCTGTGCGTCACCGGCGTCGTGGGCGCCACCGGCGCCCTGGCCGTCCCGGCGGCTCCGCACGCGCGTGCCGACCCCGCGCCCAGCGCCCAGGACGTGCGGCGCGGCGAGGAGCGGGTACGCGAGCGGGCCGCCGAGGTGGGCCGGACCAAGGCGCGGTTGGCGCAGGCGAACGGCGAACTGGAACGCCTCGCCGCGGCCTCGGCCCTGGCCGTGGAGCGCTACAACGGCCAGCTGGTCAAGCTGGAACGGTCCCGGGGCGCCGTCACCGAGGCGCGGAACCGGGTCGCCGAGGCGGGCCGCCGCGTCGGCGCGGCCCAGTCGGAGCTGGCCGTGTACGCCGCCGACGCGTACCGGGTCAACACCGGCTACAACGGCTGGTCAGCGGTCGTGGCGGGCCAAGGCGGGCCGCAAGGTTTCATGGACCGCGCAGGCATGGTGGAGATGCTCGCGCGGCGCCGCGCCGCCGCCATCCAGCGGGTCGAGGTCGCGCGCAGCGTCGCCGACGTCTTCCAAAGGCAGGCCAGCGCCGCCTACGACGAGCAACGCCTCGCCACCGAACGCGCCGAGACGGCCAAACACGCCGCGGAAGTGGCCGTCACCCGGCAGCGGACGTCCGTCCAGGAGATCGAAACCGAGCGGCGGCGCCTGGAGAGAAGCCTGGGCGAGGCGCGGGCACGCGCCGCACGCCTGGAACGCGAACGGCAGGCCGCCCTTGAACGCGCCGAGGAGCGCCGCGTCCGCGCGGCCCTCCAGGCGAACGCCGACGGCCCCGTGCCGGGCCTCACGCTCACCGGCTCCAAACGAGGCGACGTCGTGGTGGGAGCCGCGCTCCAATACCTGGGGACGCCCTACTCCTGGGGAGGCGGCAACGCCAACGGCCCCAGCTACGGCATCGCGCACGGGGCGCACATCTACGGATTCGACTGCTCGGGCCTGGCGCTCTACGCATGGGCCAAAGTCGGCGTGCAACTGGACCACTGGACGGGCACGCAATGGACGTCAGGACCGCACATCCCCCTCGACCGGCTGCGCCGGGGAGACCTGGTCTTCTTCGCCCACGACACCTCAGACCCCGACACCATCCACCACGTCGGCATCTTCATCGGCAAGGGACGCATGGTCGAAGCCCCGTACACGGGGGCGCGGGTCCGCATTTCCACCATCTGGCGCGACGGCCTCATCGGCGCGACCCGTCCGGCCGGCTGAAGCAAAACACTTCCGCACGGACCGGAGTCGTGCGGAAGTGTTCGTCTCGCCTCAGCCGGACGGCAGGGAGCGGAGCGCCGCCGTCACGGGTCTGTGGAACACCCCTAGTGGCCACCCTGCTCGGCGGCGCGTTTGAGCGAGCGCTCGATCTCCAACTCGGCCTCGACCCGGCCGACCCAGCTGGCGCCCTCGACGGACTTGCCGGGCTCCAGGTCCTTGTAGACCTCGAAGAAGTGCTGGATCTCCAGCCGGTCGAACTCGGGCACGTGGTGGATGTCGCGCAGGTGCTCCTGGCGCGGGTCGGTCGCCGGGACGCACAGCACCTTGTCGTCCCCGCCGGCCTCGTCGGTCATCCGGAACATGCCCACCGCGCGGCAGCGGATGAGGCAGCCGGGGAAGGTCGGCTCCTGGAGCAGCACCAGGGCGTCGAGGGGGTCGCCGTCCTCGCCGAGGGTGTGCTCGACGAACCCGTAGTCCGCCGGGTACTGGGTCGCGGTGAACAGCATGCGGTCCAGCCGGATGCGGCCGGTCTCGTGATCCACCTCGTACTTGTTCCGCTGGCCCTTCGGGATCTCAATGGTGACGTCGAAATCCACGGTGTCCTCCGCTCCCTGCGCGGTCGCAGTGATTAGTCTTTCCAGGGCCCGTCCGGGCAAGGGCGTCCTGCGCCGGGCCACGGGCCGGGTGTTCCCTTATACAAGGATGTCGCACGTTGGCGAGTGCTGGGTGGGAGAGGGTCGGTCACGTGCCGAAACAGGCCACCGGCCTGGCTTTGAGCACGCTGTCCCTCCTCACTGTTTTCACCGCCTCCGCCGGCCTGGCAGTGGCGAAACTCACACCACAGCGGCATCTGGTGCCCCAGCCGCCGGCCGTCGCGGAGCGTGCGACGGTCCGTACCGGCGCGGTGCTCCCGGCCGCCGGCACCGGCGCCAGGGCCCCCGATCCGGCCGTGCTGGCGCGGTCGCTCGGCCCGCTGCTGGCGGACGCGGGGGCGCCGATCAGCGCGGCCGTCACCGACGCCGCCACCCGCAGGCCCCTGTTCGCCGCGGGCGCCGACCGGCCCGCGACACCCGCCTCCACCACCAAGCTGGTCACGTCCGTGGCGGCGCTGGCGGCACTCGGTCCCGCGCACCGGATCGCCACACGGACCGTCCGGGGCGGCGACGGCGAAGTGGTGCTGGTCGGCGGCGGGGATCCTACCGTGACAACCCGGCCAACCCAGAAACCTCAGGAGGACCCGGCGTTCGCGTCACTCGCGGACCTGGCCCGCCAGACGGCAGCGGCGTTGCGGGCCGTCGGGGCGCGTGAGGTACGCGTCGACTACGACGTCTCGGCCTACCAGGGGCCCGCCACCGCCCACGGCTGGAAGCCCAACTACCTCCCCGACGGCGAGGTCGCGCCCGTCTCCGCGCTGACCGTGGACGAGGGGCGGGTGGCACCCGGCGACCCGTCCCGCGATCAGCGCGTCTCCGATCCGCCCGCCGCCGCGACCGCCGCGTTCGCCCGCCTGCTCACCCGCGAGGGCGTGACCGCTCGTCCAGGACGCCGGACCACGGCACCGCGGGGCGCCGCGGCACTCGGCACCGTGCTGTCGCCCACGGCCGCCGAACTGGTCGAGCACCTGATGACCCACAGCGACAACGACGTCGCCGAGGCGATGGTCCGCCAAGTCGCGATCAAGATGGGCCGGCCCGGCTCGTTCGACGCCGGCGCCCAGGCCGTGACGCAGGTCCTGGCCGGGCTCGGTGTCCCCGGCGGGATCCGGGTGAACGACGGCAGCGGCCTCTCCACCGCCAACCAGATCACCCCCGCCGCGCTCGCCGAGGTCGTGTCGCTCGCCGCCGCGCCGGACCGCCCCCGGCTGCGCGCCGCGATCACCGGGATGCCGGTGGCCGGGTTCTCCGGGACGCTCGACGCCCCCCGCTACACCCTCCCCGGCAGCCGGGCGGGCGCGGGCGCCGTCCGCGCCAAGACCGGAACGCTGGCCGGGGTCAGCACCCTCGCCGGGGTGGCCCACGACGCCGACGGGCGCGTGCTGGCGTTCGCGTTCATGATGGGCGACGGGCGGGACGCGGTCGACCCGGCCGTCCTGGACCGGCTCGCCGCGGTCCTCGCCACCTGCGGCTGCCGGTGAGGACGTGTGGCGCCCGCCGCACGGGAGATAACCAGAACGGTTGTTCGTTGAACCACTGAGCAGGGGCGCTACGGCGCCGATACCTCGACGTACGGTGGAGTACATGAGCGCCTCAATGATCGACTGGAACGTGGCCGTCCAGACCGGAACCCGGCTCCTGCGCCCCGGCCCGCAGGTCGGCCATGCCGAGGCCCGCGAGGTGGTGGAGCAGCTCCGCGAGCTGTCCCGGATCGCCCAGGGGCATGTCCGCGACTTCACCGGGATGCGGACCGAGGATGATCCCGCGCCGGCCACGATCGTCGACCGGCCCGGCTGGATCCGGGCCAACGTGGACGGCTTCCGGGTCGTGCTCGAACCGCTCATGGAGCAGATGGCCGAGCGGCGCGGCACCGGCCTGCTCGGTGCCGGTGCGGGCGGCGTGGTCGTCCAGGCCGTCGGGTCCCGCGTGACCGGAATGCAGGTGGGGGCGATCCTGGCGTACATGGCGGGGCGGGTCCTCGGCCAGTACGAGCTGTTCCTCCCGCCCGACCCCGACGGCCGCGCCCCCACCGGCAGGCTCACCCTGGTCGCGCCCAACATCGTCCACGTGGAGCAGGAACTCGGCGTCGACGCCCGCGACTTCCGGCTGTGGGTCTGCCTGCACGAGGAGACCCACCGCGCCCAGTTCACCGGGGTGCCGTGGCTGCGCGAGTACGTCCAGGACCAGATGACGCGGTTCCTGCTGGCCTCCGACCTCGACCCGGGCGCGATGCTCGACCGGATCCGGGACGCCGCGGAGGCGGTCGCGGACGCGGTCCGGGGCGGCGAGGGCAACCTGATCGACGCGATCCAGTCGCCCGAGCAGCGCGAGATCCTCGACCGCCTCACCGCCGTGATGACGCTGGTGGAGGGGCACGGCGACTATGTGATGGACGCGGTCGGCCCCGAGGTCGTCCCGTCGGTGCAGCAGATCCGCTCCCGCTTCCAGGGCCGCCGCGAGGGCGGCTCCCGCTTCGACCGCACGATCCGCAAGCTGCTGGGCATCGACCTGAAGATGAAGCAGTACGCCGAGGGGTCGCGGTTCGTCCGGCGAGTCGTCACAGAGGTCGGCATGGACGACTTCAACAAGATCTGGCAGTCGCCCGAGACCCTGCCCACCCACGCGGAGATCATGGAGCCCGCCCTCTGGATCGACCGCGTTGTGGGCCCCAGGCCCTTGGATGCCCCAAAGGTCAACGAGGCATAACCTCCAAGTGCGTGCTCCGCCCGTGCCCCGGGGGCAAGGGGCGGAGCCCCCAGGAATCTGGGGGACCAGGGGCGGCGAAGCCCCCCAGTTGGGGGGTGCGGGGGGAGCCCCCCGTCAAGGGGCGGGTGCCTCCGGAGCGAGCGCTAGCGAGCGCAGGAGGTGCGCGTGCCTTGCGTGGGGTCTGGGGGTCGCCCCCAGGTCAACACAGAGAGGAGTCACATGGGGCCCGATCCGGCTGTCGCGGCTGTTCGGGTGGCGGTGCGGCGGGTGCTGGCCGATGTGCCTTCCGGGGGGATGGTCCTGGCGGCATGCAGCGGCGGTGCCGATTCGCTCGCGTTGGCGGGCGCTCTGGCGTTCGAGGCGCCCCGGTGCGGGGCCGGGGGGCGTCCCGCCGGTGGCGTGACCGTTGATCACGGGCTTCAGCCGGGGTCGGAGGAGCGGGCCGCGAAGGTCGTGCGGACATTGGCCGATCTTGGTCTGGACCCGGCGGGCTCCGTCGCGGTCGTCGTCGGGCAGGAGGGCGGGCCGGAGAACGCGGCCCGCAAGGCGCGGTACGGGGCTTTGGACGATGCGGCGGCCCGTTTGGGAGCCGCGGCCGTGCTGTTGGGCCACACACGCGACGACCAGGCCGAGACGGTGTTGATGGGGCTGGCCAGGGGGTCTGGGGCTCGTTCTCTAGCGGGGATGCCGCCTTCCTTCGTACGGAAGGCCGCGAAGGATGGCACGGAGGTGCGCTACGTGCGTCCCCTGCTCGACCTGGACAGGGCGACGACGCGGCGCGCGTGCCTAGCGATGGGCCTGGAGCCCTGGGACGACCCCCACAACGACGACCGCTCGTATACGCGTGTCCGGGTTAGGCATGAGGCCCTGCCCGCCCTGGAGAAAGCCCTGGGTCCTGGTATCGCGGAGGCGCTGGCCCGTACCGGCAAGATGCTCCGGGAGGACGCGGACGCACTGGACGAGATCGCCGACCACTCCTACGCCGAGGCGCTCGTCTCTTCTGAGGGCATCGAACTGGACGTCGAGAAGCTGGCGGGGCTGCCGCGCGCCGTCCGGACGCGGGTCCTGCGGAAGGCCGCGGTCCAGGCGGGCAGCCCACCGGGTACCCTCGCGGCCGTCCACGTCGAAGAGGTGGATCGGCTGGTCACGGCGTGGCGCGGGCAGCGGCACGTTGATCTCCCCGGGGGCCTACGCGCGTCCCGGCGGTATGGCAGGCTGCTGTTCGGCCCGTCCTGAGACGGCCGTGTCACATGAGGTCACACGAGGGTGGGGTTTGTGGACGACAAGGATCTGGGCACCGACCTGGCGAAGGTGCTGATCCCGGAGGACCGGCTGCGGGCCAAGGTGGGCGAGCTGGCCGCGCAGATCGACGCCGACTACGAGGGCAAGGACCTGCTGCTGGTCGGGGTGCTCAAGGGCGCCGTCATGATCATGGCGGATCTGGCCCGGGAGCTGCACGCACCCGCGTCCATGGACTGGATGGCGGTGTCGTCCTACGGCTCGGGCACCAAGTCCTCGGGCGTGGTCCGGATCCTCAAGGACCTCGACACCGACATCCTGGGCCGGCACGTCCTGATCGTCGAGGACATCATCGACTCCGGGCTGACGCTGTCCTGGCTGGTCAGCAACCTGCGCATGCGCGATCCGGCGTCGCTGGAGATCTGCGCGCTGCTGCGCAAGCCGGAGGCGGTCAAGACCGAGATCGACTGCCGCTACCTGGGCTTCGACATCCCGAACGAGTTCGTCGTGGGCTACGGGCTCGACTACGACGAGAAGTACCGGAACCTGCCGTTCGTCGGGACGCTCGCCCCGCACGTGTACGGCGGGGACGGCGCCTGAACGCCGTTCGCCCCCGGATCTGACAGCACACCGGAACGTCGCTTACCGTGGACGGATGTCCATTAGCGCGTGCGGGTGGCGTTTGGCAAGTGGCCGCGCGCGCTGATGTGACCGGCAGGGAACAAGGGGACGTACCGGATCGTTGCAAGGGGCGTCGGCGGGTATGTGCACTCCGGTGTACCGTCGATATCCCGGGCTCAGTGTCGGGTAGCCATGAAGGAGGCCGTCGCGGTGGCCGGAGCGCCCGGCGCGGAGCTCGTGGTGCAAGGACCCGGTTCACAGTGGCGCGCGTCCCCATGGGACGGGCGAATCGCAAGGTCAGGAGGGACGGGCCCCGAAGGGGTAACCGGATAAATGGACGTGAAGCGCTATTTTCGCGGGCCGCTGCTGTGGATCCTGCTGTTCGGCCTCTTGGTCGCCCTCATCATGTGGGGCGTCAACCCCGGTCGTTCCTACGAGAAGACCGACACCTCCACGGTGGTCCGGGAGATCTCCAGTGGTCAGGTGAAGTCCGCCAAGATCATTGACAAGGATCAACGGATCGAGGTCACGCTCAACAACGGCAAGCAGCAGCAGGCGTCCTGGGTGGACGGCCAGGGGCTGCGCCTCCAGGACCAGCTGCAGCAGCAGGCCAACGCAGGGAAGCTGCCCGGCGGTTACAACGTCGAGGTGCCCAAGCAGAGCATTTTCTTGAACCTGCTGTTCAGCCTGCTGCCCATCGTGGTCATCGTGCTGATCTTCCTGTTCATCATGAACCAGATGCAGGGCGGCGGCTCTCGGGTGATGAACTTCGGCAAGTCCAAGGCCAAGTTGATCACCAAGGACACTCCCAAGACCACCTTCGCCGACGTGGCCGGGGCCGACGAGGCCCTGGAGGAGCTGGAGGAGATCAAGGACTTCCTGCAGAACCCGGCGAAGTTCCAGTCCATCGGCGCCAAGATCCCCAAGGGCGTGCTGCTGTACGGCCCGCCCGGCACCGGTAAGACGCTGCTGGCCCGTGCGGTCGCGGGCGAGGCCGGGGTGCCGTTCTACTCCATCTCCGGTTCCGACTTCGTGGAGATGTTCGTCGGTGTCGGCGCCTCCCGGGTCCGCGACCTGTTCGAGCAGGCCAAGACGAACGCCCCCTCGATCATCTTCATCGACGAGATCGACGCCGTCGGCCGGCACCGCGGCGCGGGGCTCGGCGGCGGCCACGACGAGCGCGAGCAGACCCTCAACCAGCTGCTGGTCGAGATGGACGGCTTCGACGTCAAGGGCGGCGTGATCCTGATCGCCGCGACCAACCGTCCCGACATCCTCGACCCGGCGCTGCTGCGTCCCGGCCGGTTCGACCGGCAGGTCACCGTCGACCGTCCCGACCTGGAGGGCCGCAAGGGCATCCTGCGGGTGCACGGCCGCGGCAAGCCGTTCGCGCCGGACGTCGACCTGGACGTCATCGCCCGCCGCACCCCGGGCTTCACCGGTGCCGACCTGGCCAACGTGATCAATGAGGCGGCGCTGCTGACCGCCCGCTTCGACCGCAAGCTGATCGACATGGACACCCTGGAGGAGTCCATCGACCGGGTCATGGCGGGTCCTGAGCGCAAGACCCGGGTGATGTCGGAGAAGGAAAAGAAGATCATCGCCTACCACGAGGGCGGTCACGCGCTGGTGGCGCACGCGCTGCCGAACTCCGACCCCGTGCACAAGGTGACGATCCTGCCGCGCGGGCGGGCTCTCGGGTACACCATGACCCTGCCGATGGAGGACAAGTTCCTCACCACCCGCTCGGAGATGAGCGACCAGCTGGCGATGCTGCTGGGCGGCCGGACCGCCGAGGAGCTGGTGTTCCACGAGCCGACCACCGGCGCGGCCAACGACATCGAGAAGGCCACCTCGATCGCCCGCAACATGGTCACCGAGTACGGGATGAGCGAGCGCCTGGGCGCCCGCAAGTTCGGCACCGGGCAGGGCGAGGTCTTCCTCGGCCGCGACGTGGGCCATGAGCGCGACTACTCCGAGGACATCGCCTCCGCGATCGACGACGAGGTGCGCCGCTACATCGAGGGCGCGCACGACACCGCGTGGGAGATCCTGGTCGAGTACCGCGAGGTGCTGGACGAGCTGGTGCTCCAGCTCATGGAGAAGGAGACCCTCTCCAAGGACCAGGTGCTGCAGGTCTTCGCGCCGATCCGCAAGCGGCCCCTCCAGAAGTCCTACACCGGCTACGGCAAGCGGACGCCGTCCGACCGGCCGCCGGTGCTGACGCCCAAGGAGCTGGCGCTGATGGGCCCGCAGGACGTCGCCGACCTGACCAAGAACAACGGGCAGGGTGCGACCGCGGCGGAGCCGGCGGCCGATCCAGCGCACGGCGAGAGCTGACACCCTTGGCGATTCCGTACGACGAGGAGCCGCTCAGGGAGGACCCGCCCGGCTTCGATCACGCCCGGATCGAGCGGGCGGTGCGCGAGATCCTGTTCGCGATCGGGGAGAACCCCGATCGCGACGGGCTCCGCGACACCCCCGCCCGGGTGGCCCGTGCCTACGCCGAGCAGTTCGCGGGGCTGCGCCAGGTCCCCGAGGACGCCCTCAGCAAGGTCTTCGAGGCCGACCACGACGAGATGGTCCTGGTCAAGGACATCGAGGTGTACTCCACCTGCGTGCCCAGCAAGCAGAACGTCAACGCGGTCGGCGGCCAGAAGCAGGCGGCCCGTGTGGAGGTCGGTGACGAGCTGTTCACGCTGGTCGAGGGGAAGGTGGAGAAGACCACCGTCACCAAGATCTCGGCGAGGCCGGTACGCGAGCTCGTCGAGGTGGTCACTGAGAAGGGCTCCTTCAAGGTCACCCCGGACCATCCCGTGGCCACTCCGGACGGTTGGATGGAGGCCAAGGACGTCGCCGGGCTCTTCATCGAGTGGACGCATCCGCGGAAGCTCTGCAGAGAGCGGCCCCGGCTGACCTACGGTTACGACTTCGGCTACATGATCGGTGCCATCTGTGCCGATGGCACGGTCGGTAAGAATTACGTGTCCCTGGTCGTCAATGACGTGGAGTATGCGAAGAAGTTCGCGGAGGCGCTCTGGCGTGCCACTGATTTTGACGCGAGGCTGGAACCGGTTTCCCGCCCCTCGGGCTTCACGGGTCTTCCGACACCGGGATATCGAGTGCGGGTCGTCTCCTCGTACCTGGCGGACCTGATGCGCCAGTTCGTGGGTGGCGACGCGCACCACATGCGGCAGCGTTTCCCGCGTGTGGTCCTGCGCGACACCGAGACCTTCCACGGCTTCCTGGACGGTTACATCGATGGTGACGGTTGCAGGTCGAAGACGTCGAACGGCGCCACGATCGTCAGTGGCAATGTTCCCTTCCTGGCGGACCTGGCCCAGGTGGTCGGGGCGCGGTTCACCCCGCGCACCGACCGGGCGTCCGCGCTATGGGTCGCCGACAGTTGGGTCCGCAGGCATGGCTTCAAGGCCGAGTACGACGTGCCCAGTACGCTCCTGGAGTCGGAGTGGGCGAAGGTGCTCGAAGTGCGCCCGATCCATGCTGAGGGCACCAAACCGTACACGGTTTACAGTTTTAAATGCGAGCCACATCCGACATTTTTGATAAGTGGCCATCTAACGCACAATTGCGAACATCACCTGGTGCCGTTCCACGGGCTGGCGCACGTGGGGTACACGCCCAATGAGAAGGGGCAGATCACCGGGCTGTCGAAGCTGGCCCGGCTGGTCGACGTGTTCGCGCGGCGGCCGCAGGTGCAGGAGCGGCTGACCAGCCAGGTCGCCGACGCGGTGATGAACATCCTGGAACCGCGGGGGGTGATCGTGGTGGTGGAGGCCGAGCACCTGTGCATGACCATGCGCGGGGTGCGCAAGCCGGGCGCCAAGACGGTCACCTCCGCGGTACGGGGTGATTTCCGCGACCAGCCGGGGACCCGGGCCGAGGCGATGGGGCTGATCCTGGGCCGCTACTGACCCGTCCCGAAACGATTCTGGAACGCGCCATTCTCGCTGCGCCCGGACCGCCGCCGCCGGTGGTCCGGGCGCACGCGTGCGCGGCCCCCGCGGTGTGATCAAGGGCGCGGGGCCGGGGCGTGGAACGGTCGGCGGCAGGGCATAGGCTGGTGCGCATGACCGGTGCCGATGTTCCGGGCCTGCCCGCGCCGGGGCGGTGCCTTGTGATGGGCGTGGTCAACGTGACGCCCGACTCCTTCTCCGACGGCGGCGCCTGGTTCGACGTCGACAAGGCCATCCGGCACGGGTTCGACCTGGTCGCCGAGGGCGCCGACATCATCGACGTGGGCGGGGAGTCGACCCGTCCCGGCGCGCAGCGGGTGTCCCGCGAGGAGGAGTTGCGCCGGGTCGTCCCGGTGATCGAGGCGCTGGCCGAGGCGGACGTCCCGGTGAGCGTCGACACGATGCGCGCCGAGGTGGCCGAGGCCGCCGTGGCGGCCGGGGCCAGGCTGGTGAACGACGTCAGCGGCGGCCTGGCCGACCCCGACATGCCCCGCGCGGTCGCGGCGGCGCGCGTGCCGTACGTCGTGATGCACTGGCGCGGCCACAGCCACGACATGCAGACCCGGGCCGTCTACGCCGACGTGGTCCGCGAGGTGCGCGAGGAACTGCTGCGCCGGGTAGAAGCGGTACTGCGCTGCGGCGTCGACCCGTCCATGATCGTCCTGGATCCGGGGCTGGGGTTCGCCAAGAGCCCCGAGGCGGGGCACAACTGGTCGCTCATCGCCCACCTGGACGCCCTGCGCGAGACCGGCTACCCGGTCCTGGTGGGCGCGTCCCGCAAGCGGTTCCTGGGCAGGCTGCTGGCCGGGCCCGACGGGACGCCGCGCGCCTTCACCGACTGCGACGACGCCACGGTCGCGGTCACGGCGCTGGCCGCCGCGGCCGGAACCTGGTGCGTCCGGGTGCACCGCGTGCGGCCCAACGCCGACGCCGTGCGGGTCGCCGCCGCCGTCCGGGCCGCGGCGGAGGGCCGGCCGGAGGGAGCGCGGCTCCGTGAGTAACGCCGTCGACCGCGCCCAGCTGGAGGAGGCCAACGCCGAGTTCTACGCGGCGTTCGAGGCAGGCGATCTCGACCGGATGGGCGCGGTCTGGGCGGAAGGCCCGTACGCGGCCGCCGTGACGTGCGTGCACCCGGGCTGGTCGATGCTGCGCGGCCGGGACGAGGTACTGCGCTCCTGGGCGCTGATCATGGCCAACACCAGCTACATCCAGTTCGTGCTGACCGACGTCCGCACCGACGTCTACGGCGATCAGGCCGTGGTGACCTGCAAGGAGAACATCCTCACCGCCGACGAGGACAGCGATGCCGGTTTCCTGGCCGGGGGAAGCATCGTGGCCTCCAACGTGTTCGTCCGCGCCGGCGGGGAATGGCGTCTCCTGCTGCACCACGGATCCCCCATCTTGAACGGCGCAGAGGAAGAATGAGCCGCACAGAATGACCCTCGACCACCTGGACCAGATCGAGCTGCGCGGACTCCGCGCCCGGGGGCGGCACGGCGTGCTCCCCGCCGAACGCGAGCTCGGCCAGGAGTTCGTGGTCGACGTCGTGCTGGGCCTCGACACCGGCCCCGCGGCGGACGGTGACGATCTGTCGCGTACCGTCGACTATGGATCGCTCGCGAGCCGGCTGGTCGCCGTCGTCGAGGGGGAGCCCGTCAACCTCATCGAGACGCTGGCCGCACGCCTGGCGGCGGTCTGCCTGCAAGACGCGACGGTGGCGGAGGCCCAGGTCACCGTCCACAAGCCCAGTGCCCCGGTGCCGCACCCCTTCACGGACGTGGCCGTGAAGATCAGGAGGAGTCGCCCATGACAGCGTCCGATCGCATGCCCGACCGCACCGCGACCGGCGGCCACATGCTGGTCGCCCATCGCGTCGTGTTCTCGCTCGGCAGCAACCTCGGCGATCGTCTGGACAACATCCAGGAGGCCGTCGACGCGCTGTTCGACGCCCCCGGGCTCACCTTCGTGGCGCTGTCCCCGGTCTACGAGACGGCGCCGTACGCCCCGCCCGGCGAGGAGATCCCCGAGCAGGGCGACTATCTGAACATCGTCCTGGTGGCCGACACCCGGCTGCCACCGGAGAACCTGCTGGAGCGCGTCCTGAACATCGAGAACTCGATGCGGCGGACGCGGGAGGTCCGCTGGGGGCCGCGCACTCTCGACATCGACATCGTGGTGTTCGGCAACGTCAGCATGGACGACCCCGACCTGACGCTGCCGCACCCCCGCGCGCACGAGCGGGCGTTCGTGCTGGTGCCGTGGGCCGACATCGAGCCGGACGTGCTGCTGGCCGGCCACGGCCGGGTCGGCGACCTGGCCGCGGCCAAGACCGCCGCGGAGGGCCCGCTGCGCCGCCGCGACGACCTGAGCCTCCAGCCCCCTGCATGAGCGTGCCGGAGGGGCGCGGCTCCGCCCGGACCGAGAAGCGAGGGACGAATACCGCATGAAGCCGACCCGGCCGGCACCCCTTGTCGCCACGGTGGTCGTCGTCGCGCTGATCACCTGGGCGGTGCTGAAGACCGCCTACGTCACCCTGCCGCCGCTGCCGTGGACGGCCGTCCCGACGCTGCTGCTGCTCGCGCTCGGCGAGGGCGTCACCGGCTGGAACACGCTGCGGCGGATCCGCCGCAAGCCCGGGACGCGGCCGGTGGAGCCGCTGGTCGTGGCGCGGATGGCGGCGCTGGGGAAGGCGAGCGCGCACGCGGCGGCGGTGCTGGCCGGGGTGTTCGCCGGGTTCGCGCTGGGGCTGAGCGACTCGCTCGACAAGCAGACCCCGCGCGACGACTTCTTCGTCAGCGTCGGCACGTTCCTGGCCGCCGTGGTGCTGGTCGGCGCGGCCTACTTCCTGGAGTACGCGTGCCGCGTCCCGAAGGATCCCGACGAGGAGGCCCACGACCGCGGCCGCTCCCGCGCTTAGGGGGTGTTTCATAAGTCTCGTCCGTAGCAGGACAGCAGGCTTATGAAACCCTTCCTTGGGGCGTGATCGCGGCGTGCGGCCGCGGGTGCCGGTCACTTGTCGATGTCGCCGACGACGAAGAACATCGAGCCGAGGATGGCGATCATGTCGGCGACCAGGTTGCCGGGCAGCAGTTCCGACAGCACCTGGATGTTGTTGTACGACGCGGACCGCAGCTTCAGCCGCCACGGGGTCTTCTCGCCGCGCGAGACGAGGTAGTAGCCGTTGATGCCGAGCGGGTTCTCCGTCCAGGCGTAGGTGTGCCCCTCGGGGACCTTCAGCACCTTGGGGAGCCGCTGGTTGATCGGGCCGGGCGGCAGCTCGGCGAGGCGGTCCAGGCACGCGTCGGCCAGGTCGAGCGAGGCGTGCACCTGGTCGAACAGGCACTCGAAACGGGCCAGGCAGTCGCCCTCGGTCCGGGTGACGATCCGCGGCTCCAGTTCGCCGTAGGCCAGGTACGGCTCGTCCCGGCGCAGGTCGAAGTCGACGCCGGCGGCGCGGGCGATGGGGCCCGACACCCCGTACTGCAGGATCTGCTCGCGGGTGAGGACGCCCACGCCGCGGGTGCGGGCGCGGAAGATCTCGTTTCCCATGATCAGGTTGCCGATGTCGTCCAGGCCGGAGCGGACGCCGGCGACGGCGCGGCGGGCCCGGCCGGTCCAGCCCGCGGGCAGGTCCTCCTTCAGGCCGCCGACCCGGTTGAACATGTAGTGCATGCGGCCGCCGGAGATCTCCTCCATCACCCGCTGCAGCGTCTCCCGCTCCCGGAACGAGTAGAAGATCGGTGTGATCGCGCCTACTTCCAGGGGGTAGGAGCCCAGGAACATCAGGTGGTTGAGCACCCGGTTCAGCTCGGCCAGCAGCGTCCGGGCCCACACGGCGCGGGCGGGCGTCTCCATGCCGAGCATCCGCTCGACGGCCAGCACCACGCCCAGCTCGCTGGAGAACGCCGACAGCCAGTCGTGCCGGTTGGCCAGCACGATGATCTGCCGGAAGTCGCGGACCTCGAACAGCTTCTCCGCACCCCGGTGCATGTAGCCGACGATCGGTTCGGCCGCGGCGATCCGCTCCCCGTCCAGGGCCAGCCGCAACCGCAGCACCCCGTGCGTGGACGGATGCTGCGGGCCGATGTTGAGGACCATGTCCTCGGTGGCCAGTTCCTTCGCCCCGGCCCCCACCCCGACGATCCGTTCGGTGGTCATGGGCACGCTCCTGCGTTCACTCAATATCTGGGGTGGAAGCCCCGTCCCTTCGGCTTGGGAGGAAGCACCTCCACTTGCTCATATTCTGTCGGTCCCTCTCACTAGTCTCGCTCAGGTGCCCCGTTACCGTCTTCGGCCGACGCCCGCGCAGGAGCGGGCGCTGGCCGAGCCCTGCGCACATGCCAGGTTTGTATGGAATCTAGCGTGCGAGCAGCATGCGCAGTGGCGGCCGGGACGCGGGTCGGCGCCGGGGTTCGCCGAGCAGTGTCGGCAGCTCAGCCAGGCGCGATCGGAGTCCGCGTGGCTGCGGGCCGGGTCGGTCACCGTACAACAGCAAGCTCTCAAAGACTTCGCTCAGGCCATGGCGAACTTCTTCGCCGGTACACATCGCCGTCCGACCTGGCGCAAGGCCGGGCGGCACGAAGGCTTCCGGATCGTGGCTGTGCGACCGGGGGATATGCGGCGCCTGTCGCGCCGAGTAGGCGAGGTGAGGGTCCCGAAGGTGGGGTGGGTGCGGTTCCGCTGGTCCCGTCCGGTGCCCGACGGGGTGAAATCCTACCGAGTCACCTGCGACCGGGCCGGACGCTGGCACGTGGCGTTCGCGCACGTGCCGGCGTCCACCCCGGCGCCTGGCACGGGCCAGGTGGCCGGGGTCGACCGGGGCGTGGCCGTGTCCGCCGCGCTGTCGACTGCTGCAGACTCGCGGTCGCGGGGGCGTTTCCTGTTGACTGGTCTACGAATAGGCGTCCCCTTCCGCAATCGGTAGATCACCTGATGAATCCAGAATCAGCCCATCACCCCGGGGTGCCCCCGCCAGGGCCGCCCGCCGCGCCCGGCCCTGGCGCGCCGCAGACGGTCGTCACCCCGGCCGACACCCCTGCCGCCCACTACCCGTCCGACCAGGCGTTCGCGCCCGGCGCCGGGCTGGCGTGGGCGCCCGTCTCCAAGCGCTTCACCTGGCACCGCCGCGTCTCGGCCACGCTGACCGCCGTGCCGGTGGGCGCGCTCGGGGCGCTGGTGGTGTTCCGCGGCAGCGGGACGCTCGGGACGGTGCTGTGGGTCGCCGTCGTCCTGCTGGCCGTCGTGCTGGCGTGGATCGTGGCCGAGCTGGCGTACCGGTCGTACGGCTACGCCGAGCGCTCCGACGACCTGATCGTGACGCAGGGCGTCTTCGTCAAGCGGCTGATCGTCGTGCCTTACGGCCGGATGCAGTTCGTGGACGTCACCGCGGGCCTGCTGGAGCGCTGGATGGGCATCGCGACCGTCCGGATGCACACCGCGGCGGCCGCGACCGACGCGGAGATCCCCGGCCTGCCCGCCGCCGAGGCCGCCCTTCTGCGCGACCGTCTCGCGCAGAAGGGCGAGGAACGGAGCATGGGGCTTTGAGCGGACCCCCAGCCGGCCCTCATCCCGGTGGTCCTTACGGGCAGGGCCACGGGCCGCCTCCGGGCGGTCCACCGCCTGGAGGGCCTTACGGCCCGTACAACCAGCCCCAGAGTCCCTATGGGCAGCCTCAGGTTCCTTACAGGCACCCACAGCCGCCGTACGGGCAGCCCTATGGCCCGTACGGCCCGTACGGGCAGCCAGGCCCTGGCTATGGGCAACCGCCGGGTGCTTACCGGCCCGCACCGCCTCCCGTGCGCTTCTCCGAAGGCACGCACCGCCTGCACTGGGCGACGGCGCCGCTGCGCGCGTTCGTGTTCTTCATCATCTACTTCGTCCTGCTGGGTTTCTCGCTGCTGCTGGAGCAGACCGACCGCGGGGTCGCTCTGGTGCTCACGCCAGAGCAGCTGTTCACGTTCGTGGTGGTGACCATTCCCTTCATGGTCATCGCCGGGGTCGCGGGCCTGTGGGGCTGGCTGGCGCTGCGGTTCCGCATCGACGGCGACGACCTGGTGGTGGAGACCGGGCTGCTGCGCAAGCGCAGGCGCCGGATCCCGCTGTCGCGCGTCCAGGCGATCGACATCGTCCGCCCGCTGGTGACGCGGCTGTTCGCGCTCGCCGAGGTGCGGGTGGAGCTGGCGGGCGGCGGGCAGAGCGAGATCGCGCTGCGCTACCTGGGCCGGCACGCGGCGCAGCAGTTGCGGGCCGAGCTGCTGGCCCGGGCCGCCGGCCTGCCCGGCCACACCCCCGAGGCGCCGGAGCGGCCGCTGTGGCGGGTCCCGTTCGGCGCCCTGTTCGGTTCGCTGGTGCTGAAGCTGCCGGTGCTGGGCACGCTGCTGCTGTTCCTCGGCTCGCTGTTCTTCATGTTCCTCTTCGTGGAGGGCGGGCTGCTGGTCGTCCTGGTGCTGATGCTGCTGGGCCTGGTCAGGGGCGTCCTGGCGCCGCTGGTCACCTACGCCAACGGCACCGTGGCGATGTCGCCGGACGGGGTCCGGGTGCGGTACGGCCTGCTGGAGACCCGGATGCAGACGGTGCCGCCAGGACGGGTGCAGGCGGTCGGGATCGTGGAGCCGCTGCTGTGGCGGTCGTTCGGCTGGGCACGGCTGGACGTGACCGTGGCCGGGTACGCGGGCGAGCGGCAGGCGCTGTCGTCGGTGCTGCTGCCGCTGGCGCCCCGCCATGTCGCGGTGTACCTGGCCGGGCAGATCTTCCCGGGCGCCAACGTGGACGCGGTGCCGCTGCTGCCCGCCTCGTCCCGTTCGGTGGCGCTGGAGCGGGCGGACGGCGCCGGCACCGACGACACGGTGTTCGTGACCCGGCGGGGCCTGCTGTGCCGCCGGACCGACGTGATCGCGCACGCTCGGGCGCAGAGCGTGCGGCTGACGGTCAATCCGCTGCAGCGGATACTGGGGCTGGCGACGGTCCACGTCGATGCCCCGCCCGGCCCGGTCCAGGTGGCAGCCCCCGACCGCGACCTCGGCGAGGCGCGGGCGATCGTGGAGGCCACCGCGCGGCGGGCGCAGGCGGCCCGCAGGTCGGCTTCGGGCGATCCGGGCCGATGGGCGGCCCGCTGACCCGTCCTGCCGGACATGGCGCTTTTCGCCGGTGCGGTACCAATCTCGGCATTATCGTCGCGGCATGAGCGCTTTAGCGGTTTATGACCCATGGGTCGCGGAGTTCGTCGCGGATCCCTATCCCGCCTTCGCCGCGCTGCGCGCCGAACGGCCGGTGTTCTTCCACGAGCCGACCGGCCAGTGGGTGATCTCCCGGTACGGGGACGTGGACGCGCTGCTCCGGGACCGCCGGCTCGGCCGCTCCTACCTGCACGTCGCCGGCCACGAGGAGTTCGGACGGGAGCCGGAGGCGGAGTTCCTGCGGCCGTTCTGGGACCTGATCAGGGCCGGGATGCTGGACGTGGAGCCGCCCGTCCACACCCGGCTGCGGCGGCTGGTGTCCAGGGCGTTCACCGCCCGGATGGTCGAGGGGCTGCGGCCGATGGTCCGCGGGCTGGCCGAGGAGCTGGCCGGCGCGCTGGTGGACGAGGGCGGCGGCGACCTGGTGGCCGGGGTGGCCGAGCCGCTGCCGGTGAACGTCATCGCCGAGATGCTGGGCGTGCCGGTCGAGGACCGTCCGCTGCTGCGCCCCTGGTCGGCCGACATCTGCGGGATGTACGAGCTGAACCCGTCGGAGGAGGCGCAGCGGACGGCGGTGCGCGCGGCCGTGGAGTTCTCCGACTACCTGCGCGGGCTGGCCCGTGCCCGCCGGGCCGACCCGCGCGACGACCTGATCAGTGCGCTCGCCCAGGTGGTGGACGAGGGCGGCGACCGGCTCACCGAGGACGAGCTGATCGGCACCTGCGTGCTGCTCCTCAACGCCGGGCACGAGGGCACGGTCAACGCCACCGGCAACGGCTGGTGGTCGCTGTTCCGCCACCCGGACGAGCTGGCGCGGCTCCGCGCCGACCCGTCCCTCATGCCGGCCGCGGTCGAGGAGCTGCTGCGGTACGACACCTCGTTGCCGATGTTCGAACGCTGGGTGCTGGAGGACATCGAGGTCGCGGGCGTCGGAATCCCGCGCGGGTCCGAGGTGGCGCTGCAGCTGGCCGCGGCCAACCGCGACCCGGAGGTCTTCGCCGAGCCCGACCGACTCGACCTGGGCCGCGACCCGAACCCGCACATCTCCTTCGGGCTCGGCATCCACTACTGCCTGGGCGCGCCGCTGACCCGGATCGAGCTGGCCGAGTCGTACGGGGCGCTGCTACGGCTCGCGCCCGGCATGCGGCTCGCCGAAGAGCCGCGGTGGAAGCCCGGATTCGTGCTGCGCGGGCTGCGGGATCTGCACGTCGAGATCTGAGGCGCCGCGATCCGAGGCGCCGCGCCCGGCCAGCCCCGCCAGCGGTTCCGGGATCGGGATGCCGGCGGTCTGGACGAGCCAGCCGAAGCCGCCCAGGCCGCCGGGGTCGATGAGTTCGGCGTCCTCGCCCGCGGCGCCGAGCGCGACCAGGTAGCCGCGCGGGTCGCGGCCGGCCAGCTCCAGCGGCGGGCGGCCGCCGGTGACGCCCAGCGCGCGCAGGGCCGCGCGCTGGGTGGTGAGGAGCGTGGCGGCGGCCCCCGCCGCCTGGCCCGCGACGGCGCACGCGTCGAGCGCGACATGGGCGGTCACGTCGCAGGAGCCGTCCGGTACGGCGGGCACGGTCGCGCCGTCGCGGTAGCCGGTGAGGGTGCCGTACACCGGGCGGGCCGCGCGGACGTGCGAGTAGTCCATCGCCACCGCCAGCCCGCGGCTCAGCCGCCGGACGACCGCGGCCCACGCGGCGCAGCGCGGCCCGCCGATCTCGGCGCGGTCGCCGGGCTCGCGCAGCGGCCACCAGCGCTCCAGCCAGTCGGCGTCGGCGGCGCCCAGTGGCGGGCCGGGGCTCTCCTCCCCGGTGACCGGGTCGACCAGGACGGTGCGCGGGCCGTCGGGGGTGTGCTCGACCACGTCCAGCGGCACGTTGTCCAGCCACTCGTTGGCGATGACCAGGCCGGTGATCTCGCCGGGCAGGGCGTCCCGCCAGCGCACCCGGGCGGGGATCCCGGCGGGGCGCGGGGCGATCTCGACCGCGGTGAGCGCGAGCCGCTCCGCCAGCTCGGCCGGGACGTTCGCGGCGACGCCGGTCAGCAACCGGCCGCTGCCGGCGCCGACGTCGACCAGGTCGAGCCGGTCGGGCCGGCCGAGCGCGGCGTCGACCTCGACCAGCACGCGGGCGAGCGCCGCGGCGAAGCGTCCGGACACGTGCACCGAGGTGCGGAAGTGCTCGGCCGGTCGCTCGCCTCGCCGGTAGAAGCCGTCCGGCCCGTAAAGTGCCCGCTCCATCGCGGTCCGCCACGTCAGCAACGCCCCCACGCCAGCGACGTTACCCGGACCGGCGGGGCGGCGCGCCCATCCTCGGGTCGTACCCGGGTCCGACTCCGGGGGGATCCAGGGACGATCGGCGTGAAAGTACTCTTCCGGCATGGTCAGCAGAGTCTGGGCGTGGTTCCGTGGCGCGCGGCCGGTGGTGGACGCCCTGCGCTCGCGTCCCCTCGTGGACGTGTTCCTCGCACTCCCGCTCTCCCTGTACGCGCTGACCGGCCTGCTGGGCGACACCTACGACGTGTCGAGACCGATGTACCTGGTGTGGAATGCCGGGCTGCTGGCGCCGCTGGTGCTGCGGCGGACCTACCCGCGCGCGGTGTTCGCGTTGATCTGCCTGGTGTGTTTCGCCCAGGTGGTGGTGAACGTGCCGATCCTGCCCTCGAACATGAGCGTGCTGATGGGCCTTTACACGGTCGCGGCCGGGCCGTCGATCCGCTGGGGTGTGGCCGCCGCGCTGGTCACCGTGGGGGGCGTGTTCCTGGGGACGGCCCGGTACGTGGGCGGGTGGGGGGACCAGAAGTACGGGCTGCTCTTGGGCTCGGTCTTCGTGGCCGGGGTGTGGCTGCTGGGGTTGCACATGCGCACGCGGCGGGCGTACCTGCGCTCGGTGGAGGAGCGGGCGGCGCGGCTCGAGCGCGAGCGCGACGCCGAGCTGCAGATCGCCAAGGCGGGCGAGCGCGCCCGGATCGCGCGCGAGCTGCACGACGTCGTGGCGCACAACGTCAGCGTGATCGTGGTGCAGGCGGACGGCGCCTCGTTCGCGATCGACTCCGACACCGGGCGGGCCCGGCAGGCGCTGGAGACGATCTCCTCGACGGGGCGGACCGCGCTGGCGGAGATGCGCCGGATGCTGGGCGTGCTGCGGGAGGACGGCGACGCCGGCTCGTACACGCCGCAGCCGGGTGTGGCGCAGCTGGCCGAGCTGGTGGAGCAGATCCGCGGGTCCGGGCTGCCGCTGGAGTTCGCGGTGGAGGGCGTGCCGCTGGAGCTGTCGGAGGGCCGGCAGCTGACGGTCTTCCGGATCGCGCAGGAGGCGCTGACCAACACCCTCAAGCACGGCGGACCCCGTGCGGCGGCGCGGGTGCTGCTCCACTACGGTGACGACGCGATCGAGATCAGGATCACCGACGACGGCCGCGGCGCCGCCGCCCGCTCCGACGGGCGGGGGCACGGCCTGGTGGGGATGCGGGAGCGGGTCGCGGTGTACGGCGGCGAGGTCCGGGCGGGCCCGCGGGCCGGCGGCGGTTTCGAGGTGGTGGCGCGGATCCCGGTTCGCGAAGAGGTCCGGCGATGAGCGGGGTGCCGCGTTGAATGGGGTGCCGTGTTGAGTGGGGTGCCGTGTTGAGTGGGGTGCTGGGGTGAGCGAGCTGGAGGAGCCCGAGGCGCGGCCCGTCCGGGTGCTGCTGGTGGACGATCAGGAGCTGGTCCGGGCGGGCTTCACGATGGTGCTGGACGCCCAGCCCGACATCGAGGTGGTGGGCGAGGCGGGCGATGGGGCGCAGGCCCTGGAGCGGTTGCGCACGGCCGCGGCCGACGTCGTCCTGATGGACGTGCGGATGCCGCGGATGGACGGGATCGAGGCCACCCGCCGGATCACCGCCGCGGGCGGCGGGCCGAAGGTGATCATCCTGACCACCTTCGACCTGGACGAGTACGCCTTCGCCGCGATCAAGGCGGGTGCGGGCGGGTTCCTGCTCAAGGACGCGGGCCCGGCGCAGCTGATCGAGGCGATCCGGGCGGTGCACTCGGGGGACGCGGTGGTGGCGCCGAGCACCACGCGGCGGCTGCTCGACCGGTTCGCGGTGCACCTGCCGGACGCCGAGCGGCGGGCGAGCGGGGCGCTGGAGTCGCTGACCGGCCGGGAGGGCGAGGTGCTGCGGCTGGTGGCGCGCGGGATGTCCAACGCCGAGATCGCCGAGCGGCTGTACGTCTCGGAGGCGACGGTCAAGACGCACATGGGCCGGATCCTGATGAAGCTGAACCTGCGCGACCGGGTCCAGGCGGTGGTTTTCGCATATGAGACGGGTCTGGTCAAGAGCGGGCAAATCGGTGACTGAGAGTCACGTAAACATTACGCTGGGATGACTGTTTCCTTTCGAAGCCTGGTTTTCCTTGGTGTTACCCAGTAGTAGTTGGCTAACTACCGTACGTGACGCCGTCCAACGGGGGGCGGCGGAGCGCGCATGTGAAATGCAGGCAGGGCCCTTTCGGCCCCTACGTACGGGAGGATTCCACGTGCTGAAGAAGCTCGCGGCGACCGGCATTCTCGGCTTCGCCGTCTCTGGCGCGATCATGGTGGCTGCGGCCCCGGCGAACGCCGACGCCTACGGCGGCGGCCACGGCCACCACGGCGGCGGGGGCCACGCCCACAGCGTCCCGAAGAACCTGACCGCCGGTAACCACGGGATCCTGAACGGCACCCAGGTCCCGGTCAACGCCAACATCCCGGTCACCGTGTGCGGCGTCTCCGCCAACGTCATCACGCTCCTGTCGCAGTCGGGCGCGGGTTGCAAGGGCAACGACCAGCTGGTCCTGCAGGACTGACGCAAGCCCCACCGGAGAGCATCGAAGAGCGCTGGAGATTCCGGGTCTCCAGCGCTCTTCGCATCTCCGGCGCCCCTGCGCCCGGGTGGCGCGCGGGGTCGTTCACGACGGTGACGGACGCGTACGACTCAGGTCGTACGGGAGCGCCCGCACCCGCTCCCGATGCTGACGCGAACCGTGGCCGCGCGATCGATGGCACGGAGGCCGCCGCTTCCTAGCGTGGTCACGGTCGTCATCGAACGCCGCGCAGCGACGCGGATCTCAGCGAAGGAGCCACCGTGACCAGTACGTTCACCAGCCATGCCGGAGGCGGGCCGGGCGCCGGCGCGGCACCTCCGGCCGTGTCGGCCACCGAGGTGTCCAAGGTGTACGGGAGCGGCGACGCGGCGGTGCACGCGCTGCGCGGCGTCACGGTCGGCTTCGCGAGCGGCGCGTTCACCGCGATCATGGGCCCGTCCGGGTCCGGGAAGTCCACGCTGATGCACTGCCTGGCCGGGCTCGACACCGTCGGCGGCGGCCGGGTGACGCTGGGCGACGTGGAGATCACCGGGATGAGCGACCGGCGGCTGACGCTGCTGCGCCGCGACCGGGTCGGGTTCGTCTTCCAGGCGTTCAACCTGCTGCCCACGCTGACCGCCGAGCAGAACATCCTGCTCCCGCTCCAGCTGGCCGGGCGCAGCCCGGACCGCGCGTGGTTCGACCGGGTGGTGGAGGTGGTGGGGCTGCGGGACCGGCTCGGCCACCGTCCCAGCGAGCTGTCGGGCGGGCAGCAGCAGCGGGTCGCCTGCGCCCGGGCGCTGGTCGCCCGGCCTGAGGTGATCTTCGCGGACGAGCCGACCGGGAACCTGGACTCCGCCTCCGGCGCCGAGGTGCTGGGCTTCCTGCGCACCTCGGTGCGGGAGATGGGCCAGACCATCGTGATGGTCACCCACGACCCGGCGGCCGCCTCGTACGCCGACCGGGTGGTGTTCCTGCGCGACGGGACGATCGTCACCGAGCTGTACCGGCCGACCCCCGACACCGTCCTCGACCGGCTCAAGAGCCTGGGCGGCTGAGCGATGCTGAAGACGACACTGGCGGGCCTGCGCGCCCACAAGCTGCGGCTGCTGCTCACCGCGGTCGCGATCACCCTCGGCGTCGGGTTCATCGGCGGGACGTTCGTCCTCACCGACGCCATGGACGGCGGCGTGCAGAAGACCTTCGCCCGTTCCGCCGGCAAGGTGGACGTCGCGGTGCTGCCCGCCGAGGACTCCGGCAAGGGCCTGCCCGCCGACATGCTCGCCCGGATCCGCGCGGTGCCCGGCGTGGTGGAGGCGCAGGGCCAGGTCCGCGGCGACGCGGCGCTGCTCGGCCGGGACGGCAAGGCGGTCGGCGACCTCCCGACGGTCGGGCTCTCGATCGCCGGCGGCCGGATGCCGCGGTACGAGTTCGACCAGGGCCGGGCGCCGAAGGGGCCGGGCGAGGCCGTCCTGGACGCGCGGGTGGCGTCCCGGGCGAAGTTCCGGGTCGGTGACACGATCACCGTGCTGGACCAGCGGAAGGCCCCGCACCCGTTCAAAGTCGTCGGCCTGGTCGGCGTCGGCCTCGACCCCGACGCCGCCTTCCGCGGGGTGGTCGGCTTCGCCCCGGCCACCGCGGCCCGGATGACCGGCGAGCGGACGTTCGAGGAGATCGACGTGGCCGGCGCGGACCGTGCCGCGATCGCGGCCGCCGCCGGGCGGGGCGACCACCGGGTGCTGGCGGGCGCGCAGCTGGCCGACGAGCTGGCCAGGGCGGCGGGCGCCGACACGGAGGTCATCCGTACCGGGCTGCTGCTGTTCGGCCTGGTCGCGGTGCTGGTCTCGGCACTGGTCATCTACAACACCTTCACCATCCTGATCGCGCAGCGGATGCGCGAGATGGCGCTGCTGCGCTGCGTCGGCGCCACCCGCCGGCAGATCTTCGGGGGCGTCCTGGCCGAGTCCGCGGTGGTCGGGCTGGTCGGCTCGCTGCTCGGGCTGGCCGCCGGGGTGGGGCTGGGCGCCGGGGCGCTGGCGCTGCTCGGCGGGCGCGGCATCGCGGGCCCGGCCGGACCGAAGCTGTCGGCGAGCGATGTGACGCTGGCGCCCCGCACGGTGCTGGTCGGCCTGGCCGTCGGCGTGGTGGTCACCGTGCTGGCGGCGCTGCTCCCGGCGCGCGGCGCGACCCGGGTCGCGCCGGTCGTCGCGCTCCGCTCCGACCTGGAGCCGGGCACCGCCCGCTTCCGGCTCGGCTGGGCGCGCACCGCTTTCACGGTGCTGTTCGCCGTGGCGGGCGGCGCGGTCTGCGTGCTCGGGTCGATGGTCATGGACAAGGGCGAGACGGCGATGTTCGTGGTCGCGGCGGGGGGCGCCCTGGTGTTCCTCGCGGTGATCGCCGTGATGCCCGCCCTGATCCGCCCGCTGGGCCGGGTCGTGGGCGCGCTGCCGGGCCGGGCGGCGGGCGTGCCCGGACGGCTCGCGGTGGAGAACGCCCGCCGCGCGCCGCGGCGCACCGCCACCACGACGATCGCGCTGACCATCGGGGTCGGCCTGATGACCCTGTTCGCGGTGATCGCCGCCAGCGGCAAGGCCACCTCCACGCAGCAGCTGGACAGGCAGTTCCCGATGGACTTCGCGATCCAGGGCCAGTACGGCGACGGCGGCCAGAAGGTGCCGGCGGCGCTGAGCCAGAGCCTGCGGGCGCGTTCCGAGTTCGGCGCGATCGTCGAGCTGCGGCGGGGGGACGCCGACATCGGCGGACGGGAGGCCAGGGTCGCCACGGTCACCCAGTCGGCGTTCGGCGGCGTCATCCGGCCCGAGTTCCGCAGCGGCTCGCTCGGCGGCCTGCGTCCCGGCGCCGCGATCGTGGACGAGGAGACCGCGGAGTCCCGGAACCTCCGGACCGGGCAGACCATGACCGTCCAGGGGCTGCGGGAGGAGACGGCGGGGGACGGCGGCGAGGCCCCCGCGGGCCGGCGGTCCCCGGCGGGGCAGCCCCTGCGGGTGACGGTGGCCGGGATCTTCCGCGGTGACGTCCCGATCCGCGGCCTGGTGCTGACCGAGGCGGACTTCGGCCGGGTGTACGGCGCCACCGACCCGTCCCAGATCTTCGTCAAGGCCGCCGCCGGGGTGCCCGCGGAACGGGCCCGCGCCGCCGTCGAGGCCGCCGCCAAGCCGTACCCGACGGCCAAGTTCAGCTCCGCCGCCGAGATCCGGGAGGAGTTCACCAAGGCCATCGACATGGTGCTGATGGTGTTCGGCGGGCTGCTGGGGCTGGCCATCGTGATCGCGCTGTTCGGCATCGCCAACACGCTGACGCTGTCGGTGGTGGAACGCACCCGCGAGTCCGCGCTGCTGCGGGCGCTGGGCCTCACCAAGCGGCAGCTGCGCCGGATGCTGTCGGTGGAGGCGCTGGTCATGGCCGTGATCGGGGCGCTGACCGGGGTGCTGCTCGGGGTCGTGTTCGGCTGGGCGTCGACCCGGGCGATGGGCGAGAGCGCGGTGTTCGCGCTGCCCTACCTGCAGATCGCCGGGTTCATGGTGCTGGCCGGGGTGGCGGGGATGCTCGCCGCGGTGCTGCCGGCCCGGCGCGCGGCGCGCACCTCGATCGTGGAGTCGCTGTCGTTCGACTGACCCGTCCTTCGACCGACCCGGTCTTCGGCCGGCCGGCCGGGAACTCCGCCCCACCGCCCGTACGGGATGAGCGGTGGGGCGGAGGCGTTGGCGGAGTAACTGTCCTCACTCCGCGTGACCAGCGCTACTCAGAGTTATCTCGTGCAGGTCAGGGCGCGCAACCCGTTTCCAGAAAGCGGGTATGAGTGTGGCGTCGGCACCGAGGCTTCCGTAACGTTCGGTAGCTGAACCCTCGCCGGGCCGTAAGTGTCCCCGCGGTGCCGTGCGGCCTCGGGCACGCCGGGTACGCTGGGGCGCGAACGTCCGGTACCTACCGAAGGACTGGAACGGATCTCATGGATCGACAGCGCATGCCCTCCTCCGGCACGCCCGAAAGCGACTCGGCGCCCCGTCCGGCGGACCGTCCCGCACGGCTGGCCGTGGGCGTCGTCGGCGCGGGACGCGTCGGCACGGCGCTCGGCGTCGCGCTGGCCCGCGCCGGCCACCGGGTGATCGCCGCCGCGGCGGTGTCGGAGCCCTCGCTGCGGCGGGCCGAGGAAAGGCTGCCGGAGGCCGCCCTGGGCACCCCGCAGGAGGTGGTGGCCGCCGCCGACCTGGTGCTGCTCACCGTCCCCGACGACGCCCTGCCCGACCTGGTCGCCGGGCTGGTGGCCACGGGCGTCCCGGTCACCGGCAAGCTGGTCGCGCACACCAGCGGCCGGTACGGCACCGGCGTCCTGGACCCGATCACCCGGGCTGGCGGGCTGCCGCTGGCCCTGCACCCGGTCATGACGTTCACCGGGCGGCCCGACGACGTGAACCGGCTGACCGGGATCTCCTTCGGCGTCACCGCGCCGGAGCCGCTGCGGCCGGTCGCCGAGGCGCTGGTGCTGGAGATGGGCGGGGAACCGTCCTGGATCGAGGAAGACCGCCGCGGGCTCTACCACGCCGCGCTGGCCGGCGGCGCGAACCACCTGGTCACGCTGGTGGTGGAGGCGATGGACCTGCTGAGCCGGGCCGGGGTCGCCGAGCCCGGGCGGATGCTCGGCCCGCTGCTGGGCGCCGCGCTCGACAACGCGCTGCGGCTCGGCATCGACGGTCTCACCGGCCCGGTCGCGCGCGGCGACGCCGGCACGGTCGCCGACCACGTCGGGGTGCTGGACGGAGTGTCGCCGGAGGGGCGTGCCGCGTACGTGGCGCTGGCCCGGCTGACCGCCGACCGCGCGCTGGCCGCCGGGATGCTCAAGCCCGAGGACGCCGAGCGGCTCCTCGAAGTGCTGGCGGATTGATCCGGATCGAGCGAGGAGGGCCGGTGGATCAGGCGAGTTCGGTAAGAGAGGAAGAGCCCGCGGTGGCGGAGGGGCCGGCGGGGGCCGCGCCGGCCGTCGCGCGGACCCGGGAGGAACTGGCCGCGGCCCGGTCCCGCGCCACCGGCACGCTGGCGCTGGTGCCGACCATGGGCGCGCTGCACGAGGGCCACCTGACGCTGATCCGCCGGGCGCGGGAGAGCGCGGACACGGTCGTGGTGAGCATCTTCGTCAACCCGCTCCAGTTCGGCCCGCACGAGGACTTCGACCGCTACCCGCGCACGTTCGCCGACGACCTGGCCGCGTGCGCGGCGGCGGGCGCCGATCTGGTCTTCGCGCCGGCCCGCGAGGTGATGTACCCGGCCGAGCCGCAGGTCACGATCCGTTCCGGGCCGATGGGCGAGGTGGTCGAGGGGGCCGCCCGGCCGGGCCACTTCGACGGGATGCTGACCGTGGTGATGAAGCTGCTCCAGCTGGTCCGGCCGGACGTGGCGTTCTTCGGCGAGAAGGACGCCCAGCAGCTGGCCATGATCCGCCGGATGGTCGCCGATCTGGACGTCCCGGTGCGGGTCGAGGGCGTGCCGACCGTCCGGGAGCCGGACGGCCTGGCCCTCTCCAGCCGCAACCGCTACCTGTCGGCCGCCGAGCGGCGTACCGCGCTGGCCCTCTCCGAGGCGCTGCGCGCGGGCGCGGACGCGGCCGAGGCGGGCGCCGAGGCGGTGCTGCGCGCCGCGCGGGCCGTGCTGGACCGGGTGGCGGACGCCGATCCGCCGCTGGAGCTGGACTACCTCGTCCTGGTCGACCCCGCGACGTTCACCGAGTTCGGTCCCGCCCGCACCGGCCCCGGCGTGCTCGCCGTGGCGGGCCGGGTCGGCGCCACCCACCTGATCGACAACATGCCGCTGCGTGTCGGTTCCCCCAAGGAGTCCTGATGTTCCGGACGATGTTCAAGTCGAAGATCCACCGTGCCACCGTCACCCAGGCCGACCTGCACTACGTGGGGTCGCTGACCATCGACCAGGACCTCATGGACGCCGCCGACCTGCTGCCCGGCGAGCAGGTGCAGGTGGTCGACATCGACAACGGCGCCCGGCTGGAGACCTACCTGATCGCGGGCGAGCGCGGCTCGGGCGTGATCGGCATCAACGGCGCCGCGGCCCGGCTGGTGCAGCCCGGCGATCTGGTGATCATCATCAGCTACGCGGCGATGACCGACGCGGAGGCGCGCGCCTTCACGCCCCGGGTGGTGCACGTGGACCGGTCGAACGCGATCGTCTCGCTGGGCGACGACCCGGCCGAGCCCGTTCCCGGCTCGGCCGGGCTGCGCGGCGACCTGGTCCGCTGACCCCGGTGGGCGCCCTTCTCAGGGGTTAATGTCACAATGACGAGAACCGACCCCCTGAGGAGGGCGTCATGACCCCTCGGCCTCTCTCCGCCCCCGCCCCCGGCTGGACCGTCAGCTCCGACATCGTGCTGATCGGCTCCGGCATCGCCGGACTCGTGGCGGCACTGCGCTGCCGTTCCCATGGCCGGGTCCTGCTCGTCACCAAGGCACTGCTGGACGAGGGCTCCACCCGGTGGGCGCAGGGCGGCATCGCGGCGGCGCTGGCGCCCGACGACAGCCCCGCCGACCACCTCGCCGACACGCTGGCCGCCGGCGTCGGGCTGTGCGACGAGGACGCGGTGCGCACCCTGGTGACCGAGGGGCCGGCGGCCGTCCGGCGGCTGATCGAGCTCGGCGCGGAGTTCGACCGCGCCGACGGCGGGGACATCGCGCTGACCCGGGAGGGCGGCCACCACCGGCGGCGCATCGCGCACGCCGGCGGCGACGCCACCGGCGCCGAGATCAGCCGCGCCCTGCTCGCCGCCCTCAAACAGGCGAACATCGAGGTGATCGAGAACGCGCTCGTCCTGGACCTGGTCGAGGACGACTCCGGCCGCGCGGCCGGGGTGACGCTGCACGTGATGGGCGAGGGCCAGCCCGGCGGGGTCGGCGCCGTGCGGGCGCGGGCGGTGGTGCTGGCCACGGGCGGGCTCGGCCAGGCGTTCTCCGCCACCACCAACCCCGAAGTGTCCACCGGCGACGGCGTGGCGCTGGCGCTGCGCGCAGGCGCGGCCGTGACCGACCTGGAGTTCGTGCAGTTCCACCCGACCGTCCTCTGGCTGGGCGAGGGCGCGCGCGGGCAGCAGCCGCTGATCTCCGAGGCGGTGCGCGGCGAGGGCGCCCACCTGGTCGACCACGCGGGCGAGCGGTTCATGCTCGGCCGGCACGAGCTGGCGGAACTGGCGCCGCGCGACGTCGTGGCCAAGGGGATCATGAACCGGATGCGCGAGACCGGCGCGTCCCACATGCTGCTGGACGGCCGGCACCTGGGCGCCCGCATGTGGGAGCACCGCTTCCCGACGATCCTGGCGGCCTGCCGGCACCACGGGATCGATCCGGTGACGGAGCGGATCCCGATCGTCCCGGCGGCCCACTACTCGAGCGGCGGCGTCCGCACCGACCTGTCCGGCCGCACGTCGGTGCCGGGCCTGTACGCGTGCGGCGAGGTCGCCTGCACGGGCGTGCACGGCGCGAACCGGCTGGCGTCCAACTCGCTGCTCGAAGGGCTCGTCTTCGCCGAGCGCATCGCCGCCGCGCTGCCCGCCGACCTGGCCGCCGCGCCCCGTCCGGGAACGTTCCGGGCGCTTCCGGGGGGCGGGCTGATCGACCCGCGGGCGCGCGGCGACATCCAGCGGATCATGTCCGCGCACGCCGGGGTGCTCCGCGACGCCGCGGGCCTGGCCGCCGCCGACCGCGAGCTGCGCGCCCTGGCCGCCACCGACGCGGTGGAGCCGGGCGTGGACGCCTGGGAGGCGACCAACCTGCACGCGGTCGCGACCGCGATCGTCGCTGCCGCGCGCCGCCGCGAGGAGACCCGCGGCAGCCACTGGCGCGAGGACTTCCCCGACCGCAACGACGCCGCCTGGGCCGGCCACCTGGTCACCCGGGCGGCCGGCGGGACGTTCACGACCACTTACGAAGGGACCTCATCATGACGCCGGAGCTGGAGGGACGGCTGCGCGAGGCCGGGCTCGATCCACAGGCTGTGGAGAACCTGGTGCGGACGGCGCTGGCCGAGGACGGCGCGGTCGACGTCACCAGCGAGCCGATCTTCCCGCCGGACGCCGTCGCGAGCGGCGACTTCACCGCCCGCCAGGACGGGGTGGTCGCCGGCGTCCCGGTCGCCGGGGCCGTCTTCGAACTGCTGGAGATCGACCACGCGGCCAAGGTCTCCGACGGCGACCCGGTGACCGCCGGGCAGGTGCTCCTGACCGTCGCCGGGCCGACCCGCGCCGTGCTGCGCGCCGAGCGCACCGCGCTCAACCTGCTCACCCACCTGTCCGGAATCGCCACCGAGACCCGGCGCTGGGTCGACGCGGTCCAGGGCACCGGGGCCAGAGTCCGCGACACCCGCAAGACGCTGCCAGGGCTGCGCGCCCTGCAGAAGTACGCGGTGCGCTGCGGCGGCGGCGTCAACCACCGGATGGGCCTGCACGACGCCGCCCTGGTCAAGGACAACCACGTGGCGGCGGCCGGCTCGGTCACCCAGGCGTACCGGTCGATCCGCGCGATCTACCCGGCGCTGAGCGTCCAGGTCGAATGCGACACCCTCGACCAGGTGGACGAGGCGGTGGCGGTCGGCGCCGCCTCGATCCTGCTGGACAACATGAGCGACGCCGAGATGGCCGAGGCGGTCCGGCGCGTCGCGGGCCGGGCCGAACTGGAGGCCAGCGGCGGCCTGTCGTTGGACCGGGCCCGAGACGCGGCCGTGACCGGTGTGGACTACCTTGCAGTGGGCGCGCTCACGCACTCGGCGCGCGTGCTCGACATCGGCCTTGACTTCACCTGATCAGCGGGGACCTGATGCTGCTCACCATCGACGTCGGTAACACCAACACCGTCCTCGGCCTGTTCGAGGGCGAGGAGGTGATCGAGCACTGGCGGATCAACACCGATCCGCGGCGGACCGCCGACGAGATCGCGGTGGTCCTGCAGGGCCTGGTCCAGCAGAGCCCGCTGCTGGCCGAGACCGACATCAGCGGCATCGCGCTGTGCTCCACCGTCCCGTCCGTCCTGCACGAGATGCGGGAGATGTGCCGCCGCTACTACGGCGACGTGCCCGCGGTGATCGTCGAGCCGGGGGTCAAGACCGGCGTCCCGGTGCGGATGGACAACCCCAAGGAGGTCGGGGCGGACCGGATCGTGAACGCGCTGGCCGCGGCGCACCTGCACCCCGGCCCGGCGATCGTCGTCGACTTCGGCACCGCCACCACCTTCGACGCCGTCTCCGCCAGGGGCGAGTACGTGGGCGGCGCGATCGCGCCCGGCATCGAGATCTCGATCGACGCGCTGTCGATGCGCGGCGCCCAACTGCACAAGATCGAGCTGGTCCGCCCGCGGAACGTGATCGCCAAGAACACCGTCGAGGCCCTCCAGTCCGGCATCATCTTCGGATTCGCCGGACAGGTGGACGGCATCGTCGAACGGATGACGGAGGAGCTCACCGCCGAGCCCGAAGACGTGAACGTGATCGCGACCGGGGGCCTCGCGCCGCTCGTCCTGGAAGAGTCACGGAGCATCGACGTGTACGAGCCCTGGCTCACCCTCGTAGGCCTACGCCTGATCTACGAACGCAACACTGTGTAGCTTGTGGAGGGGCGACCCTCCACACCACCCGGCGGGGCGGGCGCACCCCTGCGCTCGCCCAGGGGCTCGCTCCAGGGCACACCCACCCCGGCAGGGGGTCAGCCCCCCCGCACCCCCCGGCAGGGGCTCCGCCCCCCACACCTCCTTGGGGCTACGCCCCTTGCCCCCAAGGGTGGCGGTCGGATTAATCGGTGGCGGTGGGTCGATAGCCTGGGGCGCGTGAGCGACGAGATCTACGACGAGCTCCCGGAGCAGATGCGCGTGCGCCGGGAGAAGCTCGACCGGCTCCGTGAAAGCGGAATCGACCCGTACCCGGTGACCTTCCCCCGCACGGCGACCATCGCCGAGGTGCGGGAGAAATACCCCGAGCTGGAGCCGGGCACCGAGACGGGCGAGAAAGCCGGCGTCACCGGTCGCGTCATGCTCGTCCGCAACACCGGCAAGCTGTGCTTCGCCACCATCCGCGACGGCGGCGGCGAGATCCAGGTCATGCTCTCGCTCGCCAAGGTCGGGCAGGAGCGGCTCGACTTCTGGAAGCGCGAGGTCGACCTCGGCGACCACGTCGGCGTCGAGGGCGAGATCATCACCTCCCGCCGCGGCGAGCTGTCGATCATGGCGGACGGGTTCGCGATCACCTCCAAGTGCCTGCGCCCGCTGCCGGAGAAGCACGCCGGGCTGACCGACCCGGAGGCGCGGGTCCGGCAGCGGTACGTGGACCTGATCGTCAACGACGAGGCCCGCGCCATGGCCCGGATCCGCAGCGCCACCGTCCGCGCCGTACGGGACTTCTGGCACGAGGAGGGCTACCTCGAGGTCGAGACCCCGATGCTCCAGCCGATCCACGGCGGGGCGGCGGCGCGGCCGTTCAAGACCCACATCAACGCCTACGGCATGGACCTGTACCTGCGGATCGCGATCGAGCTGTACCTCAAGCGGCTCGTCGTGGGCGGCATCGACAAGGTCTTCGAGATCAACCGCAACTTCCGCAACGAGGGCGCCGACTCCACCCACAACCCCGAGTTCACGATGGTCGAGGCCTACGGCACCTACCTCGACTACAACGACATGGCCGACCTGACCCAGCGGATGTACCAGAAGGCGGTCGTCGCCGCGCTGGGCACCACGGTCGTCGTCCACGAGGGCGAGGAGTACGACCTCGGGCTGCCCGAATGGCCGCGGATCACGCTGTACGGGGCGGTGTCGGAGGCGCTGGGCGAGGAGATCACCCCGCGCACGCCGCTGGAGGCCGTCCGGAAGCTGGCCGACTCCCGCGAGATCAAGTGGGATCCCAAGTGGGGGCAGGGCAAGCTCGTCCAGGAGATCTTCGAGGAGCTGGTGGAGCACACCCTCGTCCAGCCGACGTTCGTCATGGACTACCCGCTGGAGACCTCGCCGCTGACCCGGCAGCACCGGGACGAGCCGCTGCTCACCGAGAAGTGGGACCTGATCGGGTTCGGCACCGAGCTGGGCACCGCGTACTCCGAGCTGGTCGACCCGATCGAGCAGCGCCGCCGGCTGACCGAGCAGTCGCTGCTGGCCGCCGGGGGCGACCCCGAGGCGATGCAGCTGGACGAGGACTTCCTGCGGGCGCTGGAGTACGCGATGCCGCCGACCGGCGGGATGGGCGCCGGGATCGACCGGATGATCATGGCGTTCACCGGCAAGAACATCCGCGAGACCATCCTTTTCCCACTGGTCAAGCCGGAGTGATCCGCCGCCGGAGCGCGGAGAGCGCCCCTAGGGCGAGATCGTCGCGATAGGTGGTCCGGAACATCTGCCGGGGCGACTTCGCGCCCGGAGCGCCGTCTCAGCGCTCGCTGGTTCTCAGTGTGGGCGGCGGGCGCGTTCGTCATGGAACGCGCCCGCCGCCCGGAGCTCAGGTGGATTCCCGCTGCACCAGTTCGGGGGTCAGGATCACCTGCCGGTGCATGTGCGAGTCGCCCTCGCTCCACTCGGCCAGTGCCAGCTCCGCCGCCTCCTCCCCGACCGCCAGCCGGGGCTGGCGGATGGTGGTCAGCGGCACCGCCGAGCTGGCCGCCAGCTCGATGTCGTCGTAGCCGACCACGGCGATCTCGCCCGGCACCGACACCCCCAGCCGCAGCAGCTCGTTGATCAGGCCGATGGCCAGCAGGTCGTTGGCGCAGAAGACGCCCGTCGGCGTCGGCGACATCGCCAGCAGCCGCTGCGCGGCGGCCCGGCCCTCGGTCGGTGACAGCGCCCGCTGCGTCAGCGTGCGCAGCTCGCCGCCGCCCGCCTTCGCCAGCGTGCGCGCGGCGCCCTCGCCGCGCTCCACGACCGGCCGCGGCGCGGGCCCTCCGGTCACGAACGCCAGCCGTTCATGGCCGAGCGCCAGCAGATGCCCGGCGGCGATGTCACCGCCGGCCACATGGTCGACCTGCGCCGAGCAGACGTCCGGCCCGGCATGGTCGATCAGCACCACCGCCATGCCGGAGGAGGCGCGCAGCCGGTCGATGCCGGCCTGGTCGAGCCCCACCGGGACGACCAGCGCCCCGGCGGCCTGATGCTCCACCAGCATCTCCAGGTTGCGGCTCTCCTTGCCGGCGGAGTGGTCACTGCTGAGCCACAGCGCGTCGTGCCCCGCGTCGTTGAGCGTCAGCTCGGCGCCGCGGGCGACATCGGCCGCGTACGGGTTGGTGAGGTCCTCGACGACGATGCCGAACGCGCGCGGGCGCGGCGATCCCGCACGGCGATCAGAGGAGCGGCGCGGCCCCTGGCGGAGCCTGCGGGCCGACTCGTTCCGGACGAAGCCGAGCTCCTGGATCGCCGCGCGAACACGGTCACGGGTAGCTTCGGCCACGAGGTCTGGCCGGTTTAGGACATTCGAAACCGTCCCAACTGAAACTCCGGCGTGCCTCGCGACTTCGCGGATGCTGGTCTGTGGCAACTCTCTCCTCGTCGACACCGAGCTTGTTTTCGCAGGTTATCGAGTTTTCCGCAGTTCGCCCCCGCGCGGCTGCTCACGTTCGGTTCCTATACGGGTACACATAGTGCCTAACTGCCGCTTGACGGGCCGGATCCGGCCGCCTAGCGTTCCGAGCCGAAGCGTAGCTTGAAACGATTCACGATCTTCGTCCACGGCCGGGACGAAGGAGTCGGATGATCGAGCGAAAGGGGGCGGGTGGAGATGGCTGGCGATCAAGACCCGTCCCGGACAAGGCGCCCTCCTCCCAGGCGGGGTCGCCGTCCACGACGTCGTGGGCGCGTCCTTCGCACCCGGAGGTGCGTCCGCGTTCGGTTGGCCAACGAGTGCATCGTCACCTGGAGTTCCCCCATGGCGCCTGTCAATCGGCCCATCGGCCACCTCCGGCCAAGCGCGCGCTTCGAAGTGAGAATCGATGATCTCAGTCCGGAGGGTCCGGACCCGGCAACCAACGCGTACAGATCGAGGCCTACCCGTGCCTGTGTAGCGAACGGCTGCATCCCCGCGGTCATCACCACGGACGAGGGAGGACGGAGTGGAACAGGCCACACTCGCACGTCGTGGCATCGACGATCTGCGATTGAACGAGGAGGAGATCCGCCTGCTCGCGCAGATCGCCAGCGGTGTCACAGCCGATGTGGCGGCTCGCAAGCTCGAGCTGAGCGCCCGCACCCTGCGGCGCAGGCTTCGGACGATCTGCGATCGTCTCGAGGTCAACACCCCTATCGAGGCCGTTGTGTGGGCGGCCCGTAGGCAGCTCATCTAGGGTCACTCGGCCCGCCCCGGGCCGTAAGGCCCTCGCCCGTCAGGAGGAGGCGGGCGGTAGCAGGAAACGGCAGAGAAGAAGACGAACTCCGTCCTTCCCCGTTGCGGCGACGCCGCCCCCTGGCAGGTAGGTCCCTGCGAGGCGTCGCCGCGGACGTTGTTCCCGACCCCCTGGCTAAGGCCCCCCGCCAAACACCTTCCCAGGCGTGACGCCCGGTTCGGGCACGCTTTCAAGGCAGATCCGTCTTTCAAGGCCGGTCCGTCTGGGAGGGGATCAGGCGACCCGTACCGCGCCGGCGAACGGCCGCCCCCCGATCGGCGAGATCTTGACGACATCACCGGTCTGCGGTGCGTGCAGCATCTTCCCGCCGCCCACGTACATGCCCATGTGGTGCAGGTCGGAGTAGAAGAAGACCAGGTCGCCCGGCTGCATCTCGCCGCGTGAGATGTGCGTGCCCGCGTTCCACTGGCTGCCGGTGTAGTGGGGGAGGTTGATCCCGACCTGCTTGTAGGCCCACATCGTCAGGCCGGAGCAGTCGAAGGTGGACGGGCCCGCGGCGCCCCATACGTAGGGGCGCCCCATCTTGGACATCGCCAGCCGCAGCGCCTGGGCCGCCTTGCCGGTGCCGACGACGGGCAGCTTGCCCAGCTGCGTCGGATCCTTCTTGACGAGCCTGCCGCGGACCTTCTCGTAGGTGCCGGTGACCTTCTTGCGCTGCGCGTCCAGTTGCCCGCGCAGCTTGTCGACCTGCGCCGAGCGCTCCTCGGCGGACTTGCGGGCGCGCTGGGCTGCCTGCATGGCCTGCATCATGTTCGCGACGCGGGTGCCGTCCTGGGCGGCGAAGTAGCGCAGGGTCGCGGCCTGGTCGAGCATGGCCTGCGGGTCCTGGGCGGCGACGAAGGAGAGGGCCGGGTCGGTGCCGCCCTGCATGTAGCTGGTGGCGGCGAGGCTGCCGAGCTTCTCGCGGACGCCCTGCAGCGTCTTCTCCTGCCGTGCCGCGTTGTCGGCGGCGACCTTGGCGGCGCGCTGCGACTGCTGCAGCTTGACCTTCAGGCCGTTGTACTGCTCGGTGAGCTGTTCGAGCTGATCGGCGAGCTTGTGCGCCTGGGTCTGCAGCTCTTTGGCGGACGGCTCCGGATCGGCGTGCGCGGTGCCGGGGGAGGCCAGGACGGCGGCCGCGGCGAATCCGCCGGCCAGCATGCCGGCCGGCGTTCCGGCCCGGAATCGGACGGCCGGTTCGCGGCGTGAAAAGGAACCAGGGCGCGAGCGCTCCACCAATTCTCCTCTCCTGATCCGCCTACCGAGTTAGCTGACGGGTTCGGGCCGGAGCAGCCCGTCCGCGGCGATGCGGATTGACCCCTGTCGGCTTGGGTCCCCGGGACTGCGGCGCCCCGCGACCCGACCGATGGATGGGTCCTCGGTTCCGTGGGGCGCTGGCCGCGGCCCGCGGACTCGGCGGTTCGGCCGCCGCTGTCCGGGTGGTCGTCCCGGCTGATCGATCGCGGCGGCGGATGTCAGCGCAGGAGACTAACGGAACCGGGGTGGCGTGCCAACCGGAAGTGACGAAAACTCATGCGGCGCACCATGATCCGAGTGGAATGCCCAGCTTTGTCCAACATTTGGGATGGGCTTTGCATCACCCGTACCCGACCGATCGGGATGTTCCGGACAGCCACCCCCTTCGTTCGAACGAGTGCCGGCGGTCCGATAGCGTCGCCTGTTTGTGGAAGTCGTGATCAGACGTGCCCGTACCGCCGACGTCCAGGACATCAGCCGGCTCGTCGGCCTGTACGCGGGATCGGGGCGGCGGCTGCTCAAGAAGTCCACCGTGAAGCTCTATGAGGACGTACAGGAGTTCTGGGTCGCCGAAGACCTTCAGGCGCCTTCTGGGACGGGAATCCGCGCGGCGGCGCCGGCCCATCCGGAACGTCCGGAACGCGCCGGAGCCGAAGCCGTGAACCGTTCCGGCCGGATCATGGGATGCGGCGCCCTGCATGTCATGTGGGAAGACCTCGCGGAAGTCCGCTCGGTCGCGGTCGACCCGGGTTACGGGGGGCGGGGGATCGGTCACCGGATCGTGAGCCGGTTGCTCGAGACCGCCAGGGAACTGGGTGTGCGAAGGGTGTTCTGTCTTACCTTCGAGGTGGAGTTCTTCGAGCGGCACGGCTTCCGTCCGATCCTCGGGACTCCCGTTTCGCCAGAGGTGTACGAAGAACTCCTGCGTTCCTACGACGAAGGCGTGGCAGAGTTCCTGGACCTCGACCGGGTCAAGCCGAATACCTTGGGCAATACCCGGATGTTGCTTCGCCTGGAGGACTGACCGATGAGTAGATCCCCCCGCCGCGGCAGGCACCAGCCGCCGCCGCAGGGCCCGCCGCCGCAGGGACAGGGACAGGGCTCCTATGGCCCTCCGCCTCCCTACCAAGGTTCCCAGTGGCAGCAACCCCAGCAACCGCCAGCGCAGCAGTGGCAGAACCAGGGGCAATGGCAGAACCAGGCGCCGCCGCCCCAGCAGGGCTGGCAGCAGCCGCCCGTCCAGGACCAGGGGTACGACCAGGGGTACGACCAGGGCTACTACGGCGGCGAGGACGACATCGCCGAGGCGGCCAGCCTGCCGCTGGCCCCCATTTACCGGCGCGCGGCCGCCCGCCTGCTCGACAACGCGCTGGTCGCGGTGTTCGGGTTCGCCCTCGTCCTGCCCGTCGTCATCGGCACGATCGGCCTGGGCAGCGAGGGCAACAAGACCGACACCGAGGGCGGCATCTGGAACTGGCCCATCATCTTCACGCTTTTCGCCGTCCTGTCGGTGCTGCCCTTCATCTACGAGGCGGTGCAGCTCTCCCTGTGGGGGCGCACGCTCGGCAAGCGGATGATGCATCTCGGGGTCGTCCAGGTGCGTCCCGCAGGTGACGCGCTGACCACGACCCAGGCGGTGTGGCGCGCGGGCGTCATCCACGTGGGCTACCAGATCGGTGTCTTCTTCTTCCTGGTCCTCGCCGTGATGGTGTGGGACTACCTGGCGTACGGGTTGCTCCTGGTGTGGTTCGGGGCCCTGATGGCCTACCTGTGGGCGATCTGGGACCAGCCCCTGCACCAGTCCCTGCACGACCGGTTCGCGGGCACGCTCGTCATCGACGAGCGGGTCGAGGAGGGCGACTCCGGCCACGGCGACTCCGGCTACGGCGACACCGCCGAGTACTCCGGATACGGGGAGTAAGGCCGGAGATGGCGGCGGATCAGGCACCGAACGCCGACCCGCTCCCTGAAGAGGGGCCTCCGTCCGGGACGTCCGAGCCGGCGTCCTCGGAGGCCCCTTCCGGGCTGGCCGAGCCGGGGCAGCGGCTGCTCGCCCGGATCGTGGACACCCTCGTGGTCGGCCTGCCCGTCGTGGTGGTGGTGCGCGAGGTGGTGCCGGCGGCGGACGCCGACATCGTCGCGCCCCCCGCCGTGGCCGGATTCCTGCTGCTGTACGAGTGGGTCCAGCTTGCCCTGTGGGGACGTACGCTCGGCAAACGGTTCGCTGGCATCGAGGTCGTGCGCCAAACGGCCTCAGCGGGCCTCTCAGCGGCTCCAGAGGGGGCCTTGGGACGTCCAGGGGCCCCATCGCAGTCCCTCGAAGCCGTGGCCGAGCCCCAGCAGGAAGGCAAATCGGAGCCGGCCGCGAGCCCTGATGAGCACGCGCCGGAAGGCGCTCCTACGGCATCCCTAACAGACGGGACCCTTCAGCAGGAACCCGTTCAGAAGCCCCTGCCGCTAGGGGTGACACGTTCCTTGCTGCGGTCGGCCGCCTATGCCCTTCCTATTGCCGCTCGGCCGGTACCGGTGTTCGGTCTCATCGCCGGTCTCTTCTGGGTGGGGAACGCCGCTCTGATGTACGAGGGGCTACGCCGACAGGCGTTGCATGACCGGCTTGCGGCCACCATCGTCGTGAAGCGCGGCTCCGCCTGAGCGACCTTCCAGAAGCCACAAGCCGCGCCGGGTCATGTGTGACACCATTGAGGGCTTATCCGCTGTTATCGGTATGCAGTAGAGTCCACCGCGCCGTAGTCGCCTACGGAGCACTTCCAAGCCGAGCCCCCGCCACGGCAACGGATTTCGCCGACCACGTCCCCGCCGGTATCCATGAACATCCCCGGGTGGCGGGGCGTGATCAGGTCGCCGTGCGGGTGTCCTGGCTTGCCGTGCATTCCCCCGCGACGGTGCGGTTAGTGCCGTTACGTCAGGGTTAATCGATGGCTGCGGGGTGGGTGTTGCCTCCCCGGTTAAGGTGGTGGCCGCTTCATTTCTTCGCCCCCGGACCCCTCCGGGGAAAGCCCGCGGGCCCGGGAAACCGGGCCAATGCATGATCGACCGCGCTGGGCGGGGCGGGCGGGGGTGATCCCCGTCACCCCCGAAATCCCGGCCCGGACCGGGTGGCCGGACAAAAACATACAGCCCGCCACACCGGGTGGACCGGCGGTGGCGGGCCGTCGCGTATCGCCCCTTGCCGCCGCGTATCACCCGCACGGCCGATTCGGCGACCGGCGATTACGAAGAGTTACCGGGGGGGAAGGGGGACTTCACGCGAGTGTTGAATTGTCATCGGCAACCATCGCGGTATATCTTTGTCAACCGAATGCAGTTTGCTCCAGCTGAAAGGTCTGTCCCCATGGCACAGAAGGTTCAGGTGCTTCTCGTCGACGACCTCGACGGTGGCGAGGCGGACGAGACCGTAGCGTTCTCGATCGACGGCGCCTCGTACGAGATCGACCTCAGTAGCGCCAACGCAAAGAAGCTGCGGGATTCTCTGCAGCAGTTCGTCGAGAAGTCCCGTAAGGCGGGCGCCACCACTCGCCGCCGCCGTCAGCGCGGCGCCTCCAGCCGTGAGCGCAGCGCCGAGATCCGTGCCTGGGCCAAGGACCACGGCATCAAGGTCAATGAGCGCGGCCGCATCCCGGCGAATGTGATCGAGAAGTACGAGGCCGCCCACTGAGACGCCTCGCCCGCGACGGCCCGTCTCCCATCGTGAGACGGGCCGTTCGCTTGTGGCGTAGCGATCCGCGGGTTGTATACGGCATCTTGCCGGTAGACAGGGTTCAATCGGCCATCGCGCCGGCCGCCGTGCACGAGTCATGATCCACCTGCCGAAAGGCGACGTTCGCTTGCGGCGTAGCGGGAACATGGCGGGACCGCACGGTAGTTGGATGAGACTGAACAGCGCTTAGCTGGGGAACGTCTCCCGGTGGGAGTGCACCGGGCGGCCTCCTCGGGGCGGGCTAGATTGATTGGTGCCAGCACCTGCGGAAGGACAGGTTCGGACATCCCGGACTCTGACCAACCGCTCTGTGAGGAGCGACGAGATGTTCGAGAGGTTCACCGACCGCGCGCGGCGGGTTGTCGTTCTGGCTCAGGAAGAGGCCA